>NZ_JBQXNY010000011.1:0-245 GCF_053566155.1 Marinobacter sp. PE14 | reverse complement strand
AACAGGTTTTGCGGCCAACTGGATCCGAGGCTTGCAGAGCCACCAGTTGTTCCGGAAGGTCACCGGTGGGCTGCTTATCCTCTTCGGGCTATGGACCCTGCCTTTCCTGCATCTGTTCGGACACTAGCTACCTAGATATTCAACACGTCCAGGCGACCGAAGTCAGCAGTGGCCTCAGGTTCGGCAGTGTGAACGGCCTGGCGTTTACCGCCGAGGCGCCTTCCTTCCCGAAAATCGTAGAGGTT
>NZ_JBQXNY010000010.1:0-2763 GCF_053566155.1 Marinobacter sp. PE14 | reverse complement strand
TGCCAAAACGTACCGACATCCAAAGCATCCTGATCCTGGGCGCCGGCCCCATCGTGATCGGGCAGGCGTGCGAGTTTGATTACTCCGGGGCCCAGGCCTGCAAGGCGCTGCGCGAAGAGGGTTACCGGGTTATCCTCGTTAACTCCAACCCGGCCACCATCATGACCGACCCGGTCATGGCCGATGCCACCTACATCGAGCCGATTACCTGGAAGACCGTCGAAAAGATCATCGAGAAAGAGCAGCCTGACGCCCTGCTGCCCACCATGGGCGGCCAGACCGCGCTGAACTGCGCGCTCGAGCTGGAAAAACAGGGTGTGCTGGAAAAGCATGGTGTGGAAATGATCGGCGCCAATGCCGACACCATTGATAAAGCTGAGGATCGGGACCGCTTTGATAAGGCCATGAAGAAGATTGGTCTGGAATGCCCCAAGGCCAACTTCGCCCATTCCATGGAAGAAGCCCGCAAAGTCGCTGACGAGATCGGCTTTCCCTGCATCATCCGCCCGTCCTTTACCATGGGCGGCTCCGGCGGCGGGATTGCCTACAACCGCGACGAATTCGAAGAAATCTGTACCCGGGGGCTGGATTTGTCTCCGACCAACGAGCTGCTGATCGACGAGTCTCTGATCGGCTGGAAAGAGTACGAGATGGAAGTTGTCCGGGACAAAAACGACAACTGCATCATTGTCTGCGCCATCGAGAACTTCGACGCCATGGGTGTGCACACCGGTGACTCCATCACCGTGGCGCCGGCTCAGACTCTGACCGACAAGGAATACCAGATCATGCGGAACGCCTCGTTGGCAGTCCTGCGTGAAATCGGTGTGGAAACCGGCGGCTCCAACGTGCAGTTCGGGATGAATCCGGACACCGGTCGCATGGTCGTCATCGAGATGAACCCCCGGGTGTCCCGCTCCTCGGCGCTGGCCTCCAAGGCCACCGGCTTCCCGATCGCCAAGGTCGCCGCCAAGCTGGCCGTGGGCTACACCCTGGACGAGCTACGCAACGAAATTACCGGCGGCGTCACTCCGGCCTCGTTCGAGCCGTCCATCGATTATGTGGTCACCAAGATTCCCCGGTTTACCTTCGAGAAATTCCCCCAGGCCGACGCCCGCCTGACCACCCAGATGAAATCCGTGGGTGAGGTCATGGCTATCGGCCGCACCTTCCAGGAGTCCCTGCAGAAAGCCCTGCGCGGTCTGGAAGTGGGTTCTGAGGGCTTTGATGAGAAGTTGGAAAGCCTCAGTTCCGAGGACTCGCAGGAAACCCTGATCAGCGAGCTGAACGTGCCCGGTGCCGATCGGGTCTGGTACATCGGCGACGCTTTTCGTTCTGGAATGTCCGTGGAGGATGTGTTTGCCCATACCCACGTGGATCCCTGGTACCTGGTGCAAATCGAGGATCTGATCAGGGAAGAGCAGGCGCTGAAGAGTGCCGGCAAGGCCGATATTGACCAGGCCACCCTGTTCCGCCTCAAGCGCAAAGGCTTCTCCGACGCCCGCCTAGCCAAGCTGCTGGGTATCTCCGAGGTGAGCCTGCGCAAGCTGCGCCACGACCTGGGTATCCGCCCGGTGTACAAGCGAGTGGACACCTGCGCCGCCGAATTTGCCTCTGACACCGCCTACATGTACTCCACCTATGAGGAAGAGTGCGAGTCGGACGCCAGCGATCGTGAGAAGATCGTGGTGATCGGTGGCGGCCCCAACCGGATTGGTCAGGGCATCGAATTCGACTACTGCTGTGTGCACGCGGCCCTGGCCATGCGTGAGGACGGCTATGAAACCATCATGATCAACTGCAACCCGGAGACCGTGTCCACCGATTACGACACCTCCGACCGGTTGTACTTCGAGCCGATTACCCTGGAAGACGTGCTGGAAATCATTCACGTCGAAAAGCCCAAGGGCGTGATCGTGCAGTACGGTGGCCAGACCCCGCTGAAACTGGCCCGCGGCCTGGAAGCGGCCGGCGTGCCCATCATCGGCACCAGCCCGGACGCCATCGACCGCGCCGAGGACCGGGAACGGTTCCAGCAGATGATCACCCGCCTGGGCCTGAAGCAGCCGGAAAACGCCACCGTGCGCAGTCACGAGGAAGGCATCCTGGCGGCCCGGGAAATCGGTTACCCGCTGGTTGTACGTCCCTCCTACGTTCTGGGTGGCCGTGCCATGGAAATCGTTTATGACGAGGAAGAGCTGGTGCGCTACATGCGCAACGCGGTGCTGGTCTCCAACGACAGCCCGGTTCTGCTCGACCACTTCCTGAACGCCGCCATCGAGGTAGACATCGACGCCATCTCCGACGGCAAGGATGTGGTGATTGGCGGCATCATGCAGCACATTGAGCAGGCCGGCGTGCACTCCGGTGATTCCGCCTGTTCGCTGCCGCCGTATACCCTGTCCCAGCAGGTTCAGGACGAGATGCGTGATGCCGTCAAGAAGATGGCTATCGAGCTGGATGTAATCGGCCTGATGAACGTGCAGCTGGCCTGGCAGGACGGCGAGATCTACGTGATCGAAGTAAACCCGCGGGCATCGCGTACCGTTCCGTTCGTCTCCAAGGCCATCGGTGTGTCCCTGGCCAAGGTGGCAGCCCGGGTCATGGCCGGCAAGACCCTCAAAGAGCTGGAGTTCACCCAGGAAATCATTCCGCGATACTACGCGGTAAAAGAGTCGGTGTTCCCGTTCAACAAGTTCCCGGCAGTAGATCCGATCCTGGGGCCGGAAATGAAGTCTACCGGTGAGGTCATGGGCCTGGGTG
>NZ_JBQXNY010000009.1:0-5312 GCF_053566155.1 Marinobacter sp. PE14 | reverse complement strand
TGCGTTATCCGCAATTGTCTTGGGTGTTATATAGTCAAGCCGCACGAGCAATTAGTATCGGTTAGCTCAACGCCTCGCAGCGCTTACACACCCGACCTATCAACGTCCTGGTCTTGAACGGCTCTTCAGGGACCTCGAGGGTCCAGGGAGATCTCATCTTGGAAGGGGCTTCCCGCTTAGATGCTTTCAGCGGTTATCCTGTCCGAACATAGCTACCGGGCAATGCCACTGGCGTGACAACCCGAACACCAGAGGTTCGTCCACTCCGGTCCTCTCGTACTAGGAGCAGCTTTCCTCAAATCTCCAACGTCCACGGCAGATAGGGACCGAACTGTCTCACGACGTTCTAAACCCAGCTCGCGTACCACTTTAAATGGCGAACAGCCATACCCTTGGGACCGGCTTCAGCCCCAGGATGTGATGAGCCGACATCGAGGTGCCAAACACCGCCGTCGATGTGAACTCTTGGGCGGTATCAGCCTGTTATCCCCGGAGTACCTTTTATCCGTTGAGCGATGGCCCTTCCATACAGAACCACCGGATCACTATGACCTACTTTCGTACCTGCTCGACGTGTCTGTCTCGCAGTTAAGCGGGCTTGTGCCATTACACTAACCGCATGATGTCCGACCATGCTTAGCCCACCTTTGTGCTCCTCCGTTACGCTTTGGGAGGAGACCGCCCCAGTCAAACTACCCACCACACAGTGTCCTCAACCCCGATAAGGGGTCCAAGTTAGAACCTCAAACATGTCAGGCTGGTATTTCAAGGTTGGCTCCATGAGAACTGGCGTTCCCACTTCAAAGCCTCCCAGCTATCCTACACAAACATGCTCAAAGTTCACTGTGAAGCTATAGTAAAGGTTCACGGGGTCTTTCCGTCTAGCCGCGGATACACCGCATCTTCACGGCGATTTCAATTTCACTGAGTCTCGGGTAGAGACAGCGCCCCCATCGTTACGCCATTCGTGCAGGTCGGAACTTACCCGACAAGGAATTTCGCTACCTTAGGACCGTTATAGTTACGGCCGCCGTTTACCGGGGCTTCGATCAAGAGCTTCGCGCAAGCGCTAACCCCATCAATTAACCTTCCGGCACCGGGCAGGCGTCACACCGTATACGTCCACTTTCGTGTTTGCACAGTGCTGTGTTTTTAATAAACAGTCGCAGGGGCCTGGTATCTTCGACTGGCTTCAGCTCCACCCGCAGGGGTATCACCTAACACCAGCGTGCCTTCTCCCGAAGTTACGGCACCATTTTGCCTAGTTCCTTTACCCGAGTTCTCTCAAGCGCCTTGGTATTCTCTACCTGACCACCTGTGTCGGTTTGGGGTACGGTCTCGAATAGCCTGAAGCTTAGAAGATTTTCCTGGAAGCATGGCATCAATGACTTCCCGCTCTAAAAGAGCAGTCGTCGTCGCGTCTCGAGATTGTGGACCCGGATTTGCCTAAGTCCACTCCCTACTCGCTTAAACCGGGACAACCGTCGCCCGGCTCACCTAGCCTTCTCCGTCTCTCCATCGCAGCTATCCAAGGTACGGGAATATTAACCCGTTTCCCATCGACTACACCTTTCGGTCTCGCCTTAGGGGCCGACTCACCCTGCGCCGATTAGCGTTGCGCAGGAACCCTTGGTCTTCCGGCGTGCGGGTTTTTCACCCGCATTGTCGTTACTCATGTCAGCATTCGCACTTCTGATACCTCCAGCAAGCTTCTCAACTCACCTTCGCAGGCTTACAGAACGCTCCCCTACCCCGCATACAAAGTATGCAGCCGCAGCTTCGGTGACCAGTTTGAGCCCCGTTACATCTTCCGCGCAGGCCGACTCGACTAGTGAGCTATTACGCTTTCTTTAAAGGATGGCTGCTTCTAAGCCAACCTCCTAGCTGTCTGAGCCTTCCCACATCGTTTCCCACTTAACTGGTACTTGGGGACCTTAGCTGGCGGTCTGGGTTGTTTCCCTCTTCACGACGGACGTTAGCACCCGCCGTGTGTCTCCCGGATAGTACTCACAGGTATTCGGAGTTTGCATCGGGTTGGTAAGTCGGGATGACCCCCTAGCCGAAACAGTGCTCTACCCCCTGTGGTATTCGTCCGAGGCGCTACCTAAATAGCTTTCGGGGAGAACCAGCTATCTCCGGGCTTGATTAGCCTTTCACTCCGATCCACAAGTCATCCCCTGGCTTTTCAACGACAGTGGGTTCGGTCCTCCAGTTGATGTTACTCAACCTTCAACCTGCTCATGGATAGATCGCCCGGTTTCGGGTCTATGCCCAGCGACTAAATCGCCCTATTCAGACTCGGTTTCCCTACGGCTCCCCTAAACGGTTAACCTCGCCACTGAACATAAGTCGCTGACCCATTATACAAAAGGTACGCCGTCACGGAACAAGTCCGCTCCGACTGCTTGTACGCATACGGTTTCAGGATCTATTTCACTCCCCTCACAGGGGTTCTTTTCGCCTTTCCCTCACGGTACTGGTTCACTATCGGTCAGTCAGGAGTATTTAGCCTTGGAGGATGGTCCCCCCATGTTCAGACAGGATATCACGTGTCCCGTCCTACTCGATTTCACTAAACTCAGGTTTCGGATACGGGGCTATCACCCACTATGGCGGCACTTTCCAGAGCCTTCTCCTACCAGTTGTTTAGCTTAAGGGCTAATCCCCGTTCGCTCGCCGCTACTTAGGGAATCTCGGTTGATTTCTTTTCCTCGGGGTACTTAGATGTTTCAGTTCCCCCGGTTCGCCTCTTACACCTATGTATTCAGTGCAAGATACCGACCCGAAAGTCGGTGGGTTTCCCCATTCAGAAATGCCCGGATCACAGCTTGTTTGCCAGCTCCCCGAACCTTATCGCAGGCTTCCACGTCTTTCATCGCCTCTGACTGCCAAGGCATCCACCGTATGCGCTTAGTTGCTTGACTATATAACCCCAAGACAACTGATCACGAAGTCACGTCCTCACCAGGCAAGCCTGATTCGGCGTTTTCTTCGAGACAGCCACTTGAAGCAATATAACAACCACTTCAACGACAACACCGGATAACGCTTGAAATCGTTATCACTCTGATCAATGAATTCCGGAGATAATGGAATCCATCAATCGTGTTCTATCTCGTCCAATTTGTTAAAGAGCAAATCTGACCCAGTGATCAGAAAGAAGGGCTTCAGTCATTCCCGTGACATTGTCACGACACTGAAAAACTTGTTTCTGTACACTGCTAACCGGAGTTAGTCAGTAATCTGTGATTTGGTGGAGCTAGGCAGGATCGAACTGCCGACCTCCTGCGTGCAAGGCAGGCGCTCTCCCAGCTGAGCTATAGCCCCAATATAAAGCTATCAAGAATTGCGTAGATCTAGGCGTGTTCGGGCGCCGCATAGCCTGCTATGCAAGTCCGGACACAACGACGAGCTACGTAATTCTGGTGGGTCTGGGTGGACTTGAACCACCGACCTCACCCTTATCAGGGGTGCGCTCTAACCACCTGAGCTACAGACCCAAAAACACGGGCCTGCAACGACCCATCTGCTCTCTTTATTCAGCCAACCAAGTAATTCGTGTGGACTCTGACCGAAGCATTCGGCTTCGTTTAAGGAGGTGATCCAGCCGCAGGTTCCCCTACGGCTACCTTGTTACGACTTCACCCCAGTCATGAACCACACCGTGGTGATCGTCCTCCCGAAGGTTAGACTAACCACTTCTGGTGCAATCCACTCCCATGGTGTGACGGGCGGTGTGTACAAGGCCCGGGAACGTATTCACCGTGACATTCTGATTCACGATTACTAGCGATTCCGACTTCACGCAGTCGAGTTGCAGACTGCGATCCGGACTACGATGCGTTTTGTGAGATTGGCTCCCCCTCGCGGGTTTGCAGCCCTCTGTGCGCACCATTGTAGCACGTGTGTAGCCCTGGCCGTAAGGGCCATGATGACCTGACGTCATCCCCACCTTCCTCCGGTTTGTCACCGGCAGTCTCCCTAGAGTTCTCAGCCGAACTGCTAGCAACTAGGGATAGGGGTTGCGCTCGTTACGGGACTTAACCCAACATCTCACGACACGAGCTGACGACGGCCATGCAGCACCTGTGTCAGAGTTCCCGAAGGCACCAATCCATCTCTGGAAAGTTCTCTGCATGTCAAGGCCAGGTAAGGTTCTTCGCGTTGCGTCGAATTAAACCACATGCTCCACCGCTTGTGCGGGCCCCCGTCAATTCATTTGAGTTTTAACCTTGCGGCCGTACTCCCCAGGCGGTCTACTTAGTGCGTTAGCTGCGCCACTAAGACTTCAAGAGTCCCAACGGCTAGTAGACATCGTTTACGGCGTGGACTACCAGGGTATCTAATCCTGTTTGCTCCCCACGCTTTCGCACCTCAGTGTCAGTATTGGTCCAGGTAGCCGCCTTCGCCACTGGTGTTCCTTCCTATATCTACGCATTTCACCGCTACACAGGAAATTCCACTACCCTCTACCATACTCTAGCCTGACAGTTCGAAATGCCGTTCCCAGGTTAAGCCCGGGGCTTTCACATCTCGCTTATCAAACCACCTACGCGCGCTTTACGCCCAGTAATTCCGATTAACGCTTGCACCCTCCGTATTACCGCGGCTGCTGGCACGGAGTTAGCCGGTGCTTCTTCTGTGAGTAACGTCAAGGCTGGCCAATATTAGTGACCAACTTTTCCTCCTCACTGAAAGTGCTTTACAACCCGAAAGCCTTCTTCACACACGCGGCATGGCTGGATCAGGGTTGCCCCCATTGTCCAATATTCCCCACTGCTGCCTCCCGTAGGAGTTCGGGCCGTGTCTCAGTCCCGATGTGGCTGATCATCCTCTCAGACCAGCTACGGATCGTCGCCTTGGTGAGCCTTTACCCCACCAACTAGCTAATCCGACATAGGCACATCCAATAGCGCAAGGTCCGAAGATCCCCTGCTTTCCCCCGAAGGGCGTACGCGGTATTAATCCGGGTTTCCCCGGGCTATCCCCCACTACTGGGCAGTTTCCTATGCATTACTCACCCGTCCGCCGCTCGTCAGCATCTAGCAAGCTAGATCTGTTACCGCTCGACTTGCATGTGTTAAGCCTGCCGCCAGCGTTCAATCTGAGCCATGATCAAACTCTTCAGTTTAAATCATACAAGAATCCGAAGACTCTCTATTCTTGCTCAAGACAAAACTCAATTTCGACGAGTCACTGTCCTGATATTTCGTACCCGAAACACCTCGGCCAGCGCCCACACGAATTACTTGGTCAACTTTTTAAAGAGCGTTTGAGCTGTTGCTCAATCAAGGTGGCGTATTCTACATCGT
>NZ_JBQXNY010000008.1:0-120632 GCF_053566155.1 Marinobacter sp. PE14 | reverse complement strand
GGCTCGGGGCGCTGGGGGGCAGAGGGTTTTCGGGATGCTGGCTCGTCATCCTGAAGAATGGCTTCGGCCCAGCTTTCATCGACTTGCTCATCGGGGCTGTCGGAGTCAGCGTCTTTGTAGTCTGCTTCGTCGCGCTCATCAAAACTGCGGAAACTGTCGCTTAACTCGTCATCGGAGAAGGTCAGCTTGGTGCCGGCGTAACGGCCTTCCGCCGCATCCTCTTCCGGGTTATCGGCGAAGACAAAATCTTCCTCGCTGACACCGGAGCCGGAGGCAGAACCGGCAGATGATGATGCGTCTGCGGGTTTCGCCGGGGCAGCCGGGGTTCGTGGTTTCTCGCCACCGCCCGGGATAACCTGGTGCTCAATGGCATTGAACACCTTCATGCAGTTCCCGCAGCGTACTTTGCCCTTGGCAATGCCAAGCTGTTCTTCGGTTACCCGGAACCGGGTCTGGCAATTCGGGCACTGTGTCTGCAGGCTGCTCTGGGTCATGCTTCTTCCTGAAAGCGACTAGGCTACGAGTTTCGGAGTTTAGTCGTTAAGACCGGTTTCGTCATCTGTCGTGGCGCCGTCCTGTGAGGCGTATCCACTCTTCCTTCTGCTCGGGCTCGTCCATTACGAACCATGGCTCGTAGGCGGCCATTACTTCCCGTGCCTGGTTGGACAGGATGCCGGACAGCACCAGATCGCCGCCGGGCCTGGTCCGCGATGCAAGATGGGGAGCAAGGCTGATCAGGGGCTGGGCCAGGATGTTGGCAAGCATGATGTCGGCTTTGGTCTCGGGTTCGTTGTCTGGCAGGAACAGGTCCAGCCTGCTGTCTTCGACACCGTTGCGGCGGGCGTTTTCCCGGCTGGCTTCGAGGGCCTGCGGATCGGTATCGATACCAACCACATGGTCCGCGCCAAGGAGCAGGGCCGCAAGGCCGAGAATGCCGGAGCCACAGCCGTAATCGATCACCTGCTTGCCATGGGGGTCCTGGCCATCAAGCCATTCGAGGCAGAGGGCCGTGGTTGGATGGGTGCCGGTGCCGAAGGCCAGACCGGGGTCCAGCATCAGATTCGCCGCATCCGGGTCAGGTGCATCATGCCAGCTTGGGACGATCCAGAGCCGCTCGCCGAATTTCAGGGGCTGGAAATCGTCCATCCAGGCCCGTTCCCAATCCTTGTCCTCAACCAGCGTGACTTCGATTTCCGGAAGGGCCTGCTGGGTTTGCTGGTGCCAGGCATCCCGGATGTCGGCGCAGAGCTGCTCGATATCCCGGCCGGAATCGAACAACCCAGTCACAGTTGTCTGGCTCCATAAAGGGGTGGTGCCGGGGTCCGGCTCATAGAGGGGCTGGTCGGCGGCATCTTCCATGGAGACGGCGTCAGAGCCCATCTCCATGAGCAGATCCTCCAGCTGATCCGCGTTGTCCGGATCAGCCGGGATCTGGAGTTGTATCCAGGGCATCATTAATCCCGTATCAGTTTCTCGAGGTAGTGGATGGTGAAGTCTACCTGTTTAAAGCCACCATCGCGTACCAGTTTCCGATGCAGAGATTGATTGGTCTTGATGCCCTCGACCACCAGTTCGTCCAGGGCGTTCTTCATGCGCCGTCGTGCGATCTCACGGTCGTCGCCCCAGGTGATCAACTTGGCCACCAAGGAATCGTAGAAGGGTGGAACCGTGTAACCGCTGTAAAGGTGGGAATCAACGCGGACGCCATTGCCGCCGGGGGCGTGGTAATGCGAAACCTTGCCCGGGCTGGGAACGAACGTTTTCGGGTCTTCCGCGTTGATCCGGCATTCCATGGCGTGGCCTGAAATGCGTATATCATCCTGGGTGTACTGCAGTGGCAGGCCGCTGGCGATGCGGAGCTGCTCGCGGACAATATCCACACCGGTAACCATTTCGGAAACCGGGTGTTCCACCTGGACCCGGGTGTTCATTTCGATGAAATAGAACTCGCCGTCCTGGTACAGGAATTCGAAGGTACCGGCGCCCACATAACCGATTTCCTTGCAGGCATCGGTGCACGCCTTAAGGGTGCGCTCCCGGGATTCCGGGTTGATGTGCGGGGCTGGGGCCTCTTCGATTACCTTCTGGTTCCGGCGCTGCATGGAGCAGTCGCGGTCGCCCAGATGAATGCAGTTGCCGTGCATGTCAGCGAGTACCTGGACTTCGACGTGCCGCGGAGTTTCGAGGAATTTTTCCAGGTACACGGTCGGGTCGCCGAAGGCATTTTTGGCTTCACTCTGGGTGATCTGGACACCTTTGAGCAGAGCGGCTTCAGAATGGACCACCTGCATCCCGCGGCCGCCCCCACCGGAAGCCGCCTTGATCATGACGGGGTAGCCGATGTCCCGGGCAATCCTCAGGGTCCGCTCCTCATCGTCGTCCAGCGGGCCATCGGAGCCCGGCACGGTCGGAACGCCGGCCTTGATCATGGCGTTGATGGCGGACACCTTGTTGCCCATCAGCCGTATGGTTTCGGCTTTCGGTCCGATAAACCGGAAGCCGCTTTTCTCAACCTGCTCGGCGAAATCGGCGTTTTCGGCAAGAAAGCCGTAGCCGGGATGGATACCGACGGAATCAGTGACTTCCGCGGCACTGATAATGGTCGGGATATTCAGGTAGCTGTCGGTGGCACTATTGGGGCCAATACAGACCGACTCGTCAGCCAGGCGAACATGCATCAGATCACGGTCGACCTGGGAGTGCACTGCCACGGTCTTGATGCCCAGTTCCTTGCAGGCGCGCAGAATCCGGAGGGCAATTTCACCCCGGTTCGCGATCAGTACTTTCTCTAACATGGCCATGAGTAACTATTACCCCGTTCAGGAAATGGCGACCAGGGGCTGGTCAAACTCAACCGGCTGGCCGTTCTCGACCAGGATCTCCGTGACGGTTCCGCTTTTGTCCGCCTCGATCTGGTTCATCATCTTCATGGCTTCCACGATGCAGACTACATCACCGACATTGACGGTCTGGCCGACTTCCACGAACGCCTTGGCAGTGGGCGATGGGGAGCGATAGAACGTGCCTACCATCGGGGATTTCAGGGTATGGCCGGTCGGGGCGGCAGGTGCGGAGGATTCTTCCGCAGGCCCAGCCGGAGCCGGGGCGGCAGGCGCAGCGGCCTGGGGTGCCGGGGCCGGATAATGGCTCATGTACTGGGGGCCGGCAGCCGGCTCGCGGCGGCGGGAAATGCGCACCGAATCGTCGGCTTCGTGAATCTCCAGCTCCTCGACGTCAGATTCCTCGAGCAGCTCGATCAGTTTCTTGATTTTACGAATATCCATAGTCAGTCCAGTCCCGTTTTGTCAGGTCTATCGGTGAATGCGTTTCAGGGCTGCCTGGAGTGCGAGGTCGTACCCCTGGCTACCCAGCCCACAGATAACGCCTTCGGCGATATCCGAGAAATAGGAGTGATGCCGGAACGGTTCCCGGGCATGCACGTTGGAAAGATGCACTTCAATAAAGGGAATTCCCGAGGCCAGCATGGCGTCGCGCAGGGCAACGCTGGTGTGGGTGAAGGCCGCCGGATTTATGATGATGAAATCCACGCCTTCCGCCCGGGCCTCGTGAACCCGCTCAATCAGTTCGTATTCGGCGTTTGATTGCAGGTGCAGCAGATGATGACCCTGCTCTGCCGCCAGTGAGCGCAAACGGTCGTCGATGTCCGCCAGTGTCTCGTAACCATAGACCTCCGGCTCGCGAGTACCGAGCATGTTGAGGTTGGGTCCATGGAGCACGAGAATTGTCGACATGGTTCTGTCTGCCTTGATGTCTTTTTACAGGATCGCCGAATTTAGCGGCATGTTCCGCCAATGGTGCGTGCTTGTTTTGTTCAGATCAACACTTTTTGACAATCGTCCCTGTTGTCCATTGGTCGTAAAAAGACGGCAAATGAATCGAAACGGGATCTTTCCGCTGATGACAATCATTGTCGTGAACGGCGGAACGAACTTCCATACGACGTTGGTTTCATAAAAGGTAGCAGCCGGGCAGTGACTGAGCCATGCCCGAGCGAAAATTGTCTGAAGGGTCTGGAGGGAGGGATTCGGGCCGGCACGGCCCGGATTCAGCAATCGGCCAGGGTCACGCAGTTGCGGCCCAGCTCCTTGGAGCTGTAGAGCGCACGGTCGGCCCGCTCGCACAGTGCCTGGGAGGTGTTGTCGTCCCAGGCCGCGATGCCACAACTGAAGGTGACATTGAATTCCCGGTCGCCGGCCGGTTGCAGCAACTCGGAGAACCGCTCCCGAATTTCATTGAGAACGTTTCGGGCATCGCTCGGGCGGGTGTTGGGCAGAATGATGGCAAATTCCTCACCACCGTAGCGGCCGATGTGGTCGGTCTTGCGCAGGCGTTGCTTGAGGAACATCGACAGACTGCGCAGCACCCGGTCGCCGATCGGGTGGCCAAAGGTGTCGTTCACTTTCTTGAAATAGTCGATGTCGATCATTGCAAAGCACAGCGGCTGTTCTTTCTGGCGCGCCCGCACAATCTCCTGGTCCAGCAGGTGGAGGGTGTGGGTGTGGTTGAACAGGCCCGTCAGGCTGTCACGGATCATCAGGGCCAGCAACGAGCGGGCACGTCGCCCGCGGTTGTGGATCGTGGCAATCAGGTGTTTCGGGTCGATCGGTTTGGTCAGGAAGTCGTCGCCGCCCAGGCTCATGGCATGGAGCTGTTTCGTCACGTCTTCCTCGGCCGAGAGGTAAATGATGGGCACGCTGTGAAAACGGTCCTGCTGGCGGATAACCCGGGCGATTTCCATGCCCGTACAGCCCGGCATATACATGTCGAGGATGATGATCTCCGGCGAGAACTCCTCCAGGGCGTGGATGATCTGCATCGGGTCGGTGATGATGTGGGCGGTCATACCCGCTTTCTTTAGCACCGTTTCCATATACTTGGCCTGAGCCCGGGAATCATCCAGAACCAGAACCTTATAGGGCTCCACGGTGTTGCCGTGGGTGTAGGTCTCGATCTTTTCGATCAGTTGCCCCGGATCGACGGCAGGGTAGAAGAACTCTTCCCCGCCGCAGCGGGAAGCCTGCAGACGGGTCTCGATGGAGCCGTCCTCGTCACTCATGAAAATAATGGGAATGGGCGTATCGTGTCGTTCCTGCAGGCGTTCGATGGTGGTAATGCCGGCATTGGGCGAGCCGCCGAAATTGACGTCTACCAGGATGGTTTCCGGCTTGTGCAGTGCGCAGGCTTCGGTCAGTTCATCGGCACTGGCAAAGGCCGAGGCCCGGAAGCCGAAGAATTCCAGCTGCCGGATCAGGCGGGCTGCCATTTCCTGGTTGGCCAGGGCAATGTAAACCGGGGTGCGACGAAATTGGTGGGGCGCTTCGGAACTGTTGAGGTCGGTCCTGCGCAGAGTGCTCTGGGACAGGGTCTCGATGGCATCCTGCAGCTGTCTCTCGAGGCTCTCGTTCAGGGCAGATCCCGGTTCCCACTGGTTGATCAGCGCCAGCGTGGTCTGACCGGCCCGGGCGTGGCTGTCCATTTCAAACCGCTGGGCGTAGCGCACCAGTTTGTCCGCAGCCGCGGCGAACTCGTTGCGATGGGCCGCAGCCTTGTCCCGGTCTTCGTGAATTTTCTGCCAGGTATCCAGAACAACCCGGGCCTGGGTTGTCACACGGCGTGCGAAATGCTGCCTGAGTTTTTCTTTCTGGCTTTCGTCGTTCATGTTGCTCGGGCCTGTCTCTTTTTCGTTATTGGTCGTCCTTTCCCGGTGCGGACGATTTTTCAACCTTAGTCCTTTTGCAGAGTCTATAGTGTTTAATGTTGTCGGCGTAGGTTGCGCTATGTAAATGTTTGTCAACTCTGCGGTGCAGGTCACAATCACCTGGCCGGCTGGCTCACAGCCAATCCGGAGAAGCTCCCCATGGCACGGAAGCACATCCCCCTGAAGCAGACGCAACAGGGTGCGGTCACATTGCGAACCCTGCTTCTGGTGTTGACCGGAAGTCTGCTGGTTACCCTGCTGGTTGCGGTGTTTATCACCAGCTACGGTTATTTCCGGGACTATGTCTCGGATCAGCTGGCAGGTCATGCCCGTGACGGGGCCACCGCCATCGGGTTGTCCCTCTCCAATGCCATCGACGGCCGCGATCCGGTCGCCTCCGCCTCCCTGATCGATGCGGTGTTTGATAGTGGTCGCTACCTGTCAGTCAGCTATCTGAATCATCAGGGCGAGCAGGTTGCCGGTCGGGCCATGACGCTGAATAAAGTGGCTGTCCCCGCCTGGTTCCGCGACCTCGCAGATCTTCCGCTGCCGGTTGCCGAGGCAGAAGTCGTCCGTGGCTGGAGTCGCCTGGGAACTGTGCAGGTAATCAGCCATCCCGGTCGCGCCTATGAGGACCTCTGGCGAATAACCATAGGGCTGACAGCCAGTACAGCCGTTATCGGGGGGATTGGACTGTTTGCGGTTTTCCTTCTGCTTCGTCGTACCCTGCGCCCGCTTCATGCTCTCGAGGATCAGGCAAAGGCCCTCGGCCAGCGGGATTTCAGGAAGCGGGTCTCTATCAAGTCGACCCGCGAGATCAATCAAGTGACCGACGCCATGAACCGGATGGCGGATGACCTGGGCCAGCTCTTCGAAGGCCAGGCGAAACTCATTCAGCACCTGCGCCGGGTGAACAACGAGGATGCGGTCACCGGGCTGGCCAGCCGGAGTGCCTTCGACCAGCGCCTGAAAGTGGAGGTGGAGTCCGAGGAAAAGGCGGCTCCCGGAATTCTCATGCTGATTCAACTGGCCGACTTTTCGGGATATAACCAGGCCTATGGCCGGAGCGAGGCCGACCGCCTGCTGCTGCGGGTGGCAACCTGGATTGGCGAATTCGTCATGCAGCATGCCGGGTCGTTTGCCGGGCGCCGAACGGGCGCCGAATTTGCCATTTTTCTGCCCGGTGCGATGCCGGCTGATGCCGGTGTCTGGTGTCGTCAGCTGGTCACGGACCTCGATGGGGTATATGCAGATCTTGCTTCGCCGATGGATACCGCTGTTCATGCCGGGCTGGCGAGAACGCTGGACGGCCGTGGTGCCCGGGATCTGATGGCGGCCGCGGATGAAGCTTTGCGCGCTGCCCAGAGCAGGGCCGAGACTGGCTGTCATCTGGCTGACCCTGAAAAGGATGGTCATCACAACCTCGAAACCTGGCGAGTGATTATCAGTGAGGCGATCCGCCGGCAGGCCGTCTCGCTCTGGCTCCAGCCCATGGTGAACGAGGGCCGGCTCATGCCGGTCTATCATCAGGTGTTTTCGCGGATTGATTCCGGCGAAGGGGCTTTGAAAGCAGGCACCTTTGTACCGATGGCGGAGCGTTTCGGGCTGATCTCGGATCTTGATCGTCTGCTGGTCCAGCGGGTGCTCGATCGCCTGAAACAGAGCCCTGATCAGCCGCTGGCGGTCTCGCTCGGCAATGCCTCCGTGGCCAGTGAGGCCTTTCGCGCGGATTTGCTGGACCAGCTGCAGCAGGCTGGTCCGCTGGCACGGAATCTCTGGATCGGTATTTCAGAGCAGGCCATCCATCACCACCGGACCGCGGTGGGCCTTCTGGTCAGGGCGCTGGGGCGACTGGATGTTCCGGTGCTGGTCGACCGCTTCGGGGTGGGAGGCGTGCCGTTCAGTTACCTGAGAAATCTGAGGTTTCAGGCCCTACGTATCGACAACAGCTTCATCCACAATATCGACACCCATGAAGATAACCGCTTCTACCTTGAGTCTGTGGTGGCCATCGCTCACAGTCGTGGCGTGAAAGTGTTCGCCACAGGAGTGGAAACTGCCGCGGAATACTCGGTACTCTGTAAACTGGGGATCGACGGGGCCATGGGTTACCATCTGGGCCGGCCGTTTGCCGCTGACAATTAACAGACAGGGGATTAAAAGTCATATGCCAGGCAAAATCAGACAGTACTTCAAGGACAAGAAAGACGATGTTCAGGATTATGCCGGTGGCAGCGGCGTAATTAGCAAACTGATTCTGGCGTTGGTTGTGGTCTACCTGCTGGTGGCGCTGGTGCTCGGCATGATCTGGAGCAGCGAGCCGGACACCTATTCGGTGCGGGAGCACACGAGGTCGGTGGCCAACACCATGGAAAGGGAACCCATTACCGGCTTTGCCACCACGGTCACCATGATTCGCATCGCAGAAACCCTGCTGGACAAGCCCGGTGGCTATATTTCCAATGACATTTTCCCGCCAGGGCTGTGGCTGGATAACATGCCGAACTGGGAGTACGGCGTGCTGGTCCAGCTGCGGGACCTGTCGCGCGCCATGCGCAAGGACATCAGCCGCTCGCAGAGCCAGTCGGCGGAAGATCGGGATTTGACGATTGCCGAGCCCCAGTTCCATTTTGACAGCGAGAGCTGGGCAATCCCGTCTACCGAGGCGGAGTACCGTCGGGGCATCACCGCTCTGAAACGTTACCTTGACCGGCTGTCGAGCCCGGAACAGGCTGACGCCCAGTTTTTCGCCCGAGCGGATAACCTGAGCAACTGGCTGGCGGATCTGGAGACTCGCCTCGGGAGTTTGTCCCGTACGCTTGGTGAGAGTGTTGGCAAGGCGTCGGTATCAGACTCGGTGATCACCATGAACTCCGGTGATCCCCTTGCTGAGGAAGCGACCGGAGAAGATGTGAAGACGCCCTGGACCAAAATTGATGACGTTTTCTATGAGGCCCGCGGCAGCTCCTGGGCGCTTCTGCACATCTTCCGGGCAATTGAAGTGGATTTCCGGAAAGTGCTGCAGGACAAGAACGCCATGGCCAGCGTGCGGCAGGTGATTATCGAACTTGAGGGCGCCCAGGGCGAAATGTGGAGCCCGGTGATTCTCAATGGCAGCGGCTTTGGTGTGCTGGCCAACCACTCGCTGACCATGGCCGCCTACCTCTCCCGCGCCAACTCGGCGATCAGTGACATGCGGGACCTACTGTCCCGGGGCTGATGACAGAAGAGTTTGATCCAGAAACAAAAAACCGGGCGCGAAGCCCGGTTTTTTTATGCCATCAAACAAAGAAGAGCCCGGCTCAGCCTTTGTAGGCGTTCACGGAATCCACGATGGCTTTTTTGGCAGCGTCGGCGTTGTCCCAGCCTTGCACTTTCACCCACTTGCCGGGCTCGAGCGTCTTGTAGTTCTCGAAGAAATGCTTGATCTGGTCGCGCAGCAGCTCGGGCAGATCGTCAATTTCCTTCACGTCATGGTAGGTGGTGGTCAGCTTGTCATGGGGAACTGCAACCAGCTTGGCGTCGCCACCGGCTTCGTCTTCCATGTTCAGCACACCCACCGGGCGGCAGCGAATCACGGAACCGGCCTGGATCGGGTAGGGGGTCACAACCAGTACGTCCAGGGGGTCACCGTCGTCGGCCAGGGTGTGCGGGATGAAACCGTAGTTGGCCGGGTAGAACATGGGGGTTGCCATAAAGCGGTCTACCAGCAGGGCGCCCATGTCTTTGTCCAGTTCATACTTCACCGGGGAGCTGTTGGCCGGGATTTCGATAGCAACGTAGATGTCTTCAGGCGGGTTCTTGCCTGCGGGGATGTTGTCGAATTGCATGTGCGATCCTTCCTGGTACGTTAAAGGTACGTTTAACTGCGGTTAAAAAGTGGGCGCAATTATACGGGAGTATCCTGCAGTTCGAAACTAAACCTTGGTCGTTACATTGGGTGCAGCGGCTACAGTTTTATCTGCTTGGCAATGAGCTCCTTCATGATCTCGGTGGTGCCGCCGCCGATGGAGAGAATCTTGGCGTCACGATAGAGGCGCTCGACGACGGTTTCCCGCATGTACCCCATGCCACCGAACAGCTGCACCGCTTCCCGGGTGACTTTTTCGCAGACATCCACCGAGAAATTCTTGGCCATGGCCACTTCCTTGATGGGGTTCTTGCCGGCCTGCATCAGGGCGGCGCATCGGTAGGTGTATTCCCGGGCTACGTCGATCTGGGTCGCCATATCTACAAGCTTGTGGCGGGTCACCTGGAAGCCCGCAATGTTGCGTCCGAACGCCTTGCGTTGTTGGGTGTATTCCAGCGCCGCTTCGTAGGCCAGTTGAGCGGTCATATAAGCCATGATAGCCAGGCTAAGGCGCTCAAACAGGAAGTTGCTCATGATGGCGATGAAACCGGCGTTTTCGGCGCCGATCAGGCGGTCGGCCGGAACGCGGCAGTCCTCGAAAAACAGTTCTGCGGTATCGCTGGCCCACCAGCCCATTTTTCGCAGTTTCCTGCCGGTGGAGAACCCGGGCATATCGCGGTCGATCAACAACAGACTGATGCCGCCGTGGCCGTCGCCACCGGTGCGCACCGCGACGGTGTAGTGGTCGGCCCGCATACCGCTGGTGATGAAGGTTTTGCTGCCGTTGACGATGTAATGGTCGCCGTCCCGGACTGCCCGGGTTTTGAGGTTGGCGACATCGGAACCTCCGCCGGGTTCGGTCACTGCCAGGGCGGCAATTTTTTCGCCTAGCAGCACCGGCGGCACGATTTGTTCGCGGATGTCCTTTTTTGCCCATCTGGCGACTGGCGGCAGCCCGATATCCAGAGACCCGAGGCCAGCGACGAGGCCGCCTGATGTGGAGCGCATAAGCTCTTCAGAAACGGCTACTTTCAGGAAAATGTCGCCTTCTCCGATGCCCCCCAGTGCTTCCGGAAAACCAATGCCCAACAAACCAGCATCCCCGGCTTTTTTGTAGAGATCCCGGGGAAATTCACCCGCTTCTTCCCAGTCGTCGATGTGCGGTAATACGTGGGTTTCGATGAACTTGCGGGCGGTCGCACGGACCTGGTGATGGGTTTCGTTGAAGTATTCGGACACGGTCTGGCTCCCCCTGATCGGAATCAATGGGAAGCAGTGTCGCCTAAATATTATTACCAAGCAAGCGCTTGGTTGTTCGTCCTTCCAGGCAATAAAAAAGCTGGCCCGAAAGGCCAGCTTCGACATCGAGGAGCGACAGGAACCGGTCAGGCGCCTTTGCCGGAGATGCTTTTCACGCCGTCTTTGGTGCCCAGCAGCAGGAGATCAGCGCGGCGGCGGGCGAACAGGCCGTTGGTGACCACACCGACGATGTTGTTGAGCTTCTCTTCCACCCGGATCGGTTGGGAAATATCCATGTTGTGGACGTCGATGATAATGTTGCCGTTGTCGGTCACGACGCCTTCCCGGTAGACCGGGTCACCGCCCAGTTTCACGATTTCCCGGCCAACATGGCTCCGGGCCATGGGAATGACTTCCACCGGAAGCGGGAATTTGCCCAGTATGCCGACCATCTTGGAGTCATCGGCAATGCAGATGAAGGTCTTGGCAACCGCGGCCACGATTTTTTCCCGGGTCAGCGCGGCGCCGCCGCCTTTGATCAGTTCCAGGCGGTCGTTGGTTTCGTCAGCGCCATCCACGTAGAACTCCAGTTCTCCGGCGCTGTTGAGGTCGTAAACCGGGATGCCGTGGCTTTTCAGACGCTCGGCAGTGGCCTCCGAGCTGGCAACGGCGCCGTCGAACTCGGTCTTGAGTTCCGCGAGCATGTCGATGAAGAAATTGGCCGTGCTACCTGTGCCCACACCGATCACGCTCTCGCTATCAAGGCGAGGAGCAATGTAATCAATGGCGGCTTTGGCGACGGCTTTTTTCAGTTCGTCCTGGTTCATCATTGGCTCCGGCTGCAAATCAGGTTGGCTTTGCCATCATTATAGCGCTTAAGAGACCTCTGCTTATAGACGGCTGCCGTGCAAACTTTCTACACTGTGGGTTTTTCTCAGCCAGTCATCACTCACACATCGACCAAAAGCCGGAACTGCTATGCCGCAACGCTACATCAAGAAGATTCTCGATGCGCGCGTCTATGACGTGGCCATCGAAACACCCCTGACTGAAGCCCGCAGTCTGTCCAAGCGCTTTGGCAACAATATTCTGCTCAAGCGTGAAGATCTTCAGCCGGTGTTCTCCTTCAAGATTCGTGGTGCCTATAACCGGATTGCGCAGCTTTCCGAGGAGCAGAAGGCCAAGGGGGTCATCTGTGCCTCCGCCGGTAATCATGCCCAGGGTGTTGCGCTGGCTGCCAAGAACCTGGGGATCAAGGCGGTGATTGTGATGCCGCAAACGACACCCGAGATCAAGGTGCGTTCGGTGCGGGACCACGGCGCGAAGGTGGTTCTTAAAGGCGATGCCTTCGACGAGGCGGCCGCCCACGCTCAGGAGTTGATCGCAAAGCACGGCTACACCTACATTCCGCCGTACGATGATCCCGATGTGATCGCCGGCCAGGGCACGGTGGCCATGGAAATCATGTGGCAGTTCAGCAAGCCGATCCACGCCATCTTCATCTGTGTTGGTGGCGGCGGGCTGATTGCCGGCATGGCCGCCTACATCAAGTATCTGCGCCCCGAAATCAAGGTGATTGGCGTCGAACCGGAGGACTCCAACTGCCTCCAGGCTGCCATGAAGGCGGGCAAGCGTGTGGTGCTGGATGAAGTGGGCATCTTTGCTGACGGGGTGGCAGTCAAGCAGATTGGTAAGTACCCCTGGGAGATCTGCAAAGATCACGTGGACGAGGTGATCACCGTATCCACCGACGAAATCTGCGCGGCCATCAAGGATGTGTTCGAGGATACCCGCTCCATTGCCGAGCCGGCCGGTGCCCTGGGTGTGGCGGGCATCAAGAAATACATCGAGCGTGAGAAAGTCGAGGGCGAGAACCTGATTGCCACCCTGAGCGGTGCCAACATGAACTTCGACCGCCTGCGCTACATCTCCGAACGCACGGAAGTGGGCGAGAAACGCGAGGCGATCCTGGCAGTGACCATTCCGGAGAAACCGGGCGCCTTCAAGACCTTCATCAACGCCCTGCACAAGCGCAGCATCACCGAGTTCAATTACCGCTACGCCGATGCCACCAATGCCACTATTTTCGTTGGCATACAGATTGCCGCGGGTGGTCACGGCCGCGAGGATCTGGTTCAGGATCTTCGGGAGAGTGGATACTCGGTGGTCGATTTAACAGACAGCGATCTGGCCAAGCAGCACATTCGTCACATGGTGGGCGGTCACGCGCCGACCATCACCAACGAGAAGGTGTTCCAGTTCGAGTTCCCGGAGCGCCCGGGGGCGTTGCTGAAGTTCCTGATGTCTCTTGGTACCCGCTGGAATATCTCCATGTTCCACTACCGCAACCACGGTGCAGCATACAGCCGTGTGTTGCTGGGCGCCCAGGTGGACGACGACGAGGTGCAGGATTTCGAGAAAATGCTGGATAAGGTTGGTTTCCGCTATGAAAACATGACGGATAATGAGGCTTATCAGCTGTTTCTTGGGCAGGGTAACGCCCGGTCCTCCTAGTAGCTCGTGAATTCAGTGCGGGAACCGGTTGGGGACACCCTTTCAGAAACATGCTCCTGGCGGCACATCTCTGTGTCGCCTGGGCTCCGCCATCCATGGCTCCGCACAGTTTCAGAAAGGGTGTCCCCAACCGTTTCGTAAGCTCTGAGAAAGCTTACGGAAGTTTAATCTGTGAAAAATTGTAAAACCGAAGATAGGTGTTAGTCTTTCTTCTGATTCTTGAAGTCAAGAATAGCTTACTGATTTCCCGACATTTTCAAAACTGCATTTTGAGGAACTGAAACCATGGGCGGCAAGCCTGACATCATCAAAGCCATTGTGCTGATTTTTGCCATCGGCCTTGTGATCACTGGTTTCACATCCATCCACGCTTCTGAAGACAGAGACGCGCGAGCGTCCAACCTTGTTGGTTCTGTCCAGGTGATGAGTCAGCCACTGAAACGGTAACGCTGCTTGTCGGTCACCACGCTGTGCAGGGGCACGTCCCAGGGCTCTACCGGCAGTTTTTTCACCTTCTGAAAGTCGTGGGCCAGGCCAATCATTTTCGGCGCCAGTCTTGGCCGTATCCGGCTGAAGGCAAACGTTCTGTCGTAGAAGCCTCCCCCCATCCCCAGTCTTCCCCCCTGTTCGTCAAAACCCACTAACGGAAAAAGTACCGCATCCAGTGCCCAGGCCGGGCGTCGCAGGCCTTTGCTGAAGGCGGGCTCGGGAATACCGAAACGGTTGGCGGTGAGTTCCACGCCGTCGAGATACGGGCTGAAAACCAGCCTGCCTTGATGAATCGGGTGCAGTACCGGCAGGTAAAAGTGGATGCCCTTGCGCCGAGCGATGTCCAGGTAAACATGGGGATCAATTTCGCCGTCGTTGGGCAGATAGATTGCGATGTGCCGGGCCCGGTGCAGGTCTGGATTCTTCAGCAGATTGAGGGCCAGGTGCTCGGCGGCCTGCTGCTGTTTTTCAACGCTCAGGTCGCGACGGTACTGCCGTAGGCGTTTGCGAAGTTCACTGCGTGACAGGGTGTCAGGATGGGACTGGAACGGTTGAGGCTCGATAAACTGGCTCAAAATAAAGCTTCCCGGGCTGCCGTTATCGGATGTTGCCCTTGAACCCAAAGTTCAAGGTCGGTGGCCGCTGTGACATATTAGGCTTTCCCCTGTCGGGGACGTGCTCACAATGCCCTGAAGTAGCCACCTGGGTAATGCGCATCGGCTCGAGGACGTATCCGACTATCCCGAACAGCCCAGGAAGTTGTTCTCATTATACGGGCAGTGTCGGGGCCGATTGCAAGACTTGTCTGAGATTCTCTGGGGATTTAACGACCCGAGCCATCACCCAGCGCGCCGTCCAGTTTGTTGTCCATGGCTCGCAGCAAGGTGCTGGTGGCATCAGACATGGTGTCGCGCTCGAGCAGTTCGTGAGTAATGTTCAGAGCTGCCATTACAGCAATGCGCTCGGTACCAAAAACCTTGCCGCCAGCGCGGATTTCCCGCATTTTGCTGTCCAGATGCCGGGCGGCACGCAGCAGTGCCTCCTGTTCTTCCTCGGGGCAGGCGACCAGATATTCCTTGTCGAGGATTTTCACCTCAACCGTGGTGGATTGCTGTGCCATCAGTGATGCTCCAGGGCCCTAAGGCGGCTGATCATGGCTTCGATCTTGTGCTTCGCGTGATCGTTTTTCTGCACCAGCTGGGCCCGTTCCCGGTTCCAGTCGTCCTGCAGCTCCCGCAATGTGGCGTTGTCTCGCTCAAGTTTCTGACAGCGTTCAATCAGCCTGTCCAGCTTGTCCGCTAATGCCTGTACTTCGGACTGTTCCATGACGTGCCCAGCAGTGGTTTTATGATATTAAGCTCAACTATAAGTGTGGACGCTAAGTCGGTCAATTTACAGGCTTGTCATTGCGTTCCCTGCGTGATGCCCATCACTGATCCGCGGCCTCGCCAAAGCCCAGCCGGCGGCTCTGGCGCCATGTGTTGAAGGCCGGGATCAGCGCCACGGTGAAGGCGGCAACCGGAACCAGGGCCAGTAACGTCCATTCCTCGGGCGTCAATGGGCGAAGTTCGATCTGCAGGCCATAGTTGGCCAGTAACCATGGGCTTGCCAGTGCAAGGCTCGCCATGCCAAGTGCCAGGGCCAGCACGCAGGCTGCCAGGGCAAGAGCCACGCACTCCAGGATGTAGAGTGAGGCTATCAATGCCGGAGAGGCACCAGTTGCCCGCAGTACGGCGATTTCGTGGGCCCTCTGGGCCTGTAATGTGAGAAGAACGGCAATTAGTCCGATCAGGCTGGTTACCACGACAAAACCGGTTATGCCCAGCAGCGCTCGCTCAAACTGGCCCATCAGTCGCCAGAGTTCACTGAGGGCGACTCCCGGGAGTATGGCCGAGAGCGGCTCGTCGGCAAACTGGTTGATTTCCCGCTGTATGCGGAAGGTCAGGATCTGCCGGTCAATGCCAACGAATGCGGCGGTAATGGCATCGGGTGTGAAATCTCGGCCCTTTGCCTGCTCCGGTGTGATTGTCCGTCCGGGGATGGCGACCCCGGATTCCCAGCCCACGTGCATGGCCTCCATGCCATCAAGGCCAATATACACGGCCTGGTCCACCGGCGTTCCGGTGGGCTCCAGTATGCCGGTGACGGTAAACGGCGTGTCTTCGTGGTTGGAGAAGCTGGTGCGTCCACCGCCATGGGATAGCACAATCTTCTCGCCCACCTGATGCGCCAGCGACCGGGCAACGCCGGCGCCCAACACCACATCAAAGACCTCTTCAAACCACTGGCCGTCAGCCAGTTCGAGGGGCAGGTCGCGGCCGTAACGGAAGTGCTTGAAAAAGTTCTCATCTGTGGCGACCACACGATTACCCCGGTAGCTGTCTCCGAGCGAAATCGGAATCAGCCAGGCCAGGCGGTTATCGTCTTTCAGGCTCTGGTAGGTCGACCAGCGAATGTTGTTGGTGGCATCGCCAATATGAAACACGGTGTACAACAGCAGGTTCAGCTGGCCACTGCGGGCTCCAATGATCAGGTCGGTACCGCTGATGGTACTGGTGAAAGACTGTTTGACCTCCGTGCGCAGGTACTGGATGCCCAGCAACAGGGAAACGCTGAGCGTCAGGGTCAGACACACCAGGGCCAGTACTTTTTTCCGGTGCCAGAGGCTGGCCAGGGCGAGTGTCAGGGCAAGGCGTGCTTTCATGTCCGGTCACCCTGCAGTTCCAGCTGATTATCGAAATGGCGGGCCAGGGACTGGTCGTGACTGACGAACAGCACCGAGGTGTTGTGCCGGTGCGCAAGATTCAGAAGCAGTTCCAGGAACCGGTCCCGGTTGTCGGCATCCAGGGCTGACGTAGGTTCGTCCGCGAGAATCAGGCCGGGCGCGCCAATCAGCGCCCGGGCGGCTGCGATACGTTGCTGCTGGCCAATACTCAGCCTGGTGACTTTCCTCTGCCAGTGATCCTCGGGGATCGACAGGGCGGCAAGCAATCTCTCCGCCTCGGCTGCGACGGTCGGTTCGGTGCGCTCTTTGCGCAGTTCAGAAAGTCCGCAGGGCAGGGTGACGTTGGCTCGTGTGCTCAGGTAGGGCACCAGATTGAATTGCTGGAAGATAACGCCCATGTGGTCAGCCCGGAACTGGTCCCGTGCGCCGGCACCCAGCCGGTGGATATCGGTTCCGAGCACCCGAACAGTGCCAGAGGCCGGGCGAAGCATGCCTGCCAACAAGCTGAGCAGCGTGCTTTTGCCGCTGCCGCTTGGGCCGTGCAGGAAAAGGTGCTCGCCGCGTTTCAGTATGATATCCGGAAAGCTGAGGCGGGGCTGTACAGGGTCCCAGGAAAAGCCGAGCCCGCTGACTTCCATCGCAGTTTCTGTGTTTCGGGAACTGTTGCTGGCTGAGTCTGTCTTGCTGGTCATGTTGGCTGCCGTTGGCCCGGTGTATGATGGCGGTTTCCGAATAGTATTTTCAGGAGTCTTTGGTCCAATGATGTCTGCCCCGACACGTTCGCGCTTTGCGCTGCTTTTTTTCATCGCGCTTACCCTGGTGTGTGTACTTCCATCAACAGGCCGGACTGAAACCCGGGAGATCGACTGGCTTGAACTGATGCCCGCCGAGGATCTGGCGCTGCTGGAGAATATGCCAGAGATTGAGCACGAGGGCGATGGCCCGCCGCTGCTGCCGGATGAGATCATGACCGGTCGGGTTGTGCCGGAAATGGGCAATGTTGAAGGGCGCATTCCCGGCTTCGTGGTGCCCCTCAAGACAACCGAGGACATGCGTATCCTGGAGTTCTTCCTGGTGCCCTACTACGGTGCTTGTATTCATGTGCCGCCGCCGCCCCCCAATCAGATCATTCACGTCAAGTACAAGGAAGGTTTCACGCTTGAGGCCCTGTACGATCCAGTGTGGATCGAAGGCAAGCTGGTAATTGACCGCACCGAAAACGACATCGGCACGTCTTCCTATTCTATGGTCGCAACCGGGGTTGAGCCCTACGAGGACTGAATGCTGTCATCGGGCGCGGAGTTCAAATGTGCTTTCTCCGTGGCCCAGCCGGGCTGAGCCCTGACCTTCTGGCCACGCCCACTGAACGCCGAGATGCTCTATCCCGGAAAAACGGGTTGTAATGGGTGTTGCAAGCGCCTGGGATGAGCTCAGGCCTGGACAGCCCAGGGTCTGGATGACTTCGAAATCCGAGTGGGATGATTCGTCCGGATGATCATGGTCATGCCCATGACTGTGTCCGTAATCATCACCACCTGCCTGATGATGCACTACCGCATTCATGACGGTGCAGCCCCCCTCGCTGGTGTCCGCAAGGGGTGTCTGTCCAAGCCAGTTGGTTACCTCGTTAACCAGAGCTTTCTGGTCGTCCGAACGGGCACGATGTTCGAACCCCAGCAGGTTGTAGGCCGGCGATGTGAACAGGAGATCAATCTGCTCTCCCTCGATGGCCAGTTGTAGTTCGGCATGACCGTGCTGATGAGCACCCGGATTGTCGTTGGCAAACATAGGGCCAGCGCTGGCAATAGCGGCACCAGCCAGGAAGAAGCAGGTTGTGGCTCGTAAGGACATGGCTTTATCTCTCGGTAGAAATGATACGTTATAACATATTGTTCGCTCGCCGGATAAAAATCAACAGGCAGTGCCTTGGCACCGCCTGAATGCTAGGATAGACCTCTAATCCATTAACACAGGATCCGCCTGTTTCATGTCAGAAACCGACACTTCCGGTGCTGCCCGCGCCGCAGAATTCGAGCGCTGGGCCAACGTTTTTACAGCTCACAAGGCATTCAGCCACCCATCCGAATTGCACGGCGCGCTCTGTGGTCGCCTGGCGGCCGGATCGCGTATTGAAGAGCCGGAATGGCTGGCAATGGTGTGTGAACACATGGGGCTGGCCGAGAACGCGGCCGAGGAGTCCGATGATCTCGCTCCGTTCATGAACAAAGCCTATGAACAGACCCTGGAGCTCTTGAAATCAGCAGACATGAGTTTCCATCCTTTACTGCCTGATGACGACTATGCCATTGAGCAGCGGCTGGAAGCTCTGGTTTCCTGGGTGCGGGGATTTCTCGAGGGTATGGCACTGTCGGCTGGCGAGTCGCTCGGCCAGGCGCCCGATGAGATCCGGGAGCTGATCGAGGATATGGTGGCCATCAGCCAGCTGTCCGAAGAGGAAGAAGCGGACGACGAGAGCGAGCAGCAGTTGCTGGAAATTACCGAATACATCCGGCTGGGGGCGCTCGCCGTGTTCACTGAATTCAACGCCCCTGAACCACCGAAGTCTGATTCGCCGACCCTGCACTGAGCCGGGTCCTGATTGCAGGAGAGACTATGAACTCCATGATTCCCGTAAAGGAGTTTGCCGAGCGCCGTCGCAAGCTGATGGAACGTATGGCGCCAGACAGTATTGCGATCATCCCGGCCGCTCCGGAGCGTGTCCGTAATCGCGATGTGCTGCATCCGTTCCGCCAGGACAGTGATTTTCATTACCTGTCCGGTTTTGGTGAGCCGGAGGCCGTACTGGCGCTGATTCCGGGCCGTGAACACGGGGAATCGGTACTGTTCTGCAAGGAGCGCAATCCGCAGAAGGAGCTCTGGGACGGTTTCCTGGTTGGCCCGGAAGGCGCCATCGAACGCTACGGCCTGGACGATGCGTTTCCGATTGCAGACATCGACGACATCCTGCCGGGCATGATCGAGGGTCGAAGCCGGGTCTATTATCCTCTCGGCAAGGACGATCATTTCGATGCTCGGGTCATGGACTGGGTGAAGATGATTCGCAGCAAGGTTCGCAGCGGCGCCCATCCGCCGGGCGAATTCGTGGCCCTGGAGCATCTGCTTCATGACCTGCGGCTGTACAAGAGCGCAAATGAGATCAAGATCATGGCCAAGGCCGGCCAGATCAGCGCCGAGGCACACTGTCGGGCCATGAAGCGGGCCCGCAAGGGCGGCTTCGAGTACAACCTTGAGGCCGAACTGATCCACACCTTCATGGATCATGGCGCCCGGTCAACGGCTTATCCTTCGATTGTGGGCGGGGGCGCCAATGGCTGCATCCTGCATTACATCGAGAACAGTGCACCGCTGAAAGACGGGGATCTGGTTCTGATCGATGCCGGCTGTGAATACCAGTGCTACGCCTCTGACATTACCCGCACCTTCCCGGTCAGCGGAAAGTTCAGCAACGAGCAGCGGGCCCTGTATGAGGTGGTGCTGGCGGCGCAGTACCAGGCCATTGAGGCTGTGTCGCCGGAAAATCACTGGAACCGACCCCATGAGGCGGCGCTGGAAGTGCTGACCCAGGGCCTGATTGATCTGGGGCTGTTGTCCGGCACCCTGGAAGACGCCATCGCCAACGAAGCCTACAAACCCTTTTTCATGCACCGCACCGGGCACTGGCTGGGGCTGGATGTGCACGATGTGGGCGATTACAAGGTCGGTGACGCCTGGCGCCAGCTGGAACCCGGCATGGCCCTGACCGTCGAGCCAGGCCTGTACATTGCGCCGGATAACACCGACGTGGATGAGAAATGGCGTGGCATCGGCATACGCATCGAAGACGATGTGGTGGTGACCAAAGACGGCTGCCGGGTCCTGACCGAAGCGGTCCCGAAAACCATTGCCGAAATCGAAGCCCTGATGGCGGACTGACACCCTGTGACCAAGACAGATACTGATCTGATCATTGCCGGTGGTGGCCTTGCCGGAGCAACCCTGGCCCTGGCGTTGGCACGGATGGTGCCGTCGCTCCGTGTGACGGTGGTTGAGGCGTTTCCACTCTCTCCCGATGCCCTGCCGGACAGCTATCAGCCCAGCTACGACGCACGCTCCACTGCGCTGGCCTGGGGCTCCAGGCTGATCTTTGAAGAGCTGGGGCTCTGGCACCGGCTCGCCGAGCATGCCACTCCCATTGAACATATCCATGTTTCTGATCGGGGGCATTTCGGCGCTACCCGGCTGCATGCCGCCGAGCATGGTCAGGAGGCGCTTGGTTACGTAGCGGACAATCGCTGGATGGGTTTGTGCTTGATGCGTGAGCTTCTGGATACCAATGTCCAGTGGCGGGCGCCGGCAGAAGTGACAGATATGACGCCTATCCCCGGCGGCGTCCGGGTCCGGCTGTCGGAGGATGGCGAGGATGCCCCGGAGCTGACGGCTCGCTGTCTGGTGGTCGCAGATGGCGGTCGCTCAGGATTGCGCGAGAAACTTGGCTTCAGGGCCGATCGTCACAGCTATGGCCAGAACGCCCTGATCGCCAATGTCTCCACCAGTGACAGCCACGGGTTCACCGCCTTTGAGCGGTTCACCGATGCCGGTCCCATGGCTCTCTTGCCCCATGGTTCTCCCACGCGTGCCGGGCACCAGTCGGCACTGGTCTGGACGTTATCCGATGAGGTCTTGCAGCAGGTTCTGGAGCTGCCCGACGACGAGAAATGCCGTTGGCTTCAGGACCGGTTTGGCTGGCGTCTGGGCAGGTTTACCCGCATCGGTGCCTGTCACGATTACCCGCTGACCCTGACGACGGTAGACGAGCCGGTGCGCCCCGGGGTTGCCCTGGTGGGCAATGCGGCTCATGCCCTGCATCCGGTCGCCGGGCAGGGCTTCAATCTCGCGCTGAGAGGGCTCATGACGCTGGTCGAACAGTTCCGTCTGGCTGAAGAGCAGGGCAGGTCGATTGGCGATCTCGAGGTCCTGAAGCGCTACCAGGCACTGCATCGGGAGGACTGGCAGCAGACGGTGCGCTTCTCCGATTCGCTTGTGCGTTTGTTCGGGAATTCCATGCTGCCGGTTGCGGCGGCCCGCGATGCCGGCCTGGTAGGTCTTGATCTGTTGCCGGGGGCAAAACGCTGGTTTGCCCGCAAGGCCATGGGCCTGGGTGGTCGCCGGGCCGTGATTGACCGGCCCGGAAACCTGAACCGGGAGGCACCAGGTCATGAGTGAAGCGCAAACGTTCGATATTCTTGTGGCCGGCGGTGGCATGATCGGCTCCGCCCTGGCTCTCGGGCTGTCACGACAGGGTTGGCATGTGGGGCTGGTGGAAGGCTCCGGTCATGAGTCTCTGGTTGAGGCGCCGGACTCGGCCACCACCGTTGCCGATTTCGAACCACGGGTCAGTGCCATTTCGGTGGCGAGCCAGCAATTGCTGGAGCAACTCGGAGTCTGGTCCGAGGTGACCGCCGGTCGTCACTGTCCTTACCAGACCATGACGGTCTGGGATGGCGACGGCACGGGGCGAATACAGTTTGAGGCAGCCGAGCTGCAGGCGAGAGCCCTCGGAACGATTGTCGAGAACCGCAGCATCGTGCGGGCACTGTTCAGGTCCCTGGAACAAAGTCCGGTCGAACTGATTGATGGCGCAAGGATTACTGGCTGTAAACGGTTGTCTGGAACTTACACGGTTGAGCTGGAGGACGGTCGATCCTTGTCGGCGGGGCTACTGGTGGGTTGTGACGGTGCCAATTCCCGTCTGCGCCATTGGGTCGGCCTGCCAACCCGTGAGTGGGACTACGACCAGCAGGCAATCGTGTGCACGGTGAAAACCACCCAGAGCCACCGTTTCACCGCGTGGCAGCGATTTTCGACGACCGGGCCGCTGGCGTTTTTGCCCTTGCTGCCAGAGTCCGGAGATGAGCATTTCTGTTCCATTGTCTGGTCCCAGGATACCGGGGAAGCGCGGCGTCTGATGGCTTTGGACGACACTGACTTTGCCGCTGAACTTGAGCGTGCTATTGAGCGCGAGCTGGGATCGGTAGAGTCCATTTCCGGCCGCTTCGCCTTCCCGCTTCGACAGCGCCACGCGAAGGACTACATTGCCCCCGGTTTTGCCCTCGTCGGCGATGCGGCCCATACCATCCATCCGCTGGCGGGACAGGGTGCCAACCTTGGCTACGGTGATGTACGGGCTCTGCTCGATGAACTTTCGCGAGCGAAAAAGGCGGGCCTGAATCCAGCCAGTGAGCTGGTGCTGGCGCGCTACCAGCGCCGCCGGAAAGGCGAGAATCTCGCCATGATGGCCGCCATGGAGGGCTTCAAACAGTTGTTCGGCCGTGATGAGCTGCCGGTCCGCTGGCTGCGAAATACCGGCCTGCGCTGGCTCAACCAGATGGGGCCGGTGAAAAATCGTATCGCTGCCGAGGCCATGGGTCTTAACGGCTGAATAAAAAAAGGAATTGTCCAATGGCAGGAAGCAGCCTTCTGGTTCTGATCGATGACATCGCCACCGTGCTGGACGATGTTGCCCTGATGACAAAAGCCGCCACCAAGAAAACTGCGGGTGTTCTGGGGGATGATCTGGCGCTCAACGCTCAGCAGGTGACCGGTGTAAAGCCTGCCCGGGAACTGCCAGTGGTCCTCGCGGTTGCCCGCGGCTCCATGATCAACAAGGCCATCCTGGTGCCGGCGGCCCTTGCGATCAGTTTTTTCATGCCTTGGCTGGTCACTCCGTTGCTGATGCTCGGCGGTGCCTTCCTGTGTTTCGAGGGTTTCGAGAAACTGGTGCACAAGGTTTTGCATCGGGAGGAAGATCAGAAGCGCAAAGGGGAACTGCATGAGGCCCTCAAGAATCCGAAGGCCGATTTGCGAGCGATCGAGAAGGACAAGATCAAGGGCGCCATCCGCACCGATTTCATTTTGTCTGCCGAGATTATTGCCATCACTCTGGGAACGGTGACGACCCAGACCATCGGCATGCAGTTCATGGTGTTGGCGGTGGTTGCCATCCTGATCACGGTGTGTGTCTACGGCCTGGTGGCGGGGATCGTGAAACTGGACGATGGCGGCCTTTACCTCAGTCAGCAAGACAGCCCGGTGCTCCAGAAACTAGGCTCAGGCATTCTCTGGCTGGCTCCCTATCTGATGAAAACGCTCTCCATTCTTGGCACCCTGGCGATGTTTCTGGTGGGCGGTGGCATTCTTACTCACGGATTGACTCCGGTATACGACGCCATTCATCACTTTGCCGAGGGGTTCAGTGGTGTGGCCGGTTTGCTCGTACCAACGGTGGCCAATGGGCTGTTCGGTGTACTGGCAGGCGCGCTACTGGTGGCCATTATCACGCCACTGACGCGATGGTGGCAGGCAAGGAACGCCTGAGAAGACCGAGGTTCTAGAGACAGGCGTCGAACAGCCGGCTCACCAGCACCGGTACCGCGGTTTCGACCCGCAGAATACGGGGGCCGAGATGCACGCTCTGGCAACCGGCTTCTTCCAGTTTTCCCACTTCGTAAGCCGTGAAGCCACCTTCCGGGCCAATGCAGAGCACCGTCGGCCGGTTCAGGTGTACCGGGCAGGGGGTGCTGGTGCCGGGATGCGCTACCAGGGCTCGCTTATCTGCCAACAGGGTCGGCAACTCGTCTTCCACAAAGGGTTTGAACAGTTTGCGGATCTGCACTCGTGGCATCAGGGTGTCTTTTGCCTGTTCCAGCCCGAGCGTAAGGTTCTCCCGAAGCTGTTCGTCTGAGAGCCACGGTGTCTGCCAAAAGCTTTTCTCCACCTTGTAGCTATTAATCAGCCAGAGGTCCTTCACGCCGAGTGCAGCGCAGGTTTGCAGGATGCGACGGAACATCTTGGGTCGAGGCATGGCGAGTATCAGAGTGAGCGGCAAAGGCGGCGGCGGAGCCTGATCCAGCGTCACCCGCAGTTCCGCCTCGTTATCGGTAAGTCGGATAACTTCTCCGGTTCCCAACTGGCCATCCGCGCGGCCCACCGGCACGGTATCGCCAGCAACGACTTTGATCACGGACTGCAGGTGTGCCAGGCGCCGACCGCGCAGAACGGCGCGGTCAGTCGCCACGAAATCCTCGTCAAACAGTAACGCCAGATTCATTCGCCGGCGGGCTCATCGCTTTCCGGGTCTGCGACTTCCCGTTTTGCCAGCCGCCCGAACAGGATGCCGACCTCGAACAGGATCCACATGGGAACCGCGAGAAGGGTTTGGGAAATAATATCAGGCGGGGTCAGCATCATGCCGATGATAAAACAGCCCACGACCACATAGGGGCGTTTGGCCGCCAGATCCGCCGGTGTAGTGGCGCCGGTAAGGATCAACAGCACGGTGGCGATCGGAATCTCAAAGGCCACGCCGAAGGCGAAGAACATCTTGAGTACGAAATTGAGGTAGCTGGTGATGTCTGGCAATTCGACGATGCCTTCCGGCCCTATCGCGGTAAAGAAGCCGAACACCAGCGGGAAAACCACGTAATACGCAAACGCCGCGCCCGCGTAGAACAGGATGACCGAGGTAAACAGCAGCGGAAAGGCCAGGCGTTTTTCGTGGGCGTAGAGGCCCGGCGCAATAAAGCTCCAGAGCTGGTAGAGAATGATCGGAATGGCAGCGAACACAGCCAGAACCAGGGCCAGCTTCAGCGGTGCGAAGAAGGGCGAGGTAACGTCGGTCGCGATCATGGTCTGGCCAACGGGCAACAGGGAGCGTATGGGCTCCGACAGCCACAGGTAAAGCTCGTTGGCAAACGGATAAATGGCAGCGAAGCAGACCAGCACCGCAAGAACCATTTTCAGAAGGCGATTACGCAGTTCGAGCAGGTGCTCGATCAGTGGCATTTCCTGCTGTTCCGGAGGCAGCTGGTTGCCGTCGGGTTTTGCATTCATGAACGATTATCCGGCGGACTTTGCGGGGTTTCGCGTTTGGGTTGTTCGTTTCCGTCAGAGCCGGAATCTGGCGTCTGTGAGGAGTCACTGGTGTCCGGCTGATCATGCGCTGGAGTCTCGGAGGCCTTTGGCTGGCCGGAAACCCGTCGTGTCGCAGGTGCTGGCCTTGGCTTCTGGGTCTCGTTCTCGGGCAGGATCATGTGCTCATACTTCTTGGCCTCGTCCAGAGCGCCGCGCACGGTTTTCTGCACATCGTCGAGGCCAACATCTCCTGCCTTGCGAAGCTCGTCCCGGAGTTCGCCGGCTTTCAGTTCCCGGTCCAGCTCTGAGGTGAACTGGCCGACCATACGCCGTGCACCAGCGACCCAGCGCCCGGCCGCACGGGCGGCCGCAGGCAGGCGCTCGGGACCGAGCACCAACAGCGCTATGACGCCGCAGATCAGCAGCTCAAGAAAGCCGATATCGAACATTCAGCCTAATCTCAGCTGTGGGACTTGTCCCGGGGCTTGTCTTCGGCCGCAGCCTGTTGCTGTGGCTGCTCCTCTTCCTTGCCTTCCAGGGATTCCTGGTTCTCGGCCTTGGAGTCCTCATCGCTCATGGACTTCTTGAAGCCGCGAATGGCACCACCAAGGTCGCTGCCGATGTTGCGCAGTTTCTTGGTTCCGAACAACAGAATGACAATGCCGAGTACGATAAGTAATTGCCAGATGCTGATACCCATTACGGGGTCCTCATTTTAATGTTTCTGTTCAATGACATTGTACGTTACCAGAACGGTTACGCGGAAACCCCTTTAGAGGTATTACCGCTCACTTGTTCCTCGACGCTTTTTCTTCCAGGCCTGACAGGTCGAATCGGCTGGCCAGTTCGTCCAGGATGTCCTTCGGGCCAAGGCCCAGTCTCGACAGCATGACCATGCTGTGGAACCAGAGGTCGGCGGTCTCATAAACCACGTCCCGGGTTTCCCCGGAATGCTCTGCGTCCTTGGCGGCCAGCAGGGTTTCCGTGCACTCTTCCCCCACCTTTTCCAGTATCTTGTTCAGGCCCTTGGAGTGGAGGCTGGCTACATAGGAGGTTTCCGGGTCTGCGTCTTTCCTGGCCTCCAGAACCCGCGCCAGGTTTTCCAGTACATCGCTCACTGTCCGTGCTCCTTAGTTGCTGCCGTAAATAGTGCCGGGGTCCTTGATCACCGGGTCAACACTGACCCACTGACCGTCTTTCAGAGTCCGGTAGAAGCAGCTGCGTCTGCCAGTATGGCAGGCGATGCCGCCTTTTTGTTCCACTTTCAGCAGGATGACGTCTTCGTCGCAGTCCAGTCTGATGTCCCGGATGACCTGCTGGTGTCCTGAGGTTTCCCCCTTGCGCCAGAGCTTACCCCGAGAACGGGACCAGTACACGGCCTGGCCTTCTTCGGCGGTCAGCCTGAGAGACTCGGGGTTCATCCAGGCCATCATCAGGATTTCGCCGGTTTCGGCATCCTGGGCGATGGCCGGCACCAGGCCGTCCTCTGTCCATCGAATGGCATCCAGCCAGTCAGGGGTCTCGACGTTATCCGAGCTATTTTGCATTTTCGTGAATCCTGAAATCTTTATCGGTTATCGGCTGCCCCGGAGCATCAGTCCGCCGGCAATGGCAAACAGTGCCCAGCTCCAGGTAGGTACGCTTTCAATCCACTGCTGGCCCTCAGGCTGGGTGCCTAAAACGCCCCCGATAATCAGCAGTACCGCGAGTGTACCCCGTCGCCAGCGCCGCTCGGTGCGGATCTGCTGCTCGCGGAGCAACTCCAGTGTCGCCCGGTTCTGGGGCTCGGTGGGCCCGGCTTGTCGCAGCTGGAGGAGGGCATCGTGCACCAGTTGAGGCATTTCCGGCGACTGTTCCAGCCAGGATGGGAGATGGGATTGCAGAGACTTGATCAGCCCGGATGGGCCAATGCGCTTCCGCATCCAGGTCTCAAGGAAGGGTTGCGCTGTGCTCCAAAGATCCAGATCCGGATACAGCTGGCGACCCAGGCCTTCCACATTCAGCAGGGTTTTCTGCAGCAGAACAAGCTGGGGCTGCACTTCCATGTTGAATCGCCTTGCGGTCTGAAAAAGGCGCAACAGGAAATGGCCGAAAGAGATGTCCTTCAAGGGTTTCTCGAAAATGGGCTCGCAGACAGTACGGATGGCCGCCTCAAACTGGTTTACCGGCGTATCGGGTGGTACCCAGCCGGACTGAATGTGCAGCTGTGCAACCTGCCGGTAATCGCGGCGGAAAAAGGCCAGAAGGTTGCGGGCAAGGTAGCTCTGGTCGTCCGGTGCCAGGGTGCCGACAATTCCGAAATCGATCGCGATATACCGGGGATCCGCAGGGTTCGAGGTGTCCACGAAGATGTTGCCCGGATGCATATCGGCGTGGAAGAAGCTGTCCCGGAATACCTGGGTAAAGAAAATCTCCACGCCTTTCTCGGCCAGTATCTTCATGTTGACGTCGGCGGCTTTTAGAGAGGCGGTATCGGCAATGGGAATGCCGTGAATGCGCTCCATCACCAGCACCGATTTGCGGGTGTAGTCCCAGTCGATAAACGGAATATAGATCAGCGAGGAATTCTCGAAATTCCGGCGCAGCTGACTGGCATTGGCTGCTTCTCGCTGAAGGTCCAGCTCGTCGTGAATGGTGGAGTCGTAGTCGGCAACCACTTCCACCGGATGCAGGCGCTTGCCCTCGGACCAGTACTTTTCCAGCAGGCCCGCCATCATGTACATCAGGGCCAGGTCCTGGCGGATCACCCTCTCGATGCCGGGGCGCAGTACTTTTACCACCACCTTCTGGCCGTTGAGCAGGGTGGCAGCATGCACCTGGGCAACCGACGCGGAAGCCAGCGGGTCCGGGCTGAATTCGGCGAACAGTTCAGAGACCGGGGCACCGAGGGAGGTTTCGATAATGCCCCGGGCTTCATCGCTCGGAAACGGCGGTACCCGGTCCTGAAGGTTTTTCAGGGATTCGGCCATGTCATCCGGCAGGAGGTCCCGTCGGGTGGAGAGTATCTGGCCGAACTTTACGAACACGGGTCCCAGTTCCTCCAGCGCCAGCCGCAGGCGGTCGCCCCGATCGAGCTTCGGTTGCGGGAACAGGTGCCAGGGCGCCAGCAGGAAAAACACCTTCAGGGGCGCGGGCAGTTCTGCGATTGGCAGGAACGTGTCCAGCCGGTAACGGCAGAATACCCAGGCAATTCGGAACAGGCGTTGCAGGCGGGTCACAGGTTCTCCGATTCGTCAGTCTTGCCGCGGTTTTCAATCAGATTAAGCCGCGCTTCCAGTCTTTCCGTGCGCAGGTTCAGTTCGTCGATATCCTCGAACGTAGCTTCCAGCTCCCGCCGTCCGGGCAGGGCGCGACTTTCCTCGTGCACATACTCCTCGATGTTGGCATTCAGGGACTGAAAGGCCTGTCGACTCCATCGGATAGCGCCGCGAACCCGTTGGCCCAGAAAGTGCGCGGGTACATCGCCGATGTGCCGGGCCATGGCGGCCTCCCAATCCGGCTCAAGCTGATTCAGGGCGCGTTGCAGCTGATGGGCCAGGGCCGTGTCGCCGGTCACGTCAAGACGGCCGTCGGCAAAGACCCGGTCATCGCCGGTGGCCAGCGCTGCAAAGGCGATGGGCTTGCCGGTGATCTCCAAAGCAGGCTGGTCGACCGGCTGGCTGCCAACCCGTGCGCGGTTTCCAGCGCGGTCCAGGGTGTAGGTCAGGGGGAAAGGATCGGTGATATTGAACTGCACCGGGCCCGCTAGTGCTTCCATCAAGGCATGATGCCCCGTCGGATCCAGTTCCAGCGCCCGGTTGAGGGCGCTTTCCAGGATCGCGGAGACAGCGGAAAGCAGGGTGGGGCCGGGAAACATCAGGGCTTGATTCCCACATGCAGGGCGACAATGCCGCCGGTCATGTTGTAGTACTTGCAGTTCACCAGGCCGGCATTTTCCATCATGCCCTTGAGGGTATCCTGGTCCGGATGCATGCGGATGGATTCGGCCAGATACTTGTAGCTTTCGCTGTCGCCGGCGAAAAGCTGGCCCATCAGTGGCAGAGCGGAAAACGAGTAGGTGTCGTAGGCCTTGCTCAACAAAGGATTGGTCGGCTTGGAGAATTCCAGGATCATCAGTTTGCCACCGGGTTTGAGAACCCGGGTCATGTCGCGCAGGGCCTGGTCTTTATCGGTGACATTGCGCAGACCGAAGGCGATGGAAACCGCGTTGAAATTGTTGTCCGGGAACGGAAGGTGCTCGGCATCCGCCTGCACGTACTCAATATTGCCGGCATAACCGCGATCCGTCAGTCGGCTGCGGCCCACCTGCAGCATTGAGGCATTGATGTCGGCCAGCACCACCTTCCCGGACGGACCCACAAGGTCTGAAAACTTCATGGTGAGGTCTCCGGTGCCGCCGGCAATGTCCAGCACCTGGTGGCCGGGACGCACGCCCGAAAGCTCAATGGTGAAACGTTTCCAGAGCCGGTGAATTCCCATGGACATCAGGTCATTCATGAGGTCGTACTTGCCCGCCACACTGTGGAACACTTCGGCCACCTGGCTCGCTTTCTGGCTCTTGGGCACATTGCGGAAACCAAAATGGGTTACGTCGTCCTGGCCATTGTTGTTTGCGGCCTGGTTGGCTGGCGTTTGCTGCTCGCTCATGGGGCATGTCCTGTCAGAATCTGATCCCCGTATTCTAACCGCTGACGGGGTTGCTACAAGGGTGGCGGTGAGTTAAATAGCGCCCTAAACTGTAAATCTATCCAAATCTGAGAGAAAACCGTTTCATGTCTGTAATTGATGTACATCGCCCGCACACCCTGGATAAAGAACACGCAAGGCAGGCTGCAGAATCCCTTGCCAAAGATCTGTCCAGTCAGTTTGACGTGCATTATGAGTGGGAAGGCGACCACCTGAAGTTCAAGCGCAGCGGCGTCAAGGGGCACCTGAACATCACCCCGACAGATCTGCACATTCACCTGGAGCTGGGCATGATGCTGCGGCCCTTCAAATCCCGGATCGAGCAGGAAATCCACTCCCAGCTGGACCAGATCATCAAGGCCTGAGCCAGCGGCCTATCCTCGGCTCAGAGGTTTTCCGGCAGGCTGAACGGGTCCGGGTGATGGTCGAGGATATTGCGCATCACCCGCTGCTCCCGGGAAACCAACCGGTCAATCAGTAACTCCACATCGTCCATCTTCCGGAAGGCGGAATAACCCCGATGCAGGAAACTGTGCAGATCGGTCAGGTCGGCCATCTCTGCCGGCCCCCGGGTCATCGATAGCAGCCACCCAAGGGTGCGGTTGCGGACATAGCGATCCAGTTGCTGGCCAACGTCTGCCACCAGGGTAATCTGTTTCTCTCTCTGCGCCAGCCGTCGGCTTTCCCGGTAGGCGGCACAATAGTCATCGGTGGTGATTGACCGGGCGGACGCGCCCTGCTGGTGGAACAGTTCGGCAAGCTCCAGGTCCAGCTGCTGGGTGATCAGGTTGAGTTCCACGAGGCCGGCGAAGGTGTCCAGCAGATTATCTGGCAACCACTTCACCATTTTGGGAAACACGCGATCAATATTGTCGTCCCGTCGGGTCATGCCGGCTGGGGCGTAAAGGTCGGTCAGCAGAAATTCGAGGCCGTGGTGATATCCGGGATGGCGATAAAGATCCTCGTGGGTCGACTTCAGCCGCTCCGCCTGCCAGTCCGCCACGCAAGTGGCGTGTTCCATCAACGGATGCTCTGCTTTCAGGCGCCGGAAATCATGATAGTCCAGAAGCAGTTGCTGCAGCCGGCGAGCGCTTTCAGAGCGGGCTTCGGTAGCGACGAGGCGCTCACGGTACATGGGCGATGGCTCCACTAAACCTGGGGAAAAGAGCGTAGTTTAGCGGAGCTGCAGTGGTCTTGCAGCAGGGTACAAACCGGGCGTCAGCCCTGCGCGGCTGCCGGGAGTGTTTCGAAGCCCGGAACCCATTCCTTGCTGTCCAGCGTAATGAAGTGGCTCGGCGCCTCGGTTTCCACGATGCGCATGGTGGTCGGGCTCTGGCGGGCGCTGGCCAGCATGGATGAACGATCCAGAATGCGATCCACGGCAGGAACCAGGAAGGTGCCGTGGCGCACATGGCTGTAGACACTGCTGTCCGTCCGCGCCATCCAGTCCATGATGTTCTCGATGTTACGAACAATCGTCAGGTGATCCTTGGTGGCGGAAAACAGCTTGCTCAACAGCTGCTTCTTGCGCGGGTTCATCTTGCCGAAGAAGGTCTGGCCATAGGCTGACGACGGAGCGCTGTTGATCAGCCGGATCAGCCAGGGCCACATGCCGTGACTGACCGGTTCCAGAATGGTGGTTACCAGGGCTGAGAGCTTGCCGTTGGGGAGTACCGGTGCCTCCAGAACCACTTCCACGTCATCATAGAGCTCGGGCCACCGCTTGACGGCCTCTAGAATCACCGCGCCGCCGCGGGAGTGCCCATGAATCCGGATGTTCTGAGTAGTCGGTAGGCTGGAGAGTGCCTGGTTGAGAATGCAGGCGTCGTACTCGATCGTGCCTTCCAGCTCCTTGATTGGCACTTCCCATTCCGGCGTCTCCGGCGTAACGCCGTTTACCGGGATGTGGTAGTTGCTGCAGGTGAGCAGGATCAGTTCAGTGGTAGGCGCTTCATAGGCCTGGGTGAAGTAGCAGTGATTTTCCAGAAAGCCGTGCACGCCAATAACGGTCTGCTCCGCTTTGCCGCTGTGGTTGCGAACGGAAACAGCGCCCTTGCCGACGCGATACACGTGCCCGGAAAACATTTCCGAGTAGGCGCTTTCAATCGGTTTGATCAGCTTGCGAACATGGCTCGCTTTCATAACTGTTCTCCCACCCAGCACGGCAATGGCCTGTTGTTGGAATCTGGTTGTGCTGGTAAGCCTTTTGTACCCCGATCATCTCGTTATGTTACTGGCTCTGAGTACGAATTTTTTGATGTCTCAGGGCCAATCAATCACGGATCGGCAGCGTTTAATAACCATTGCACCAAGCCTTATAACCAGTATAGGACTGAACAGTTACTCACGTGTAATTTTTTGTAACAGCGTGCGCTGGTGCCGCATATGGAGCCAGCGCGGCTTGTCTGGCACAATGCGGAGTTCGGTTTTTACTTAGGGCGCCTCCTGCTTGGCATTGAATCCAGGGCCCCTTTCTTCATTACTTCTCCAGGGACGTTCGGGTTTGAGTCACGAGCAATCGCATCTCCTGCTACCTGCTGATTCGGCCTGGCTGGCCCTGGAGCGCCCGGAAAACCCCATGACCATCACCGTGATGCTGCGGGTTGATGGGCTCACTGCGCCCCGTTTCAGGGAGTTTCTGCGGGTGTACTGGATGGCCTGGGAGCGTTTCCGGTACATGCCCGTCAAACGCTCACCTGCCTGGTGGTGGGAGCAGGATCCGACGTTTGATGTCCGCCACCACCTTGATGTGGTTGTGGACCGTTTTACGCCTGACGGCCTTCAGGAATGGGTGTCCGCGCGGCTGAACCAGCCTCTGCCCATGTATCGTCCGCGCTGGAAATTCTGGCTTGCGCCCAATGCCGAGGGTGGGGCGGTGCTGCTGCTGCGCATTCACCACTGTTACGCCGACGGTCTGTCTCTGCTGGGCATCTTTGACCGACTGTGCCCATCTTCTCCCCAGCAGCATCCCGCCATTTATGGCGCCCCCGAAATCGCGGAGCTGTCACGCTGGACGGCTGCGGCACAGGCCTGGTTCGGGCAACTGATGGCATCCGAAAGGTCCTCTGAAGAATCCCACGGTGCTGGCAATGCAGACCGGTCCGCCGGTAATCAATGGCAGGACGCTGGTCGCTTGCTGGAGCGGGTCGCCCAGAAGAGCCTGAAGCTGGTCAATGAATTTTCGGAGTTCCTGGTGGAACCGGAAGACACGGCAACGGATCTCAGACAGCCGCTGCTGGGGAGACGGCATTGTCGCTGGTCCGAGCCTGTGCCCCTTGATCGCTTCAGAAACATTGCTCGAGCTACCAACGTGACCATCAACGATGTGTTGCTGAGCTGTGTGGCGGCGGCCGTGCGCACACGCCTGGGCATTGAGGGCGAGGACCTGGATGAAGCCGTGCTGCATGCCGCCGTGCCGGTGGATATTCGCAGTCGCCTGCCGGAGGAGCTCAAGCCGGCACCCGGCGCGCTGGGCAACTACTTTGGCACCGTGTTCGTGCCCCTGCCGGTGGATGGCGAAAGTCCCCTCGAGCGACTTTTCCGCGTCAAGCACGAAACCCGACGCCTGAAGAGGAGCTGGCAGCCGGGTATTGCCTGGGGGCTCGCGGCCAGTGCCACGATTGTGCCAGAGCCCTGGCGAGAACCTCTGGCGGATGTGTTCTATCGCAAGGCCAGTGCCGTGGTGTCCAACGTGCCCGGCACCCCGGAGGCTCGCTACATTGCCGGTTGCCGGATTACCGAGCAGATGTTCTGGGTACCCCAGGCCGGCGATATCGGTCTTGGGATCAGCATTGTCAGCTACGCCGGCCAGGTGCAGTTTGGCGTGGTTGCCGATGAGGCCGTAATGGCCGATCCCGAAGACTTCCTCAACGACTGCCTGCAGGAACTTGCCCAGTTTCCGGGTGATTGACCCGCCGGGTCGTACTCCCAAAGTTTCAATTCAAGTGCCTCCCAAATGAGCAGAAAACCTGCTCCCTGGAAGCATTTTCCCCCTCCCTCGCATCACCGACCATGGAATTCAGGCGACAGACCGCGCCTGGGGCGTCCGGATGATCCGGGCCTCCGATCCCAGATTTCCAAAAACAACCGGGGGAACTATGAAAAACAATAACGTCAGAAAGTCAGGGTTAGCGATTGCCATGGCAGCGGCCATGGGTGCCAGCGCAGGGGCCAACGCCGCTGTCGAGCTGTATAACCAGAACGGCACCAGCTTTTCCGTGGATGGCTACTTCAACGCATTCTACGTAAACCGTGACGACAAGCAGAACGACGTTCGGGATTCCCGCATCAAGATGGGCTTCCTGCCTAATACCATCGGCTTCAATTTCAGCAAGGAGATGGGTGATCTGACCCTGGGCGGGCGGTCCTCGTTCTGGACCACCATCAATGACAGCCTTGATTCACCCACAGACACCGCCATCGACGTGCGTCAGTTCTATGCCACGGTAGATGGTGATTTTGGTCAGGTGCTGATTGGTAAGGACTTCGGCCTTTACGCACGCTCCAACATTTTCCTCGACGAAATCCTGATGGGATTCGGTTCCCCGGGCGTTGCGGGTGGCGTTTCCTTCGGCAATATCCGCGCAGGCTATCCGTACCCGACACCCTCCGCTCAGATTACCTATCGCTCGCCGGATATGAGCGGCCTCAAAGTCGCCGCTGGCGTGCTTGATCCCGCCGATACGGTGACCGGCGCCAACGATGAAAACGCCGCACCCCGCTTCGAGTCCGAGATCACCTACAACGCCAATCTGAACGACGTGGCCCTGACGGGTTGGGTGAACGGCCGCTACCAGTCTGCCGAGAACGGCACGACAACCGTCGACAGCACGGGCCTCGGGTACGGTATCAAGGCGTCGGTCGCTGGACTGACCCTGGCAGCTTCTGGTTTTACTTCCAAGGGTGACAATCCGGTTCTGATCGGTAACGGCGCGGTGACTGAGGACGATGCAGACGGCTTCCTGGTTCAGGGCTCCTATGCCTTCGGTGCCAATCGCGTTGTGCTCTCCTACGGCGAGACGGATGCTGAAATCCTGAATCTGGAAACCGAGAGCACAACGCTCGGGTTCTTCCACGATGTAAACAGCAACTTCAAGCTGGTTGCCGAGTACAACATGTACGAAGACAACAACCGCACCACCGGTGCAACCACCACTGAGGCGGACACCATCGCCCTGGGCGCCATCGTGATGTTCTGAGCACGGCCCGGCGCTGCGGGTGGCAGGAGACCCCTCGCAGCACTGGTTTTTCTAAGACTAAAGTGCCGGTTTGCCTTGAGGGAAACCGGCAGCGCCACCAGGCATTGATTCAGGAGGCAGTTTAATCAATGGCTTACGATCATTTTGGCGCGCCTATTAAAAGCACTGAAGTCGCATTGGCTGCGTTTACGGATGCCGTAGAATCGGTGAAAAGTCATCCGTTTTCGGGAACCGCGTTTATGAAGCCAGCGACGACCCTGCCTGCGGTCCGGGTAGCGAGCTCCAGCGTTCGCGATCCTATGTTGGCCGCCACCAATCTCGCCAGCCAACTCAGCCACGAGCATCTTGGCTGTGTGCTTTTTTTCTGTTCTGCGGAATACGACCTGGGTCGACTTGGTAGTGCCCTTGAGCACAGTTTTCAGGGTGTGCGTGTCTGCGGCTGCACTTCGGCCGGGGAGATCACACCGGACGGCTACGGACGTGGATGCATCACCGCCATCGGCTTTGACAGCCGCTATTTTGCCATCGATTGCGCCCTGATCCGGGAGCTGGACCGATTCACCCTGCAGGATGCCCAGGGGGTGATCGACGGCCTGCTTTCGACCTGTCGGGACGCCAGACTGGCGCCGGTCAAAGGCAATACCTTTGCCATCACGCTTCTGGACGGCCTGTCCAGCCGTGAAGAGCTGGTGCTGGCAACGCTCAACTCGGCCCTTGGCACCATTCCCCAGTTTGGCGGTTCTGCCGGCGACGATGAGCGGCTGGCCAATACCCATGTGTTCTACGATGGCCAGTTCCATACCGGAGCCGCCACGGTCTTGCTGGTAAACACACCGCTGGATTTCCGGGTGTTTTCCACGCACCACATGGTCGAACGCAGTGAAAAGCTGGTGGTGACGGACGCCTGCGCGGAAAGCCGCACGGTGTTCGAGCTTAATGCAGAGCCGGCGGCCGATGCCTATGCCCGAGCCGTTGGCGTGGATGTCGAAGCCCTGGATCGCAAGGTCTTCGCGCTGCGGCCCATGGGGGTGAAGATCGGCGGCCACTATTTTGTCCGCTCGGTGCAGCGGGTGAACCCGGACAAGAGTCTGACCTTCTACTGTGCCGTGGAAACCGGAATCGTAATGACGGCCATGGAACCGGAATCCCTGCTGGACAGCGTTCGTACCCAGATAGAAGCCGCAGAACGGGTTGTGGGGCCGCCTCTGGTGACCATCGGCTGCGATTGTTTTCTGCGGCGGCTGGAGGCTGAACTGACCGGGGAGGTGGAAGCGGTCTCGCAGTTCCTCCGCCACCACAATGTGATTGGCTTCAACACTTACGGCGAGCAGTTCGACGGTATGCACATCAACCAGACGTTTACGGGGGTGGTCATTGGCCAGCCTGATGTCCGTTCCAGACAAGATTGAAGCACCCGTTGAAGACAGGCGGGATCTCCGGATTGCCGAACTTGAGGCGGAGAACGAGCGCCTGCGGCGTATTCGCGATGCCCTTATTGTACGGGTGGAGTCTGGCTCTGCCCACAAGCCGGAGCCCTACGCGGCCTTCGAGCACTCGGTGGTGCTTGCCGAGCAGGTTCGGGAGCGGACCGAGGCGCTGAACCAGGCCATGGAGCAGCTCAAGGGCAGCAACAAGGCCCTGAACCGGGCCCGGGAAGAAGCAGAGACAACCCGCCAGAGATTGAGCGATGCCATCGAGAGCATTGCCGACGGCTTTGTGCTGTTTGATAACCAGCATTGCCTGATCCAGAGCAACAGCCGGTTCCGGAGCTATTGGCGCCATGCCGGTGTTGATGCGCCGGGCCAGGGTACCCGGATCTCAGACGTAAAGCGGCACGCGGTGGCCTGCGGTCTGGTTCTTGAGGAACACAGCCATCCGGATTCGGAAGGCGTGGTGTTTCTGCTGGCCAACGGTCGCTGGGTTCAGGTCACCGAGAGACCGACCCGGGAAGGCGGGTTGGTCGTGCTCTACTCCGACATCACCGATATAAAGAACAGCGAAATGGCTCGCCGGATCAAGGCGCTCGAAGAGAGCGAGCGCTGGATACGTGTGGTGACCGACCATGTTCCCGCGCTGATTGCCTACATCGGGGCCGACATGACCATCCAGTTCTGCAACAAGGTCTACGAGTCATGGTACGGGCGCAAAGGCGAGTCGCCCCTGGGCAAACGTCTCAACGAGGTGCATTCGCCGGAGTTCTACCAGCGCCTGCTTCCCCAGATTCTCGATGTGATGGACGGCCACAACGTGACGTTCGAATTCGAGGAGACCGGTGAGCAGGGTGAGGTACGCCACATGCTGCGCTCCTACGTGCCCAATTTCGATGAGCAGGGCGATATCATCGGTTTCTTTGTGTTGATCCGCGACATCACCGACCGACGCAAGACTGCCCTGGCCCTGGAGCAGGCCTACGACAACCTGGAGCGACGGGTGAAGGAACGCACCGCGGCCCTGACCGGCCTGAACAACCAGCTGCGCCAGGAAATCACCGAGCGGGCGGCTGTGGAAGCCCGGCTGCGGGATGCCAAGCTGGATGCCGAACGGGCCAATCTCTCTAAAACCAAGTTCCTGGCGGCCGTCAGTCACGACTTGCTGCAACCTCTGAATGCCGCACGGTTATTCACCAGTGCACTGCTGGAACAGTCGTTCGGGCCCAAGGCTGAAGGCCTGGTTCGATCGGTGAGCACCTCTCTGGATGACGTCGAGAACCTGCTTGGCACACTGGTTGATATTTCCAAGCTCGATGCCGGCGTGATCAAACCGGATGTCACCGCCTTTGATCTGCGGGACCTGCTCAATAACATCGCCCGGGAATTTCGGCAGATGGCCATGGCCGAAGGGCTGCGACTGGACTTTATTGCCAGCTCCGCGATTGTGGAATCGGATTCCCAGTTGCTGGCCCGGATTCTCCGGAATTTCCTGACCAACGCCATCCGCTACACTGGCAACGGCCGGATCCTGCTTGGCGTTCGTCGACAAAACGATCATGTGCTGTTGCAGGTGTGGGATACCGGCCCGGGTATTCCCGAAGACAAACTCACCGAGATCTTCCAGGAATTCAAGCGTATTCGCCCGGCAGGCTCACAACCCGATAAGGGACTGGGTCTTGGGCTGGCCATCGTGGACAAGATATCCCGCATGCTCGGGCACGAGGTGACGGTGAATTCCATCGAGGGTAAGGGGTCTGTATTCAGCGTCAGGGTTCCCATTGGCAAGCTGAAGCCTAGGCAGCCGGCGGTCGACCAGAACCGAGCCATGTCTTTCGATAGCGGTCTTGGCGGGGCCCGAATCTGGGTGATCGACAACGACCAGTCTATTTGCCAGGGCATGCAAACTCTGCTCGAGGGTTGGGATTGTCAGGTGGTGACGGCGGTGTCCCTGGAGGACCTCGAACGCCAGCTGGATCCGGCCAGCAGTGCGGTGGACCTGATCCTGGCGGGCTACCATCTGGATAACGATGAAAACGGGGTGGATGTGGTAGCGGAGATCAATGGGCGCCGGAGATGTCCGGCACCAGTGGTGATGATTACCGCCAATTACACCAATGAGCTCAAGCAGCATATCCGCCAGCTTGGGCACCTGCTGATGAACAAGCCGGTGAAGCCCCTGAAGCTGCGCAGTGCGCTGAGTCATTTGCTTAGAAGCTGAGATTGACGATAGGTGTCGGATTACAGCTTCGCCTAATCCGACCTACGCGGGGTGAACTTGAGAGGTTGTCGGCCTGGAGAAGTAGGTCGGATTAGCCAACGGCGTAATCCGACAAACACGCTATTTTACCGCTTCAAATACTGACTGAAATCCACATCACTGGCGGACAGAATCGCCTGCACCCGGTTGTGTACCCCGAGCTTGCGAAGGATCGCAGATACATGGGCCTTCACTGTGGTCTCGGCGATATTCAGGTTATAGGCAATTTGCTTGTTGGATTCGCCCTTGGACATGCGCTCCAACACCAGCAGTTGGCGGCGGGTCAGTGAGTTGAGCAGCTCCGGTGAAATCGGATTGTCTTCATTGCGACTACGACGGGTATTGCTTTCCTTGCCGGTTCGGATGATGTCCGAAGGCAGGTAGACATTGCCGTTCAGGATCTGCTGGATGGCTTCGGTCATCTGGGCCCGGGGCGAGGACTTGGTAATGAATCCGCAGGCGCCGTAGGTAATAGCCTGCAGTACCACCTGTTTGTCTTCCTCGGCAGAGACAATCACCACGGGGATGGTCGGGGCTTCATTGCGCAGCGTGATCAGGCCGTTAAGACCATGCATGCCGGGCATGTTCAGGTCCAGCAGAATCAGGTCCAGGTCGTCGTTCTCGCGGGTAATTTCGAGAGCGCTGTCCAGATCGTCGGTTTCGATGATCTCGCTGCCCTCAAAGCCAGAGGCGATAACGCTGCTGATAGCCTCGCGGAACAGAGGATGGTCGTCGGCAATCAGAATCTTGTAAGCCGGCTCCATGGATGGGTCTACCTGTTTGTTTTCAGTGTCGGGAATGGCTTCCGAATCATGATAACGGTTTTCGGAAGAGAGTGCGGCATCGAGCTCGTTCAGCATGGCGGCCTCCTGTGCAGAGAATCACCGGGGTCGGCTCCGATCCTCTGTTTATTATTGTGATGGTTTCATTACACGCCATCCCGGTCTCGAGGTGAATGCGACCATCGCACCAAAAAACAGGCACCAAAGTACTATTCTTGCCGGGCTGTGGGCTTCGTATCGTGGAGCAATGAGCCTACAACCAATAATAACGCCTGTTTCCCAATGCTTTCTCGCCGATCTCTGGTTCAAAAAGGGAATGGCCGCCCTGTTATGTCTTCTCTGTAGTCTCGCAGGCAGTGTTCATGCCCGGGAAGGAGCGCCTGAGGTGCCCGTGCTGTCTGTCAGTGTGTTGCAGTTCGGCACTGCCCACTGGGAGCTTGACCATATCCTGCACCGGGGCTTGGATCGGGAGAATGACTATCGGCTGGACCTGAAACCCGTGGCCAACCTGCCGGCTTCCAGGCTCGCGGTCACCAGCGGTTCGGTGAATGGCGCAGTGGCCGATCTGCTGTGGGCGCAGTCCCGGTTCCAGGCAGGAGTGCCCTACCTCTATGTGCCGTTTTCATCCCAGATCGGTGATATCGTTGTCGCCGAGGCCTCCCCGATCCGCTCGGTGGCAGATCTGGCGGACAAACGCATCGGCGTTGCCGGCGGGCCGGACAGCAAAGGCTGGATACTGCTCCAGAAAGTCGCAGAGCGGCAGGGCATCAACCTGGAGGAATCCGCAGAGATCCAGTTCGCTGCTCCGCCGCTGCTCAGCCAGGCTCTCAAGCGGGGACAGGTCGACGTGATCGTCACCTACTGGCATTTCGCGGCCCGGCTCCGGGGTGAGGGCCGCTGGCGGTCGGCCTTCAGCATGGCTGACCTGCTCACGGAACTGAATCTGGATCGGAACCTGCCGGTGCTGGGTTATGTCTTCCCTGCGAAATGGGCGACCGATCATCGATCGTTGATAGATGGTTTCGCGGCCTCCCTTCAAGAGGCTAAAGCCGAGTTGGCGGACAGTGAATCACCCTGGCAACGCTTGCGTCCCCTGATGGGTAATCCTGAAGATGGCGTCTTCACGGCCTTGCGAGAGGGCTTTGTTGCCGGCACACCTGCTCCACAAACAGACAAGCGTATTGAAGATCTGCAGCGTTTGATGACCCTCACAGGTGCCGATCCGGACCGCCTGATGCCCGCCAATCTGTTTTACCGGAGCCAACCGTGAAAGGCCCTCCCGGCCGCCCGCCGCTCTGGAGCTATTGGATAGTTCTGCCCTCGTTTGTCGTGCTCTGGGCGCTGACGGCGTGGCTGCTTCAGTCGCCTCTGTTACCAACGCCGGTGAGCGTACTGGATGCCCTGGTTCGGGAATCGGCGTCCGGCGAGCTCTGGCATCACCTGGGGGCGACCCTGGCCCGTGTGGTGGTCGCATTTGTTCTGGCAATGGCCATTGGCACGGCCGTCGGCATTGTGATGGGACGTTCACAAACCACCAATGCCCTGTTCGATCCCTTGCTGGTGCTGTTGCTGAACTTGCCGGCCCTAGTCACCATCATCCTCATGTATGTCTGGTTCGGCCTGGTGGAAGTAGCCGCCGTGATGGCGGTAGTGATCAACAAAGTGCCCAACGTCGCGGTGACGGTGCGCGAAGGCGCCCGCAGCCTCGACTACCGCCTCGAGGAAATGGCCACCGTCTACGAGTTCACCCGATGGCAACGGTTGCGGGAAGTCTGGGTGCCCCAGCTATTTCCCTATCTCATGGCGGCCACCCGGGGTGGTCTCGCCCTGATCTGGAAGATCGTCCTTGTGGTGGAACTGCTGGGCCGCTCAAGCGGCGTCGGCTTCCAACTGCATATGGCGTTTCAGGTGTTCGACGTGGCCGCCATTCTGGCTTACAGCCTGGCGTTTATTGCCGTCGTCCAGCTGATCGAGCTGGCCATCCTGCAGCCCCTCGAGCGTCGATCCAGCCGCTGGCGTCAGCCGGAGGCCGCCCATGCTTGAGCTCAGAATCGCGGGCCGCGAATTCGGTCAGCCAGTCCTGGGAGAGATTTCCGCAACCATAGAACGAGGCGATCGCATCTGCCTGCTGGGCCCCTCGGGTATCGGCAAGACCACCCTGCTGAATGCGATTTCCGGTCTCGATAAATCGGTGCCAGACGAGGCGGTTATTGGTCGCGGCAAACTCCGGGTGGGTTATCTGTTTCAGGAACATCGCCTGCTGCCATGGCGAACGTTGAACGCGAATCTATGCCTCGTTGGTGCCAGTGATGAGGAAGCCGAGAAACTGTTGGTGCAGGTTGGGCTGTCTGGCTACGGACACTACTTCCCCGATCAACTCTCCCTCGGTATGGCCAGAAGGGCGGCACTGGCCCGCTGCCTGGCGGTGAAGCCGGACTTGCTGCTGCTGGACGAGCCGTTTGCGTCACTGGACCCTGTGATGGCGGGTGAGCTCAAAGCACTGATTGCCGAGATTCTGGATTCGCATCCGAATATGGCGATGATCTGCGTTACCCATGATGGTGGGGATGCAGAAATACTGGCAAACCGTCTGTGGTACCTGGATGGAAAGCCCGCCCGATTGCAGTGGGATGATCCGATTGGTGCACCCGGAGTGGTTGATGGGTTGCTTGGAAGGCTTCGCGGTTTGGATTTGACGGGCTGTTAGGTTGATCGAGGGGGCCCGCAGTCTGTCGGATTACGCTTTGCTAATCCGACCTACGAGGTCTGCACGGTGTCTGCCTTCCTCCGGATCAGGCAGGCTTGGAGGTCCCAAGTATCTTGGTCCTCTGAGGCCGGAAGCCGGCTGTGGCAAACAATGCCAGAACCACGGTGACACCTGCAGTAATTCCGTATGCCATCGGATTCCACTCCAGGTACAGCGAAAACCGGATTGCCTCCACCGCATGGGTGAACGGATTGAACTGGCAGATCCAGTACAGCCAAGGACTGGCCTCGTTCATGCGCCAGAGCGGATAGAGCGCCGAGGACATGAAGAACATCGGGAAGATGACAAAGTTCATCACCCCGGCGAAGTTCTCCAGCTGTTTGATCCAGGTGGCGATTAATAGCCCCAACGCGCCGAGCATCAGGCTGGTGAGAATCAACGCTGGCAGCACGGCCAGGTAGCCCCACAGTGGTGGCTCCACGTCCACCAGCAGTGCGAGCAGCAGGAATACATACACCTGACCGATAGACACCACGCCCATCGCCAGTAGTTTGGTTACCAGAAGGAAGGGACGGGGCAGGGGACTCATCAGTAGCACCCGCATGCTGCCCAGCTCCCGGTCGTACACCATGGACAGGGCGCCCTGCATGCTGTTGAACAGGATGATCATGCCGCACAAGCCCGGAGCGATGTAGGTCTCGTAGCTGATATAGGTCTCGTAAGGCGGGATGATGGAAATGCCCAGCACTGCCCGGAACCCGGCGGCGAACACCACCAGCCAGAGTAGTGGCCGCACCAGGGCGCTGGCAAAGCGGGTGCGCTGCTGCCAGAACCGCAGCCACTCCCGGGTCTGGATGCCCACAAAACAGTGCCAGTAGTGTGCTGCGTTCACATCAGCCGGCTCCGGTCAGAGAATGGAAAGTTTCGGCCAGATCCCGGGTGCCTTCGGCCTCGCAGATGGTCTGGCCGTTGCCGTCGGCCAGTAACTGGCCCTGGTGAAGGATCAGCACCCGGTCGTCTGTACGGACTTCTTCGATCAGGTGAGTAGCCCAGAGTACGGTCAGGCCGTCTTCTTCGCACAGGGTACGCACGTGCTCGTTGAGCCCTTTGCGGCTTGTTACGTCCAGGCCCACGGTCGGCTCGTCCAGTAACAACAGGGAAGGGTTGTGAAGAAGCGCCCTTGCTATTTCCACGCGCCGGCGGTGACCGCCGTTGAGCTGGCGGACGGCATCGTTGGCCCGGTCCAGCAAGTTGAAGCGTTCCAGTTCCCGGTCACCGCGGGTACGGGCTTCTTTGCGGGACAAGCCGTGTAGCGCCGCGTGGTATTGCAGGTTCTGCCGCACCGTCAGGTCCAGATCCAGGGCATTCTGCTGGAACACCACGCCGATCCGGCGCATGGCCTCCGCCGGCTGTTTTTTCAGTGATTGGCCACCCAATAGAATATCGCCCTGCTGGAGGGCCAGCAGGCGGGTAAGCAAACCAAACAGGGTTGATTTGCCGGCGCCGTTGGGCCCGAGCAGGGCGTGAAAACGGCCAGAGGTCAGCGCAAAGCTGACCTCCCGGAGCACCGGCTTGTCGCCATAGCGAAAGCTGAGGTTACTGGCTTCGATGGTCATGATGTCGGATCAATGACCACACCCCAGGGGTAGCGGCCCACCTTGATGGATTTAATGACCTTCATGTCCTCCAGGTTGATCACGGACACGTCCCCAGAAACGCCGTTGGTGGTGTACAGATGCGTCTCGTCCTTGTCGAGATCCAGCTGCCAGACGCGCGCACCCACCAGCAGGTAATCCAGAACTTCATAGGTTTTTGCATCGACTACCGCCACATGATTTGAGGGGCCAAGTGCCACAAACGCGTACTTGCCGTCAGACGTCAGCTCAATACCTACCGGCTGGACCCGATCCTGATTCACACCGGGCACTTTGAAGGACATCTCGTGGATCTGTTCCAGGTTGTCGACATCGATGATGTGCACGGTGCCGCCAATTTCCGCGGAGGCCCAGGCGATCTTGCTGTCCTTGCTGAACTCCACGTGGCGCGGGCGCTGGCCGACCACAATGTTCTTCTCGATCTCGAAAGTCTCGGTGTTGATCCAGTGCAGCATGCTGGTGGTTTCGGAGGTGTTCACCGCCCACTTGCCGTCCGGACTCACAGCCATCCCCTCGGGCTCAATGCCGACATCGATCTGGGCCAGTACGTCCTTGGTATCCACATCCACCACGGTCACGATGGCGTCGTCCTCGTTGGCGATGTACAGGTGCTTGTTATTCGGATGCAGCGCGAATTGTTCCGGATCTTCACCGGAAGGCAGGGTGTCGACGATCTTGCGGGTAGCCAGATCCAGCACCTGAACCGTGTCATCGTCGCTGGCGCAGATGTAGAGCTTGGTGTAGTCCTTGGAGAGCAGGATGCCTCGGGGCCGCTGGCCGACGTCGATGGTTTCAATCACTTTCTGCGTTTCGGTATCGATCACCGACAGGGTGTTGTCCTTCTCGTTGGATACATAGGCCACGCTGGCCAGGGTCGGTGTCGACAGACCAATCATCGTGGCCAGGGCAGCGCGCTTGATCAGGGTTTTCATGGTGTAGCTCCTTTTTGTTGTAACCGGTAAGACGGTATCGGGTTAGCCGTTGATCCGGCACTCGCTTTCTGGCCGGTCGAAACCCAGGGTGTCCATCTGGCTATTGGGGTGGAGAAAGCCTTCAAAGGGCGCGCGTGCCACCAGTCCTCGGGGATGAACCAGCGGAATCGGTTGTCTCAGCTGGCCATTCCAGTCGCGGAAGGTGAGCTTACGGCCCTTGAACGCAGCCAGTTGGAACTTGTCACTGAACAGGTAATTCCGGATCTCGGCGGGATTGGCGGAGTTCAGGTCGGTTATGGCGGTACCGATGGAGCGAACGGCTGTCCAGGCGGCGTAGTCCTCGCTGTTCATGTCCCTGCCGGCCAGCTCGCGAAAACGATTCTGGAGCTGGGCGGCGCCCCAGCTCTCCACCACCCGATGCCAGGTAACGGGTGACATGCCCTGGGTACCCACCACCGGTCGCGGCAGCCAGGTGTTGAACGGCACATACTCGCCAAAATCGCCCCGCACATCGGCAACCACCACCGCGTCATAATCGCTGGCCTGGGTGAACAGCGGCAGCTCTTTAGAGGCGGTGCGGCGCAGGTCGGCGTCAAAGGTCCAGGGCTTGTCTTCGACAATCGCCAGCCCGAAGCGCTTGGCCGAACGGCGGAAGGCATCGGCCCAGCCCTTGTCGGCTTCGGTCGGCCCGGTAATCAGGAAAACCTCATCCCAGCGTCGCTGGTTCAGCCACTGGCCGAGGGCATCGGTGAGCATCGAATAACTGGGCATGGTGTGCAGCAGGTTCACGTGGCACTGGCCGGTGCGCAGGGCATCGTCCTTGGCGCCGGCATTGAAGATCAGCGTAGTGTCTCCGGCCTTCTCGGTGAGAGCTTTCAGCGTCGAGGCCGGCGCATTTACCACGAACAGCTCCAGGCCGTTCTCGCGCATTGAATCAAAGGCCGCGATGGTCGCTTCTTCGGTATTGGCAATGTTGCTTTGGAGTGAGTAGGTCTGGCCCAGAAACTTGCCGGTGGTGCTGTTGTCGTTGATGGCCAGTTCGGCTCCCCGAAGGCCGGCATCGTCCGGCTCGGGAATGACGTTGGACAGCACCGGTCCCTGGTCCGGAACCCACTGCAGGTAGCCAATCCGAACGTCCAGGGATTCCGCCTGCAGCGGGCATGCTACTGCCATGGTGATCAGTGAAGTGGCCGCTGTCCGGGACAGAAAAGACATGGGGTTCTCCGGTTTGTTGTTGTGCTTCCAGCTTATGGAAGGGGGAGAGGCCCGGAAATATTCAGAAAGTAGGAATCAGGCAGTACCAAAGGATGAGATTTCCTCTCGGAGACCAAAAATCTACTACCAAGGAACTAAACCAAAACCCCCAAAGTGGCATTCGGATTGGACAGCGGGATTCCTAGACTGGTGATCAGTAAGTTGGCAACTGACAAATCCAATAGCCAACCACGGGGAATCCAATAACAGAGGTAAGACCAATGGCAATGTCCTTTTCACTCAAAGCAATCGTGGCTTCGGCCATGTTTGGCCTGGCCGGCTTCGCTATCGCGCATGGCAATGTCACACCACAGGAAGTGGATACGGGCAATCTGCCGGAGCTGGGCGATGAGGTGCGCATCGAGAACCCCTTCCGCGAGGGCAATGAATTCGGCGAGTTCAACGCCCAGGCCGCGAAAATCGGCGAGAGTGCCTACGCTGGCAACTGCGCCGCGTGCCATGGCATTCGGGCGATGTCCGGCGGTCTCACGCCGGATCTTCGCGAACTGACCGAGTGGGATGACGAGTACTACATCGGACGCGTTATGAACGGTACCGATCGCGGAATGCCGTCCTGGAAAAAGAGCATGGACCAGAACGCCATGTGGGCAATCCGCACCTATGTGGAATCCCTGCCCAAGCCAGAGTGATGAGCGCGGCTACTGTCAAAACGAGCGCCTGAATTCGGGTCGGCCCTGTGCCGGCCCTTCGTCGTTGGGAGAAAAGGTGGGAGAAAACAATGAAAAGTCTACTTGGAATACTTGCCCTGTTGCTGTTCGCCCAGGTGGTCCTGGCCCAGGAGGTTAACGACGGGAACGAATTGCTCAACCGGCCTGCGGAGCGCACCTACGACATCATCCTGGATTCCGGCTACCTGAAGGTCGGTGTCTATGAGAATTTCCCGCCTTATTCCTACGAGGTTGATGGTGAGCCAATGGGTATCGACATCGAACTCGGGCGGCGGATTGCCGAGGAAATGGGCGTTGAGTTCAAGGTGCACTGGATCATCCCCGACGAGAATCTCGGAGACGACTTGCGTAACAACGTCTGGAAAGGGCACTACCTGGCCAAACAGCGGCTTGCTGATGTGATGCTTCGGGTGCCCTACGACAAGACCTACGCCTACATGCAGGATTCCACCGGCGAATACATCAACGAACAGGTCGTTCTGTTCGGCCCGTATCAGCAGGAAACCTGGCAGATTGCCTACAACCCCGAAAAGCTCGACAGCGTCGAGACCGTGGCGGTTTTTCAATACAACCGTATTGGCGTCGAGATAGATACCTTGCCTGATTTTTATCTGACTTCCGCGTTCGGGGGCCGCATGCGGGAGCAGGTTCGCCATTACACCAATGTGGCGGACGCGTTCGAGGCCATGCGCAAGGGTGAAGTAAGTGCCGTGATGGGTATGCGCTCGGAGATCGATCACGAACTGGCCAAATCCGAGAACGCCTTGTTCGAAACCGCTGGTAATGGGTTTCCGGGTATCGGCAAACAGGTATGGGATGTGGGTATGGCGATCAAACACACCCATCGCCAGCTGGGCTATGCACTTGAAGCCATCATCGACAGTCTGGTGAAGACCGGCGAGATGAACGAGCTGATGGCCAGCCAGAAACTCCGATACAGCGTGCCGGGTTATTACCGGGAATTCCTGGATGAGCAGGCTATCGCCAGGGCCGAAGGGGATCTCTGACGGTTTGCCCCGAACGCCGGGGCCGGAAGATCGGGTGTAGTCGTACTACCAAGTGATGAGAAAACCTGTTCCGGCGAGCAATTGTTGGTTTTTTCCACAAAGCGAAGAATCGTATCAGAGGCGGGAAAAGTTCCCGGTTCGGCCTGAAACGAACTCAAGAGAACTGAAAACAAGAGACTTGGAGAGCGCAACCATGAGAACCAACAAGTTCGGGATTCGCATTGCGGCCAGCGCCCTGGCCATGGCAGTTTCCTTCGGGGCCCATGCGGTAACCGACGAAGACATCATCAACGATCACAAGACCCCTGAAGACATTGTCAGCTATGGCATGGGTACCCAGGGACAGCGCTACAGCATTCTGGAAGATCTGAACACCAGCAACGTTCAGTATCTGCAGCCGGCCTGGGCTTTCTCCTTCGGCAGCGAAAAAATGCGTGGCCAGGAATCCCAGCCGCTGATCAAGGACGGCGTCATGTACGTCACCGCCTCCTACTCCCGCATCTATGCCATCGATGCCAGAACCGGCGAAGAAATCTGGCAGTACGATGCCCGCCTGCCCGATGGCATCATGCCCTGCTGTGACGTGGTTAACCGCGGTGCCGCCATATACGGCGACAAGGTGATCTTCGGTACCCTGGACGCCAAACTGGTTGCCCTGAACAAGGACACCGGTAAGCCGATGTGGATCAAGAAGGTGGCCGATTACCAGGCCGGTTATGCAATCACCGCCGCGCCCATGGTCATCAAGGGCAAGGTCATTACCGGCGTTTCCGGTGGTGAATTCGGTATTGTCGGCAAGGTGGAAGCCTACGATGCCAATACCGGTGATCTGGTATGGACCCGTCCGACGGTAGAAGGCCATATGGGCTATGTCTACAAGGATGGCAAAAAGATCGAAAACGGCATTTCCGGTGGCAAGGCAGGCGTGACCTGGCCCGGCGAAATGTGGAAGAACGGCGGCGCGGCTACCTGGCTGGGCGGCACCTACGATCCGGACACCGATTCCCTGTTCTTTGGTACCGGTAACCCGGCGCCCTGGAACTCGCACCTGCGCCCCGGCGACAACCTGTTCTCCTCAAGCCGACTGGCGATTGATCCGGACGACGGCAGCATCAAGTGGCACTTCCAGACCACCCCGAACGATGGCTGGGACTATGATGGTGTCAACGAACTGATCTCCTTCAACTACGAAGAGAACGGTAAAACCGTGAAAGCAGCGGCCACCGCCGACCGTAACGGGTTCTTCTACGTACTGAACCGCGAGAACGGCGACTTTATTCGTGGCTTCCCGTTCGTGGACAAGATCACCTGGGCAGAGGGCCTGGATCCGAAGACCGGCCGTCCGATTTACGCCGAAGGCGGGCGCCCGGGCAATCCTGCCGATATGGAAGGTGGCAAGGGTGAAATGGTTCTGGCTCAGCCAGCCTTCCTGGGCGGCAAGAACTGGATGCCCATGGCCTTCAGCCAGCAGACCGGTCTGTTCTATGTGCCCTCGAACGAGTGGTCCATGGATATCTGGAACGAGCCTGTTTCCTACAAGAAGGGCGCTGCGTTCCTGGGTGCAGGGTTCACCATCAAGCCGGCCAACGATGACTACATCGGCGTACTTCGGGCTATGGATCCGAAAACCGGTGAGGAAGTATGGCGCTACGAAAACACAGCTCCTCTGTGGGGTGGCGTGATGACAACGGCCGGTGGTCTGGTCTTCACCGGTACACCCGAGGGCCATCTGAAGGCGTTTGATGCCAAGACCGGAGAAGAGCTCTACCGCTTCAACACCGGTTCCGGTGTCGTGGGCACGCCCATCACCTGGACCATGGACGGCGAGCAGTACGTCTCTGTGGCGTCCGGCTGGGGCGGCGCGGTTCCGCTCTGGGGTGGCGAAGTGGCCAAGGTGGTGAAGGACTTCAACCAGGGCGGTATGGTCTGGACCTTCAAGCTGCCGAAGGATCGGGTTGCCAGCAACTGATCCAAGCGAAAGTGAAAAAAGGTCGCCCTGGGGCGACCTTTTTTATTGAGCTGTCCGTTAGATCAGGCGGCCTGATTACGGGCTGTCTCGCTGACCGACTGGTGAATGTCTTCGAACAGTTTTCGATCCGTTTGCCCGATCGGCAAGTCGTAGGTGATGGTGGCACCGAATGCCTGTGGGTCATGGGGATCGTTGCGCACCTTGTCGAACACCAGCAGTCGGGTGCCCAGGTAAAAACCTTCCTTCAGATCGTGGGTCACCATGAAGATGGTGGTACCGGTCTCCTGCCAGAGTTTCAGCAGCAGGTCATGCATGTCACCGCGAATACCGGGGTCCAATGCGCCGAAAGGCTCATCCAGCAGCAGAACCCGTGGCCGCATGATCAGCGACTGGGCTATCGCGAGCCGCTGCTGCATGCCGCCGGAGAGTTCGTGGGGCCATTTGTTGGCGGATGGGCTCAGGCCCACCGACTCCAGCATGGCGTCCACTTTTTCGAGGGCTACCTTGCGGGCGCCGCCGAACAGCTTGCCCAGCCAGGGTTTCTGTTCCAGTTCCAGACCCATCAGCACGTTCTGGCGCACCGTCAGGTGTGGGAACACCGAGTAGCGCTGGAATACGATACCCCGGTTTCGATCCGGCTCGCCGGGGAAGGCCTCGCCCTCCAGTAGCAGTTCGCCGCGGGTCTGGGTTTCCTGGCCCAAAAGCATTTTCAGGAAGGTGGACTTGCCACACCCGGAGGCGCCAACGAGGGTGCAGAATTCGCCCTGTTTCACGCTCAGGTTCAGGTTCTCCAGGATCACCTGATCGCCGTATTCCTTCCAGAGATTGTTGACAGTAATGAAGCTCATCAGTGGCCTCCTGCGTTGTACCAGGGGAACAGCCTGCGGTTTGCCAGACGCAGGCACTGGTCGATAACAATGGCGAGAATGGTGATCCAGATGACATAGGGCAGGATCACGTCCATGGCCAGGTAGCGCCGCACCAGGAAGATCCGGTAGCCGAGGCCTTCGGTGGAGGCAATCGCCTCGGCGGCAATCAGGAACAGCCAGGCGGGGCCAAGGCTCAGGCGCGCGGCGTCGATCAGGCGGGGCAGCACCTGGGGCAGGGCCATGCGGGTGATCACCTGCCAGGAATTTGCGCCCAGGGTCTGGATCTTGATCAGCTGCTCGCCCGGGAGCTCGCGAACCCGCTGGGCCACATCCCGCATCATGATGGGCGCGGTGCCGATCACGATCAGCATGACTTTGGAAAGCTCGCCCAGCCCGAACACAATGAAGAGAATCGGTAGTATGGCCAGTGGCGGCACCATGGAAAGGGCAGAAACCAGAGGAGCAAGGTTGGCCCTGACCAGTGGCAGCACCCCATTTAGAATACCGACCACCAGCGCCAGCGAGGCAGCGATACCGACGCCCATTCCAAGGCGCGCCAGACTGGCGGTCGTGTCCTGCCACATCAGGTAGTCGCCGCTGCGACGGTCCTCCTGAAAAGCCATGCGGTCCACGGCCGCGGTCATCTGCTCCAGACCTGGAAGGAGTTTGTCGTTGGGGTTGTCTGCCAGGCGCTCCTGAGAGGCCAGGCTGTAGATGAGCATGATCAACAGAAAGGGCAGCAGGCCCAAGAGGGTAGCGGAAACACGCCCGGGGTGATGGTTGATCATTCGCATGAATCGTCTCCTCTGGTTTCACAACACGGCAAGGTCATCGCGGGTAACAGCGTCCCTTGCGATTCAGTCTCCCGGGCTTTTGTCCCGCCGTGTAACCTCCCCAGAGGTCGGTGACTCTCGGACCAGCCATCCGGGAATCTTGACTGCCCGGACCGGAACCCTAGTCACCCATTTTGTCCGTCGCTCTGTCTGCGGTGTTGTGAACAGTGCTTTGAACGGATCGGGTTTTTGAAAACCGTCAGTCAGAAACAGTGCAGATGGCATGCCAGATCCGAAGAGCGGGCGAAAACGGGTCATCCCGGCAAAGGCATCGGCAAAAATATGCACCGGGTTGGTGCGGCATAGGTTCGGGTGCTCGATCATGACGCCTTTCCCGAGAGCAAAGCCCGGGCGGCCGCAAGGATGCGATTGTGGCTTGCAGCCTCCCGGCCCGCACCACCGGCAACGTGGCCCCAGTCCGATTCCAGCGATTCCACGGTTGCGCCGGGCATCCGGCGGCCATCCTCACTGGCGTCCTCCTCGGTAAAGTAGAGATCGGTGGTGCAGGGCATCATTCGGGCAGGCATGGCAATGGCAGAGAGCGCCGCTGCGTAATCCATGCCAAATACGGGGTTGTCGCTGATATCGCCGTTCTGCCAGGTGTTCAGTACGGTGAGCAGATCATTGGCGTCCTGGCCCAGATGATCCTGCTCCCAGAATCGAAGCAGCTCTTCAATGGAGCCAAAACCCTGTTCGCGCCAGAGCTCGTGACGAAAAAATGCCTGGGAATAAGCCCAGCCGGCATAAACCCGACCGAAGGCCTGGAGTCCGCGCTCAGGTGGTGTCTGGTAGTGGCCATCTTCAAAACTCTGGTCGCAGGTCAGGGCCGCTTTTACACCCTCCAGAAACACCCGGTTGTGGGGATAGCACCGTGCGGTGCAGCAGGTGGCCAGCACTGCGCGCACCTGCGTCGGAAACAAACAGCCCCACTGCAGCGCCTGCATCCCGCCCATGGACCAGCCCATCACCAGCGCGATCCGGGCGTCTCCGAAGATGTCCTCCACCAACCGCTTTTGTAGCATCACGTTGTCATACAGGGACACGGCAGGAAAGCCCGGGCCGCCCTGTGCTCCGGCGGTGTTCGAGGGTGAGGATGATTCGCCTGCGCCCAACAAAGCGGGAATAACGATGCAGTAACGCTCCGGATCGAGGGGGCTGTTGCCTCCAACCCACGGGTGATTACCCGCGGCTGCACCACCGTAGTACGTGGGCAGCATAATCAGGTTGTCTTTTGGTGCGTTCAGCTCGCCGATGCGGTGGTACCGCAATCTCGCGGAGCGCAACGTTTCGCCGGAAGTCAGAGGCAGGTCACCTGCTTCGTAATCTTCTACAAGCCATTGCTTCGACGCCATTTTCCCCTCTCTTTCAGACTGACTGTTTGCCTGAAGTCTCTCGCCTTCGCTCTTATATATACACGCTGGCATGTATGTTGAATGGCAAAAACAAAGAAAGAAACGTGCCAGAACCCAAACTGATTGCCCGCATGACGGGCCGGAGAAAAACAGGATGACGGAATTGACCAACACCCAGGCCCTGAAAGAGAAGCTCACAGAGGCAGGTGTGAAATACGCCATTGCCAGCTACGTGGACATCCACGGTGTGACCAAAGGCAAGTTCGTGCCCGTGGCTCACCTGGGGCAAATGATGGAAGGCTCGGAGCTTTACACAGGCGCCGCCCTGGATGGCGTGCCCCAGGATATCTCCGACGACGAGGTCGCCTCCATGCCGGATGCCGATGGGCTGGCCATCTGCCCCTGGAATCGACAGCTGGCCTGGTTCCCGGGCAATCTGTTCCTGAACGGCGCGCCTTTCGAAGCCTGTTCCCGGAATATTCTACGTCGTCAGCTGAGTGCGGCGGCCGATATGGGGTATCGCTTCAACCTCGGTATTGAAACCGAGTTCTTCCTGTTCCGGGATACCGAGGATGGCGGCTTTGCCCCGCTGAGTGATCGCGACAACCTGGGCAAGCCCTGTTACGACCCCCGCACGCTCATGGACAACCTGCCGATCATGGATGAGCTGGTAGACGCCATGAACGAGCTGGGCTGGGATGTGTACTCGTTTGATCACGAAGACGCCAACGGCCAGTTCGAAACCGACTTCAAATATGCCGACGCCCTGACCATGTCCGACCGCCTGGTGTTCTTCCGGATGATGGCCAACGAGATTGCCCGCAAACATGGCGCTTTCGCGAGCTTCATGCCCAAGCCCTTTGCCGACCGCACCGGCAGTGGCGCCCACTACAACATGTCGCTGGCGGATCTGAAAACCGGCGAAAACCTGTTCGAACCCAGGGGCGACGACCTGCACAACTGCGGCATCAGCAAGATTGCCTATCACTTCACCGCAGGTGTGCTGAAACACGGCGCGGCCATCAGTGCCGTGATTGCGCCGACGGTGAACAGCTACAAACGGCTCGTTCGCCAGGGCAGCATGTCCGGTTCCACCTGGGCACCGGTGTTCATGTGTTATGGCTCCAACAACCGCACCAACATGATCCGGATCCCCGGCATGGGCGGGCGCATCGAATGCCGTGCCGCAGACATTGCCTGCAATCCCTATCTTGGCGCCGCGCTGATTCTCGCTGCAGGGCTGGAAGGCATCCGTGAAGGTCTGGACGCAGGCGCACCCCACCACGAGAACATGTACAACTACAGCGATGCTGAAATCGCCGAGCAGGGCATCGAGTATCTGCCCCGGAACCTGGGCGAGGCCGTGGAGGCCTTTGAGGCCGATCCGCTGGCGAAAGAAGTCTTCGGTGAAGCCATGTTCAACAGCTTCATCGACTTCAAGAAAGGCGAGTGGGAGAGCTATCAGAACCACGTCTCTTCCTGGGAAGTGGATCGTTACCTGAAGATGTTCTGATAGCCCGTCCGGGGCTTATTCCGTGGCGGTTTCTGCGTCCTTGTAAAGCGACTTTACCGGCTGGGCAAAGACCTTGCGCACCATGGGTTCGAAGAACTCGAGGGGCAGGGTCTCGCCCTCGGGATCAAAGGCCGGGGAATCGTATTTGCTGACAAACTCGATGGTGCGCTCGAAGTGGGGGTGATCCCGATATTCGTTACGCATGTCCCGGTCCATGCCCAGGTAATGGAAGAAGTAGTAGCCCTGGAAGATGGCGTGATGCTTTACCATCCAGTGATTGGCTTCACTGACAAAGGGCTCCAGCAATACGGCTGCCACATCGGCGTGGTTGTAGGTGCCCAGGGTGTCGCCGATGTCGTGTAGCAGCGCACAGACCACGTATTCGTCATCCTTGCCATCCCGGTAGGCCAGGGTAGCCGTCTGCAGGCAATGGGACAGCCGGTCGATCGGAAAACCGCCAAAATCGCCCTCCAGCAGTTTCAGGTGCTCCAGGATCCTGTCCGGAAGCCCTTTGGCAAACTGTCCGAATGACTTTGCGATGGTCTGCCAGTCCTCCGCCGTGCCGTCTTTCATATGGGTGAACTGCGCCTGGGGCGCATTGACGTCACTCATGCTGTATTTCCTCCGAAATTAATCTCTGAAGCCGGGATCAATGCGATCCAGCTTTCGAAGCAGTCCCGGCCAGGCGAGGTTACCGCCCATACCCTTGGTGACCTGCTTGGCCTGTTCACGGATCGAACTGAGAATGCTGTCCGGAATCTGCACCAACGGCTGGCCCCCGGACATGGCCTGGATCTGGACTTCGCAGGCACGCTGGAGGATGTACATGCCCAGGAAGGCTTCGGCTACGCTGGGCCCGGTGGTCAGCAGGCCGTGGTTGCGCAGGATCATGAAACGGGCGTGGCCCAGATCCGCCTGCAGGCGCGCTTTTTCGTCTTCCCTCAGAGCCACGCCTTCGTAGTCGTGGTAGGCAAGACCCGAGAGCGGGAACAGGCTCTGCTGGGACAACGGCAGCAATCCTTCCTTCTGCGCTGAGACAGCCACACCGGCAGTGGTGTGGGTGTGCATTACGCAGGCGGCATCCTCACGAATCGCATGGATGGCACTGTGAATGGTGAACCCGGCCGGGTTGATGTCGAAATCGTCAGGGTTGACCTTGTTCCCTTCCTGGTCGATGCGTACCAGGCTGGAGGCCGTGATTTCCTCGAACATCATGCCGTAAGGATTGATCAGGAAATGGTGCTCGTCACCGGGGATCCGCAGGGAAATATGCGTGAAGATCAGATCGTCCCAGCCGTAGAGGGCAATCAGGCGGTAGGCGGCGGCAAGATCAACGCGCAGCTGCCATTCTTCAGCACTCACCTGTTCTTTCTTGGACGGAATCGATAAGGGTTCAGACATTCGGGTGACCTCTGGGGTGTCCGGTTGTTGTTGGAATGGAACAGCTCCGAGTCTAGGCCTATTTATGGTCAACAAACTGTCAAATGGTTTACATTTGGGGGCGTTGTCTTGCCAGTTTTCGGAGATTGTTGATGGCGGTGCCAGACGTTGAAGCGGTGATGCGTTCCTGCCCTTTATTGGCGGGCTTCCCGGATACGGCTTTTCGGGAAGTGGCGGCCATGGCCAGAACGCGACGGTTTGGCGCCGATGATCCCATTTATGATCGGGGATCGATGCAGTCAACACTCTGCGTGATTGCCAGCGGAACCGTGCGGATCACCTCGGTGAATGCAGCGGGCCGCGAGGCGACGCTGATCATCTTTGATGCCGGATCCTGGTTCGGGGATACGGTGTTCTCGCCGGGTATGCCCAGAGTATATGGAGCAACCGCCCACGAGGAAGCTGTCATCGTTGAGTTGCCTGGCGAAGGTTTCCGGCAACTCATGGCAAGCTACCCTGAGAGTTACCCGATTGCTCTGGACCTTGTCAGCCGGCGACTCTGGTCAGCCATGTCGATTATTGAGGACGACGCCCTGCGAGGCGTGACCGCGCGGATTGGCCGGCGCTTGCTGTTCCTGGCGGAAATCCAGGGCGTGCGCACGTCATCGGTGGAACCGGTCGCCCTGAAACTCACTCGCGAGCAACTGGCCAACATGATGGGCATGACCCGGCAAGGGGTGCATAGTCGTATCAAGGCCCTCGAAAGCCGGGGCTTGCTCGCCTTGGGCTACGGACAGATTACCCTTTCCAGTCCCCGGGCCTTGCAGGCGTATATCCAATCGCTTGATTAATGATATGTGATCACCGCAAGAAACGGATGGCAGCGCCGGCAGCAATCGCGCATCCTTTCAACGAATGGTCGGATGCAAATAAAGGAGTTGTCACATGGCCCGCAATGAACGCTCGGCGGTGGACCGCGAACCGGAGCTGTCTGCCAGTGCGCCAGATAGAATGGTCGAGCTGGCGCGGTTTATTGAAAGCCGGCCGGATGAGCGTCTGACACTCGAAGACATGGCGGGGTTCATAGGGCTCTCGGCATCCCACGTCCAAAGGGCGTTCAAGAAAACCTTCGGAGTTTCGCCAAAGGCCTATCAGGATGCATTGCGCCTGAAGACATTCAAACAGGCCCTCAAGCATGGTCAAACGGTGACCGACGCCATATACGATGCCGGCTTTGGGTCGGTCAGTCGCGTTTACGGAAAGGCGGACCGACAGGTCGGCATGTCGCCGTCCCGTTACGGCAAGGGTGGGGAAGGTGAAACCATCACCCATGCCTGCCGGCAGACCTCACTCGGCCTGTTGATGATGGCCGCCACCGATCAGGGTGTGTGTTTTGCCGAATTCGGGGATGACGAAGCGGCGCTTCAGGATCGATTGCAGAGAGAGTTTCCGAAGGCACGACTGGTTCCCTCTGAGGCAAAGGCATCGCCGGAGCTGGATGCCTGGATTGCCGCTCTGGACGAACACCTCAGCCAGAACACGCCTCGCCCGGATGTACCTCTGGATATCCGCGGCACCGCTTTCCAGACACGCGTCTGGAAACTCCTGCTGAGCGTCCGCGAAGGTGAGGTGGTGAGTTACACAGAGTTGGCAAAGCGACTGGGTGAGCCCAGAGCCGTTCGGGCGGTGGCCTCCGCTTGCGGGCGAAACCGCATCGCCGTGCTGATTCCCTGCCACCGTGTCTTGCGCAGTGACGGCTCCCTGGGCGGTTACCGCTGGGGGCTCGACCGAAAGCAGCAGTTGCTCGAACAGGAACGCTCAGCCTCGGCCGAGTAACACCCAGAACTGTCGCTGGAAAAACGCCGTCTCCTGTTTCAGCGAAAACAGCTTCGGTGCAAACAGCCAGGTCTGGGTAATCCCCATCAGATAGGTGTAACTCAGTAGCCCCAGATCCTCAGGATCTTCCTGCGTACTGATCAGACCCCGCTCAGCGGCCTGGCCCACCTGATCCCGGAACATCGTAATAATCGACTTGGTCAACGCCCGCTCCCGCTTCAGCGTCCGGCTCATGGCATCGGTGAGTTCGGTTTTGTTCAGCAGAATCTCAAACGACTGACGATATTTACGATCATTGGCCAACAGGCCCAGCCAGCGCTCAATAAAATGATCCATTGCCTCAATGGGCGTTTCCCGCATGCCCGCGCACTCCGCAACCAGGGCTTCCAGCGGTTCCTGGGAGTAGGCGAGTACGGCCTCGTAAAGATCATCCTTGTTCTCGAAATGCCAGTAGATCGGCCCCCGGCTGCAACCGGCTTCTTTGGCAATACGGCTCAAGGTCGTCAGTGAGTAACCGTCCCTGCTAAACAACTTGAGCGCGGCCTCAAGAACGGTCTGTCGGGTTTTCTCGGCATCTTCCTTGGTACGGCGCATATAAGGTGTTTCTCAGCGGTTAACTGTGGGCTCGGAAGATCGGCGTTGGGATGCCTTTCCAAAACTGTGCGGAGCCATGGATGGCGGAGCCCAAGCGCCACATGGATGTGCCGCAAGGAGCGTGTTTTGGAAAGGCATCCCAACGCTGATCCACCCCCAAAGTCTAAATAAAAAAAGGGCACGATTAATCGTGCCCGATCCTAGCAGAGTTTTAGAAGACGATCGCTCAGATCTCCCCGTCAGCCGCCATTTGCATATAACTGTCGTTAAACCGCAGCTTCACATTGCCAGAGTCACCCATGATCGAACCATCCGGAAACTCGATGCCAACAAAGTCCGGGCTCATAGCCCCCTGGCCAAGCAGACCCTTCTCGAAAGAGAACTGGCGAACACTGTCCATGGCGTCCAGAGCTTCATTGCTGTTAATGAAATCCACCGACATCTGCGGTTCCCAGAACATCTTCATGCCGGCGAGCTGTGCTTCGTAGCCGGCCTGATCGGTTCCGGACAGCTCGCCCAGAAACGCCCGCGCTTCCTGACCTTCTTCACTGTCGGAGGCGAGAATACTCATGGTTTCGTACCACGCACCGACAAGCGCCTTGCCCAGCTTCGGGTTGTCTTCCAGCGTCTCTGTGTTCACCAGAGTCAGATCCTTGATATGGCCAGGAATCTGGCTGGAATCGAACAGCTTGGTGGCACCCGGGTAGGCTTCCACTTCCGCCAGCAGCGGGTTCCAGGTAGCCACGTGGCGGACATCATCGGTCTGGAATGCCGAGACCAGATCCGCATCGGAAATGTTGACCACGCTGATGTCCCGCTCTTCCAGGCCAACCGTGTTCAGAGCCCGAACCAGCAGGTAGTGGGAAACTGATAGCTCAACAAGGTGCACGGTCTCGCCTTCCAGATCAGCGATGGATTCGGCGTCCTTGGACACCAGACCGTCGTTGGCGTTGGAGTAATCTCCGACGATCAATGCGGTGGTATCCACGCCGGATGCTGACGGGATCGACAGACCATCCATGCTGGTGGCGACGACGCCGTCAAACTGACCGGCGGTGTACTGGTTGATGGACTCGATGTAGTCGTTCACCTGCACGATATCCACTTCGATATCATACTTGTCCGCCCACTTTTTCATGATTCCGTAGTCTTCGGCATACTGCCAGGGCACCCAGCCGGCGTAGATGGTCCAGGCGATGCTGAAGGAGTCCTTTTCCTCGGCCATTGCACCCATGGACAGTGAGGCCGTGAACAGACCGGCCGCAAGACGTTTACTAAAGTTGCGTGTTTTCATGGTGTCTCTCCTCGGGCCTTGCCCGTGTTTGCAGGTTTGGTCTTTTTCAGTTTTTTTGGGTTGCTGGCATTACTCGGTAATCTCTTCCACGATCACGACCGGCGTTCCCGGCGAGACCGCCTGACCCGCTTCCCGACGCACGTCCACCACGCGTCCGGTTACGGGGCTCAGTAATTCGATTTCCATCTTCATGGATTCAATAACCGCCACTGGCCGCTGGGCATCGATGGTGTCGCCGGGCTTGACCAGGCATTCCCATAGATTGCCCGCCACATGGCTTTCCACTGCGTGCTGGCCCGCCGGCAGGTTGGCTATGTCGTTCTCGCCGGTCTCCTCAATCGGCGCCTCGGAGCTGAAGTTGATCTGGCCGGACTCGATCCAGCGTTGGAGTTCCGCGTCGAAGGCCTGTTTCCGTTTGGCCGTGAAGGTCTGGATTTCGCCGTCGTTGTTCGCCAGAAACTGCTCGTAGTCCTTCAGGTTGAAGCGGGTTTCTTCCACCTTTATCGGGTAGTCGCCATTTGGAAAGTCCCTGCGGATCTGTTGCAGTTCTTCGGCACTGACTTCGTAGAAACGCACCTGGTCAAAGAACCGGAGCAGCCAGGGCTTGCCAGCCTCGAACAGGTCGGTCGTGCGGTAGCGGTTCCACATCTGCAGGGTGCGACCAACAAACTGGTAGCCTCCCGGGCCTTCCATGCCGTAGATGCACAGGTAGGCGCCGCCGATGCCTACGGAATTTTCCGCGGTCCAGGTGCGGGCCGGGTTGTATTTGGTGGTCACCAGCCGGTGCCTTGGATCCAGCGGGGTCGCCACCGGCGCGCCGAGATAAACGTCGCCCAGGCCCATCACCAGGTAGCTCGCTTCAAAGAGCGTCTTTTTGACCTCGTCGATGCTGTCCAGCCCGTTAATGCGGCGAATGAACTCCAGGTTGCTGGGACACCAGGGCGCGTCCTTGCGCACCGACTGCATGTACTTGGCTATGGCGGTCTGGCAAGCCTCGTCGTCCCAGGAAAGGGGCAGGTGCACGATGCGTGCGGGCACGTCCCACTCGGGCTGCTTTTCGAGTTCCTTTTCGGCGCTGATCAGCAGATCCAGCAGCGTGCGCTGGTCCAGTTTCTGACTGTCGTAATGCACCTGGAGAGAACGGATGCCGGGGGTCAGCTCCAGAATGGCGTCGTGATTCTGATCGCGCAGCCACAGCATCAGGGCGTGGGCGCGGAAACGCAGGCGTATGTCCAGCTCCATGGGGCCGTATTCCACCAGCACGTAATTGTCGCCGGCGGCCCGATAGACCACGCCGGTCTCATGCTCATTGGCACTGAGTGAAGCCAGGATCGGAGTGGTTGGCTCGATGGGTGTGATGTGGGCAGTAGCCGAGGTCAGTGTTGCCACGGATTCGTCCAGTGCTTCCCGCAGGGCCACCGCCTGATCCTGGCTTACCGGCACAAACTTCACCTTGTCGCCAGCCTTGAGCTGTCCCAGTTTCCACAAGTCGGCGCTGATGACGGTCACCGGACAGACGAAACCGCCCAGGCTAGGTCCATCGGGGCCAAGAATCACTGGCATGTCGCCGGTGAAATCCACCGTGCCAACGGCGTAGGCGTTGTCGTGGATGTTGGAGGGGTGCATGCCCGCTTCGCCGCCGTCGCTGCGGGCCCATTCCGGCTTCGGGCCGATCAGGCGAACGCCGGTGCGGCTCGAGTTGTAATGGATCTCCCACTCACTGGCAAAGAAGGTGTCGATGTCTTCTTTGGTGAAGTAATCCGGGGCGCCATGAGGCCCATAGGTAACGTGCAGTTTCCAGGTCTTGCCGATGGTCGGCTTCAGGTCGGCGGGCAGGGTTGTCAGGCTGGTTGGTTCGGCATTCGCCATTGCCAGCACATCGCCGGCTCGCAAGGCACGGCCACCGTGGCCGCCAAACTGTCCAAGGGTAAAGGTGCTGCACGAGGTCAGGTACTCGGGGCAGTCCAGCCCACCGCGGAACAACACGTAGGCCCGGGCGCCGTCCGCCGTGGTGGCGCCCAGCTTGAGGGTGGCACCGGCTGGCACGTCAATGACTTGCCAGAAGTCCACCGGCTCGTCGTTCAGGGCTGCGTCCAGAGCGGCACCGGTGAGGACGATCTGGGTAGCCCGGTTGAACGTCAGCACCGGCCCCTTGAGAGTGATTTCCAGGCCCGGAGCCCCTTCCCGATTGCCCAGCAGGCGATTGCCAAGCCGGAACGAATAGCTGTCGAATGGGCCGGAGGGTGGTACGCCGATTTCCCAATAGCCGATGCGGCCGGGGTAGTCCTGGATGGTGGTCAGGGTGCCGCCACTGAGCACATCCACGGTGGCCGGCTGGTAATCGAATTCGTTAAGGGTTCGAGTAAACAGTCTACCCTCGGCAAAGCGCGGGTCGTCCAGTACCTGGCGCACGTACTTGAGGTTGGTTTCGATACCGTAGAGCTGGCTGTCGTCGAGTGCCTGAATCAACCGCTGACGGGCGGACTCGCGATCAGACTCATGCACAATGACCTTGGCGAGCATGGGGTCGTAGAGTGGCGATACTTCAGTGCCCGGCTGGATCCAGGTGTCGATTCGCAGGCTATCCTCTTCGGGCCAGGCCACGTTGGTGAGCAGGCCGGCGCCGGGCTGGAAATCCTTGTTGGGGTCCTCGGCATAGATCCGCGCCTGAATGGCGTGGCCGGAAGGGGTGAGGTTGCTGCCCAGCGCTGACAGGTCGGGCAGGGTGCCGGCGCCCAGTTCCACCATCCAGCGTACCAGGTCGACGCCGTAAACCTGCTCGGTGACGCCGTGCTCAACCTGTAAGCGGGTATTCACTTCCAGGAAATAGAACTCGGTGGTGTCCGGATCATAGATGAATTCGACGGTGCCGGCACTGCGGTAGCCGATGCTTTCACCGAGCTGACGGGCAGTGTCGTGCATGCGGGTGCGGACATCGTCGGTCAGCCCGGGAGCCGGGGCCTCCTCAATCACTTTCTGGTTACGGCGTTGGGCGGAACAGTCCCGTTCCCCCAGGGCCAGTACCTGCCCCTGACCATCGCCGAACAGCTGCACTTCGACATGACGGGCGTGCTCGACGAATTTCTCCAGGAACACGCCACTGTTGCTGAAATTGTTCTGGCTAAGTCGCTGGACGGATTCGAAGCTCTTGCTCAGGTCATCAGGACCGTAGCAGCGGGACATGCCAATGCCGCCACCGCCGGCGGTGCTTTTCAGCATCACCGGGTAGCCGATGGTGTCAGCCGCTGTCAGTGCTTCCTCCAGATCGGTCAGCAAGCCGGTGCCCGGGAGCAGTGGCACACCGGCGCTTTCAGCCAGTGACCGGGCCGTATGCTTGAGACCGAATTGCTCCATCTGCTCGGGTGTCGGGCCCAGGAAGACCACGCCCTCGGCGTCACAGCGCCGGGCAAAATCGGCGTTTTCGCTCAGGAAGCCGTAGCCGGGGTGGATGGCGCCGGCACCGCTCTTGCGGATCACCTCGAACAGCTTGTCCTGGTCCAGGTAGGTCGCCGCCGCTGTGCCTTCACCGAGGGAGTATGCTTCATCTGCCTGCCGTACGTGCAGGGAATCCGCATCCGCCTCGGCGTAGACCGCAACCGAGGTGCAGCCCATGTCACGCAGGGTTCGAATCACCCGGCAGGCGATGGCCCCCCGGTTGGCGATCAGGACCTTGTTGGGTTTGTTGAGGGCGCTGTTCAGCTCCATACCAGCACCTCGATCGGTGTCGGATTCCAGCCGTTGCAGGGGTTATTCAGCTGCGGGCAGTTGGAAATCATGACCAGCACGTCCATCGCTGCTTTCAGCTCCACGTATTTGCCGGCATCGGAAATGCCGTCAGCGAAGGTCAGGCCACCCTCGGCGGTCACCGGCACATTCATGAAGAAGTTGATGTTGTGGGTAATGTCGCGCTTGGTCATACCCAGCTCTTCATGTTCGGTGACAGCCACCAGCCAGCTGTCCCGGCAGGCGTGCATGCACTTTTTCTCGAGCGCATAGCGGGTGGTGTTGCTTTCGGCGGCACAGGCGCCGCCCAGGGTGTCGTGACGGCCGCAGGTATCTGCGGTGATCTCGAGCATGACGTTGTTTTCAGAGGACATCAGTTTCGAACCGGCAGTCAGATAGACATTGCCCTGTTCCCGGACGGTGTCCATCGCGCTGTAGCGTTCGGTCGGATTGTGGGCGTTGTAGAACAGGGTGTCGGCGGCCTGGTTGCCTTCCAGGTCCAGAATCCGGACCGTCTCGCCGGCTTTCACCACCTTCAGGAAATATTCGCCTGCCGGTACGGTTTCACGGAAGGCTGCGTCTTCAGGCTTCAATGCGCTTTGCTTGATCATCTCCGGCCTCCGTTACTGGAACAAGTGGTACAGGGCGTTATTGGCGAAGGCCCGGGTGGCCTCCGGCGACGACGTCTTGCAGGGATCGGCATCGGTTACCGGCGCCGCCTTGAAAAGCTGGTAACGCACTGGATGGCTGGGGTACTCGGTAGCAGGATTCATCGGGTGCGGGCAGGTGTGCAGCACCACGATGGTGTCCATTTCAAAGCGCAGGTCCACGGTGGCGCCGGCTTGGGAATGGCCTTCTGCAAAGGCCATGTTGCCGTCGTCATCGGTCTTCACCTTGCTGAACCAGTTCAGGTTGGCGGTCAGGTCTTTCTTGCCCATGCCGTACTTGGCCAGTTCGTTCAGGAAGCTGGTGTAGCCATTACGGTGGTAATGATTGTGGGCTTCCTGATAGGCCTTTTTGCCCCAGCGCTGTTCCACCAGGTCGGCGTTGCAGGTGCCGGCAACGGTGTCATGCCAGCCCAGGTCGTCCCGGATGATGGAGGCAAACACCCGGCCCATGTCAGACAGCAGAACATGGCCTTTGGTGAGCAGGAAGGTGTGCTGGTTTTTCAGGGTGTCCGGCATGTTGTACCGCTCGAGCGGGTTCTCGGGGTTGTACATCAACATGCCGACGTTGGTCCCTCCGGTTTCGTCAATCAGGCGCAGCACATGGCCGCGGCGCACGATAAAGGACCAGTGGGATCCGCCGGGAATCAGATCGTCGTAGAGGGGGGCTGCGGTTTGCAACATGGCCTTTTCCTCCTGGTTAGGGCATCCAAAAAAGCGAGAGGCGTCAGTAACTGAGCGATCCTCCCGGGCTTTTGTCCCGCCGTGTAACCTTGGAAAAGGTCGTCAACTCTCGGACCAGTCGTCTGCGTTTGTGGTTGCAGACCGGAACCCTAGTTGACCATTGGTCAGATTGTGGCGCTTTGATTGTGGTTTCAGTAACCGACGTCTCGCTGCGTAACAGATTGACTGCAGAGTCCATGCCAGTTTGTAAGTCCTTGTTTTTGTTGACGGTGCTTTTGAGCGTCGGGGTGAGGTTGCCTCTTGCCTGGGCGCTCGCACTGTTTTTGTGCATTGCTCCGAGCCTTGGCTGTGCATTTATTTTCGGTGGGTGATTGTGGGGCCGGGCCGCTGGTGCCATGGCCTTCCAGCCATCTACTACCAAGGGAGGAGTTTTTCGCCTCCATCGCATCATTCAAACCTCGGGGATTGAGGTCTACATTGAATGGGTAAACGCGAAAGGCCGCGTTGCCCTGCGACAAACACAACAAGAGGTCGAGATCATGATCTACGCACAACCAGGAAAGGATGGCTCCGTCGTTTCTTTCAAATCCCGTTACGAGAACTATATCGGTGGCGAGTGGGTTGCCCCGGTAAAAGGCCAGTATTTCGAGAACATCACACCGGTTACTGGCAATGTGATCTGTGAAATTCCGCGCTCCAGTGCCGAAGATATTGATCTGGCGCTGGACGCAGCGCACAAGGCGGCACCAGCGTGGGGCAAGACTTCGCCCACCGAGCGTTCCAACATTCTGTTGAAGATTGCCGATCGGATCGAGGCCAACCTCGAGAAGCTCGCAGTTGCGGAAACCTGGGACAACGGCAAGGCCGTGCGCGAAACCCTGAACGCCGACATTCCCCTGGCAGCCGACCACTTCCGCTACTTCGCGGGTTGTCTTCGTGCCCAGGAAGGCCACATGGGCGAGATCGACCACAATACCGTGGCGTATCATTTCCATGAGCCGCTGGGTGTCGTTGGCCAGATCATTCCCTGGAATTTCCCGATTCTGATGGCAGCCTGGAAACTGGGCCCCTGTCTGGCTGCGGGTAACTGCACCGTGCTGAAGCCTGCCGAGCAGACGCCTGCCAGCATCCTGGTACTGATGGAAATCATTGGCGACCTGCTGCCGCCGGGCGTACTGAACATTGTTAACGGCTACGGCATCGAGGCTGGCCAGGCCCTGGCCACCAGCAAGCGTATTGCCAAGATTGCCTTCACCGGCTCCACCCCGGTTGGCTCCCACATCCTCAAGTGCGCGGCTGAAAACATCATCCCGTCCACAGTGGAGCTGGGTGGCAAATCCCCGAACATCTACTTCTCCGACGTGATGAAGGCCGAGCCGGAATTCATCGACAAGTGCGTGGAAGGCCTGGTTCTGGCGTTCTTCAACCAGGGCGAAGTCTGCACCTGTCCGTCTCGGGCACTGGTTCAGGAAGACATGTTCGAAGAGTTCATGCAGAAGGTGGTTCAGCGGACCAAGTCGATCAAGCGCGGTAACCCGCTGGATACCGATGTTCAGGTAGGCGCCCAGGCGTCCAAGGAACAGTTCGACAAGATCATGTCCTACCTTGCCATTGGTAAGGAAGAGGGCGCTGTGGTTCTGACTGGCGGCGATCGCGAGCACCTGGATGAAGAGTTCAACAATGGCTTCTACATCCAGCCGACTCTGTTCAAGGGCGACAACAAGATGCGCGTGTTCCAGGAAGAAATCTTCGGACCGGTTGTGGGTGTGACCACCTTCAAGACCGAAGAAGAGGCCCTGGCCATTGCCAACGACACCGAGTTTGGTCTGGGTGCCGGTGTGTGGACCCGTGACACCAATCTCGCCTACCGGATGGGCCGCAACATCCAGGCCGGTCGGGTGTGGATGAACTGCTACCACGCTTACCCGGCTCATGCTGCCTTCGGTGGTTACAAAAAGTCTGGCGTCGGCCGTGAAACCCACAAGATGGCGCTTGAGCACTACCAGCAGACCAAGTGCATGCTGGTGAGCTACGACACCAACCCGCTGGGTTTCTTCTGAATCTATGAGCGGTAAGCGGGCCTCCCACACGGGCCCGCCTGTGAGTCAGCACATTGGATGTGCACCTTCATCCCCCGGTGTCTGACCGGGGCGACTCTCTGATGAGAGTTCGGGTTTTTCTGTCACTCTCTTTGGCCCTTCCCAGGGCCTTTTTTCGTTTCAGGCCAGAGCCGGTTTCTGCCGCCACCCATGTGCGACCTAGGGAGGCACCAAAACAGTTCCAAAGTACCATATTGGCCCCTTGCCCCGGCCGATAGGATGGGAACTGGGTTATCGGCAATGTCGTTGATTCACCCTCAATGCGCTAACAATCATGACAATATAGGTGAGCATTATGTGGACCAAACCAGCCTACGAAGATCTCCGCATCGGTTTCGAAGTCACCATGTACTTCGCCAATCGCTGAGTGCTGAAGCGGCCAGCCTCGAGCTGGCCGTTTTGCTTGTGGAGTGACCCACCATGTTGATTCACGTTCTGGGCTCCGCCGCCGGCGGTGGCTTTCCCCAGTGGAACTGTAACTGCGCCAACTGCGACGGCTTCCGTAAGGGTACTCTGAACGCCCAGGGCCGTACCCAGTCTTCCATTGCTATCAGTGAAGACGGCGAGCACTGGATCCTGTTTAACGCATCCCCGGATATTCGCGCCCAGTTGGCTTCTTTCGAAGCGATGCAGCCGGCCCGTGCTCTGCGCGATACCGGCATTGATGCCATTGTGCTGATGGACAGCCAGGTGGATCACACCACCGGCCTGCTTTCCCTGCGCGAGGGCCTGCCGATGGACGTCTGGTGTACCGAGCAGGTTCATGAAGATCTGAGCGGTGGTTTTCCGCTGTTCACCATGCTCGAGCACTGGAACGGTGGCCTGAACTGGCAGCGTATCGAGGCGTCCGAGCAGTCGCCCTTTACCATACCCTGCGCACCGTCCATCGAGCTGACCGCCATTCCGCTGCTGAGCAACGCACCCCCGTATTCACCGCGCCGGGACAACCCGCACCCGGGCGATAACATTGGCCTGTTCCTGAAAGACACCCGTACCGGCCAGACTGTGCTCTATGCCCCCGGACTGGGTGAGCCGGACGACCGTATTCTTGGATGGATGCGCCGGGCCGACGTCCTGATGGTGGACGGTACCGTCTGGCACGACGACGAGATGATCCGTCAGGAAGTGGGTACCAAGACCGGGCAGGCCATGGGTCATCTGGCCCAGAGTGGCCCGGGCGGCATGATCGAGGTGCTCGATGCCATGTCGGCTCAGCGCAAGATTCTGATACACATCAACAACACCAACCCGATCCTGAACGAGGACTCGCCGGAGCGGGCGGAGCTGATCCGCCACGGCATCGAAGTATCCTGGGACGGGATGCACATCGACCTGTCGGGGCAGCCATGAACGCCAAAGCCAACACCGCCATGAACCGGACGGATTTCGAGCAGGCACTCCGTGCCAAGGGCCAGTACTACCACATCCACCACCCGTACCATAAAGCCATGTACGGCGGGCAGTGCACGCCCGAACAAATCCGCGGCTGGGTGGCCAACCGGTACTACTACCAGATCAAGATTCCCCAGAAAGACTCCGCCATCATGGCCAACTGCCCGGACGCTGGTGTGCGCCGGCTCTGGCTGCAGCGGATTCTGGACCACGATGGCCACGACGGGGATGTCGGCGGCATCGAAGCCTGGCTGTCCCTGGCCGAAGCCGTGGGCCTGAGCCGGGAAGAGGTAATTGATCAACGCCACGTGCTGCCCGGGGTACGCTTTGCCGTGGATGCCTACCTGAACTTTGCCCGCCGGGCGACCTGGCAGGAGGCGGCCTGTTCGTCCCTGACCGAACTGTTCGCCCCGGAAATCCACCAGTCCCGACTGGACAGCTGGCCTGCCCACTACCCCTGGATTGAAGAGAGCGGCTACAGCTACTTCCGCAAACGTCTGTCCGAAGCGAGAAGAGACGTGGAACATGGCCTGACCATTACCCTGGACTACTTCACCACCGAGGCGCAGCAGGCCCGGGCCCTGGAGATTCTTCAGTTCAAACTGGACATCCTCTGGACCATGCTGGATGCCATGACCATGGCCTACGGCCACTGCACCCCGCCGTACCACACCGTGACCGACGAACAGGTCTGGCACCGGGGGCTGTAATGGAGGTGGGTATGCATGAGATACCGCGTTTTCGCCGGGGGTTCCGGTTCCAGTGGGAGCCGGCCCAGGAAAGTTATGTGCTGCTCTACCCCGAGGGCATGGTGAAACTCAACGGCAGTGCCGGCGCCATTCTCAACGAGGTGGACGGCCAGCGTAGCGTGGCCGATATCGTCGCCAGCCTGGAGCAGCAGTTCCCCGACGCCGGCCCGCTTGGCAAGGACGTCAGCGAATTTTTGCAGGACGCCCGGCAACAACACTGGATTGAACTGTCATGAGCACGACTAACCCCCACAACGCCGGGCCACCCCTGTGGCTGTTGGCGGAGCTTACGTATCGCTGCCCGCTGCAATGCCCCTATTGCTCCAATCCGCTGGACTTTGCGCAGACCCAACAGGAGCTGACCACCGAGGAGTGGGTGAGCGTGCTTCGACAGGGGCGAAAAATGGGCGCGGCCCAACTGGGCTTCTCCGGGGGCGAACCCCTGGTGCGCCAGGACCTGGCGGAGCTGATTGCCGAAGCACGGCACCTGGGGTATTACACCAACCTGATTACCTCAGGGCTGGGCCTGACGGAGGCCAAGGTGGGCGCTTTCGCCGAGGCGGGGCTGGATCATATCCAGGTGAGCTTTCAGGCTTCAGATCCGGAACTGAACAACGCCGTGGCCGGCTCCCGCAAGGCCTTTGACCAGAAGCTGGCCATGGCCCGTGCGGTGAAAGAAGCCGGCTACCCGATGGTGCTCAACTTCGTAATCCACCGCCACAACATCCACCAGATGAACGACATCATGGATTTGTGCGAGCGCCTGGGGGCGGACTACGTCGAGCTGGCTACGTGCCAGTATTACGGCTGGGCCTTCGAAAACCGGGAAGGGTTGATGCCTTCCAAAGCGCAGCTGGTCAAGGCAGAGCAGGAAGTGAACCTGTACCGGGAACGGCTGCAGCAATCCGGCTCGGCCATGAAGCTGATCTTTGTTACACCGGACTATTACGAAGAGCGCCCGAAAGCCTGCATGAACGGCTGGGGGAATCTGTTCCTGACCGTGGCGCCGGACGGCACCGCATTGCCGTGCCACAGCGCCCGTTTGCTGCCCATCGACTTTCCGAATGTCCGAGACATGGATCTGCAAAACATCTGGTACGACAGCCCGGGGTTCAACCACTACCGTGGCGACAGCTGGATGCCGGAGCCTTGCCGTTCCTGCGATGAGAAGGAGAAAGACTTCGGTGGCTGCCGCTGCCAGGCCTATCTTTTGACCGGTAATGCGGATAACGCAGATCCAGTATGCAGCAAATCGTCGTATCATGATCGAATCCTGGCAGCGAGGAAAGCTGCCGATCATGCCACGGCCGGCCTGACTGAACTGGTTTATCGAAATGCGGACAATTCACGGCTTTTCTTCCGGGGTTAACAGCTCCGCCATCGATCCTGCACTGGTCGGCCATCACCACGACAAAACGGTACTGAGTGCCTACGAGGCCTGCTCGGCCCATATCCAGCGTGGCGAACTTGCGGTGTCCCCGGCGGGTGTGTTCTGGCTGGAGACTGATCCGGCACGCGGTTGCAATTCGCTCTGGCACCTTACCGATCAGGGGCCGGTTCGTCTTGGGCCTGATGATCTTGGCATCCGCAGCCGGGTAAATGGCTACGGTGGTGGCGCCCTGGCGGCTGCCGACAGCGGCGTATTCGTGGTTGGCGAGGATCAACAGATACGGTTTGTCAGTCTGCCCGACGGCCAGTGCCTCACCCTGACCGATGACCCTGGGGCGGCCTATGGTGGGTTGGTCGCTGACCCGTCCCGTCAACGGGTGCTCGCGGTACGGGAAGCAGAGGGCAAACAGCAGCTGGTTGCCGTCTCCATGCAGGGTGAGCGTTCGGTTCTTCATTCCGGCCTGGATTTTTACAGCTCGCCGGCGGTCTCGGCCGACGGCTATCAGGTTGCCTGGACCAGCTGGCAGCTGCCGGATATGCCCTGGCTGCGTACCCGGCTGTGGACCGCAAATTTCTCTGAAGATAGATCGCTGGATCAAGGCCGGGAATGGCCAACACCTTCTGAGTCTTCGGTACAGCAGCCGGTGTTCGATGGCAACCAACTCTGGGTTTTGTCCGACCACGAGGGTTGGTGGCAACCCTGGCGTGTTGATACGTCGGGCGAGGGCGGATGGCACGCCAGCGATTCGCCAGCTCGGGATCATGCCAATGCCCCCTGGCAGTTGGGCGAATCCCACCACTGCCCAACAGGCAGGGGCGGCTGGGCCAGGGTTCGTTATTGTAATGGCACGGGTGAGCTCTGGCTCAGCTCCGGGCAAACCGGTGACGCTATCCGGGTTGCCCGGGACTTTGGCGACTTCCGTTGTCTGCAGTCGGCTGGCGAGCATCTCTACTGCATCGGCCGCGCATCCAGCCGCCTCGACGCCGTCCTCCAGATTGATCTCGAGACCGGACAGGCCCGCACCATTGCCGGGGGCGAGGAGGCCATGCCAGAGGCGAGGGCGGCACTGCCGCTGGATATCGAGATTCCAGCCCTGAACCCGGGCGAAGCTTCTATCCACGGGTTTTTCTACACGCCCAAGCTGGCCACGCCAGACGTCCCTCCACTGATTCTGATTGCTCATGGAGGGCCGACGTCGGCGGCCTATCCGGTGTTCAATCCCCAGGTTCAGTACTGGTGTCAGCGGGGATTCGCCGTGGCTGAAATCAACTATCGAGGCAGCACCGGCTTTGGTCGTGAGTTCCGCCTGGCCCTGGAAGGGCGGTGGGGTGAAGTGGATGTCGTGGATATGGAACGGGCGGCAGACCACCTGGCCTCCTTCGGCCTGGCTGATGGCAACAGGGTGTTTATCCAGGGCCGTAGTTCCGGGGGCTACACGGCTCTGATGGCGATGATCCGAAGCCAGCGTTTTACCGCCGGTGCCAGCATGTTCGGCGTGACGGATCCCATGCGCTTACGGGCCATGACCCATCGCTTTGAGTCCGGTTATCTGGATTGGCTGCTGGGCTCGCCAGAAAAACACCCGGAGCGGTGGCAGGAGAGAACGCCTCTGTTTCACGCCGATCGTATTACCGCGCCGATGATTTTTTTTCAGGGCGGGCAGGATAAGGTTGTGGTGCCCGAGCAGACCCGTGCCATGACAGACGCCATGAAAGCGGCTGGCAGGGCACCAGAGTTGCACTGGTTTGAAGACGAGGGTCACGGTTTCCGGCGCCAGGCCAACCAGGCCGGTATGCTCGAATGGATGTTCAGCTTCTACCGAAAGCATAGCCAAAAGGCCAATGATCAGGCAGAGAAGTTGAGTTAAACTCTCGGCTATTCCTATAACAACAAGCGGTCGAGTGCAGTCTGATGAGTCACGATATATCCAGCTTGCGAAAGTTTGTTTCACCGGAGATCGTATTTGGTGCCGGCTCCCGGAAGTCCGTGGCCAACTTCGCCAGTAATTTCGGTGCCCGTCATGTCTTCCTGGTGTCGGATCCGGGTGTAGCTGCCGCCGGCTGGGTCAATGAAATCGTGACGCTGCTGACCGATGCGGGTATCCGCTCGACCGTGTACACCGGTGTATCACCCAACCCCAAGGTGGATGAGGTGATGACCGGCGCCGAACTCTACAAATCCAATGAGTGCGATGTCATCGTTGCCATCGGCGGTGGCAGCCCCATGGACTGCGCCAAGGGCATCGGTATCGTGGCCACTCACGGTCGCAGCATCCTGGAATTTGAGGGCGTCGATACCATCACCAACCCGTCACCGCCCCTGATCCTGATTCCCACCACGGCGGGCACCTCGGCGGATGTGTCCCAGTTTGCGATCATTTCCGACCCCAACCGCCGGTTCAAATTCTCGATCATCAGCAAGGCCGTAGTGCCGGATGTGTCCCTGATCGATCCGGAAGTCACCGAGACCATGGATGCCTACCTCACCGCCTGCACCGGGGTCGATGCCCTGGTGCATGCCATTGAGGCCTATGTGTCGACTGGCAGCGGGCCGCTGACCGATACCCATGCGCTGGAGGCAATCCGGTTAATCAACCGGAATCTCGAGCCGTTGGTGGACAACACGGCAGATCCCTATCTTCGGGAGCAGATCATGCTGGCCTCCATGCAGGCGGGGCTGGCCTTCTCCAATGCTATTCTCGGGGCGGTACACGCCATGTCTCATAGCCTGGGTGGCTTCCTGGATTTGCCTCATGGGCTGTGTAATGCGCTGCTGCTGGAGCACGTGGTGGCTTACAACTTCCAGTCTGCCGAAGACCGGTTCCGCCGCGTTGCCGAAGCCATGGATATAGATACCCGGGGTATGAGCAAAGCGGAAATCAAGAAGCGGCTGATGAACCGTATCGTGGAGCTCAAGCGTCGGGTCGGTCTTGAGGCGCGTCTTGCCCAGCTGGGTGTTTCGGTGTCCGATATTCCCCACCTGTCCGGCTTTGCGTTGCAGGACCCCTGCATTCTCACCAACCCCCGGAAGTCGTCGCTGCGGGATGTCCAGGTTGTCTATGAAGAAGCCCTCTGACATCAAGGATGGCGAACAGGACAGTAGCTACGGAATTGGCGATCTTCTCGGGCTGGGCAGCCAGTCCGTCCGCAAGAACTATTACCCGGCTCTGCAGGAACGCATTGACGAGCTGGAGCAGGAACGCAACCGTTACAAATGGCTGTTCGAGAACGCCTTGCACGGTATCTTCCAGGCCAACCTGCGGGGCGGTTTTCTGGCCTGCAACCCGGCCATGGCGAGGATCTGCGGTTACGACAGCCCTGAGGCGCTCACGGAAAAGGTCATCCGCCTCCGTGAACAGTTGTTCTGCAGTTCCAGTGAATTCGATGCCATACGTCAGGAGCTTCTCGACGAGGGCAGCCTGAGTGCGCGGGAAACCCGTTTCCAGCGTGCTGATCGCACGCCGGTCCACGTTGCTGTCACCTTGCTGCGACGCCCGGACCTCGGACCGGAAGTGGTGGAAGCCTTCGTTGCCGACATTACCGAACGAGTGTTGGCCCGGCAGAAACTGGAGCAGTTGAACGCCACCCTCGAGCGGCGCGTGGAAGAGCGGACCGAAGCACTGCAGAATGCCAATGTGGGCCTGCGCTACCAGATTGAGGAACGTGAGAAGGTTGAGCGCGAGCTCTTTGTTGCCATGGAGGCCGCCAAAGAGGCCAACCGCAGCAAGGATAAATATCTCGCGGCGGCCAGCCATGACCTGCTCCAACCCCTGAATGCAGCCCGGCTGATGATCTCCGCGCTCCAGGACAGCACTCTGCCGGAACAGGAAACCCGTATGGTGCACCAGGTACATCGGGCTCTGGAGGGCGCCGAAGACCTGCTGGCGGACCTGCTGGATATCTCCAAGCTCGATCAGCAGGCGATGAAGCCGGATCTGGTGTACACCGATGTGGCCGCCCTGGCCAGATCCCTCGGGGAGGAGTTTGAGGCCGTTGCTAGCAATGCTGGCCTTGGGTTTCGGATCCGGACCATTCCGGCGATGGTGCGAACAGATCAGCGCATGCTGACCCGTATCCTCCGAAATCTGCTTAGCAATGCCTTCCGGTACACTCGCAAGGGCGGTGTTGTCATGGCTTTGAGATCCCGCGGCGACCGTCTGCGGATTGAAGTCTGGGACACCGGTGTTGGCATCGAGGAAGACAAGCTCCGGGACATTTTCACCGAGTTTCACCAGCTGTTGCCCCAGGGCACCGGCGGTCGGCAGGGTGTGGGGCTGGGGCTGGCCATCGTGGAACGGATGGTCCGGGTGCTGGGATACGACATTGATGTGTCATCACGGCCCGGTCGTGGTTCCCGCTTCGTGCTGACCCTTCCGCTCGAACCCGCTCAGGCCAGACCGGATCTGGCTCGCGCAGATTCGCTCCAGAATTTCGCCGATGGCTTTGACGGTGTACCGGTGCTGGTGATCGACAACGAGCCGGCGGTTCTGGAGAGCATGCAGTTGCTGCTGGAGCGTTGGGGCTGTGAAGTGCTCACAGCCGCCAGCAAGGCAGAGGCCGTAGAGACTCTGGAGCAAACCGGCCAGATACCGGCCATTATCCTTGCGGACTATCACCTGAACAATGAGCGAACCGGTTACGATGCCGTTCACGGGGTTCGCCGCCACCTTGGCCGGGACATTCCCGCCGCCATCATTACCGCAGATCGCAGCGACGACACCCGCAAGATACTGCGCGCCCAGTACCTGCCAATCCTGAACAAGCCGGTGAAACCGAACCGGCTCAGGGCCCTGATGACCAGCTTGCTGGCTTCTGACTCGGCCTGACCCTTTCTCGCCAGTCATGTAAGACCTTCTTACATACACTCTGAAGCGCTTCGCGAAATACTCCCTCAACCGGTCTCCGATACCGGCAAGTTTCAAAACATCTGAGGGAGTAACAGATGAAAACAACAACGATTGGCCGGAAAGCCGGCAGCGGATTTGGGCATTGGTGGCTGGCAATGATCGGCGCTGTGCTATTGGCAGGTTGCGGCGGTGGGGGCAGCGAGACGGAGGTGTCCAGCCCATCGGATTTCGAACCCCCGGCCGAGCCCGTGAATATAGGAGGCGATGCCGAGCTTTATGATCCCGAACGGCTGATTGATGTGTCGGTCACCATGAGCTCCGCCGATTTCAGCAAACTGAAATCGGAAGCCCGAACCCTGGCCAGCACCGACCGGGAATGTGTGCCCGAGTTTGAATACACGGAATTCACCGCCAGTGTCACCATCGACGGTGACCGCATGGACCGGGTGATCGTGCGCAAGAAAGGCTACCTGGGCTCCCTGAGCCCCAGTATCCCCTCTCTCAAGCTGGACTTTAACGATCTCTGGCCTGGTCGCACTTATCAGAACATGACCCGGATGACCCTGAACAACAACCGCCAGGACCCATCCAATGCCCGCCAGTGCCTGGCCTATGACCAGTTCCGGCAGGCCGGGCTCGCGGCGCCGAAATGCAATTACGCCAGAGTGTCTGTCAATGGCGAGGATCTGGGTGTGTTTACCAATGTCGAGCCGATCAAGAAGCCCTTTCTGGCACGGGCATTCGGGGACGACGACGGTAACCAGTACGAAGCTCAAACGGCGGACTTCGGTACCTGGCTGAGCCAGCGTTTCGAGAAAAAGACCAACGAAAAAGAAAACGACCGGACTGACCTGCAGGCCGTTACCGATGCTCTGGCCTTGCCCGATGAGCAGATGCTGAATGTATTGCCGCAGCTGGTGGATGTGGATGAATTTATCCGGTTCTGGGCGGTGGAAACACTGTTGGGCGCCTGGGATTCTGCCACGGGCAATGCCAATAACTTCCACATCTATCGGGACCCCGGAGACGGTCTGTTCCATTTTATTCCCTGGGGCGCTGATACGGCGTTTCGTGGGACGCATCCCCTGAAGCCGCTGACGGGGGTGCTCTACCGCAACTTCTCGCTGGCGGACCGGCTTTTCAATATTCCCGAGTACCGGGCGCGCTATGAGGCCGAGCTTGAAAACCTGCTGGCCACCCAGTGGGATGAGGCCGATTTGCTGACGGAAGTGGAGCGGAAACGTCAACTCACCGGAACCAGCGCGGAGACAACTGCCAGCCTGAAAGCCTTCATTGGTGGCCGCGGCGTGGCCGGCGATGACGATTTCCGGCCCGCCCGCAGAGCTGTTATTGAACAGGCCATCGCCGAGCAAACGCCCTCCGGGGACGTATACCGGCTCGCGGACACGCAACCGGACTGCAGTGCGCCGGCGACAACCAGCCTGACCGGCACCGTCAAGTCTGAGGACGGTGCCGACACGGGCGCCTTCCGATTCACGTTGCCCGGAGGTCAGGCGGTGAACGCGAGCCTGACCTTTGCTGCCTTCGAGGTGGACAGCCTGGTTTACTCGGTTGATCGCGAATCAAAGCCGGCGGTGATGAGCCTCCTGCTGATTGGCGCGGATATCAACGACAACTTCACACCCTATGTGCTGCAACTGTTTATCGAGGCATCCGATTACGTGCCCGGTACACACGAGTTCCACGGCTTTGCCACCAACGCCTTGCTGTTTGAAGTGGACGAAAGCCAGCCCGGGGATGTGCGCACCCTGGCCCTGGGTGCAGAGGGCAGTATTACCATCAGCCGAGCAGGCACCGGCGCCAGTGAGGGCGATGTGGAGCTGACTCTGGATGCCACCCTGGAATACGATTCGGGCATCCAATGAACATGGCCGTCGCCAGCCCGCCGGATGCATTCCGCGGGCATTGCCTGGGCGAGCAGATGCAGGCCCGTTTGATGAACCGGGTCGACACCAAGTTTCTGGTGTCGGCCCACCTGCTGGATGCCTGCCTGCGCGGTTTGGAGCACCACTACTCCATTCTGGAGATCGACGGGAACCGGCGGTTCACCTATGACACCCTGTATTTTGATACACCGGGTCGCCAGCTTTATCTGGATCACCACAACGGCAAGCTGAACCGATTCAAGCTCCGAATCCGGCACTACCGCGAAACCGGGGGTAGCTTCCTGGAGGTCAAGAAAAAGAGCAATCGGGAGAGAACCATCAAGAACCGTTTGCCGCTGACATCGCAGACCGTTACGAACAACCGGGTGATCCCGTTTCTTGAAGAGCAATTGGGCCGACCGGTGGCAGGGATGCTGCCGGCTCTTTTTGTCGGCTACCGCCGGATGACCTTGATGAGCCCGATGGGAACCGAGCGGATAACCGTGGACACGGGGCTGGGTTTTCACTCGCCCGACCGTCGAAACAGTTTGTGCCTGCCCGATATTGCCGTTTTCGAGGTCAAGTACGATCGCAAGATCCCTTGCTCCCCCTTTCTTGAACGTCTTGGTCAGCTTGGCTGCCGGCCGATGCAGTTCAGCAAATACTGCATCGGTACCAGCCTGTTGTTCGGCCACGAATGCAAAACCAATCGTTTCAAACCGCTGTTGAGGAGACTCCATGGAATCTGCAGTTGATTTCCATTTTGTGATCCGCCTTTTAATCAATACCGCCTCGGTGTTTGTGCTGATTCGTTGCTACTACGCCTTTTCCCGTCACCGGGAGAATGCCGCCTCGTTCATTCTGTTTGGTGTCGGCGTTTTTCTGGTGACTGCCTTGCTGCATTCGGTCACCGTCACCATGGGCTTTGCCTTCGGGCTGTTCGCAGTTTTCTCTATGCTCCGGTATCGCACCGAGGCGCTGGGCATAAAGGAAATGACCTACCTGTTTCTGGTGATTGCCATGGCCCTGCTGGCGGCGGTTGGGAACATGCACCACCTGGAACTGGTGTGCCTGAATCTCCTGGTCATTGCTCTGGCGCTGGTGCTCGAAACCCGTGTGCTTTTGCCGAGGCACAGCGAGAGAGAGGTGGAGTACGAAAAGATCGAAAACATCCACCGGGATCGCCGGGAGCTGCTCATTGCGGACCTTCGTGAGCGTACCGGTCTGGATGTGTTTAGGGTGGATGTGGTGTCTGTCAGCTATCTGAGGGACACCGCCATGCTGCGAATGCACTTTCGCAAGGATGCCGATCATGTTCGCTGAGCTGAAATGGGCATTGCTGGTTATCGGTCTGACACTGGCGTTTACGCTGCAGCCACTGCTCGTTCTGGCGTCACCGCTGGAAGCCGAACTGGGTGGTTATGTCGCCGCCGGTGTTGACCATTACGGCGCGTTTTATGACGAAGATGGCGAGCGCAGCACAACCCGGGGCGTATTGCGAAATGCGAAGCTTGAACTGGAACTGAGCTGGGGAGAACGCTGGGAGGCAGAGCTGGACGGCAGCTATAAGATCAAAGGCGACAAGAAAGAGCTGGATCTGGGCGATGCTTATCTTCTCTATGACGGTAGGAGCCGTTTCGAGGCCCAGATTGGGCGCTTCAAGGAGCCTTTCGGCCTGGAGCGCCTCGCCAGCTACACCAGCCTGAACACCAGCGAGCGTTCGCTGGTGACCTCGGCGTTCGCACCGGGTCGTTCCACCGGTATTATGGCGGGGCAGTACCGCAAACGCGGCACCTGGTCACTGGGCCTGTTTACCGATGAACCCGATGGTGGCTCCACTCACGCCATAACCGCGAGACTGACCCGTACCCCCATTCGTTCAGAGAGCCAGACCCTGCATTTGGGTGCAGCCGCCTCTTATCGTGATCTCGGCGACAGCCGTTTCCAGATCAAGGATGAAGGGGAAGTGTTCAGTGCCGACAATGTCATCCGCAGCCCAAGGTTCGAGGCCCGTGATGCCTGGCTGGCAGGTTTTGAAGCCGCCTGGCTTCATAATCGCCTGACCCTCGTGGCGGAAGCCATGGCTCAGAATGTGCGGCGAACCGATGGGTCGCGCTGGCAGTTCGGTGGCGCTTACCTCCAGGCCGGTGTGTTCCTGACAGATGACCAGCGTTATTACAGCCGGGGTGAGTTCGACCGGATAGAGCCCCGGCACCGGGCGGGCGCCCTGGAACTGGTCGCCCGGTACAGTGCTGTGGACCTGAGAGACAGGAACCTGGGAGCCGAGGCGAGTGTGACGCTGCTGGGTCTTGCCTGGTATCTGGGCGAGCTGTTCCAGCTGCGTCTGAATTACCTTTTGCCGGATATTCGCGGTAACACCCTGATGGCCAACCCGGACGGAGACGCCGTTACCCTGCGTGCAGTGCTGCGGTTCTAGGTAGCGTGAGGGTGACCTGTGTCCACTGGCCGGGCTCGCTGGTAATCGACATGTTGCCCTTGTGATGTCGCATGATGGTCTGGCAGATGCTCAGGCCCAGCCCCAGGTTGTCCGGCGTATCACTGGTGGAATAGAACGGATCAGTGAGCCGCTTGATATCGTCCGGCGCGATGCCCTGGCCGTTGTCCCGAATCACGATTCTATGAGCATTGTCGGTGCTTTCGGCGGATATCTCGATCTTGCCGGGCCGCTGGTTTTTGCTGACGGCAGAGACGCCATTGAGCAGCAGGTTAACGAACACCTGGGTCAGGGCAGACGGATAGCAGGGAACGGTCGTCCCGTCCGGGATGTCAGTCTGAAGCTCGACACCTCGGAGCTGATGCTGGCAGAAGCGGGTGGCGGTGGTCACCAGTTTGCCAAGGTCTGCCGTCTCCAGGTGGTGTTCCGGTACCGGACGGGAAAACTCGATCAGGTCAGACACAATATCGGCAATGCGTTTCTGGTGGGTGCTGGCGTCGGTCAGGGCGTCTGCGACCTCGACATCCCGGTTCACCGAGCTGGCAAAATCCACCGCCTGGCTGGCGCAGTTCAACGGGTTCATGATTTCGTGCAGCAGCCCCTTGGCCATATGGCTCAGGGCCTGATGTTTCTGTTCCTGGGCCAGTCTTTCTTCCGTTGATTTCAGGGTTTCCAGAGTGCGGGAAAGTTGTCGATTCCGGTCCCGAAGCAGGAATTGAAGTGCCAGCAAATTGCGCAGGAACTGTGACAGAAACCAGGCCGACAGTGGCGCGACCACGAGGCACATCAGAATCAGCCAGTTGGTCAGAATGCCGATCAGGGTGTCGCTTACCTGAGCGCTGTCGACCGCCACGAACGTGGCGAGGACCAGCAGTGTCAGGTTGATCAGGATAATCACGCTGGTGTGGAACAGGGACAGGGTAATGATGCCCACGGAGCTGATGAAAAAGAACAATCCCACGATGGGAGCGAGCGATGCGCCCGTTGTCATGTATCCCAGGTAGCTGAACGCAGCCATGTTGAAAAACACCAGGTAAACGATCATCGGCGCTGACCGGCGCAGGCGCGTGAACCGGTGAGCGGCGATCAGACCGGTCAGTATCGCGGTGTAGATGAGGTAGATGCCGAATACGTCCGGTGCATCCGGGTTCAGGGCCAGGCCCCCGAGAAACAGCAGGGTACCGATAAAGGCAATGACCAGGTAAACGTCGGCGAACAGGGGCAGCACCCGGTACCGATACTGGGTATGGTAGAAGCGTTCGAAGCGTCGCTGTCGGTAGGCGGGCAGCTGGCGGATCTGATCCATCCCGGAAAGCAGTTTCACTCGGCGGCTCCGTGTTGGTGTCGTTGCATAAAGATAATGAGCTCGGGCAGGCGCTCGAAGCCCAATTTCACGAAAATCCGGTCCTTGTAGGAATGCACCGTCTTGCAGGAAACGCCAAGCCTGCCTGCAATATCGCGTACCGGCAGCCGGCTGGCCATCAGCTGTGCCACTTCCCGTTCCCGTCCGGACAAGGCCTGATAGGCGAGCATGGCGGCCGGTGCTGGTTCCTGTTGCCAGTTACCGACATAGACCTGCCCGTTTCGAATGTAGAACAGCGTCTTGATCAACTCCTGTACTGGCTGGTCTTTGGATACCACGGCCTTGATGCCTGCTTCCAGATAGATCGCCATCCGTCCGCTGCTGACCGGCGTGTCCGATATCAGCAGTACGGACAATGAAGGATTCATCGCCAATGCATGCTCGGCGATGGTGAGCCCGTCGTTGTCCTGCAGGTTTTCTTCAATCAGCAGTACTGAAGGGGTGGCCGTCTTCAGGCGATTGAGCGTTGCCACTCCGGTCTCCGATTCGCCGACCAGCTCGACCTCATCGTGCAAAAGGATCTGGAATAACAAGCTGTCACGGAGCAGTCGCTGCCCCATGGTGACGTACAACCTGAGCCTGCGCTGACCTGACGCCATCAGTCTGCCCTGGCCGGCAGCTGAAGGCTCAATCGAAGACACTGGTCGCCTCCGGTTACATCGATGTCGCCAGCAAGCAGTCGGGTGCTCACGAAGAGCATCAGAAGGGCGCTCTGCTGCTCCAGTAGTGGTCGGGAGATACGGGTGATTGGTGCCAGCAGGTGGCTGTACATGTGAAGTGGGCTGGCGCTGGTGACCATGAGACGGTTCTCGGTCCGGGTCAATTCCAGAGCAGAGCGCTCCAGCCCGGAGGCCTTCATCAGGGTTGCCAGTGCCCGGCAAAGGGCCATCAATGGTGTTTGTGTTTCGCTCGCGACTGCCGGGTTCTCCAATGCGTCCGCCAGACCCTGGTCAAAGGCTTGCCGGCTCAGGATGCCGTGCACGTAGCTTGACTGCAGGGTGTCCAGCTGTCGGCCCACCAGTCCGGCAAAGTCCCTTACAAGATCATGCTCAAGCGCGGTTTCCCGGCTTGCGCGCAGATGGGGTGGCTGGGCAGGAAGTGTGCGGACGGTTGCCAGGGCGTCCAGAAAGTCGGCGGTGATCGGTTCGCCGGTAAAACCGTCCACTCTCCCGGAAAGATGTTCAAGCAGTCTGGCTCGTCGTTGCTGGCGAAGCTCCGCGAACTGTTGTTCTGCGATTGAGCGTGAACGGTCCCTTGCAGAGACCAGGGCGCGATGTTGGACAAGAGCCGTGCGGAAGAGAGACAACAATTCGGCTGCGTTCCACGGCTTCTTTTGATAGCGGAAAATCCGGCCCTCGTTAACTGCATCCATGGCCACATCAACCTCGCCCCAGGCTGACGTGAGAATGCGGACAATGGTCGGATGCGACTGGCGTAGTTCGTCCAGCAGCTCTTTGCCATGCATCCCGGGCATTCTCTGGTCGGTCATCACCACCGCGACATCGCTGTCTTTCTGCAACACGAGCTGAGCCTCTTCTGCACTGATGGAGCTCAGCACGCGGAATTCGTTCTGCATGCGCTCCAACTGCCTCGACAGATAACGGGTGGCAGTCGGTTCGTCATCCACAATCAGAATCGCCGGTTTGGGGCCCTCGTGGGGCTGGATGGTATCCGGAGAGGGTGTTTGTCCTTCGCGGGTAAGCGCAGCTGTGAGCACGTGCGACCGGATAACATCGGGATTGACCGGCTGTTCGAAACAGCGATCGATCAGCTGATTGTCCAGCAGTTTCACGAGGAGGTTCAGCGCAATGGCATCTCCTATGAGGATCTTCAGAATCCGGGGGTGGTGGTCCCTGGCCTGTGCCAGTAGCGACGACTCAAGATAGTCATCAGCGCGGTTCGGAAGCAGAATTATGGCGGTGGGTATGGTGGGAGCCGAGGCCAGGTAGTCGAGTGCCCCCTGGTCAGTGGCGAACGCGTGAATAACGAAATCGCTGGCGAACAGGGTTTCGAAATGCTGCCGGCCCTGGTCGTCGTCATACCGGAGAAGGATCTCCGCCGCTCCGCTAGTCGCCATGATTGCTCTGTATCCTGCTGATGGGGTCGGGAAGAGATTAGCAACAGCAGTGGCTTAGCGGTGTAGGAAATTCCTACAAGAGTACCTTTGCCGGTAATGAAAGTCTGGTTCTGTGACAGCCTTGGCACTATGGACTGTCCTGGCGTCAGGAGCGACTACACTTACCAAAGGCTCATCGAAAGGGAAATAACCATGACAGTTCCTGAGAATGGTCTGACGAATCACGAAGTAACCATCTGCCTGGCTGGCGGCGCCGTAATGGGTCCGTTCAATGCGACCTGGAGCAAGGATTCCGGTGGGGATGTGCGTGAACTGGTCCGCGAGTACGATGCGTTTCTGCAGGGTGAAAAGCAGCACCGTTACAAGTTTCACCTTCACGACACCTACACCAACACCGTTCATACCCTGATCCTCAATTTTGAACAGGTTACGGGCATCTGCGACCATGTCCGGCTAAGATCCCAGGGCGGCGGCTGAGCCATGGCCGGGCCCCTGGCGTACAGGCCAAGAAGCCCACAGTGCAAACGCACGGACAGGAGGGAATATGAGCGAATTCAGAACGGAAACCGACAGCCTCGGGGACGTCCAGGTACCTGCTGATGCGCTCTGGGGCGCGCAAACCCAGCGCGCGGTCGAAAACTTCCCGGTCAGTGGCCAGCCGATGCCTCAGCCGTTTATTGCCGCCGTTGCCCAGATCAAGCGAGCGGCCGCCGAGGCCAATACCAGCCTGGGACTGCTGGACAACGATCTGCGGGATGCGATTTCCCGGGCTTGCGAAGATCTGGTGAAGGGCGAGTACGCGGATCAGTTTCCGGTGGACCGCTACCAGACCGGCTCCGGCACTAGCACCAACATGAATGTCAACGAGGTCATCGCCAGTATCGCCCGCAACGCAGGCTTTGAGGTGCACCCGAACGATCACGTGAACATGAGCCAGAGTTCCAACGACGTGATTCCAACGGCGATCCACGTGAGCGCCGTGATTGCAGCCAAGGAGAAGCTGCTGCCGGCGCTGTCGCATCTCTGCGGTGTGATTTACGAGCAGGAAGCGGCATTTTCCAGCCAGGTAAAAACCGGTCGCACCCACCTGATGGATGCCATGCCGGTGACCCTCGGCCAGGAGCTGAAAACCTGGCGCGAACAGCTTCTGGCCGTGGAAAAGCGGTTAGAAGCCGCAGCTGATGAGCTGTTGGCCGTACCCCAGGGCGGCACAGCGGTGGGTACCGGAATCAATGCGCTACCGGAATTTTCCGGCCAGTTCGTCAAGTTCCTGCGCGCCAACACCGGCTATCCGTTTACCTCTCTCGATCACAAATTCACCGGCCAGAGCGCCGTGGATGCTCCGGTGGCGCTGTCCGCACAATTGCGCGGTGCGGCCATTGTTCTAACCAAGATCGCCAACGATTTGCGCTGGATGAACAGTGGTCCGATTCATGGTCTGGCTGAAATCAGTCTTCCGGCATTGCAGCCGGGGAGCAGTATCATGCCGGGCAAGGTAAACCCGGTGATTCCCGAATCCGTTGCCATGGTGGGTGCCCAGGTGATGGGGCTGGACAGCGCTGTGGCTATCGCCGGCCAGTCCGGTAATTTCCAGCTCAACGTCATGCTCCCGCTGGTTGGGGGTAACCTGCTGGACATGACCGATTTGCTCGCCAACGCGGCCATCATGCTGGCGGACAAAGCGATCAAGGATTTCTCGGTCAATGCCGACAACCTGAACTCAGGTGTGGGTAAGAACCCGGTGCTGGTGACAGCACTTAATCCCGAGATCGGCTACAGCCTGGCGGCAGACATTGCCAAAGAGGCGTATAAAACGGGGCGGCCAGTCATCGATGTGGCGGAGGAGCGCAGCGGCCTGAGCCGGGAGCGGCTTGAGGAATTGATGGATCCGCTCAAGCTGACGCGGGGCGGTATCGCCTGACCGGCTGTTTCAGAGAGGCGCCAACGCGTGCTGATACCCCTGGAGCTTTTTGTGATGCTGGTGCTGGCCAACGGTACGCCGGTGGTCGCAGCCGGATTGTTGAAAAACCGCTGGTCGGCGCCGGTGGATGGTGGGCGATTGTGGTCTGACGGTCGTCCTGTTCTTGGTGAAAGCAAAACCTGGCGTGGTCTGCTATCCGGAGCCTTCGCCTGTGCGCTGTTTGCCCTGTTTACCGGTCTGGGGTTCGTGTTCGGGCTTTTGTTCGGCCTGCTGGGACTGGTCGGGGACATGCTGAGCAGCTTCATCAAACGTCGTCTGGGCATGGCGTCGAGTGCCCGGGCCGTCGGGCTGGATCAGATCCCGGAAGCACTGCTACCCATGCTGCTGGCCATGTGGTGGCTGCCCGTCAGTTTCTGGGTGGTGCTGGGCGTGGTGCTGTTTTTCACCTTGTCGAACATTTTCGGGTCTCCGCTCCTCTACCGTCTCGGTATACGCCGACAGCCCCACTAATCCGGGCCGCGAGTCAGGGTGTGAAGGGTTACTTCCGGCGGGCAGTTCAGACGAACGTTTACAACAGACGTGCCCGAGCCGGGTGACGTGTAGCCCTGCATGCCGTTCATTCGCCAGTAGCCTCTTCCGAGGGTTCGCGGACAGTCAGAGTCCAGAGTTACCGGTATGCCACCGGGCAAACAGATCTGGCCTCCGTGTGTGTGACCACAGAGAAAGACGTCATAGCCTGCATGGGCGGCTTCGCGCCAGATCTCCGGTGTATGGCTGAGCAGGATGCTGGTGCCACCGGCAGGGATCCTGTCTCCGGCCTGGTGCAGGTTGTGGGCCCTGAAGAAGTGGGCGTCGTCTACGCCCGCCAGGTAAAGGGCCTGGCCATCGCGCTCAATGGGCGCCATTTCGTTCATCAACAGCTGGTAACCCATGTCTTCCAATGCCGGCAACATGCGAACGCTGTCGTGGTTGCCGAGAACAGCATAAGGCTTGCCTTTTATGCCATCCCGTAGTCGTGCCATGCCGTCCAGGGCGCCTTCGATCGGGCCCCAGGTCAGTTTCCGGTAATCGCCGGTTAACACGCACAGGTCATAGTCTAATGGTTCGATCTGGCGCAGCACTGCCTGCAGGTTGGCTTCGTCCATGTCCACGTGCAGATCGGTCAGGTGAAGAATGCGAAAGCCCTCAAAGGCTTCCGGCAGCCCGGGAACGTTGAAACGATTATGCACGGTATTCAGGCGTCGGCTATTGCTCTGGCCCCGGCCCCAAAGGCCGACCATCCGCAAACAGGTGCGGATAAAGCCGGGCGCCGTGGCCCAGTTTTCCAGGTGGAAGGAGCTGTGATCCTGCCCGAATACCTTCGCTTCAGCTTCCCGTTCAATTCCGAGCCTCTGGCGGGCGTGAACAGGGCCGAGCCGCAGGCTCAGACGGTATTCCAGGAGGTCATCCTGGTTCTCCGGTGTACGAGCCCTTGCCGTCATTTTTCTTCCTTTGTATGCCGAGCCGGGCGTGGCCGGTGTGCAAAGTGGCAAACCCTGTCTGTCATTATGGATGGCCCTCGAAGGGATGCAACCAAAACGACATAATGTTCATGTTTGATGAAACATTGGCAGGCGAACCGAATCAGAGGGTTTATGACTGATCACAAAGGTGTTGAGAAGCTGTCCGCCTGGCAAATTTTCCTGCTGTTCCTGCGCCTGGGCCTGACATCGTTTGGCGGGCCTGCAGCGCACCTCGGATTCTTCTACGATGAGTTTGTTAAGCGTCGGCAGTGGTTGTCAGACAGTGCTTACGGCGAAGTCCTGGCCCTGTGCCAGTTGCTGCCGGGGCCTGCTTCCAGCCAGGTAGGCCTGACCCTCGGTTTCCTGCGTGGTCATTACCGGGGGGCGTTCGCAGCATGGCTGGGTTTCACTCTGCCATCGGCGCTTATCATGATTGGCTTAGCGCTGGGGCTGAGCGCCTGGCCCGAGGCCGGAAGTGGTGGCTGGGTTCAGGGTCTAAAGCTATTTGTTGTAGCGGTGGTGGCCCAGGCTGTCTGGCAGATGGGGCGAACCCTGTGTCCGGACCGGCCCCGAATCGCCATGGCTTTGCTGGTTGCCGTGAGCCTTCTGTTAATCGGCGAGACCTGGATGCAGATACTGGCCCTGGCCGCAGTCGGCGCTGTCGGTTCCTTTCTGGGGTTAGGGAGCAGTGCGGCGTCTGATCCTCTGCATGTGCCGGTGCAATCCCGGAAGCCTGCGCTTTTTGCCGGGACCTTTCTGGTCCTGTTGCTGATTTCGTTCCTGCCTCAGGCGGCAGGCAGCCCCGGCTGGATCGGTGCTGAACTGTACCGGGCTGGCGCCCTGGTGTTTGGCGGAGGGCATGTTGTGCTGCCGTGGTTACAGGAGGGCTTTGTGGCCTCCGGTGCCCTGCCGGCGGATACCTTTCTCGCGGGGTATGGTGTTGCTCAGGCTATGCCGGGGCCGCTATTTTCTTTTTCGGGATTTCTGGGTGCGTCCCAGGCCGGTGCACTGGGCGGTGTGATCGCCGTAATCGCCGTTTTCCTGCCAGGCACCCTGTTGGTATTCGCCGGTCTTCCACTGTGGAGCTGGCTTCGGGAGCATCGCCGGGCCCGGTCTGCACTGGCGGGCGTCAATGCGGGTGTAGTGGGGCTTCTGCTGGCTGCACTTTATGATCCGGTATGGACCTCGGCGGTCCATAGTGCAGTGGATTTGGGGCTGGTATTGATTTTTTGGCTCTGCCTGGCCATCTGGCGGGTTCCGGTCTGGCTACTGGCGCCGTTGAGTGCGCTGGCTGGAGTGATCCTGCTGTCCTGATCAACGTAAATATAATCCGTTCTTGCCGAGCCGGCACACGGGTTGGCAAATCAGCAGGTTTCCAGCCACAATCGAGCCGTTAGAGACAGATAATTCGAACGCAGAGGTTACCATGACGACATCCTGCAGTATCCCGGGTCTCAACGTACCACGTAGCCGTTTCCCCGATCCTGAACAGGATCTGCCAGCGGCCGAGGGCGAACAGCGTGTCGTGCTGGCTGGAGGCTGTTTCTGGTGTGTGGAAGCCGTTTTTCTGGCGATGGACGGCGTAACCAGCGTCGAGTCCGGTTACGCCGGCGGTCACGCCAGCTCTGCCAATTATGAGGCCGTATGCTCAGGTACTACGGGCCACGCAGAGGTAGTGGATGTCCATTATGATCCGGCCAGGGTCAGTTTTGGCGAACTGCTAAAGGTGTTCTTCTCGGTTGCTCACGATCCCACCCAATTGAACCGTCAGGGCAATGATCGGGGCACCCAGTATCGCTCTGCCGTGTTTTACGAGACTGCGGAACAGCGGCGGGTGGCTGAGGCCTACATCCACCAGCTTGATCAGGCCGAGGTATACCCGGATCCGATCGTGACCACGCTGGAGCCGCTCGAAGCGTTTTACCCGGCGGAGGAGTACCACCAGAATTTTGCCGCCCGGAACCCCTACCAGCCATACATCATGGCTGTGGCTGCGCCGAAAATGGAAAAACTCGTAGACAGTTATCCTGATCGCCTGAAGCCGGAATTTACAGACAACGACGCAGGCAGCACCGCCTGAGGAGGCAGACTATGGGAGTTTCCGCTGCAGGTTATGACCTGACACCACTAAACGAAGCACAGGTTGAGGAGAAAGCTGCGGATCTGACATCGGAAGAGCGGCGCGTGCTGCTCGACCATGGAACCGAGCATCCGTTCTGCGGGACTTTGCTGGACAACAAAAAGGCCGGGGTATACCACTGCCGGCTTTGTGATTTGCCGCTGTTCAGCTCGAACTCCAAGTTTGATTCGGGCACCGGCTGGCCAAGCTTCTTCCAGCCCTTTGACCCCGAGCATATCCGCTACATTGAAGACACGAGTCTCGGTATGAGCCGCACCGAAATCCGCTGTCCCCGTTGCGACAGCCATCTCGGCCATGTCTTCCCAGACGGCCCGCCGCCAACCGGGCAGCGCTACTGCCTGAATTCGGTTGCCATGGTGTTTCAGGAAAACGCCTGAGACGAACATTGGGGGGCGCGCAGTGCCCCCAATTTTATTGATTGCCGCCTGTTACCAGAGCCACATAGTGTGCCACCGCCTGAATCTGTTCCTCAGACAATGACTCGTTGAACGCTGGCATGATACCGACCCCGCTGGTTACGGCATTGACCACCTGTTCCCTGGTGGGTTTGAGTTCATCCAGGTTTGGGCCGACGGCACCAGCCGAACCGGCGTCTGCCAGCGTATGGCATATCGTGCAGGCGGGTTGTGCGTCCTGAGTGAATACCTGTTTTCCTTCTTCAAGGTCGCTGGCCATTGTCAGGGGCGACAGTCCGATCAGGGCTATGGTGCCCAGTACTGCAGTTTTTCTCATATTATTGCTTTCCGAAAAGGTCGGAGCCGCCGCGTTCCCGTGTCGGCTCCGCCAATGATCAACTGACGGCAACCGTGACTCCGTGGTCGCTCCAGCCATTGTGGCCGTAGCCACGTTCATTCTCGATCCGGCCCTCAGGCTGGGTGTTGCCCCGCACGTCGGTCGCCCGGCTGACAATTCGGTGCTCTCCGGTCGCTAAATCCGCTGCGAGGACAAAAGGCCTCCAGGCATAGGGGCCAAGGTCTGGTCCCAGGAAGCGAGCCTGTTTCCAGGTTTTGCCGCCATCCACTGAGACGTCGACTTTTTCCAGCGCAACTGTGCCCCCGAAAGCAACGCCGTAGATCATGTTACGGCCGGTCTGGCCGCTTTCCAGGGGGGCGGTCACCCAGGATTTGACGTTCATTTCCCACATGGAGGGCTGGTCCGGGGCGCCCTTCACACCGACATCGCGAATCCGGTAGCCGGAGGCCTGGATCTTGGCGTCAGTCTGGTTTTCGGTGAAGGCGACGTTCTTAACGTACTTCACGTTGTTCACGCCGTAGTAGCCTGGCACCACCATGCGCAGAGGACCGCCATGGGTATGAGTCAGAGGCTCGTCGTTCATTTCCCAGGCCAATAGGGCGCTTTCCAGCGCTCGGGTTGGTACGGAACGTTCGACCATGATGGTTTTCGGGTCCAGGCCATCAGGCAGGGCCTCGCCACCGGTGCTGGTAATGTAGCGATTGCCGTCAGAAGGTCCACCCAAAGCCTCTACAACATCCTTCAATGGCACACCGGTCCACATGATGCAGCCAGCAGCGCCAACGGACCATTGGGTACCACTCGCTCCATGGGGGAAGAAGGCGCGACCGTTACCGGAACACTGCAATACGGAGGCAACGGTGGTGACCCCCATCTGTTTCAGGTCGCCGACCTTCAGGGTTCGGGGATTTTTCACGCCCTCGATCCTCACCTCCCAGGCATCCGGGTTGTCGGTTACCGAGGCTGGTGGCGCGGGCAGGTTATTACGAACGAACAAACGGTCACTGGCAGTAATGACGCCATTGCCGATGGCCCCCCGTTGGGTTTCCATCGTGTTTGCACTGTGAACGATCAGGGCGTTGCGTTCTTTCCAGGCGGCGTAATCCGGCAGTGATTTTGGTTCATCGGCTTTGGCAAGGGGTGTAAATCCCAGCACGCTTACCGCGGCCATGGCGCCAGCACTGCCAAGCAGCAGGGTGCGGCGGGTAGGGTTTTGAAGGCCCGGGTCATTCGGGCCGCGCATCAGAGCTGATTCCTGTTTCATTATCCGTCTCCTTTTTAGGGTTGTCGTCGGACGGTGGGGCTGCTCTTTCAATTATTCATGGTTATATCCTTATACCTTATAGGTAATGGTTAAAAATTAATCAATGCTTTTGTGCGTTATCCAGCGGGTTTTTCAGTCGCTATAATTCGCCTCTTATTAAATGCGCAGCAACAAGGCCGCGAACGAAGCCGGGAAACAGAAAAGAGTAGCTGAGATGATTCGATTGAAGATGAATCCGCTAACGGAGTCAGCGACGCTTCTTCGGCGGGCGGGTGTGGTCCTGGGGAGTGTCGGATTGACAGCACTCTTTTCCCTGTTGGTTTTGCTGAGGGCACTGTTCGGGAGGTTGAACCGGCCCATCGTCGACAAATACTGTCGCGAGTGGTCGGCCTCGCTGTTACGACTGGTTCGTGCCAGCCTGACAGTGCGCGGGCAAGTGCCTGATTTCGGCGACGGGCGCCGGTACATCATCATGTGCACCCATGCCAGCCACTATGATATTCCGGTCACCTTCGTATCGTTGCCGGGGTCCATCCGCATGCTGGCGAAAAAGGAGCTGTTCAGTATCCCGCTGCTGGGGCAGGCCATGCGGGCGGCGGAGTTTCCCTCCGTGGATCGGTCCAATCGGCAACGTGCGGTAAGAGATCTGGAAAAGGCCCGGGCGATGATGGAAAGCGGAATCGTGCTCTGGGCCGCGCCCGAGGGAACCCGCTCGCCGGACGGAAAACTTCTGCCTTTCAAGAAAGGCTGTTTTCACCTGGCGCTGGATACCGAGGCGGTGATTGTGCCGGTGGCCGTTCGGGGCATCCATCGGGTGCTGCCCGCCCGGACTTGGCAAATCAATCTCGGGCAGCCGGTGGATGTCAGGGTGGGAGAACCGCTGGATACAGCCGGCAAGACCAAAGCCGACCTGGAGGAGGTGATGACCGAGGTGCGCTCAAGGCTGACGGAGCTACTGGGTGACGGCGAGGCCGGTTAGCGCCGACCTCACCCAGATGCAGCCGATCAGGCCGTACCGGCTGCCACCACGGTAGACAGCAGATAGCCGGTATAGGCCACGTACACCAGTACCAGGATGCCACCATCCACCCGGCTCACCAGCTTTCGCCATCCGGTAAGCCCGTAACCCATCAGGAACAGACCCACCGTGAGCGCCAGCATCAGCGTCCAGTCACGGTAGAGCACTTCCGGGTCCACGGCCAGGGGTTCGATAACGGCGGCGAGACCTACCACGGCGAGCGTATTGAAAATGCCCGATCCGAGAATATTGCCCAGGATCAGATCGTGTTCATTCTTTTTGACAGCTGCCAGAGCCGAGGCAAGTTCTGGCAGGGAAGTGCCGATGGCAACGATAGTTAGACCGATCACCAGATCGCTGACACCAAGACTCTGGGCAATCGTGACGGCGCCCCAAACCAGCATCCGGGAACTGACGACCAGCAGCACCAGGCCAATCACCAGCCAGATCACGGCCGTTTTCAGGGGCATGGGATGAGCAATGATCTCGGCGTCGGCATCACCGGCCAGGGGGTCCGCCTTGCCTTTCAGGCCCTGGAAGATTGACCAGCCCATAACCACTGCAAATACCGCCAGCAACACCCAGCCATCCATGCGAGAGAGTTGTCCGTCGAGCAGCTGGGCGCCGGCAATGAGGGTAAGGACGATCAGCAGTGGCAGCTCTTTGCGGATTACCTGGGAGTGCACTGCGATAGGCGCGATTATGGCTGTCAGGCCGACAATGAGCGCAATGTTGGTAATGTTGGAGCCATAGCCGTTACCCAGTGCCAGCCCGGGGTTGCCGTCGGACGCCGCCATGGCAGAAACGGCCAGTTCCGGGGCTGAGGTGCCGAAACCGATAATCACCATACCGATCAGAAGGGTGGGCATGCCCAAATGTTTGGCGGTCGCCGCGGCGCCCTCCACAAACTTGTCGGCACTCCATACCAGCAATACCAGGCCAGCGATGATGGCGCCAAATGCCATTAACATAGAAAAACCTCAGTGAATGAAACGTCCGAGCATGAAAACGCCGGCATAGCCAAGGGTGTAGGCTGCCAGGAGGTGTGCAAGATACCGCATATAGGCCGCAAAGGTCAGCCCCGGGATCTTGCTCATCGCCACGATGCCGGCCGCTGAACCAATGACCAGAAGTGATCCGCCCACGCCCACAGCGTAGGTGAGCCCCATCCATTCGCCGGCGCTCATATCAATGCCCGATTTCAACAGCGCTGCTGTCAGCGGGACGTTATCGATAACCGCTGAGAAGATGCCCATCAGGTAGTTGGCATAGAGCGGCGGCAGGATATCGTAAATGGCCACCAGCGAATCCAGTGCATGAATCTCCTTGAGCATGCCCACCAGCAAAAGGATGCCCAGAAAGAACAGCAGGGTTTCAAATTCGATGATACGAATGTATTCGAGAATCGGGTCCAGGTCGGAGTCGTCACTCATGAACCGAGACACAAGAAACATGATGGACAAGCCGAACAGGAAGGTCAGAACCGGTGGAATTCCAAACAAGGCATTGCCGGCAATGGTGGTCAGGATTGTTAACAAAAAGAGCCCGCTGATGACCGCATCCACCCGTCGCACCGGGGTAGTGTTGGAACGCAGTGTCACGGTGCCTGTCAGTCCCCGTGAGAGGAAGACGGCAAGGACGAAAACCGTAATCGAGGCCGGGATCGCCAGGGTCAGCAGAGTCAGTATTTCCACCTTGTCCGCGAGGAAAATCATCAACGTAGTGACGTCGCCGGTGATCAGGGAAACGCCCCCCGAGTTGACCGCAAACACGACCAGCGTGACAAACTGGATACGTTTTTTCAGCTCCAGATCCAGGGACAGAATTAGCGAGCATGAGACTAAAGTGGCGGTGATATTGTCTGCCAAAGACGAGAAAATGAAGCAGAAAAGACCGGTCAGGAACAGTAGCCGCCGCTCGCTCACCTGTTTCGGCATGATCAGGTAAATCACGTTTTCGATCATACCCTTCTTGTTCAGGTAAGCGACGAATGTCATGGCTGCGACGAGAAACAGCCACAGTCCAGCGATTTCGGCAATGCTCTCGGAGAGGCCGGCGGAAATGGCAGACGTTTGATCCGCGTTATCACTGAACAGGAACAGCAGCATCCAGCTCATGGTGCCAAAGAACAGCGTTACCTTGGCCTTGTTGATGTGGATGGCTTCTTCAAATATGACGCCCAACAGCGCCAGAACCGCGAGAATAATCAGAAACGCATCAAGGGCAGACATTGGGGAAATCCCGTCCTGGTTACCAGAGTAGAGGCCGAAGCCGGCCAGACAGATCACGCGTGCGGATTTTAGACCTTTGACCCGCAGCAAACCACTGTTCGTAAGTGCACGTATCGGCAACTGGAACCAGTAAAAGTCTGATAAAGACGCAACGATTGACAATCGCAATTTATTATCCCGCCGAAAATCGGGATAATTGCGCGCACATTCAGACCGGAAGCAGACGGCGGCGCCGTTTACCTCGCGCCTGACCGGCTTCCGACAGGCCTCCTTGCTGATCGTGAGGGGGCGAAAAGGCTCAACACTAGCTAGGGTGAAAACCAATGGCCGTTAGACAGGCAGATGTAGTGCTGGTCGGCGGTGGCGTCATGAGCGCCACTCTCGGCATGATGCTCAGGCAGCTTGATCCGTCCCTGGACATCGTCATGGTGGAGCGTCTCGACCACGTTGCCCATGAGAGCACAGACGGGTGGAACAACGCAGGTACCGGGCATGCCGGGTACTGTGAGCTTAACTACACTCCCGAGACCGGTGATGGCGATGTCACCATCGATCGGGCCCTGCAGATCAACGCCCAGTATGAGGTGTCCCTGCAGCTCTGGTCCTACCTTGTGGAGCAGGGCATCCTGCCCGAACCATCCAGCTTTATTAACCGCACACCGCACCAGAGCTTTGTCTGGGGCGAGAAAGATGTGGCTTTTCTCAAACGTCGCTATGAACGCCTGAGTGCCCATCACCTGTTCCGTGACATGGAATACACCGAGTCCCCGAAGGACCTCGAAGAATGGATGCCCCTGATCGTCAATAACCGGGATCCGATGCAGCGGGTTGCCGCGACCCGGATCAAGCACGGTTCGGACGTGGATTTCGGGTCCCTCACCCGCAGCATGGTGAGCTGGCTGGAAACCCAGCCGAATTTCGAGCTGATGCTCAGCTCACCGGTGCACTACATCGACCAGCGGGACAACGGCCGATGGAAGATCCGCGTCAAGAACCAGAAGACCGGGGAGCTGACCAAGCTCGAGACCGGCTTCGTGTTCCTCGGCGCCGGTGGTGGTGCGTTGCCGCTGCTGCAGAAATCCGGTATCGAGGAAGCCCGGGGTTACGGTGGCTTCCCGGTGAGCGGTCAGTGGCTGGTGTGTGGCAAGCCCGACATCGTCAAGCAGCATAACTCCAAGGTTTACGGCAAGGCGCCGATCGGGGCACCGCCCATGTCGGTACCGCACCTCGATACCCGCATCATTAATGGCGAGCCTGCCCTTCTGTTTGGCCCGTTCGCCGGCTTCACCACCCGCTTCCTGAAGCAGGGCTCCATCTTTGATCTGATTGGTTCGGTGAAGCCCACCAACCTGAAGCCAATGCTCTCGGTGAGCAAGAGCAACATGGACCTGACACGCTACCTGATCGGGGAAGTGTTCCAGTCCCACAGTGACCGGGTGGCATCGCTGCGCAACTTCTTCCCGGACGCCATGGAAGAGGATTGGCAGCTGCGCATGGCCGGCCAGCGCGTGCAGATCATCAAACAGTTGGACGACGGCGGTGGCAAACTCGAGTTCGGCACTGAAATTGTGGCGGCAAAAGATGGAACGCTGGCGGCGCTGCTGGGTGCTTCTCCCGGGGCCTCCACCGCAGCCAATGCCATGATCAACGTCATCGAGCGCTGTTTCCCTGAGAAGATCAAGACTCCAGATTGGCAGGAACGGATGAAAGAGCTTGTTCCGTCCTATGGCCAATCCCTGGTAGAAGACGAAGCACTGCTCACCAAAGTTCGCGAGAGGACCCTGTCGACCCTGCAGTTGGGCTGATATTCCCAATCGATCTAAGAAAGCCTAAGGCACTGCGATTGCTGGATTCACTCCCGGCGGTCGTGGTGCTTTTTGCGTTTCGACGGGGGGCGAAATTTGCGATTTCATAGCTAATGCGTAGGGTTATAAGCCAACCCTTATGAAAGGAGAGAGCCTGTGAGTGAGCAAAAGTACAATCCTGAGAAAGGGTATATCGCGTTACTGGGCTGGAGCCTGAATGCGGTTGAAGCGGCCGACAAGTTCGATCGTCGCTATGTTGTCGTGGCACCGGACTGGGCCGAAGCCTATTGCGAAGAGCATGACATTCCCTACGTGCCCTGGAATTTTGAGCGCCTGAATGATCGTTCGGTAGAAATTGCGCAGACCCTCAAGGAGATGGGCGTCGACGTTGCCATCCCGTTGTTTGAGGAGACTGTGGAGTGGGCGGGCGCCATCAACTCGGTATTGATGGACAAGCCTCGTTTGTTCGGTCAGGCGATGCTGCTGCGTGACAAGGCCCTGATGAAACGCCGCGCCCAGCTCGGTGGTATCCGGGTGGGTATCTTCGAGGAAGCGCACGACAAGGGCGATGTTATCCGGTTCCTGAAGCGGGTTAACCAGACTCTGCTCAAGCTGGATGGTGACCCCAACGATCCCATCCACCTGAAGGCCTTTGATAAGGCCGGTTGCCTTGGTCACCGGGTGATCCGTACGCCGGACGAAGTCGATACCATCCCGGAAGAAGAGTTTCCGGTTTTGATGGAGTCGCACCTGGATGGCTGGGAGTTTGCAGTCGAAGCCTGGATCCACAATGGTAAGATCGCCTTCCTGAACATTTCCGAGTATGTGACTCTGGGCTATTCCGTGTTTGTCCCTGCGACACCGGACCTGGAGAAGTATCGGGATCAGATACGGGGCGAAATCGAGAAGCTGATCAAGACCTTTGATATCGAATTCGGGTTTATTCACCCGGAGTACTTCGTGACCAGCGACCGGACCATGTACTTCGGCGAGGTGGCCTATCGTCCGCCCGGCTTCAAGGTGTTCGAGCTGCTTGAGCGTGCCTACGGCTTCAACGCCTATCAGGGGATGATCCTGACGTTTGATCCGAAAACCACGGAAGATGAAATCAAGGCCTTCTTCCCGAAGGAAGTTGTGGATGCGAAGGGTTACGCCGGTTGTTTCGGTGTGTATCCACGCCGCCGGGTTGTCAGCAAGCTGGAAATCCCGGACGAGACCGAAAATCACGAGTATTTCGAGTCCCACGAGCTGACCGCGCCGCTGGAAGAAACGGTCACCAAACGTACCGCTTTCGGTACCCACTGGGGGCTGGTCTATTTCTTCGGTGAAGACCCTTACGTCATGCGGGACCTCCTGAAACATCAGGAAGACCTCGATTTCTATGTATAATCAGGAGAAGCATTAACAACAACCGGGTTTGGTGCCAGGCCCTGAGGATTATCGTTTGAACGATCACCAATCGGGCAGCGCAGCGCCAGCTGTAAACGTTGACAAGCTGGCTCAACGCCTGGATGACGCCATTCAGGCTTTGGAAGAAAGCCGGTCTTTTACCAAGGCCGGCAAGTTGCCGCGCGTGCTGGATATTGCCCGCCGGATCCTGCTGCAGCCGGATGGCTGCCGGATCATCGAGGAGCGCGCTGAGCGCCTTGAACTGGCGGGCGTCTTTGCCGGCACCGACTGGGCCGAACCCGGGATTCTTCTTCCCACGCTGACAACCTATTCGCTGCAGAGCCAGAATGCCGACACCGTCGTCATCGAGGCCTTCAGTGAGTTGAGGCTGCTTGCCGTCGCCCGGGGCAGCTATCTGCACCCTTCGGTGTCGGCTGAACAGGCCCACCATTACCTGACCCAGGTTCTGGCCATCAACCTGGGCCTGCTGTTTGGAATGACCGGCGAGGCTGAGCGGGAGCAGGGCAAGCTCGCGCTGATCAGCCAGAACCTTGTGCAGTATGTGGCCCACCACATCGGCTACGAACATGTCATTGACAGTCTGATCGAAGAGATCTGGCGGATCCTTGAACAGCGGCCGATCCAGGTATCGGACGTGCGCAAGATGATTACGCAGATTGCCCTTTGCCGGGCCGATCCGCAGGCCGATCTGGGCAGTGCCGGGCGCGGTGCCGACCGGTTGATCTCCAGCCTCTATGGCCCCACCCGGGCCTGCAGTGAAGACCCCGGAACCGTCGTCTACGAGCAGCGGCTGGAAACCATGGATGCCCAGGCCCTGCAGAACGAGGCCACCGGGTTTGCGCGGTCCATGCACGATACCGGCCTGGTCTCCCCTTACCATGCCTCGTTTATACGTTTCATCCTGGCGGACCAGGACACCTTGCTCAGTGAGGCGCTGGGTCTGTCCAGCACCGGCCGGGATTGCCTGATGTGTTATCGGGAGCTGGTCCACACCCTGATTAAAGAAGGTATCTATCCGGAAACGGCACAGGGCATCTACGGCCTGGCGCTGCTTCTGGAACGGGGTATTCTTTATCAACCTCCTGTTGCGCCGGGTCTGTGGCGCCAGGCACGGCTGTCTCTCTGTCCTCATGCGCGGGAGCGACTTGAGCTGGCCTATGGCTATCAACCGCAACCGAATGCCTGGCTGATTCAGGGCGTGTTGAATATGTTGGGCCAGCCTTTGGGAGTAGGGCAGGGCAACAACCCCACCTGCCAGTCGGCCCGTGCGCTCTCGATGTGGGCGTATAACGATCCGGATTATCTCTTGCAGATGGTGGCCTGGGCTGCTCGAGACAATGAAATCGTCATTCACTTTGAAGGTCAGCCGGTGTCATCGGCGCGAAGTGTCGGCGGCGTTGCTTCCGAGGTAACCCTCGATCTGGATCCTGTCTCCCTGGTAGTGGTGCCGCATCTGGACCGCATCTACGTGGAAATGGGCCGGTTGTGCGTCGGTCGCCAGGGCGATCCCCATAAATGGGTGAACCCGGAGTTCCACGGCTGGTCTGCCGGGCGCGGGTTTGCCATCAACGTGGATGTGGCCACTGGCAAGCTGCACGATCTGGAAGGCTTTATCCGGCATTTCTACGCCAGTTATCACCCCTACTACAACGGCAATCAGCCATTGATCCATCCGCAGCCTGCGGGTATTGCTGTTACCGACAGCGCCGCCCGGTTTATCGGCTGGCACGCCATTACCATTCTCCGGTCCGCGCTCGACCCGGAAGGTGAGATGCGGATTTATTTCTTCAATCCCAATAACGACAGTGGCCAGAACTGGGGCGATGGGGTCCAAGTCAGTACCTCTGGCAACGGGGAACGTTTTGGCGAGTCGTCGCTGCCTTTTGAGCAGTTCACATCGCGACTGTACATCTTCCATTATGATCCCCTGGAGCGGGGAGAGCCTGCGGAAGTGAACGAGGATGCCCTTCGGCGCGTAACAGAGGGAGTGTATCGCAGTTGGGGTCTGGATCGCGTGCCGGCGGATGCTTTGCAGGCGGAGCCGCCCATAACCGATTGATCCCGGAACCTGCCGATCACCCGGAATCCACAGATCAAGAGGAAGGCCATGGCCAACGAACAGACCCCGGTCCAAAACGGGGCCGAGTTGTTTATCCGGGCGCTGGAGAACGAAGGCGTTGAATACATTTTCGCGGTGCCCGGCGAGGAGAATCTTGCCTTCCTGGAGGCCTTGAGGACGTCCAGTATTCAGCTGGTCCTCAACCGCCATGAGCAGGCCGCCGGGTTCATGGCCGCCACCTATGGTCGCCTGACGGGCCGGGTGGGGGTCTGCCTTTCCACGCTTGGGCCTGGCGCCACCAACTTCGTGACTGCCGCCGCCTACGCCCAGCTGGGCGGTATGCCCATGATGATGATCTCGGGCCAGAAACCCATAAAGTCCTCCAAGCAGGGGTTGTTCCAGATTCTGGATGTGGTGGACCTGATGCGTCCGCTCACCAAGTACACCCGGCAAATCAGCAATGCCAACACCATCCCTGCCAAGGTTCGGGAAGCCTTCCGCCTGGCCTCTGAAGAGCGCCCGGGTGCCGTGCATCTGGAGCTGCCGGAAGACATTGCCGACGAGACGCCTGAATCTGACACCCACATCTTCAAACCCAGTGATGCCCGCCGACCCTCGGCCAGCCCCAAAAGCCTGGAGATGGCCTGTGAGATGCTTCGCGAAGCCCGGCATCCGCTGATCATGATTGGTGCCGGCGCCAACCGGAAGCGAGTGTCTCAGGCGCTGCTGCACTTGGTGAATGTCACCGGCATCCCGTTCTTTACCACCCAGATGGGAAAGGGCGTGGTGGATGAGCGGCACCCACGTTACCTGGGCAATGCCGCCCTGTCGGCCGGGGACTTCGTGCACTGTGCGATCGATCGTGCCGATCTGGTGATCAACGTGGGCCATGATGTGGTGGAAAAGCCTCCCTTCTTCATGACCCCCGGCGGCAAGAAGGTCATTCATGTGAACTTCAGTGCGGCCGACGTGGACCCGGTGTACTTCCCCCAGCACGAAGTTGTCGGGGACATCGCCAACAGCGTGGAATACATGGCCGAGAACTGTGGCCAGTGCGCCAACCACGATTTCACTCGCCTGATGGAAGTGAAGGAGGCGGTGGATGCGCACCTGCAGGAGCGGGCTGAAGACGATCGCTTCCCGGTGATCCCTCAACGCATTGTTCATGATGTGCGTGATGTGATGCCTGACGATGGGATCATCACGCTCGACAACGGTATGTACAAACTCTGGTTTGCCCGCAATTACCGCGCCTACGACAACAATACGGTTCTGCTCGACAACGCCCTGGCTTCCATGGGCGCCGGGCTGCCCAGCGGCATGATGGCCTCCATGCTGTATCCGGATCTGAAAGTGATGGCGATCTGTGGCGATGGCGGCTTCATGATGAACAGCCAGGAGCTGGAAACTGCGGTGCGACTGAATCTTAACCTGGTGGTGCTGATTATCAACGACAGTGCCTACGGCATGATCAAGTGGAAGCAGGGCCAGGAAGGCTACAGCGATTTCGGCCTGGATTATCGCAACCCGGATTTTGTCACCTATGCCCAATCCTATGGCGCCAAGGGTCACCGCGTGACCCGCACGGAGGACCTGCGGCCAACCCTGGAAGGCGCCCTGGCTGAAGGCGGTGTTCATGTGGTGGACGTGCCCGTGGATTACAGTGAAAACCGCCGGGTGTTTGATGAGGAGCTGGCGGAACTGACCTGCAAACTGTGAGGGGTGTATCATGCGTCCATGGATGATGAACCCGAGGTAGCACTGCAATGATCCGTTCCTTTTTTCGCGGCCTGATGGCCGTCGCGACACTGACGTTGCTCGCCGGGTGTAGCAACCCGGAGACACCCCAGGAAGTGGCGGCGGCCTTCTGGCAGGCCATGGCCGAGAATGACGCCGGCGATGTAATGGAATACTCCACCCTGGCGGAATCCGCCGCGTTCGACGGTTACAAGCGCAGCTGGACCGACGCCGTGCCATCCTTCGGCCGGGTGGTCATTGAAGATCGTGAAGCCACTATCGTGACCCGCCTGCCGGCTGAAGCCGGAACCGAAGGCGAGCGGCTGGAGCTGGTCACCTATCTCGTACGGTTCCAGGATCAGTGGCTGGTGGATTACGACCGCACTGGCGATGCCATCCTTAACCCTTCCCCGTTCACCAGCATCATGGGCGAGCTCAGCCGGCTCGGTGAAGAGCTCAGCGCCCGTTTTTCCTCATCTTCTGACGATTTTGAGCAGCAAATGGAGCAGCTGGCGCGGGATCTGGAGGCCTACTCCGAGGAAATCGGCCGTGAGGCAGAGGGCGCCATGGAGCAGTTCGGCAAGAAGTTGCAGGAAGCCATGCGGGAGCTTGAGCGCTCGGTGGAAGACGCCCTGAAAGACAGTGAGCCGACACCGGAAGAGGACCGGGTGATTCTGGAACAGGCTGCCCGGGATCTGGACCGCCAGGCCGATGAGCTGAACGACCCGACCATGGAATCGCTCGCCAATGCCAGCCGCACCGTGGCGGAAACCGGCGAACGCTTCACGCGTCTGAGTGAAGATACGCTGAATCGTCACCGGGAAGAGTGGCAGCAGAGGCTGGCTGAGATGCGCGCTGACGCGGACGACTTTATCGAGCAGCTCAGGCTTTAGCGGGCCTGTTCGGCGCCTCGCAGCATGGCCTGAAGCAGCTCCTCGGCATCGAATTTGGTCAGCGCTTCGTTGGCGCCCACCTGATTGGCATAGCTCAGGCTCATCTCACTGTTCAGTGATGTATGCAGGATGATGTAAGGCTGCTTCAGTGCTGAATTGTCCCGCACATTGAACGCCAGCTCGTACCCATCCAGCCCCGGCATCTCGATATCGCTGACCAGAATGTCCGTGGGCCGGCCCAGTTCGTGGTCCCGCAGAAGGATCTGCAGGGCATCATCGCCATTGGACGTCACCTGGTAGGGGATGTCTTTGCTATCCAGCACGTCCGAGAGTTGCTTACGGGCCACCTGGGAATCGTCCACCATGAGAATGTTCAGGGACTTGAGCGTCTCACTCTGCACATCCGTGAGAACCACCTCCTGAGTGTCCAATGATTCCGGATACACCTTCGCCAACAGTAACTCCACATCCAGTAGCTGGATGATATCGCCTTCCACGTCCAGCAGACCTGTGATAAACGCCTTGCTGCCCAGGGCCTTGGGTGGCGGCATCACAGATTTCCAGTCAGTCTCGATGATCTGTTGCACGCTGCGCACCAGAAAACCGATCTCCTGGCGCTGGATATCCGTGACAATAATCGAGGCTTTTTCCCGTTCTTCCTGCGTCAGCGGCGGATAGCCAACCGCGGCAGCCATATCAATCACCGGAACGGCGGAACCCCGGAAGGTTGCTGTGCCAATGACGGCGTGATGGCTGTGGGGCAGTTTGGTCAGCCGCATGAAAGGCAGGATTTCCCGGATCTTCAGGGTTCCTATTCCGAACAGACGCTCGCCGGAAAGCCGGAACAGCAGAAGTTTCTGGGTCTGCTTCGCTTTGCTGGACATACAACCGGGTCCTTTCAAACGCAAAAGCCCCTGACGCAGGAGCTTTTGCAAGAAGTTGGTTCACCAGGCTGTCTGGCGGGCGCTGCTCAGCCCGCAAGCCTAGAGTATGTAGCAATAGTAGCAGCTTTACCGTGAATCGGGATTCAGAAGGATTGTTTCAAATGGTGACAGAATCCTTCCGCACGGGGTGCCTTGGGCTGCAATGCCAGTACGCCTTCAGAACGCCATTTCCTTACCGTCCCAGGCCTTGAAGCAGCCGGTCTCGGCGAGGGTGAGGTTATCAATCTGCCGCCTGAGGCCATCGACGGATTGTTCAACCGATACCTCGGCGTCGCTGCCGCCCATGTCCGTGGCCACCCAGCCCGGGTGGTAGATGCCCACGGCTATGCCTTGCTCACGCAGGTCCACAGCCAGATTTCGCCCGAGATTAAGCGCCGCCGCTTTCGAGGCACGATAAATGTACCGGCCGCCGCCAGCAGAAGCCTGGGATCCGAGCTTGCTGGAGATGATGGCGATTTTCGGGGTGCCGCCGCCGGCCAATGCCAGTCTGAGATTGGGTAGCAGCGCCTGTATGGTGAGGAATACGCCGGTCACATTCACCTGGAAGTGCTTCGCCCAGAGTTCGGGCGGGTAGCCGTCCTCCAGCTGTTCATGGCGATCGAGCAAAATGCCGGCGTTACAGATCAGGGTTGAGATTGGCTGGTTTTCGAGGCGCTTGCCCAGCGCGGTAATGCTGGCCGGCTCGGCGACATCCAGCAGCTCCATGCCCGGTTCGCTGCGGGCCGTGCCGATGACATGCTCGCCCGCCTTTTTCCACTCATCGGCCAGGCCCTTACCGATGCCGCGATTGGCTCCCGTGATAAGAATGGTCATGTTTGTATCCCTTGTGTTTAAGGCTTAACAGTAGCACAGGCCTCTGGCGATCCCGGCCGGAAGTGCTGTCTACCAGGGGAGGTTGTTCAGAATGAACCAGGCGGTACCGCCGGTCGCCAGGATCGCCACCAGGGCAAGCAGACCGTCCCGCGCCACGATGGCCAGGCCAAACGCCATCAGGGCGATTCCGGCACCGTTAGCGCTGAATGGAATCACCTCCATCAGTGGCATGGCAGCCGCCACAACCATGCAGAGGATGGCGATAACGTATTGCCCCGGCCCGCGAACCAGCCAGAGCAGCCTTTGTTTCGTCCAGCGATCCAGAAAACGGGCAGGCTTTGCCATCCAGTCGAGGCCTTTGGCAAGTTTTTCTCTCTCAATGTTCCGACGCGCCAGCTTTGAGGGAATCCAGATCGAGTGGCGCTGGAAGATCAATTGCCCCAGGGTAAGTATCACCATCAGGCCAAGCAGCGTCGGCACTCCCGGAATATCGCCGATCAATGGTGCCAGGGTGATTACGCCAGCGATCAGAACCATCGGCCCAAAGGAACGTTCACCGACGGCTGCCAGTACATCGCCCACAGACACCTGAACCTGTCCCGCGGTGCTTGCGCGGAGGCGCTCCAGAAGCTCTGTCAGGCTGGCCGGATCGTCTGGCTGGTTCATGGTGGTGCTCGTGGTCTCCTTTTGAACAGGTTTTGCAGACACTACCTTGATTGCGCAACGAGTGCATGAACACAAGATGACAGGGGAGTTAGCCCGGGCCTGGTTATTCAGAGAGTGTTCAGTGCCTGATTAATTAGTCTATATTAATTAGACCTTCCTTCCTCGGCGGCCTCAAAGATGTATACAGGCAGGAGCAACGGGTTGCCGTTCTCAAAATCGTTGCTCTCGCGTTTTTTGGCGCCCGCCTTGTGCAGATCTGCTTTGGTGCTCGCGTCCGTTCTCTGTTTTGCGGCTCCAAGCTATGGGGACTGCGACATCACCCTGCGCTGGGACGATGATCCCCCCTATTTCATGGCTCAGGAGGGTAAGGTGGTCGGCATTGATGCCGACCTGGTTCGTGAGGCCATGGGACGCCTGGATTGCGGGCTTTCCTTTCGGAAGATGCCATGGGCCAGGGCGCTTCGGGATTTGCGTGACGGGCATGTGGATATGCTCTCCGGCGCCTACCGGACTCCGGAGAGAGAGGAGTATGCTCATTACTCCGAAGTGGTCGGCCTGGTATCACCCAATATCCTGTTTATTCGGCGATCTGATGAGTCCAGGTTCGAGCTGAATGGCTTGAGGCGGCTGCTGGAATCGGGTTTCAGGCTTGGTGCCCAGATTCATGTGTCCTACAGCGATGAATACAGCGCCCTTGTCCAGAATCCGGACTACGACAAAAACATCGAGTATCTCTCCCGCCGGGAGCCGCTGTGGCTCATGCTGGCCCGCGATCGGGTCGATGGCGTGGTGGCGAGTCAGTTAACCGGGCTCTACGAGATTCAGGAACTGGGGCTGACCGGAACGGTTATTCCCAGCTCCTTGGTCGTGTCCAATAAGCCCGCCTACTTTGTTTTTTCCAAAGCAACCGTTGGCTCCGAATTTGTGGAAGACTTTGATCGCGCACTGCAGTCGATGCTGGATGATGGCACCTTTGCATCGATCGTGAATCGGTATGTCTGCGTGGCTGCAGGCGCTGGGCTTTCAGCGGTTGCGGATGGCCCAGGGGCTTGTTCCCCGGCAGAGCAATAGCGTTGAAAAGAACCGGGAATCAGCAAAATGAAAAAAGCCGGAGGGTTGCTCCGGCTTTTTCGTCTTCAGGAATGAGTCATCATTCGCCAGTTTCAGTAGCGCCGACACCACCCTGATAGTTGGCAGGAATGAATTCATAGCCTTGGTCTGCGCTTTTCAGGTGCCCCAGGCCGGGAAAAGAGAGGTGGGCGGAGCCTACCCAGTACCCGGTTTCCTGGGCGTCGGCAAAGGCCTGTGCACGAGACTCCACTGCCTGTTCACTGTTCACATCGAACTGGATGGCAATGTCCGGCTGCGGGAACTGAACCGCTGCCACGTGAATCAGGTCGCCCCAAAGCATCAGCGTGTTGTCCCCGCTTTCAACCTTGTAAAGGCTATGGCCCGGGGTGTGCCCGCTGGCGGACACTGCAGAAACACCTGGCACCAACTCCTGGTCTTTATCGAAAGGCTTGAACTGGCCGGACTCGACATATGGGTTGAGAGAGGCCATCGCGCCTTTAAAAAAGCCCTTCGAACCTTCATCGGCGGCCTTCAGGTTGTCTTCGTTCAGCCAGAAATTCTGGTCTTCCACGCTGGCGCGAACAATGGCATTGGGGAACACAATCTCACCGTCAGATACCAGCCCGCCAACATGGTCCGGATGCATGTGCGTGATGTAGATTTCATCGACATCTGCGGGCTCGTAACCGGACGCTTTCAGATGTTCAACCAGTTTTCCGAGTGTTGGCCCGAACAGACTGCCGGCACCGGTGTCGACCAGTACCAGATGGTTGCCGGTGTTGATCAGATAGCCGTTAACGGACGTGTCGAGCGGGGCAGAGAGGAAGTTATCCGCCAGGGTGTTATGCACGTGTTCTTCGGTGGTATTCAGCAACAGTTTGTCCACCGGCAGCTTGACGGTGCCATCGGACAGGGCGGTGATTTCGAAGTTGCCGAGCATGGTGCGGTAATAGCCCGGAGCCTGCTCTTTTACCATCGGAGCCTCCGCCTGGGCGGCAGCCGCAAACAAAACACCGGCTGTCAGGCCGGTAATGCGAGTCAGCATAGTAGGCATACGTTATCCCTCTTCCGTCTCGTAAACAGAATGAATGTTTGGGTGTGGGGGTAATCTTCGTTGAGGGAACCAGTTTAGACCACTCTGGCCGGGCACAAAAAAAGGCCTCGTCGTGGGACGAGGCCTTTTGGTTGTTTGGTGGAGACGGCGGGAATTGAACCCGCGTCCGCCAGTACTCAGCCTTGAGGTCTACATGTTTAGCGTCTCTCTATTGATTTAAGTTCAAGCGACCCGAGAGCCAGGGTGCAAGAACCGAGTTCTTTAAATCTTAGCCGTTAGCCAGTGAACTCTGGATAACGGAGCATCCCGTAAGCGATGACGTCCTGAGATGTTGCTTCCGGGCTACGGGCGACCCGGTCAGGACGACTAGCAGCTTACGCTGCTAGTGCGTAGTTTTCGTCGTTTGCGACTATTGCGTTGCAGCTTTGGATTAACGAGATTGGCTGCCATCTCGACATGCGCTCAAGGGTTCGCCACCGGCGTCGAAGCCATGTCGTCCCCTTACCTCCAGTATATGTGTCCGGTTTGCCGGACTTCAAGGTTTCTTTGTTGCAGTTTTGTGCTTTCGGGACTGTAGATGTACCTAGAACCCTAGCTGGCCTTGCGTTCAATGGCGTCATGGCGGCCGGCCAGGGCCGCGTGGCTCAGGGCCTCAAAGCTTTCCCGGAAGTAGCCCATCACGGCGTCCGGGTCGGCGTGAATCGCCTTGTCCACGGTGATGCCGAATTGCACGGTGCCGGCATAACTGAGAATGCTCATGCCGATACCGATGGTGCCGCTCTGAGGCACCCAGAACATGGGCTGGGTCAGCTTGCTGCCCGCCAGATACAGAGGCTCTTTCGGGCCGGGCACGTTGGTCAGTACCGCCGAGGCCTTGTTGCTGAGCAGATCCAGGGCCCTTCGTTCAATAACATCGGGGCCGCGCCCGAAGATATCAAGCAGGCTGTAGGTAACCTGGGCCTGATAGGACCGCTTGAGCCGGTTCATATTTTCCTGCACCTGGCGGAAGCACATGAGCGGGTCTCTCACTTCCACCGGCAGGGTAACCAGTACGAGCCCGAACTTGTTGCCGAGGGTTTCGATGGGCTGATCAAGAGGGCGCAGGTTGAACGGCACGGCGACCCGAATGCCGCACTCGGGGATGGTTTCCTTGTGGGCGGCAAAATGTCTCTGCAAAGCGCCCGTGACGGTGCAAAGGAGGGCATCGTTGATGGTGCCCCCCAGAGCCTTGGCACAGGCTTTTACCTCGGCAAGGTCGAGGGGATCGGCCCAGGCCACTTGCTTGCGCCCGGACAAGGGCTCTTTCAGTCCGGTTTTCGGTTCGCCGGGCGCCAGGCCAAGTTTCAGGAGGTCAAGGGCGACACCGCTGGCGGTGGTGGCCAGTTTTAACGGGTAGTTGGGCTCTTCACGGACGGACTGGATAAACAGTCTGGCCTGGTTGGTGGCGGTCTGCGCGCTGTCCACGGCACGGTGCAGGAAGTTCTGGATGGCCGATTTCCTGCCGGGTTTGGAGCGACGCTTGCGGGCGACTTTGCCCAGCCGTGGTTCCGGCGTTTTATCGGTGAGTGACAGCATTACACGAACCAGCGAGATGCCATCGGCGATGCAGTGGTGAATGCGGATGAGTAGCGCGCCGCCGTCCCCGTAATTGTCGATATAGTGCATTTGCCAGAGCGGTTGCCGGAAATCCAGCGACGTGCTGTTCATGTCACTGACCAGCTTCTGGAGCTCTGCTTTGTCGGCCTTGCCCGGCAGGGCGATGCGGTGCAGATGGTTGTCCAGGTCGAACAGCGGATCGTACTGCCAGTAGGCCCGGTCTCCGGTGTCTATGACCCGTTGCCGGAACCGGTCGAAGCAGAGAAATCGCTCTTCAAGGGTGTGCCTGAGGCGGCTCATGGAAATCGGCCGCTCCAGCGTCCACACCCCGCAGATCATCATGGGGTTCTGGGGGGTGTCCATGCGCAGCCACGCGCGGTCTACAGCGGACATTGGTATCTGTTTGGGTGACATAAGCGGCTCCCTTTGCCATGCACCAGAGTTCCCGAGTATAGGCCCGTTGGAGTTCTGAACAAAGAGAGTGAGTATGCGACATACCGGTTCACGCCGGCCATGACCGGCGTCAGGTATTTGTTAATTGGTGGCGGGCAGGATCAAATGTTGGTTTCGCGCAGGATGCGTTGCTTCTGGCGGTTCCAGTCGCGCTCTTTCTCGGTAGCACGCTTGTCGAACAGCTTCTTGCCTTTTACCAGGGCAATCTCGCACTTCACCTTGTTGTTTTTCCAGTACAGCGCCAGCGGGATGCAGGTGTAACCGGCCTGGTTGACCTTGCCCACGATCTTGGCAATTTCCTTGGCGTGGAGCAGGAGCTTGCGGGTGCGCGTGGGGTCTGCGATCACGTGGGTAGACGCCGCAATCAACGGCGTAATGTGAGAGCCGAGCAACCAGGCTTCGCCGTCCTTGAGCAGCACATAGGCGTCCACCAGCTGGGCCTTGCCCGCACGCAGGGACTTCACTTCCCAGCCCAGCAGGGAGAGACCCGCTTCAAAGCGCTCCTCAATGTGATACTCGTGCTTCGCCTTTTTGTTCAGCGCAATGGTATTGCTCGGCGTTCCGGGTTTTTTCTTGCTCATGAATCAATGAATCCGGGGTCGGACGAATGAACGGGCCGGCCTTGCTGCAGCCGGAAAAAGGCGCATTGTAGCCCAACAGTGCCGGACCGGTCACGAATTCGGCGTTGTGGCGGTGTCTGGTTCGTGCGCGACGGGATCCTTCAGCTACAATACTGGCCCAGACTTTCTCCCCGACCTGTTGAGTGGCCTCAGGGAAGCGAATGCCTACGCCGTATCAGACACATATCGGGTCCTTTACCCGAAAATCAACCTTCTTCTGGGCCGCGGTGGGCGCTACCGTGGGCCTTGCCAACCTGTGGCAGTTCCCCTACCTGGCCAGTCTGCACGGTGGTGGCCTGTTCATCCTGCTTTACCTCGCCTGCCTGCTGCTGGTGACCCTGCCACTGATGGTGACTGAAGCGGCTGTTGGTCGGTATTCCCGCCACGGCATTGTGCTGGCCATGGACGGGCTGATCCGCAGTGCCAGACAGTCTCGGGCCTGGATGGCAGTTGGCCGGCTCAGCATACTGGCCGCCTTTCTGGTGCTCTCTTTTACGGCAGTCTTCGGATCCATTGCTCTGGCTTACGTGTTCTTCGGTGCACTTGGCCGTTTCTCCGGCGCCGGTGAGGCAGAGGCAACCGGGATTCTGGCGGGGCTGGTGTCCGATCCACGCCAGTACCGGGTATTCATGGGCTGGCATATCTTCTTTCTGCTGTTGGTGCTCTGGGTCTCGGCGCAGGGCGTAGTGAGGGGGCTGGAGCGGGCCCTGAGAGTGGTTGTGCCGGGCGCCCTGGTACTGATGCTCGTGCTGTTCGCCCTGGCTGCCTGGCATGGTCGGATCGACGGGGCCATCAATCACATTCTGGCCATGCATCCGGAGGACCTTTCCTGGGAAAGCCTGAAAGCGGCGTTGTTTCATGCCTTTTTTACGCTCGGGTTAGGCATGGGCGTCTGGGCGATACTGGGCTCGTATACCACGCCTCACACCCGTCTGAAGCGTTCGATTCTGGCCGTGGTGCTGATGGATACCCTGGTGGCGATCCTGGCTGGCCTGATGATCTTCGCGATCGCAACAGACGGCAACAGCTTTGACGGTGAAAGGGGCTTCAGCCTGCTATTTGTTTCCATGCCGGTCACGCTGGCCCAGTTACCCGCGAGCCAGTTTGTGATTGCCGCTGTTTTTCTGATGGTGGTGCTGATTGTCTGGACCACCTCCCTGAATCTGCTGGAGCCCATCGTTGGCTGGTTCCGTGAGTGGACCGGGGCGCCCAGGGCGCTGTCGGTGCTGCTGATTGGTCTGTCGGTGTGGCTGGCGGGGCTCGCGTCTCTGCTGTCGTTTAACGTCTGGGCCGAGGAGCGGATGGGCGGCGCCACCATGTTCCGCTGGCTGGAGTTGATCACCGGCGGCCTGCTGATCCCGCTCGTGGCCATTCTGATTGCGCTGTTTACCGGCTGGTGCCTGACCCGACACCTTTCGGGTACCATGCTCGGCGGAGCGCCAAGACTGTTCGCCGGCATCTGGTTTTGGGTGATGCGCCTGGTGCTGCCCATCGTTGTTGCCTGGATAGGAGTCCAGTACACGGCCTTTTCATTGGCTAACCTGTGCAGCAACGGCAATGTTGCAGCCTGGTGCGATCAGCCTGCTGTCATGCTCTCGGAGGACGGGGAGGTGACAGCGAGAGATCGGCCTTTTGCCGCTACGCCTGCCGAGCCGGAGGAGAAAGCCGCCGAGGCTGAGAAGACAGCGCCCGCGTCAGACCAGAAGCCGCCGGGGGTCGAGGAAAGTGGTGGTAAGTCAGGCGAAAAAGCCCCAAAACAGGACGATATCCTTTATGATAGCGTGTGATTGAGGCTGTCTTCCTTCCCAGAAGTCTGCAATCTTTTCACAGCGTGTTTGCAAGCAGGACAACCGGTTCCAATGCCCCATCAGATTGATAAAACAGCTTTGGTTATGCACTCCGCCGAGCGCATGTTTCACCTGGTTAACGACATCGCCCGTTACCCGGAGTTTCTACCCTGGTGCGCCGGCGCGGAGATTCATGAGCGCCAGCCCGAGCAGGTAACAGCGTCGCTTGAGATTGCCAAGGGTGGGGTGCGGCACACGCTCACAACCCGGAATCAGCTGCTGATGCCGGAGGCGATCGAGATGAACCTGGTGGATGGCCCCTTTCGCAACCTGACCGGTCGCTGGCATTTTAAATCCCTGGACGAGAATGCCTGCAAGGTGATCCTGACCCTGGAGTTCGAATTCTCCGGATCGCTTTCAAGGATGACCTTCGGGCCGGTATTCAGCCAGGCGGCCAATAGCATGGTGGATGCTTTTTGTCGGCGCGCTGATGAGCTTTACCGGAAGGAGGGCGCATGATTCAGGTGGAAGTCGCCTATGCCCGGCCTGACCGGCAGGAAATTGTGCCGGTAAATGTGCCGGAGGGCACGACCGCCCTGGAAGCGGCCAAACTTTCCGGGATCAGCGATATTTTTCCGGAGATCGATCCGGATACGATTGATATGGGCGTGTTCGGGAAGGTGATCAAGGACCCGGCCGCCCATGAGCTGCGTGAAGGTGACCGGGTGGAGCTGTATCGCCCGCTGAAGATCGATCCGAAGCAGGCGCGACTGAATCGGGCGAAAAAGAAAGATCAGGCTCAGTAGGCCGGCGTTTCTTCGAGCAATTGTGCTTCGTAATAGGCGTACTGATCTTCTTCGTAGTACACGATGATTCGCTGTTCCTGGATGTCCCCGCCCTCTCTCTGGAAGGTATACAAGTAGTATTCGCGGGAGGGGTCAACCGGGTTGAGCATGAGCGGTGTTCCCATCACGGCATGCACCTGGCTGCGCGGCATGCCCTCGGTCAGCTGCGTCAGCTCCTCATCGGTAACGATGTTTCCCTGCTGGACGTTGATTTTGTAGACGCCCGGAAAAACGCAACCGGATAGAACGAAAGTGAGAATGAGAGCTGTGAGCTTTTGCATCGCCGGGGGAAATCCTCTATCTTGAAATCGCCTGCCAGAGGCAGGTGTGACACGGGTTAACCGTTCAATGGCGGCTTCATCATACCGGAAGCCGTGAGGCACACCAAAGAGTGAATAGTAACATGTCATCCGAAAACGCCGAATTACGAAAAGTCGGTCTGAAAGTGACTCTGCCGCGGGTCAAAATCTTCAATATTCTGGAGACCGCGGAGGAGCATCACCTCAGTGCCGAAGATGTTTACAAGAAGCTTCTGGAGCAAGGCGATGACGTGGGGCTGGCAACAGTCTACCGGGTGCTGACGCAGTTTGAAGCAGCAGGGCTGGTACTGCGCCACAATTTTGAGGGCGGCCATGCCGTGTTTGAGATGGCCGGCGACGACCACCACGACCATATGGTGTGCACCCAGACGGGTGAGGTAATCGAGTTTGTCGACGAGATCATTGAAGAACGACAAAAGAAGATTGCCGAAGAGCACGGTTACGAAATCGTCGATCACAGCCTGATTCTGTACGTTAAGCCCATCAAGTCCTGAGCCTGGCTCAGGCAGTTTGCTGGAAGAACGAAAAAAAGGGGCGGGTTTTTGGCCCGCCCCAACAGCTCTCAGGATCGAGAGGGGTAGTGGATAGTTGCTCGCGGCTCAGTGATGGGTTGCCTGCCCCTTTGAAAACATTTCCCTGGCATGAGCGATCGTATGTTCGGTCATGTCCACGCCTCCCAGCATTCTCGCCACTTCACTGATTCTGCCCTGATCGTCCAGCGTCTCGATTTTCGAGAAGGTGGCATCTTGCTCGGTGAACTTGCTGACAAACAGGTGCTGATGACACTGAGCGGCCACTTGCGGCAGGTGGGTGACACAGAGTACCTGCCCGTTGCCGCCAAGAGTCCGTAACAGTCGGCCAACCACCTCGGCCGTGCCGCCGCCAATGCCGACATCCACTTCATCGAAGACCAGTGTGGGTGTGGTTGATGTCTGGGCAACCACCACCTGGATGGCAAGGCTGATCCGCGACAGTTCGCCGCCGGAGGCTACCTTGGCCAATGGCCGGGCCGGCTGGCCCGGGTTTGCGCTGACCAGGAATTCAATGTCTTCCAGCCCGTGGGGCGCCGGCTCCCCACCGTTGCTGCGATTCAGGTGCGTAATGAACTGCATGTTGGGCATGCTCAACTGGGCGAGCTCCGCTGCGACCCGCTGATCCAGTTCGGCGGCGGCCCTGGCACGGGCCTCTGACAGCTCCCCGGCCAGTTCATCGAAGCGTCCGCGCTGGCTGTCCAGCTCTGCGGCCAGCTGCTCCAGGCTGCCTTCGCCGCCATCCAGCTCGGCCAGCTCGGCACTGAGGCGCTGATGCAGTTCCGGTAATTCTTCCGGCGTGATCCGGTGTTTGCGGGCCATCTGGTAGATGGCGCTCAGCCGTTCTTCCACTTCCGCCAGTCTGGCTGGATCGGCCTCGTAGTCCTCGACGAAATGGCGAAGGTTGTCGCCGGCCTCACTGATCTGGATCTGGGCTTCGTTCAGCATCTGGATTGTGTCTGCCAGTGCGGGAACGTCCACCGGAAGCTGCTCAAGCTGCTGTAGTGCCTGGCGCACCAGATCCACTGCGCTGGTTTCATCTTCGGTGCAAAGCAGGGCGGCCTGATGGCTGTTGTGCAGAACCGTATCCGCCTGGCTAAGCTGCGCCTGCTCCTGTTCCAGGTTTTCCTGCTCGCCCTCCTCCAGGGCCAGACGATCCAGTTCCTCCACCTGATACCGCAAAAGCTGGAGTTTGGCCTCTGCTTCATCGGCATTTTGCTGGCGTTCGGTCAGACGCTGGCGGATCTGGTTCCAGGATTTCCAGGCTTCCCGCGTCTCAGCGGCCAGGGTCTCAACGCCAGCGAATTCGTCCACCAGCTTGCGGTGGGTTTCCTTGCGCAAAAGAGACTGGTGCTGATGCTGGCTGTGAATATCCATTAAAACACCGCCCAGTTCCTTGAGATGGTTCAAGGGGCAGGGTTGGCCATTGATGTAGGCGCGGGAGCGGCCATCCTTGCTGATGACCCGGCGGAGAATGCAATCGTTGTCGTCATCCAGCTCGTGTTCTGCCAGCCACTCGGTGGCCTCAGCAATGCCGGATACGTCGAAGGTCGCTGTGATGTCGGCGCGTTTGGCACCATGCCGGACGGCGCCGGCATCGGCTCTGCCGCCCATGGCCAGGCCCAGGGCGTCCAGCACAATAGATTTGCCGGCGCCGGTCTCGCCGGTCAATGCGGTCATGCCCTTGTTGAACTGGAGTTCCACCCGTTCAGCGATGGCGTAATTGGAAACCGTAAGTTGAGTCAGCATGCAGATAACCTCCGCGTTTTTCCTGAGACCGGCAAAACACTGTGAATGTATACAGTGACTGTGAATATATACAGGGTTTTTGCTGTTTGCAAACCTGTGGCAGGGATTTTCTTCAGGATTGCAGGCATTGGTGGTTGAAACCTGGAGAGCGGGCCCCATATCCGTTCGCAACGACATTTTCCGGCTCGCCGGGGCCGGAACCCATGTTTAGCCGGCCACTGACCGCGGGCCGCTTTAGATCAAGCAGGAGTAGCCATGAGCACTGACGAGAACCGGAACGAGCACGAGGAACTGAACGAAGCCCTCGAGGCTGCAAAAGAGGAAGCCCAGTCTGCTGAAGGTGAGGCTGGCGACAGCGAAACCTCCGAAGTGGAAGCACTCCAGGCTCAGGTTCAGGAATTCCAGGAGCAGATGTTGCGCTCCCAGGCGGAGATGCAGAATGTGCGCCGTCGAGCGGAGATTGATGTGGAAAAAGCCCACAAGTTCGCCCTGGAAAAGTTCGTCAAAGAGCTGTTGCCCGTTGCGGACAGCCTGGAGAAGGCGGTCGAGAGCACCGAGGGTCACGAGGGCTCGGGCGAGGCGGTTGCCTCCATCCGCGAAGGCGTTGAAATGACCCTGAGTCTGTTCATGTCCAGCCTGAAGAAATTCAATGTTGAGCAGATCAACCCGGTAGGCGAACCGTTCGATCCTCAGCATCACGAAGCCATGTCCATGGTTCCTGCGCCAGATGCAGAGCCGAACAGCGTGGTAGCCGTGGTGCAGAAGGGGTATCTGCTGAATGGCCGCGTGGTGCGGCCGGCCATGGTGGTGGTCGCGAAAGCGGAAGATGCACCAAAAATTGATGAGCAGGCTTGAAAAGCCGATTAAAGCGCCAATATAGCCAGTAAATAGCGAAAGCGGAGGCAAATGGCCTCCTGGAAAGCATTCAGAAGAATTGGAGTGACTCAATGAGCAAGATTATCGGTATCGATCTGGGAACCACAAACTCTTGTGTAGCCATCATGGATGGCGACAAGGTGAAGGTAATTGAAAACGCGGAGGGTGATCGTACCACCCCGTCCATCATCGCCTATACAGACGATGGTGAGACCCTGGTTGGTCAGTCAGCTAAGCGCCAGGCAGTAACCAACCCGAACAACACCCTGTACGCCATCAAGCGTCTGATCGGTCGTCGGTTTGAGGACGACGTGGTTCAGAAAGACATCAAGATGGTGCCGTACAAGATCGCCAAAGCAGATAACGGCGACGCCTGGGTGGAAGTAAAGGGTGAGAAAATGGCTCCCCCGCAGGTTTCTGCGGAAATCATCAAGAAGATGAAAAAGACGGCCGAAGATTATCTTGGCGAGAAAGTGACCGAAGCGGTTATCACCGTGCCGGCCTACTTCAACGACAGCCAGCGCCAGGCAACCAAGGACGCTGGCAAGATTGCCGGTCTTGATGTGAAGCGCATCATTAACGAGCCGACCGCAGCTGCTCTGGCCTATGGTCTGGACAAGAAGAGCGGTGATCGCACCGTTGCGGTTTATGACCTCGGCGGTGGTACCTTTGACCTGTCCATCATCGAGATTGCTGATGTCGATGGCGAGCATCAGTTTGAAGTGCTGGCGACCAACGGCGACACCTTCCTCGGTGGTGAAGACTTCGATATGAAGATCATCGAGTTCCTGGCAGACCAGTTCAAGAAAGACAGCGGTATTGATCTGCGCGGCGACTCTCTGGCCATGCAGCGTCTGAAAGAAGCCGGTGAGAAGGCCAAGATCGAGCTTTCCAGCAGCCAGCAGACCGATGTGAACTTGCCGTACATCACGGCCGATGCCAGTGGTCCGAAGCACATGAACGTCAAGCTCACTCGCGCAAAGCTTGAATCGCTGGTGGAAGATCTGGTTCAGCGCAGCCTTGAGCCTTGTAAAGTGGCTCTGCAGGATGCCGGCATGAAAGCGGATGGTATCGACGAGGTAATTCTGGTCGGTGGTCAGACCCGTATGCCGCTGGTGCAGGAAAAAGTGAAAGAGTTCTTCGGCAAAGAAGCCCGCAAGGACGTCAACCCGGACGAAGCCGTGGCGATGGGTGCTGCGATTCAGGCGGCCGTTCTCTCCGGTGATGTGAAGGACGTTCTGCTGCTGGACGTAACCCCGCTGACCCTTGGTATCGAAACCATGGGCGGTGTGGCAACTCCGCTGATCGACAAGAACACCACGATTCCGACCAAGAAGTCGCAGACTTTCTCTACAGCGGACGACAATCAGACTGCGGTAACCATCCACGTGGTTCAGGGCGAGCGTAAACAGGCTGCCCAGAACAAATCGCTGGGCCGTTTCGATCTGGCTGATATTCCGCCGGCAGCGCGTGGTGTGCCGCAGATCGAAGTTACCTTCGATATCGACGCCAACGGTATCCTGAACGTGTCCGCCAAAGACAAGGCGACCGGTAAAGAGCAGTCGATCGTGATCAAGGCCTCTTCTGGTCTGAACGATGACGAGATCGAGAAGATGGTGCAGGACGCCGAGGCCAACGCCGAGGAAGATCGCAAGTTCGAAGAGCTTGTCCAGGTCCGCAACCAGGGCGACGCAATGGTTCACGCTGTTCGCAAGACCCTGAAGGATGCCGGTGACAAGGTCAGCGACAGCGAGAAAGAGTCTATCGAAGCTTCCATCAAGGAGCTGGAAGAAGCTCTGGAAGGTTCCGACAAGGAAGACATCGAAGCCAAGACTCAGAAGCTGACCGAAGTCTCTTCCGAACTGGCTCAGAAGATGTATGCAGATCAGGCGGATCAGACCCAGCAGGCCGGTGGGCAGGAAGAAGCCCAGGGCCAGAAGTCTGACGACGCGGTCGACGCCGAGTTTGAAGAAGTCAAAGACGACGACAAGCGATAAATCTGACGTACATCAGGCAGTTGGAAAACGCGGGGAGCTCCCCGCGTTTTCCGCGTTTAAAAACAGGGTTTTAAAAGCATGGCCAAGCGCGATTATTACGAGATTCTCGGGATTTCCCGGGACGCGGACGAGAAGGAAATCAAGCGAGCCTACCGAAAGCTCGCCATGAAGTACCACCCCGACCGTAACCCGGACGACACCGAAGCCGAGAACAAGTTCAAGGAGGCCAGCGAAGCCTACGAAGTACTGGCAGAGCCGTCCAAGCGGGCTGCCTACGACCAGTTCGGCCACGCTGGTGTTGACGGTCAGGCCGGTGGCGGCGGATTCGGAGGTGGCGGTGCCAGCTTCTCCGATATCTTCGGCGATGTATTCGGCGACATCTTTGGTGGCGGCGGTCGTGGCCGCAACACCCGCGGTGCCGACCTGCGCTACACCCTGGAGCTGGATCTGGAAGAGGCCGTGAAAGGCAAAACGGTCCAGATCAAGATCCCGGGGCATCGCGAATGTGAAGTATGCGACGGCAGCGGCGCCGAGAAAGGCTCCCGCCCGGAAACCTGCGGTACCTGTAAGGGTATGGGGCAGGTGCGCATGCAGCAGGGCTTCTTTACCGTACAGCAGGCCTGCCCGACCTGTCGGGGCTCCGGCCAGATCATCAAGAACCCCTGCCAGGCCTGTCACGGTCAGGGTCGGGTTCAGGAAGAGAAAACACTGTCGGTCAAGGTGCCGCCTGGCGTAGACACCGGCGACCGCATTCGTCTTTCCGGTGAAGGCGAGATGGGCATCGATGGTGGTCCTCCCGGAGATCTGTACGTGCAGATTGCCGTGCGGGAACATTCGATCTTCACCCGCGATGGCCGCAACCTCTATTGCGAAGTTCCCATCAGCATTGTTGATGCCTCCCTGGGTGGAGAGCTCGAAGTGCCGACACTGGATGGCCGGGTTAAACTGAAGATTCCACCGGAGACCCAGACCGGCAAGCTGTTCCGTCTGCGTAACAAAGGTGTCAGCCCGGTTCGTGGCGGTCCTGCTGGCGACTTGCTGTGCCGCGTGATCGTGGAAACGCCGGTGAATCTGACCAAGCGCCAGAAAGAGCTGCTGGAAGAGTTCCAGAAAACCCTGGATGCCAGCAACGGCACAGAGCATGGTCCGAAGAAGACCTCCTGGTTTGAGGGTGTGAAAAGCTTCTTCGACGAAATGAAATTCTGATCGGCGCGACAAGAAGGAACGCGAGCATGAGGGTAGCAATCATCGGCGCCGCCGGGCGCATGGGAAAAGTCCTGATCGAAGCTGTTGACGGCACCGAAGGCCTGGAGCTGGGTGCCGCCGTCGTCGAGCCGGGCAGCAGCCTGATCGGCGCCGATGCCGGTGAAATGACCGGTATCGGCAAAACCGGCGTGAAAATGGCCGGCAGTCTGGCCGATGTGAAGGACGATTTCGATGTGCTTGTCGACTTCACCTTCCCGGATCTGACCCTGGAAAATGCCGAATTCTGCAAGGCCAACGGCAAGATGCTCGTGATCGGCACCACCGGCATGTCCGACGCCGAAAAGCAGCAACTGGCCCTGGCCGCCGAATTCATGCCGGTTGTGTTCGCGCCCAACATGAGCGTGGGCGTCAACGTCGTCCTCAACCTGCTGCGCACCGCCGCCGCAACCCTGGGTGACGACTACGACGTCGAAATCATCGAAGCCCATCACCGCCACAAGAAAGACGCGCCCTCCGGAACGGCCCTGCGCATGGGCGAAGTCGTCGCCGATGCCCTCGGTCGCGACCTGAAAGAGTGCGCCGTTTATGGCCGTGAAGGCTTCACAGGCGAACGAACCCGCAAGGAAATCGGTTTTGAAACCATTCGGGCGGGTGATGTGGTCGGCGATCACACCGTTCTGTTCGCCACCGAGGGCGAGCGTATTGAGGTGACCCATAAGGCGAGCAGCCGGATGACCTTTGCCAAGGGTGCCATGCGGGCAGCTTTGTGGCTGAAGGATAAGTCGGCCGGGCTTTACGACATGCAGGACGTGCTGGCCCTCAAGTGAGGGCAATTCTCGTGGACACAAAGCGCCATATTTTTTACAATAAGGCGGTTTGACTGCACCAAGCGTACCTTTGCACAAAGTTTCTGAAAAAGCGGGACCGAGTTAAGACTCCGTCTCGCTTTTTTGCAACCTGAATTTGCGCTTGCGTTCCTGTTCGTGACGAACCGATACGCCACTCGATGAGGATACAAGCCTTGAGCACACCAGCAATCCTTGCACTCGCAGACGGAAGCCTGTTCTACGGCACAGCCATCGGCGCTGACGGAGAAACCAGCGGCGAAGTGGTGTTCAACACCGCCATGACCGGCTACCAGGAAATCCTGACCGACCCGTCCTACTCCCGCCAGATCGTTACCCTGACTTACCCGCACATTGGCAACACCGGTGTGAACGAAGAAGACATCGAGTCAGACCGCATCCAGGCCGCCGGCCTGATCATCCGCGATCTGCCTCTGCTGGCCAGCAGCTGGCGTAGCAAGGGAACCCTGGACGACTACCTGCGAAGCAACAACATTGTTGGGATCGCCGACATTGATACCCGCCGTCTGACCCGCATCCTCCGGGACAAAGGCTCCCAGAACGGTGCCATCGTTGCGGGTGAAAACGCCACTGCCGAGCGTGCACTGGAACTGGCGAAAGCCTTTCCGGGCCTCAAAGGCATGGATCTGGCGAAAGAGGTTACCTCCGACAAGATCTGGTCCTGGAACGAGACCGAGTGGACCCTGGGCGAGGGTTATGGTGAGCGGAAGGAATCACGCTTCAAGGTGGTTGCCTGGGATTACGGTGTGAAGCTGAACATCCTGCGCATGCTCGCCTCCCGCGGCTGCGACATCACCGTGGTGCCGGCTCAGACTCCGGCCTCCGACGTGCTGGCGATGAAACCGGACGGTGTGTTCCTGTCCAACGGTCCGGGCGACCCCGAGCCTTGCGATTATGCGATCACCGCCATCAAAGAAGTTCTGGAAACCGAGATTCCGGTGTTTGGTATCTGCCTGGGCCACCAGCTTCTGGCCCTGGCCAGCGGTGCCAAGACCATGAAGATGGGCCACGGTCACCACGGTGCCAACCATCCGGTTCAGGACATCGCCAAGGGTACCGTGATGATCACCAGCCAGAACCACGGGTTTGCCGTGGACGAGGCAACACTGCCGGCCAATGTCGAGGCGACTCACAAGTCCCTGTTTGACGGCACCTTGCAGGGCATCCGCCGGACCGACAAGCCGGCCTACAGCTTCCAGGGTCACCCGGAAGCCAGCCCTGGTCCCCATGACGTGGCCCCGCTGTTTGACGAGTTTATCCGCCTGATGGAGGCGCGATCGGCCTGAGACCGATCGCCATGGAAAACTCACGGGCGCCGCGTGTTGCGCTGCCAGAATTCAAAAGTTGCTGACAGGTTTACCAAGACATGCCAAAACGTACCGACATCCAAAGCATCCTGATCCTGGGCGCCGGCCCCATCGTGATCGGGCAGGCGTGCGAGTTTGATTACTCCGGGGCCCAGGCCTGCAAGGCGCTGCGCGAAGAGGGTTACCG
>NZ_JBQXNY010000007.1:0-194966 GCF_053566155.1 Marinobacter sp. PE14 | reverse complement strand
GAAGAGCCGTTCAAGACCAGGACGTTGATAGGTCGGGTGTGTAAGCGCTGCGAGGCGTTGAGCTAACCGATACTAATTGCTCGTGCGGCTTGACTATATAACACCCAAGACAATTGCGGATAACGCAACGAAATCAATACCACTCGTTCAATCTCGTCCCCCAGTGATCAACCGTTTTGCCTGACGACCATAGCGGTCTGGAACCACCTGATCCCATCCCGAACTCAGAAGTGAAACAGACCAGCGCCGATGGTAGTGTGGCGTTGCCCATGTGAGAGTAGGTCATCGTCAGGCGCCTAATACCCAAACCCCAGCATCCCAGATGCTGGGGTTTTTTATTGCCTGAAATTTGGCAAATGCCAAAACCATGACACCGCGCACAGTGACAACATGTAACCGCGGTTACACTTCTGTAAAAGAACTGGCTAAAACAACAGCAAAAATCCAAGCCAGCCTCAGAGACGCTCATCAGTCATCTTTAAATCAGCCGCCAACAACAAAAAGCGGCAGCGGTGAGATGTGACTATGAGTAGAACAATTCCTTCGCTTCTCCTCCTGTCTTTACTGGCCTCGGGGGTCAACGCCGAATTACGCCCGATTTCGGATCGACAGATGTCTGAAGTCACGGGGCAGGCCTTTGTATCAGTTGATCGCCAGTACCATCCTGATGCCAACGACAATACAGCCTATACCCGGGTCAATCTTGGAATGGATATCGACATCCAGACCAATGTCGATGTCTTGGAAATGGGCCGTTACGAACGGGATGGTGAAAAGTCGGGCACCTCGGATGTCTATATCGAGGATTTCGCCCTTGGCTACATCAACAATCAAGCCTACTTTGACGCCAACCCGAAAGCCCCGAAACAGCGAAAGCCCGATGGCAACGCCTATTCAGAGGGTGAGATAGTCCCTTTTTCTATCCAGAATCCGTTCCTGGAATTTGCCTTCGACGAAGAGACCGAGGAAGTTGTAGGTTTCCGTCTGGGGTTCGGTGAATCCATGGGTGTTCTCTCGGGCAAGATTGAGACCCTGACCGGCAATGTGAACGTGGATATCATTGACCGCGGCGAAGGACTCTCCCAGGCGAACTCGTCCGGCAACCTGTTTGACCAACTGATTGTTCTTCTGACACCTCTGCTTGAGGGTGGCAGCCCGCTATCGACTAAAGCGGAGCTGGTTTATGGCGCCGAGGGTGATCCAAACATTGGCGAGCTGGATCCAATAAGAGCCGAGTACATTGGTATTCCAAATGGTGAGCGCTTCATTCTTGAGGGCGCTAGCGGTTTTACCCGCTGGTCGGTAAAGAATCTGATCGGCTGGGGGTCGAGTTCCCGGATCGAAGTTCCGGATTGTTCCTTTTTCAGCTGTTCAGGCGGTGACATCTATGTCTATGCCCAGGACTGCCTGGTATTGGGAATAGACTCTTGCTTTGACCTGGATATCTACAACAGCTTCCCGGTAGGAGAGGTCGGTGAGGTAAACGGCGAGCGACGTATCACGGGGCCGGCAGACGGTGCGTTTATCTCTTTCCAGACCAAGGATCTGGATTGGCTGAAAGATGTAAAGAAAACAGACTTCACGCCGGAGGATTTTATCAGGGCAACATCAGGCGCGTTCTTCAATATCCCGAACGGAGCGACTGAAGTGAATCTCAATGAAGCCCTTTATGGTACCCAGCGTTACCGTACCGAATACATCGACCGCGGCAAAGGTCTGTTCTGAGGAGCTTCGTATGAAATGGTCCAATTTCAGTGAGCGTCCTGTTTTCGCGCGCATCCTAGCAATGATGGCGGCTGTTCTTACGGTCCCAGTGCCTGTTGAGGCGGAACTTCAGGGCCTTTCCGAAACTGAAATGTCCTCGATTGATGGTGCCGGTATTGGCCTTGTACTGGAGAATTTCAAATTCTCCCATGGAACGGATGAGCCGGATGCCTCGGGAGAGCAGGCCCGGATCTTCCGGATTGGCGGGATCAAAAGCACGGACGGTCGTGATGTCGATATTACGGTAAACCATCTCTACGTCGCCGGGGCCAATAGCAACTACGGAGAGACTCTGGGGCCGGTCAATCTTGGGAGGCTCCTTAACCCGTGGAAAATCGATGTGGTGGATGGCAATGACATTGGTATCGCAAACAAGGCGGTGCTGGAGTTCGCAGCCAGTGCCATGGTTAATAGCGATCAGGGTTATGACTGCATGGACTCTGGGGCCGGTCCTGGCAGCGGCACCTGCTCGAGTCGTCCGGCGTCCGCTGGATACATCGGTGAACGAGCGGACATCGGCATGCAGATGAACGTGGCAGTTGGTGACGACCGGTCTGCCAATATCAACATCCACGCAAAGAGTGCCGTCATCGATGGTAGCTATCTGCGTCTTTGGGGCGATACCGATCGGCGCCAAATGGTCGGCCAGTTTAAGCTCAATTTCTATTCGCCGGAACTTTCTATCAATGCTTGCGCACAGGACGGCTCCACCTGCGGATCACGAATATTGATGAGCAATTTTGCGCTGGAGCTGGCGATTGGCAACCAGCTTCAACCGGTATTCTTCGACGTTGATGGCAGTGGAAACTTTGTGGTGGAGGTGGCTGCAATTCGGCGCCCTCAAACGGGCGAGATCGGTGCTGACGGTCTCCGGGGCAGCAGTGATACGGACGCCTGGGATTTCTACGAGTCCTACTACACCAACCCGGAATTTCGCAGCAATCTCAAGATCGGGAATTTCAGTGTTGGCGACCGCGATTTTGGTTCGGCCCGCGTACAGGGAATGCTGATACAACACTTGAACATTAAGACCAGGGATCTGAGCCAATGAAATCCTTTCTGCGCAGACCATTGCTTGCTCTCCCTGTTTTTCTGTTTTCACTTCCGAGCCTTGCCGAACTCTCCCGCCTTGGAGATGAAGCTCTCTCGGGGATCTCGGGACAGGGTGGGATCTACCTGTCCGGCGACATCAGCATCAATGAAATGGGCGGTCCGGTTGAGAACAGTTATTTCGGACGATGTGATGACGTGGACAGGAAGTGTGGCGCTCGTTTTGCTTATCGTCTGAAAGAAAACGGCGGATGGATGGTGCTTGATGATATTCGGGGCAATTTCGCGTTTGAGGGCCTGACACTGCGGGTCCGAACAGTCGATTCGGGGTTCGGTGGTGATGGCGAGCTGTTCAATCGGGATGTGCTGGAGCTTGGGCTGCCCAATACCGTTCGGTTCAACGACGTTCAATTCAAGATTTCTTCCAGCAGCACGGCCCGGCCCACCGACCCTGGCTTTCAGCAGACTGACATATTCTCTGTCGATATGCGGGGGGACGTTGTGATGGAAGGTAATCTGCTCGTGTTTCCGGCGGGAAATCCATGAGATTGAAAAGGTTAACGGTTATGGGCGCGCCAGATAGCATCAAACAACTTGCCCCGATTGCCAGTGGGCTGTTTTGTGTGCTCCTCGCCTCCCCGGTGGTCGCTGACATGAAAAGCCTCGACGATTCTACTCTGGCAAACATCAGTGGCCAGAGTGGTTTGTCCGTGGAACTCGATCTTGGCCTGACCGCAGATCGATTGTCCTATGTTGATGATGGCAAAGGCATTCATCTGGAAGGTTTTCGCATTGGTTCGGCCGTTGATCCTTCTGGTCAGGCATTCCACCTGATTCGGATCGATGTTGAGGAGGATGCGTCCCTTAATCTCGATTATCTGGTGAAAGACCGACGGATCGAGTTCGGTGATATCCGGCTCGCAGGGGCCCCTGGTGTCAGTATGGGGGGGATCTTTTTCGATCATTCTCTGGAAGGGTATTTGAATATAAGCCAGGGCAGCCCCGTTGGTGGGTCCGGTTATACCTTTGACTCCGCCTACACGATGACCGGGGGCCGTCTGGGATATCGCACCAATGGCAATGAAGTGTTTCTGGACGATATCACCATGAATGTGGAAGCACTGGGAGTAACCCTGGATGTGGTTGGCGATACTCTGGCTCTGAATGCGCCCAGAATAACCGGGGATTGGGAGGTCGGCGCGATTCGTTACAGCAGCAACTCCCTGAATCATGGCGTATCCGTTGATTCAGGAAACGGGCAGCCCCTTCCCAGCTATGGCAGCCTGAGTGGAAGCTATGAGCTTTCCTCCAGCTCGAACCTGACGGCCGGCGGCCGCTCCGGGGAGGGCCTTCGAATCGATAACGAGACCGTTATACACTCCGCCTCCTTTCTATACAGGGATGACGGAAAGGCGCTTGCGCTTCGAGACATCACTGGCGTCTATCGGATCAACGACCTCCGGCTCGATGTGGCGACCGACTGGCAGAATCGATCGGCCCTGGCCGTGACCCTTGGCTCCATGGATGGCCAATTCAGCATTGGCGCTATTGAGGTCGGTGGCAATGGTAAGAGCATCGGTCAGTTGAATGTGAGCTTTTTGCTTGAGGATCAGGTGTTCAACGGCCGCAGCTATTCCAATGCGGTCTATCTGCAGGGAGGTGGACACCCTGACGCCGGGCCGCAGGGCCTGCGACTTGCGACTGAATGGAGTCTTCGGCTTGCCGATTTCAGCTACACCGAAGACGGCAACCGGGTGATATTCAGTGGCCTGCAGTCCTGGGGGCAGGGCGATGTAACGGTCAATGTGACTCGCGATGGCATTACCAACGGCACCGAGTTCTTCGATGGTCTCCGGATTGGTTTCGAGGACATCAGGGCCGGCTACCGGATCAACGGTCTGCGGGTAGGAAGTGATGACGCCCCCTTGCAGGGTGGCACAGAGCTGTTGCTGGCATTGGGGTTCTATCCGGCATACGAATTCGAGCTTGATGGCCATGTGACGCTCGGTGCAGGAGGCGCATCGGGTGAGGGGGTTACCATCAATTCCGATGTCAGCATCAGGAACGGCAAGGCTGCGATTATCGCGGTGCCCTACGATGAAGGTGATGGTGAGATTCCTCAGAAGGGCCTCTGGATTACAGAGCTGGATTATGACGCGCATGTGCGCGACATGACCGTTGATGTCACTCAGGAGGGGCTTGCGGTTATTAAGGGCGAATCCTGGAGCACCATGGATATCGGCAATCTGAGAATCGGCAACAAGGAGTCCGGCCAGAGTTTCGGCAGGTTCGTGATTCAGAAATACGAAACCGGCAGCAGCATGACCGTCGTCCCGGGTGGGGCCGGTGATGTCTGTGCCGGTGGCATGGGTGATAGTCCATCCGTCTGCTCGGCCTCCGGGGGCGTCTGGGAGACCCGGGGTGAGGAAGGGCTGACGGTCCGCCTGAAGCAGGTGCTTGCCAAAGCCATCAATGAAGCCCGGAAAAACTCGCTGACCTGGGAAACCAACCGGCAAACCAGCGGTGTTGGTGGAGCCATGAACGGAACCGGGACGAGCCTCGTCCTGAACGATATCCATACCAGCGATGGTGGCGACTTCGATGGTGATGGCGTAGACGACAATTCGTTTGGGCTGCGCACCGATCTTTCCGTGGATGTCTATCAAACCCGGGTTGTGAAAAAGGCAGACGGTCCGGATGCGATGGGAGTGATAGGCAACCGGGGTGATGAAAAAATCATGGATGGTTCGTCCACTGCCGGTTACCGCTATGTCTCCAATCCAACCATCGAGCAAGCCGGCAACAGACCGCTCGGGTTTGCGGTGAAGGCGAGAAGCCGGTTCAAGGAACTCTCGATCAGCAATATCGATCTGGTTCATCCCGTCGGCGGCGCTCAGACGGCCGTTTATGGCGTCAAAATGCAGAACTTTGATATCAAGGCCAACCTGACCGCAACTCCGATTCCCTGATCTGCCGGCAGGCGGTTCGCAAAGCGACGCTGCCGACTTTGTCTTTTTCCCTTCCCTGGTGTTTAATCCGGCCTTACCCAACTTCATGGCTGGATGCATCTTATGAAATCCAAAGCACTTATAGAGCTGCTCAGTGACGGTCAGGTTCACTCCGGAGCCGCGCTGGCCGAAAAGCTCGGGGTTAGTCGTACCGCAATCTGGAAGCAGATTCGTCGCGCGATGGAGGAAGGTGCTGACATTGCTACGATTCGCGGACGTGGATATCAGCTGGTGTCCCGGGTCGATCTGCTCGATCGGGCCCGGGTGCTTCGTGAAATTGCCGCCGGCCGGGAACAGGAGCTTTCACTGACAGTCCTCGACGAGGTTGACTCAACCAATGCCGAGGTGATCAGGAAGATTGCCGCCGGAAGCAAGGGTATTCCGGTGGTTATTGCCGACTGCCAGACGTCGGGCCGAGGTCGCCGGGGGCGTGTCTGGCAAAGCCCCCGGGGCGAAAACCTGTACCTCAGCATGGGGCTCACCTTCCATGGGGGCTTCGGTGTACTGGATGGGTTGAGCCTGGTGCTCGGCGTTGCGGTGGCCAATGCCCTGGAACGACTGGGAGTGCCAGAGGTCGGACTCAAGTGGCCAAATGATATTTTTCTGCCGGACGGCAAGCTTGGCGGAATCCTGGTAGAGCTTCAGGGCGAGCTGGAGGAAGGGGTGGTGCAAGTAATTGCGGGTATTGGGCTGAATGTACATATGTCCCGGGCTGACGGCGTCGATCAACCCTGGAGCAGCCTCGCCAGGGCCTGCCCGCAAGTCGAATGGTCGCGCAGCCAGATCGGCGGTGCAATCATCGATGCTGTATTCGATGCTGTGGCCTTGTTCTCGGATATCGGATTTTCAGATTTTCGGGAGTCCTGGCAGCGTCGCGACGTGTTTATGGGAAAATCGCTCAAGGCTCAGGGCGGTGATGTGGAAGGTGTCGGTTGTGGCATTGATGACGCCGGCAACTATCAAATCCGGACCGAAAACGGGCTTGTTCCGGTGCGCGCAGGGGAAATCAGTCTGCGAGTGGCAAAATGAATCTGTTTATCGATGCAGGCAATACCCGACTGAAGTGGTGTCTTGCGAACCAGAATGAGGTTCTGGCCTCAGGGGCCGGCTCTCTCGAAGACGAGAACCCTCTGGGCTTGTCGGGAGAACTGATCAGACAGGTGGCGTCTGTCGCCATATCTACCGTCGCGTCTGAAGAAAGGCGGGCTTATTTGGCGGGCTCCATCGCGACGCTGTGTCAGGCGCCGGTTCGCTTTTACTGGTCCGAACGGTCCCGGGATGGCCTCATCAACGCCTACCAGGATGTCTCGAGAATGGGGGCCGATCGGTGGCATGCCATGTACGGTGCCTGGCTCGATCACAAGCAGGGCTTTGCGGTGTTGGATGCAGGCAGTGCCGTTACTGTCGATTACGTTGATCGGCATGGTCAGCACCTGGGAGGTTATATTCTTCCTGGCCTGCAGATGATGTTGCGCAGTCTCCGGACCGATGCCGCCCGGATCTGGTTCGATCCAGACCAGGGGCTGGCAACGGACCCTGGCAAGAGTACCGGAGAATGTGTGAACCATGGTCTTGCCTGGCTGTCTGCCGCGATGATTGAGCGGGTGATCGCTGACGCCCGAAAACTGTCACTGTCTGAGGTTCTGGTTACTGGCGGCGACGCGGACCGTCTTGTCGGTCTTGGTCTGCCCGGTATTTCTCGCCCGGATCTTGTGTTAGCGGGCCTTCGTGCAATTCATGCGGAGGAAGCCTCCGGATGAGGTGGTTGGCGGTGGTGTTGGTGCTGGTGAGTATTGCTATCTACTACCTGCCGGACGTCGTAGGGCCATCGGGAGGCATGACCAATGTTGCCAGTGGCAGTCTGCCAAGGGTGGCCAGCCTCAAATCGTCGGGGCCGGAAGACTCCGGTGTCGGGCTTGGCGCACCGGCCGGCGAATCCGAAATGTACTGTGCCCGCTTCGGATGGATAGAAACCGCGGAGCGCGCCCGAAGCCTGGTGGACAGTCAACCTCTTGCAGAGGAAGCAGGTTTCAGGGTTGAAGAAGTCGAAAGAGAACTGGCACCCCTGCATTGGGTTCTTATTCCACCCCAGCCCGAGGCCGTCGCCTTGCGCCAGTTTCGTGACATTCAGAGGCAGGGGATCGACTCCTATCTGGTCACCGAGGGCGAAAACCGCAATGCCATCTCGCTGGGGCTGTTCGAGTCTCGCGAATCTGCAATTTCCGTGCTGGAAGAAAAAAAACGTCAGAATCTTAATGCGGTACTGGTCAACTTCCCCCGAAATCAGATAAGCTACGCGCTCTCTTTTGAGGCTGAACCGGAACTCGCTAAAGAACTGGTTCAGGCGGTGAAAGCGGATTACGGCAGCAATTTTGATTTCGTTGAAATCAGGCCTTGTGAAGGTGTTGCAACGCCAGAAAAAAGTCCGTAGTATACCGCCCTCGCTGACGAGGCGAATGTGAGCTGGCGTAGCTCAGTTGGTAGAGCAGCTGACTTGTAATCAGCAGGTCGGGGGTTCGATTCCGTCCGCCAGCTCCACTTTAAGTTTTGACGGATTTGCTCAAGCGAATCCGACTCGGAGGGGTTCCCGAGTGGCCAAAGGGATCAGACTGTAAATCTGACGGCATCGCCTTCGCAGGTTCGAATCCTGCCCCCTCCACCACTAAATTGCTCGCGGGCATCGTATAGTGGCTATTACCTCAGCCTTCCAAGCTGATGACGCGGGTTCGATTCCCGCTGCCCGCTCCAATTTGTTATGAAATGCTCATGTAGCTCAGTTGGTAGAGCACACCCTTGGTAAGGGTGAGGTCGGCGGTTCAAATCCGCCCATGAGCTCCATTATTTATCCGGTCAACGTTATGATCCTGGTTGATTAGGGAGATTGGTCGAATGTCTAAGTCTAAGTTTGAACGTAATAAGCCGCACTTGAACGTAGGCACCATTGGTCACGTTGACCATGGTAAAACCACTTTGACTGCTGCCCTGACCCGTGTATGTCACGAAGTTTGGGGTACAGGGTCTGCGAGTGCATTCGACCAGATCGATAACGCACCGGAAGAGAAAGCTCGTGGTATTACTATTGCGACGTCTCACGTTGAGTACGATTCTCCGAACCGTCACTACGCACACGTAGATTGCCCGGGCCATGCTGACTATGTGAAGAACATGATCACTGGTGCGGCGCAGATGGACGGCGCGATCCTGGTTTGCTCCGCAGCTGACGGCCCCATGCCGCAGACTCGCGAGCACATCCTGCTGTCCCGTCAGGTTGGTGTACCGTTCATCGTGGTGTTCCTGAACAAAGCGGACATGGTAGACGATGAAGAGCTGCTTGAGCTGGTTGAGATGGAAGTTCGTGACCTGCTGAGCCAGTACGACTTCCCGGGTGACGACACTCCGATCATCACTGGTTCCGCGCTGATGGCGCTGGAAGGCAAAGACGACAACGAGATGGGTACTACCGCTGTCAAGAAGCTGGTAGAAGCTCTGGATGACTACATCCCTGAGCCGGAGCGTGCGATCGATCAGCCGTTCCTGATGCCGATCGAGGACGTCTTCTCCATCTCCGGTCGTGGTACTGTTGTGACCGGCCGTGTTGAGCGTGGCGTTATCAAGACTGGTGACGAAGTGGAAATCGTGGGTATCAAGGATACCGTGAAGACCACTTGTACTGGTGTTGAGATGTTCCGCAAGCTGCTGGACGAAGGTCGTGCTGGTGAGAACATTGGCGCGCTGCTGCGTGGCACCAAGCGTGACGACGTTGAGCGTGGTCAGGTTCTGGCGGTTCCGGGTTCCATCACTCCGCACACCAAGTTCGAGTGCGAAGTGTACGTACTGTCCAAAGAAGAAGGCGGCCGTCATACTCCGTTCTTCAAGGGCTACCGTCCGCAGTTCTACTTCCGTACCACCGACGTAACCGGTTCTTGCGAACTGCCGGAAGGTGTGGAAATGGTTATGCCGGGTGACAACGTCAAGATGAGTGTTACCCTGATTGCTCCGATCGCCATGGAAGATGGCCTGCGCTTCGCGATTCGCGAAGGCGGCCGTACCGTTGGTGCCGGCGTAGTCTCCAAGATCATCGAGTAATAGACTCGAGAGTAAGTGCGCTGAGTTGTTTCGGTGCAGGCCAGTAGCTCAATTGGCAGAGCAGCGGTCTCCAAAACCGCAGGTTGGGGGTTCGATTCCCTCCTGGCCTGCCATTTTTTAACATCCGGATACATAAGTTGATTCCTATGGAGTCAAAAGCCGTTCAGTCAGCCAGCCGTTTCGATTTCCTGAAGTGGCTGGTTGTTTTCGTTCTGATCGCCATCGGTGTGGTGGGGAATCAGTATTTTAGTGCCGAGTCTCTGCTGTATCGGGTTCTGGCTCTTGTAGGTCTCGCAATTGTGGCGGTGCTTGTTGCCCTCCAGACCGACCGTGGCCGTCGCTTTGCGACGCTGCTGAAGGAAGCGAGAGTTGAGATCCGGAAAGTGGTATGGCCCACCAGGCCCGAGCTCGTGCAGACGACAGCTATTGTTGTTGTGTTTGTGCTGGTTGTGGCTCTGTTGTTGTGGGGTATGGATTCGCTGATCAGCTTGCTGGTCGCCGGATTTATCGGTTAACAGGAGTGGGCAATGGCTAAGCGCTGGTACGTCGTTCATGCGTATTCTGGCTTTGAAAAGCAGGTAATGCGCACTCTCAGGGAGCGCGTTGCGCTCAACGAGATGGAAGACCGTTTCGGCGAGATCCTGGTTCCGACCGAGGAAGTCGTCGAAATGCGAGAAGGGAAGAAGCGCAAGAGTGAGCGCAAATTCTATCCCGGGTACGTACTGGTCCAGATGGAAATGGACGATGCGACGTGGCACCTTGTTAAGAATACACCGCGTGTTCTTGGCTTTATTGGTGGTACCAAGGACAAGCCCGCACCGATTACCGAAAAGGAAGCGGAAGCAATCCTTCGTCGAGTTGAGAGCGGTGCAGATAAGCCCAAGCCGAAGACGTTGTTCGAGCCGGGTGAGATTGTTCGCGTTGTTGAAGGTCCCTTTGCGGACTTCAACGGTGTGGTCGAGGAAGTTGACTACGACAAGAGTCGGGTCAAGGTTGCTGTTCTGATCTTTGGGCGTTCAACTCCGGTGGAGCTGGAGTTTGGGCAGGTCGAGAAAGACTGACCGGTAACAGGAAAGCTGAAAGCTCGCGCGCTCAAGCGACGCGGGCTTTTTGTGTCTGCTCTTAGCAGTTGTGAAAAACGGGGAGCCGAGAGGCGTTTGAACCCATAGGAGATCTATCATGGCAAAGAAAATTGAAGCGTACATCAAGCTTCAGGTTGCTGCCGGCAAGGCCAACCCGAGTCCCCCCGTTGGTCCCGCACTGGGTCAGCGCGGCGTGAACATCATGGAATTCTGCAAGGCGTTCAACGCCCAGACCCAAGACATGGAGCCTGGTCTGCCGATTCCGACCGTGATCACCGTTTACAGTGATCGCAGCTTTACCTTTATTACCAAGACTCCGCCTGCGCCGGTTCTTTTGCTGAAGGCCGCTGGCATCAAGAGCGGCTCAGGCCGTCCGAACACCGATAAAGTCGGTACCGTGACTCGCGAGCAGCTTGAAGAAATTGCCAAGACCAAAGAGCCGGACCTGACTGCAGCCGATATGGACGCAGCGGTACGTACCATTGCAGGAACAGCCCGCAGCATGGGCCTGAACGTGGAGGGCCTGTAACATGGCAAAGCTGAGCAAGCGTCAGAAGCTTATTCGTGAAAAGGTAGACTCTACCCGTTCCTACTCTGTCGACGAAGCAGTTGCACTGCTGGTTGAGCTGGGCCAGAACGTGAAGTTCAAAGAGTCTGTCGACGTAGCCGTTAACCTGGGCGTTGACGCACGTAAATCCGACCAGGTGGTTCGTAGCAGCACTGTTCTGCCCCACGGCACCGGCAAGACTGTTCGCGTTGCTGTGTTTACCCAGGGTGCCAATGCTGAAAAAGCAACGGCTGCTGGTGCAGACATTGTGGGCATGGACGATCTGGCGGACGAAGTTAAGAAAGGCAACATGGATTTCGACGTGGTTATCGCCACTCCGGACGCCATGCGTGTTGTTGGTCAGCTGGGCCAGATTCTTGGTCCCCGTGGCCTGATGCCGAACCCGAAGGTGGGTACTGTGACTCCTGACGTCGAGACTGCGGTCAAGAACGCCAAGGCCGGTCAGGTTCGTTACCGCACCGACAAGAACGGCATTATCCACGCTCCGCTGGGTAACGTTGAATTCTCTGCGCAGAACATCAAGGAAAACCTTGAAGCTCTGGTAGCAGATCTGAAAAAGGCCAAGCCGTCGTCGGCGAAAGGTGTGTATCTCAAGAAGATCACCGTTTCCTCGACTATGGGTCCTGGCCTGACTATCGATCAGAGCGGTCTCGCTATTTGATCATTTGATCGGTGGTTACTTTGTAGTCTGGGCGGAAGCCAAGGCTGTCAAAGACCGCAGGCCCCCGAAGCACTCCCTGTTTGACTGGAAGTGCTGAAAGGGTTAAAGCAACGCCTGCGCAGACGGTGTGAAGACGTTCTCTCTGAACCCAAACACCGTTAGGAGCCCCGCGAGGGGTATATGTGGGTTTGCCGGAAAGACCCGGCGAAATCGAGGAGAAATCCAGTGGCAATTAGACTCGAAGACAAGAAAGCGATCGTCGCTGAAGTCAACGAGACTGCCGGTGGTGCTCTGTCTGTGGTTATGGCTGACTACCGTGGTGTTACCTCTGGTGACATGACGGCGCTTCGTGCCAAGGCTCGTGCCGAAAACGTGCGTCTGAAGGTTGTTCGTAACAACCTGGCGAAGATCGCGATTCGCGGTACCGAGTTCGAGTGCATCGACGAAGCCCTGGTCGGCCCGACCATTCTGGCATTCTCTATGGAAGATCCTGGCGCGGCAGCGCGCCTGCTGAAGGATTTTGCCAAAGAGAAAGAAGCGTTCGAGATTAAGGGACTGGCCGTCGGCGGAGAGCTGATGGGTGCAGACCAGATCGACCGTCTTGCCAAGCTGCCAACACGTCACGAAGCGCTGACAATGCTGGCCGCTGTAACACAGGCACCGATCACCAAGCTGGCACGGACACTGAACGAAGTTCCTTCGAAAGTGACTCGTGCTGTAGCGGCAGTTCGCGACCAGAAGCAAGAAGCTGCTTGATTCTGTTGAACACCATTTTTTATATTTTTGGGAGAAAGTCATGGCTCTGTCTAACGAAGACATTTTGAACGCAATCGCTGAAATGAGCGTAATGGACGTAGTTGCGCTGGTTGAAGCAATGGAAGAAAAATTCGGTGTTTCTGCCGCTGCAGCCGTTGCTGCTGCGCCGGCCGCTGCTGGTGGTGGCGAAGCCGCTGCTGAAGAGCAGACCGAGTTTGACGTTGTACTTACCGGTCCTGGTGAGAAGAAAGTAAACGTAATCAAGGCCGTTCGTGAACTGACCGGCCTGGGTCTGAAAGAAGCCAAGGAAATGGTCGACAGCGCTCCTTCCGTTATCAAGGAAGCAGCTAGCAAAGACGACGCTGAAGAAGCCAAGAAGAAGCTTGAGGAAGCAGGCGCTTCTGTTGAGCTCAAGTAAGAGTCGGCTGTTGATCGAAACCGTGCGATAAGCATGGACAGGCTGGTGGCTTTGGGCCACCGGCCTTTTTCTGTTGTATATGCTATAGAGTCTGGTGAGCAATTGCAGGTTGATGTCAGATCTATAACCTACAGCCAGAGTCTTGTTCAAGACGGCGCGATAAGCCGAGCAATTCGGCCCCGAAGCAGAACATTGGTTGCTTCTTGATACCAGGTATCAGGTCTAAAGCTGGGGAATGCAGATGACTTACTCCTACACTGAGAAAAAGCGGATTCGCAAAGATTTTAGTAAATTGCCTTCCGTGATGGACGTCCCCTATTTGCTGTCTATTCAGCTGGATTCGTTCCGGGACTTCCTCCAAATGGAAGCCGCTCCTGAAGACCGCCGGGAAACCGGTCTTCACGCAGCATTCAAATCCGTATTCCCGATTGTCAGTTACTCTGGCAATGCCGCGCTCGAATACGTGAGCTATCGTATTGGCGAGCCGGTTTTTGATGTCAAGGAATGCCAGCTTAGGGGCGTAACCTATGCAGCGCCGCTGCGGGTGAAGGTCCGCCTTATCATTTACGATAAGGAATCGTCCAACAAGGCGATCAAGGACATTAAAGAGCAGGAAGTCTACATGGGCGAGATGCCCCTGATGACCGAGAACGGTACCTTCGTTATCAACGGTACCGAGCGCGTTATTGTTTCCCAGCTCCACCGATCTCCGGGTGTGTTCTTCGATCACGACAAGGGCAAGACTCATTCCTCCGGCAAGCTGCTGTATTCTGCCCGGGTGATTCCTTACCGTGGTTCCTGGCTGGACTTCGAGTTTGATCCGAAGGACTCTGTGTTCGTTCGTATCGACCGTCGTCGTAAACTGCCGGCATCCATTCTGTTGCGTGGCCTGGGCTATACCTCCGAGCAGATGCTGGAGATGTTCTTCGAAACCAGTAAGTTCAGCCTGGGCGCCGAAGTGTGCAAGCTGGAGCTGGTGCCGAGCCGTCTGCGTGGCGACATCGCAACCTTCGATATCAAGGACAATGACGGTAACGTGATTGTCGAGGAAGGTCGCCGGATTACGGCCCGCCACATCAAGCAGCTGGAAAAAGCCGGTATCAACGAGCTTGAGGTACCGACCGAGTACCTGTATGGCCGTGTACTGGCCAAAGACATGATCGATCAGGCTTCCGGTGAAGTTCTGGTGGAGTGTAACTCCGAGCTGACAGAAGAACTTGTTACCAAGATTCTCGACGCTGGTGTTAAGGATATCGAAACCCTTTACACCAACGATCTGGACTGCGGTCCGTTCATGTCTGACACCCTGCGTATCGATCCGACCCGCACGCCGCTCGAAGCGCTGGTTGAGATCTACCGGATGATGCGCCCGGGCGAGCCGCCCACGAAGGAGTCAGCTGAGAACCTGTTTAACAACCTGTTCTTCTCTGAAGAGCGCTATGACCTGTCTGCGGTTGGCCGGATGAAGCTGAACCGCCGCCTGCGCCGTGAAGAAAGCACAGGTGAGGGCACGCTGACCCACGAAGACATCATCGATGTCCTCAAGACCCTGATCGATATCCGTAATGGCCAGGGCAATGTTGACGATATCGATAACCTCGGTAACCGTCGGGTTCGCTGTGTTGGCGAAATGGCCGAAAACCAGTTCCGCGTTGGCCTGGTGCGGGTTGAACGCGCAGTTCGTGAGCGTCTGAGCCTTGCTGAAAGCGAAGGGCTGATGCCGCAGGACCTGATCAACGCCAAACCGGTAGCGGCCGCTGTTAAAGAATTCTTCGGCTCAAGCCAGCTGTCCCAGTTCATGGACCAGAACAACCCGCTGTCCGAGGTCACGCACAAGCGTCGTATCTCTGCGTTGGGCCCGGGTGGTCTGACCCGTGAGCGTGCGGGCTTTGAGGTTCGTGACGTACATCCGACCCACTACGGTCGCGTATGCCCGATCGAGACGCCGGAAGGTCCGAACATCGGTCTGATCAACTCGCTGGCGACTTACGCGCGCTCCAACTCCTACGGTTTCCTTGAGAGCCCGTACCGGAAGGTTGAGAACGGCGTGGTAACCGATGAAGTGGTTTACCTGTCCGCAATCGAGGAGAGCAACTACGTCATCGCCCAGGCCAGCGCCGCCATGGACGAAAAGTCCAAGCGTCTGACCGACGAGCTGGTTACGGTTCGGCACCAGAACGAATTTACCGTTACTCCGCCGGAAAGCGTCAACTTCATGGACGTATCTCCGCGTCAGGTTGTGTCGGTAGCGGCATCTTTGATTCCGTTCCTGGAGCACGACGATGCTAACCGGGCACTGATGGGTGCGAACATGCAACGTCAGGCGGTTCCGACGCTTAAAGCCCAGGTTCCGCTGGTCGGGACTGGTGTTGAGCGGACGGTTGCCCAAGACTCTGGCGTCTGTGTGTCGGCCCGCCGGGGCGGTGTCATCGAAAGCGTTGACGCTTCGCGCATCGTGGTTCGCGTCAACAACGAAGAGACCGAAGCGGGTGACGCAGGTGTGGATATCTACAACCTGACCAAGTACACCCGTTCGAACCAGAACACCTGTATCAACCAGCGCTCCATCGTGCGTCAGGGCGACGTGATTGCCCGTGGCGATGTGCTGGCTGACGGCCCATCCGTCGATCTGGGTGAGCTGGCCCTGGGGCAGAACATGCGCATCGCGTTCATGCCCTGGAACGGTTACAACTTTGAGGACTCCATCCTCATTTCCGAGAAAGTGGTTCAGGAAGACCGCCTGACGACTATCCACATTCAGGAGCTGACCTGTGTGGCTCGGGACACCAAGCTGGGAAGCGAAGAAATCACCGCGGACATTCCGAACGTTGGTGAAAGTGCGCTGTCCAAGCTGGATGAGTCCGGTATTGTTTACATTGGTGCTGAGGTAGGCCCCGGCGACATTCTGGTAGGCAAGGTAACACCGAAAGGTGAAACCCAGCTTACTCCAGAAGAGAAGCTGCTGCGTGCCATCTTTGGTGAGAAGGCGTCTGATGTGAAGGACACCTCCTCCCGTGTGCCGACTGGTACCCGCGGCACCGTTATCGACGTGCAGGTCTTTACCCGCGACGGTATCGAGAAGGATCAGCGTGCCCAGGCCATCGAGAAAGAGCAGCTGGACCAGTATCGCAAGGACCTGAAAGACGAGTACCGGATTGTTGAAGGTGCGACCTTTGAGCGTCTGAACAGTGCGTTGAACGGCCAGGAAGTCATCAGTGGGCCGGGCCTGAAGAAAGGGGCGACCCTCGAAGAGAGCTACCTGGCCGAGCTGCCGCGTTCCGACTGGTTCAAGCTCCGGATGAAAGACGAGAGCCTGAACGAGCTGCTGGAGAAATCCGAGCAGGGTCTGGAGGATCGCAAGAAAGAGCACGAAGCGCGCTTTGACGATAAGAAAGGCAAGCTTCAGCAGGGCGATGACCTCGCGCCGGGCGTACTGAAGATCGTCAAGGTGTACCTGGCCATCAAGCGTCGTATCCAGCCGGGCGACAAGATGGCCGGTCGTCACGGTAACAAGGGTGTTATTTCCTCGGTTATGCCGATTGAAGACATGCCTTACGACGAGCACGGCAACACGGTTGACGTGGTTCTGAACCCGCTGGGTGTTCCTTCGCGGATGAACGTAGGTCAGGTGCTTGAGACTCACCTGGGCGCGGCGGCCAAGGGTCTGGGTGAGCGTATCAGCCAGATGCTGGACGAGCAGCGCAAGGTGGCTGAATTACGCAAGCTGCTGGATGAGATCTACAATCACTCAGACGAAGTGTTCAAGGTGGACCTGGATTCCCTGTCCGACAAGGAAATCCTGGAGATGTGTCATAACCTTCGCAGCGGTGTACCCATGGCAACGCCGGTATTCGACGGTGCCAAGGAGGCCGAGGTCAAGCGCATGCTTGAGCTTGCGGGATTGAGCACCACCGGTCAGACCATGCTGTATGACGGTCGCACCGGTGATATGTTCGATCGCCCGGTGACGGTTGGCTACATGTACATCCTGAAGCTGAACCACCTGATCGATGACAAGATGCACGCTCGTTCCACCGGCTCTTACAGCCTGGTTACCCAGCAGCCGCTGGGTGGTAAGGCGCAGTTCGGTGGCCAGCGCTTCGGTGAGATGGAAGTGTGGGCCCTTGAGGCCTACGGTGCAGCTTATACGCTGCAGGAGATGCTCACCGTCAAGTCTGATGATGTGAACGGTCGGACCAAGATGTACAAGAACATTGTCGATGGCGATCATCGGATGGAGCCGGGCATGCCCGAATCCTTCAACGTTCTTGTCAAGGAAATCCGCTCGCTGGGTATCGACATCGAGCTGGAATCCGAGTGAGCCGAATTGTTTTTGGCAGCGTGAGCGGGCACGACCAGTGCCCGCCCGAGATTAACGCCATCCGGAGCTTTTACTGATGAAAGATTTGCTGAATCTTCTCAAGAGCCAGAACCAAAGCAAGGAATTCGACGCCATCCGCATTGGCCTGGCGTCGCCTGACATGATCCGTTCCTGGTCCTTTGGCGAAGTGAAGAAGCCTGAGACCATTAACTACCGTACCTTCAAGCCGGAGCGTGACGGTCTTTTCTGTGCCAAGATCTTCGGCCCGATCAAGGACTACGAGTGTCTGTGCGGTAAATACAAGCGCCTGAAGCATCGCGGTGTTATCTGCGAGAAGTGTGGCGTTGAAGTTGCACTGGCCAGCGTGCGTCGTGAGCGTATGGGCCACATCGAGCTGGCCAGCCCGGTCGCGCACATCTGGTTCCTGAAGTCACTGCCGTCCCGTATCGGTCTGATGCTGGATATGACCCTGCGCGATATCGAGCGGGTCCTGTACTTCGAATCCTTTATTGTTATCGATCCGGGGATGACCACCCTGGAGAAGGGGCAACTGCTGAATGATGAGCAGTACTATGAAGCCCTGGAAGAATTCGGTGACGAGTTCGACGCCCGCATGGGTGCCGAAGCGGTCAAGGAGCTCCTCGAAGGTATCGATCTGCAGGAAGAGGTTGATGCCCTGCGTGAAGAGATCCCGCAGACCAACTCCGAAACCAAGATCAAGAAGTTCAGCAAGCGTCTGAAGATTCTTGAGGCGTTCCTGTATTCCGGCAACAAACCAGGCGACATGGTCATGACCGTGCTGCCGGTGCTTCCGCCGGATCTGCGCCCGCTGGTACCGCTGGACGGTGGCCGCTTCGCGACCTCTGATCTGAACGATCTGTACCGTCGGGTGATCAACCGGAACAACCGTCTCAAGCGCCTGCTGGAGCTGAACGCGCCGGATATCATCGTGCGCAACGAGAAACGGATGCTGCAGGAAGCCGTCGATGCGCTGCTGGATAACGGCCGCCGTGGCCGGGCCATTACCGGCACCAACAAGCGCCCGCTGAAATCCCTGGCTGACATGATCAAGGGTAAGCAGGGTCGTTTCCGTCAGAACCTGCTGGGTAAGCGTGTGGACTACTCCGGTCGTTCGGTGATCGTGGTTGGTCCATACCTGCGCCTGCACCAGTGTGGTCTGCCCAAGAAGATGGCACTGGAACTGTTCAAGCCGTTTATTTTCTCCAAGCTGGAGCACCGAGGCCTGGCGACCACCATCAAGGCCGCCAAGAAGATGGTCGAGCGCGAGGAAGGCGTGGTCTGGGATATCCTGGACGAGGTCATCCGTGAGCATCCGATCATGCTGAACCGTGCGCCGACTCTGCACCGTCTGGGTATTCAGGCGTTCGAGCCGGTTCTGATCGAAGGCAAGGCAATCCAGTTGCACCCGTTGGTGTGTGCGGCCTATAACGCCGACTTTGACGGTGACCAGATGGCGGTGCACGTACCGCTGACTCTGGAAGCCCAGCTTGAAGCTCGTGCGTTGATGATGTCCACCAACAACGTACTGTCGCCGGCTAACGGCGAGCCGATTATCGTGCCGTCTCAGGACGTGGTACTCGGTCTGTACTACATGACCCGTGAGCGCAAGAGCGCCCTGGGCGAAGGTATGGTGTTTGCTGACGTCAAAGAGGCGCATCGTGCCTACGGCGCTGGCATGGTCGACCTTCAGGCGATCGTCAAGGTTCGCGTTAAGGAAGTTGCGATTGCCGAAGACGGTTCGCGCACCGAAGAATACAAGATTGTTGATACCACGGTTGGTCGGGCGCTGCTGTTCGACATCGTGCCTGATGGCCTGTCCTACGAGCTGGTCAACAAGCCGATGGTCAAGAAGGCAATCTCTAACCTGATCAACACCTGCTACCGTGATGCCGGCCTGAAAGACACCGTCATCTTCGCGGACCAGCTGATGTACATGGGTTATCACTATGCGACCGTGTCCGGGATCTCCATCGGTTTCAACGATTTCGAGATTCCGCCGGAGAAGTACGAGCTGGTCGATGCCGCATCCGCTGAGGTGAAGGATATCGAGACCCAGTACGCGTCCGGTCTGCTGACTCAGGGCGAGAAGTACAACAAGGTTATCGACATCTGGTCACGTGCCAACGATAAAGTTTCCAAAGCCATGATGGAGCGTCTGGCGAAGGAGCAGGTTATCGGGCCTGACGGACAGCCGGTGAAGGGTGAAGACGGCGAATACCTGATGCAGGAGTCGTTCAACTCGGTTTACATGATGGCCGATTCCGGCGCCCGGGGTTCCGCGGCCCAGATCCGTCAGCTGGCCGGTATGCGTGGCCTGATGGCCAAGCCGGATGGCTCCATCATCGAAACGCCGATCACCGCGAACTTCCGTGAAGGTCTGAACGTACTCCAGTACTTCATCTCCACCCACGGTGCTCGTAAGGGTCTGGCGGATACCGCTCTGAAGACCGCGAACTCCGGTTACCTGACTCGTCGTCTGGTGGACGTGTCCCAGGATCTGGTCGTTACCGAGCCTGACTGTGGTACCGATGAAGGTCTGCTGATGACGCCGCACATCGAAGGCGGCGACGTTGTTGTACCCCTGGGTGACCGGGTTCTGGGTCGTGTGACCGCCCGTGATGCGTTTACCCCGACTGACAAGGACAACGCCGTCATTGAAGCCGGCACCTTGCTGGACGAGAAGGCCGTTGAAACCCTCGAGCGGGCCGGTGTGGACGAAGTCTGGGTTCGCTCTGCGATCACCTGCGAAACCCGCCATGGTATCTGTTCCAAGTGCTACGGCCGTGATCTGGCCCGTGGCCATGAGGTCAACGTTGGTGAGGCTGTCGGCGTTATCGCCGCTCAGTCCATCGGTGAGCCGGGTACCCAGCTGACCATGCGTACCTTCCACATTGGTGGTGCGGCCAGCCGGGCGTCCGCGGTGGACAATATCCAGGTCAAGCATGGTGGTACGGTCCGTCTTCACAATATGAAGTCGATTGAGAAGGCCGATGGTTCTCTGGTGGTGATCTCACGATCCTCTGCGCTGGCGATTGCCGATGACCAGGGTCGTGAGCGTGAGTGGTACAAGTTGCCATACGGTGCGGTTCTCTCCGTGAAGCACGGAGATGCCGTTGAAGCCGGCGTTGTGGTTGCCAAGTGGGATCCACACACTCACCCGATCATTGCCGAAGCCGGTGGTACCGCGAAATTCGTCAATATGGATCAGGGCATCACTGTCCGGACCCAGACTGACGAACTGACCGGCCTGTCCACCATGGAGGTCATTGATTCCAAAGAGCGTCCTGCGGCTGGCAAGGACATCCGTCCGGCGATCCAGCTCATTGACGAAAAGGGCGAGGAAGTGGAACTGCCAGGCGGCGGTACCGCAATCTTCTTCCTGCCGGCGAATGCGCTGGTGACCATGGCCAATGGCGCGCGGGTTGAGCTAGGTGATGTGGTTGCGCGGATTCCGCAGGAAAGCTCCAAGACCCGGGATATCACCGGTGGTCTGCCGCGAGTTGCCGATCTGTTCGAGGCCCGTCGTCCGAAGGAGTCGTCCATTCTGGCTGAAATCAGCGGTATGGTCTCGTTCGGCAAGGAAACCAAGGGCAAGAAGCGTCTGGTGATCACGCCGAAGGATGCCGATCCCTATGAAGTGCTGATTCCGAAGCACCGTCAGCTCAACGTCTTCGAAGGTGAGACCGTTGAGAAGGGTGAGGTGATTTCGGATGGTCCGTCCAACCCGCACGATATTTTGCGTCTGCTGGGTGTGGTCGAGCTGGCCAAGTACATCACCAACGAAATCCAGGACGTTTACCGTCTGCAGGGCGTTGTCATCAACGATAAACACATTGAGGTTATCGTTCGCCAGATGCTGCGCAAGGTCGAAATCACCGATCCGGGTGATACGACTCTGCTGTCCGGTGATCAGGTGGAAATCACCCAGGTGCTGGAAGAAAACGAGAAGGCCGACGTGGCAGACAAAGAGCCGGCTAGGTTCGAGCGTCTGCTGCTGGGTATCACCAAGGCTTCCCTGGCCACCGAGTCGTTCATTTCTGCGGCTTCGTTCCAGGAAACCACCCGGGTACTCACCGAAGGTGCGGTTACCGGTAAGCGGGATTACCTGCGCGGCCTGAAAGAAAACGTTGTGGTTGGTCGACTGATTCCGGCTGGTACTGGTCTGGCGTATCACAACGAGCGTCGTCGCAAACGTGACCTGGAAGAGCAGGGCGTAACCGCGGCCGACGTGGAAGAAGCTCTGAGTGCCGAGCTCAACCGCGAAAGCTGAGTTGAGCCGGCGCACTGCCTCCGGGTAGTTACCTACCCGGGAGGTGGTCAAAAAGAGACCAGTCATCTTGACTGTCCGGGGGCGCAGGCTTACACTTGCGTCCCTTAAATTTTACCCTCTGCACTGGGGGTAAGTTTCATTGATATGGTTTTTTGGAGTTTGCTTACATGGCAACGATTAATCAGTTGGTGCGTAAGCCTCGTAAGCGCCGGGTAGCCAAGAGCGATGTTCCTGCTCTCCAGGCCTGCCCTCAGCGCCGTGGTGTGTGCACTCGTGTGTATACCACAACGCCGAAGAAGCCGAACTCAGCACTGCGTAAAGTGTGCCGTGTTCGTCTGACCAACGGCTACGAGGTTTCCTCATACATTGGTGGTGAAGGTCACAACCTTCAGGAGCACAGTGTTGTGCTTATCCGTGGCGGTCGAGTTAAAGACCTTCCGGGTGTGCGCTATCACACTGTTCGCGGAACGCTGGACACTCAGGGTGTACAGAACCGTAAGCAGGGCCGCTCCAAGTACGGTGCAAAACGACCCAAGTCCTGATGTCCCGAGCGGGTGTCTTTTATCGTTGCTTGTCAGAACGGTAAGAGTAAGGCTGAGTAGCATTTGCTATCTCAGGGGTTCCTGAAGACCTTTTAGATATATAAGGGCTTATCGATGCCTAGAAGAAGAGTTGCAGCTAAACGGGAAATTATCCCGGATCCGAAATTCGGCAGTGCACGTCTTGCCAAGTTCATCAATCACGTGATGGAAAGTGGCAAGAAATCTACCGCAGAGCGCATTGTTTACGGTGCTCTGGACATTGTTGCCGAGAAATCCAAAGAAGAGCCGATCGACATGTTCGAGAAGGCCCTGGAGAACATCCAGCCGATGGTTGAGGTTAAGTCCCGTCGTGTGGGTGGTGCTACTTACCAGGTGCCTGTCGAAGTACGGCCTTCCCGTCAGAACGCGCTGGCAATGCGCTGGCTCGTAGAATATTCACGGAAGCGCGGTGAGAAGTCCATGGCTCAGCGTCTGGCTGGTGAAATCCTGGACGCCGCTGACAGCAAAGGCTCCGCTGTTAAGAAGCGTGAAGATGTTCACCGCATGGCAGAAGCCAACAAGGCGTTCTCTCACTTCCGTTTCTAATCAGCCGAGGTTTATACAGTGGCACGCAAGACTCCTATCAAGCGTTACAGAAACATTGGTATTTGTGCGCACGTTGATGCGGGCAAAACCACGACCACCGAGCGGGTGCTGTTCTATACAGGTATCTCCCACAAGATCGGTGAAGTCCATGATGGTGCAGCCACCATGGACTGGATGGAGCAGGAGCAGGAGCGTGGTATTACCATCACCTCTGCTGCGACTACGACATTCTGGCAGGGTATGGATAAGCAGTACCCGGAGCACCGGATCAACATCATCGACACCCCGGGGCACGTTGACTTCACGATCGAAGTAGAGCGTTCCCTGCGCGTACTCGACGGTGCGGTTGTCGTGTTCTGTGGCTCCTCCGGTGTTGAGCCCCAGTCCGAGACGGTGTGGCGTCAGGCCAACAAGTACGAAGTTCCCCGCATGGTGTTCGTCAACAAGATGGACCGTGCCGGTGCAAACTTCCTGCGCGTTGTAGAGCAGATCAAGAAGCGTCTGGGCGCGAACTGCGTTCCGATTCAGTTGCCGATCGGTGCCGAAGACAACTTCGCTGGCATTGTGGACCTGATTCGTAACAAGGCCATCTACTGGAACGAAGCTGACGCTGGCGCCAGCTACGAGCAGAAAGAAGTGCCTGCGGAAATGGAAGAAGAAGTCGCCATGTACCGCGAGCAGATGGTCGAAGCTGCTGCAGAAGCCAATGAAGAGTTGATGGAGCGGTACCTCGAAGAGGGTGAGCTGTCCATCGAGGATATCAAGAAAGGTCTGCGCATGCGCACCCTGGCCAACGAAATCGTTGTTGCCACCTGTGGTTCTGCGTTCAAGAACAAGGGCGTTCAGGCTGTTCTGGACTCTGTTATCGAGTTCCTGCCGGCGCCGGACGAAGTCAAGGCCATTCGTGGTGAGGTTGACGAAGATGGCACCGAAGAGCTTCGTGAGGCGGATGATAACGCGCCCTTCGCGGCACTGGCGTTCAAGATCGCCACTGATCCGTTTGTCGGTACTCTGACTTTCTTCCGGGTTTACTCCGGTAAGCTTGAGTCCGGTAATGCCGTCTACAACTCGGTCAAGGGCAAGAAAGAGCGCGTCGGCCGTATGGTTCAGATGCACTCCAAGGATCGTCAGGAAATCAAAGAGGTTCTGGCGGGCGACATTGCTGCGGCTATCGGTCTGAAAAGCGTGACCACCGGTGATACCCTGTGCGACGAGAATCACAAGATCATTCTCGAGCGTATGGAATTCCCGGAGCCGGTCATCTCTGTTGCCGTTGAGCCGAAGTCCAAGGCGGACCAGGAAAAGATGGGCGTTGCCCTGGGCAAGCTGGCTCAGGAAGACCCGTCGTTCCGCGTTCGTACTGACGAGGAATCCGGCCAGACCATCATCTCCGGCATGGGTGAGCTTCACCTGGACATCATCGTCGACCGTATGCGTCGCGAATTCAAGGTAGAGGCGAACATCGGTAAGCCGCAGGTTGCTTATCGTGAGTGCATCCGCAAGCCGGTAGACGTCGAAGGCAAATTCGTACGTCAATCTGGTGGCCGTGGTCAGTACGGTCACGTCAAGCTGAAGCTTGAGCCGTTGCCGCTGGATGATGAAGAAGGCGAAAACTTTATCTTCGTGAATGAGATTGTTGGTGGTGTTGTTCCCAAGGAATACATCCCGGCAGTTCAGCAGGGTATTGAAGAGCAGATGCAGAACGGCTGTCTGGCCGGTTATCCGCTGCTGCGTATCAAGGCAACCCTGTACGACGGTTCCTATCACGACGTCGACTCCAACGAAATGGCCTTCAAGGTTGCCGGTTCCATGGCAATGAAGAAGGGTGCCCTCGAGGCAAGCCCGGCACTGCTCGAGCCGATCATGCGTGTGGAAGTTGTGACGCCGGAAGACTACATGGGTGATGTTGTAGGCGACCTGAACCGTCGTCGCGGCGTAATCCAGGGTATGGACGAGGGTCCTGCTGGTAAGGTCATCCGTGCAGAGGTTCCGTTGTCGGAAATGTTCGGTTACGCCACCGACTTGCGTTCTGCAACGCAAGGCCGGGCGTCCTACGCGATGGAGTTCTCTGGTTATTCAGAGGCACCTTCGAACATTGCCGAAGCGATCATTAAAAAGGGTTGATCCCCAGGACTTAAGAAACAGGAAGAGGTGTAACCGTGTCTAAATCTAAATTTGAGCGTAATAAGCCGCACTTGAACGTAGGCACCATTGGTCACGTTGACCATGGTAAAACCACTTTGACTGCTGCCCTGACCCGTGTATGTCACGAAGTTTGGGGTACAGGGTCTGCGAGTGCATTCGACCAGATCGATAACGCACCGGAAGAGAAAGCTCGTGGTATTACTATTGCGACGTCTCACGTTGAGTACGATTCTCCGAACCGTCACTACGCACACGTAGATTGCCCGGGCCATGCTGACTATGTGAAGAACATGATCACTGGTGCGGCGCAGATGGACGGCGCGATCCTGGTTTGCTCCGCAGCTGACGGCCCCATGCCGCAGACTCGCGAGCACATCCTGCTGTCCCGTCAGGTTGGTGTACCGTTCATCGTGGTGTTCCTGAACAAAGCGGACATGGTAGACGATGAAGAGCTGCTTGAGCTGGTTGAGATGGAAGTTCGTGACCTGCTGAGCCAGTACGACTTCCCGGGTGACGACACTCCGATCATCACTGGTTCCGCGCTGATGGCGCTGGAAGGCAAAGACGACAACGAGATGGGTACTACCGCTGTCAAGAAGCTGGTAGAAGCTCTGGATGACTACATCCCTGAGCCGGAGCGTGCGATCGATCAGCCGTTCCTGATGCCGATCGAGGACGTCTTCTCCATCTCCGGTCGTGGTACTGTTGTGACCGGCCGTGTTGAGCGTGGCGTTATCAAGACTGGTGACGAAGTGGAAATCGTGGGTATCAAGGATACCGTGAAGACCACTTGTACTGGTGTTGAGATGTTCCGCAAGCTGCTGGACGAAGGTCGTGCTGGTGAGAACATTGGCGCGCTGCTGCGTGGCACCAAGCGTGACGACGTTGAGCGTGGTCAGGTTCTGGCGGTTCCGGGTTCCATCACTCCGCACACCAAGTTCGAGTGCGAAGTGTACGTACTGTCCAAAGAAGAAGGCGGCCGTCATACTCCGTTCTTCAAGGGCTACCGTCCGCAGTTCTACTTCCGTACCACCGACGTAACCGGTTCTTGCGAACTGCCGGAAGGTGTGGAAATGGTTATGCCGGGTGACAACGTCAAGATGAGTGTTACCCTGATTGCTCCGATCGCCATGGAAGATGGCCTGCGCTTCGCGATTCGCGAAGGCGGCCGTACCGTTGGTGCCGGCGTAGTCTCCAAGATCATCGAGTAATCTGCTCGTTTGATCAGGAAAAAGGGGCTGATTCTTCAGCCCCTTTTTCTGTTTCAGCCGCAAAGCTTGCCTGACCCGGTCAACCAGTATTGCTGTTGACAGGGTTGGGTATTATGCATACAATGCGGCTCCTTTTTTTGAAGGTCGGCTAACTAGTAGCTGCTACGAGTGGAGTTTGGTGCATCATGCAAAGCCAAAAAATTCGAATCCGGTTGAAGGCGTTTGATTATCGCCTGATCGACCAGTCCACGCAGGAGATCGTCGATACCGCCAAGCGGACCGGCGCTCAGGTGCGTGGCCCTATCCCTCTGCCGACGCGGAAGGAAAAGTACACCATATTGATCTCTCCGCACGTCAACAAGGACGCGCGTGATCAGTATGAAATTCGTACGCATAAGCGTTTGCTCGACATCGTTGAGCCGACGGAAAAGACAGTAGATGCTCTGATGAAACTGGACCTGGCAGCAGGTGTAGACGTTCAGATCAGCCTCGGCTAATACCGCCCGGTATTAGTCTGTGTAACTGTCATAAGGCCATAGAGGGTGAGAGCCCCGTACACTTAAGAGGTGAAGCATGGCAATTGGTGTTGTCGGTCGTAAGGCCGGTATGACCCGTATTTTTACGGAAGATGGGCAGGCGCTGCCCGTAACGGTAATTGAGGTTGAGCCCAACCGCATTACCCAACTGAAAACTCTTGAAAGCGATGGCTACCGCGCCGTACAGGTGACTGTCGGTACTCGTCGTTCCTCTCGTGTTACCAAGAGCGAAGCGGGCCACTTTGCCAAGGCGGGCGTTGAAGCCGGTCGTGGTATGTGGGAATTCCGTCTTGCCGATGGCGAAGGTGAAGACCTTGCCGCTGGTAGTGAGATCACGGCTTCTGTATTCGAAGACGGTCAGGTGGTTGATGCCATCGGGCAGTCCAAGGGTAAGGGCTTCCAGGGCGGTGTAAAGCGCTGGAATTTCTCTATGCAGGATGCCACTCACGGTAACTCTCTGTCTCACCGTGCTCCGGGTTCCATTGGTCAGAACCAGACTCCGGGCAAGGTATTCAAGGGCAAAAAGATGGCGGGCCAGATGGGTAATGCTCAGGTAACTGTGCAGAACCTGAAAATCGTCCGTGTCGACGCCGAGCGCAACCTGCTGCTGGTAAGTGGTGCCGTTCCCGGCGCAACTGGCGGCGATGTTGTCATCAAGCCTGCAGTTAAAGCCTGAGGAGCGGTGCGATGGAATTGACTATTACAGGTAGCGGCAAGGGAATTTCGGTTTCCGACGCTGCATTCGCCAAAGATTTTAACGAGTCGCTGGTTCACCAGGTAGTGACTGCCTACATGGCAGGCGCCCGCCAGGGTACCAAGGCTCAGAAGACGCGTTCCGAAGTAAGCGGTGGCGGTAAGAAGCCATGGCGTCAGAAGGGCACCGGTCGTGCCCGTGCCGGTACTATCCGTAGTCCGATCTGGCGTGCCGGTGGCGTTACCTTTGCGGCCAAGCCTCGTGGCTTTGAGCAAAAGGTTAACCGCAAAATGTACCGCGCAGCGATGCGCTCCATTTTTTCCGAGCTGGTTCGCCAAGAGCGTCTGGTGGTTGTCGACGATATGAATGTTGATAGCCCCAAGACCAAGGCATTCAACGCCAAGCTGAAGGATATCGGTGTGACCAATGCGCTGATTCTGTCCGACAACGTCGAGCAGAACCTGCATCTGGCCTCGCGCAACATTCCGCACGTCGACGTGCGTGATATTGCCGGTCTGGATCCGGTTAGCCTGGTTGCCTTCGAGAAGGTCGTTGTGACCGTTCCCGCTCTGAAGAAGATCGAGGAGATGCTGGGATGAATCAGGAACGTATTTACAAGGTCCTGCTTGGGCCGCACGTATCGGAAAAAGCGTCTCTGGCAGCAGAGCGTGGCCAGGTAGTGTTTCGTGTAGCACCTGATGCCACCAAGCCCGAGATCAAGAAAGCCGTTGAGCAGCTGTTCAACGTCACCGTAGAAGGTGTTCAGGTTCTGAACCGTAAGGGTAAGCTCAAGCGCACTATCCGCGGGTTCGGCAAGCGTAATGACATTCGTAAGGCTTACGTAAAGCTGGCAGAAGGTCAGGACATCGATTTTCTGGATGTGGAATAAGGTAAAGGGGTCGTAATATGCCGATCGTCAAAACCAAACCAACATCTGCCGGACGCCGTCACGTTGTAAAGCTTTACAACCCGGATCTGCACACTGGGCGCCCATACGAGCCGTTGGTAGAAAGAAAGAACAAGACGGGTGGTCGTAACAATGTAGGCCGCATCACAACCCGTCATACGGGTGGTGGCCACAAGAAGCACTACCGTGTCATCGATTTCAAGCGGACCAAAGATGGTATCCCGGCGGTCATTGAGCGCCTGGAATACGATCCGAACCGCTCTGCGCACATTGCACTGTTGAAGTACGCCGATGGCGAGCGTCGTTATATTGTCGCTCCCAAAGGCATGCAGATTGGTGATCCTGTGCGCTCCGGTATCGACGCGCCAATCAAAGTGGGTAGCACGCTGCCGCTCCGGAATATTCCGGTCGGTTCTGTGATCCACTGCGTCGAACTCAAGCCTGGCAAAGGTGCACAGCTGGCTCGCTCTGCGGGCGCATCCGTACAGCTGGTTGCCCGGGAAGGTGCGTATGCCACCATCCGCCTGCGCTCAGGTGAAATGCGTAAGGTGCTTGTAGATTGCCGTGCAACGCTGGGTGAAGTATCCAACAGCGAGCACAGCCTCAAGCAGCTTGGTAAAGCGGGTGCATCACGTTGGCGCGGCAAACGGCCAACAGTACGTGGTGTTGCTATGAACCCAGTTGACCACCCACATGGTGGTGGTGAAGGGCGTACCTCTGGCGGGCGTCACCCGGTTACTCCGTGGGGTGTTCCGACCAAAGGGCATAAGACTCGTAAGAACAAGCGTACTGACAAGATGATAGTACGTCGTCGTTCGGCCAAGTAAACGACTACATAGAGGTAATTGCTGTGCCACGTTCTTTAAAGAAAGGTCCTTTTATAGACCTGCATCTGTTGAAGAAGGTCGAGGCAGCTCTGGAAGCTAACGACAAGCGGCCGATCAAAACCTGGTCCCGCCGGTCGACAGTCTTTCCAGAGATGGTAGGCCTGACCATTGCAGTCCACAACGGCAAGCAGCACGTGCCGGTTTATGTCACCGAAGATATGGTTGGACATAAGCTGGGTGAGTTCGCGGCAACGCGTACTTATCGTGGTCATGCGGCCGACAAGAAAGCTAAACGCTGATTCTGAGGTAATCGAAATGGAAGTAGCAGCCAAGTATAAGGGCGCTAACCTCTCAGCTCAGAAAGCACGTCTTGTCGCTGACCAAGTACGTGGCAAGGCTGTTGAGGATGCCCTGAACATTCTGACTTTCAGCCCGAAGAAGGCGGCGGTCGTGATCAAGAAAGCTCTTGAGTCCGCCATCGCCAACGCTGAGCACAACGAAGGTCTGGACGTTGACGAACTGCGGGTTTCCACCGTGATGGTGGATGAGGGTCCGACGCTCAAGCGAATCAAAGCTCGAGCCAAGGGGCGCGCTGACCGTATTTTCAAGCGCACCTGCCATATCACCGTCAAGGTCGCCGACAAGTAGGAGATGCTCAGATGGGTCATAAAGTAAATCCAACCGGCATTCGCCTGGGTGTGATCAAAGAGCACAACTCAGTCTGGTATGCCGACAAGAAGGAATACTCCAGGAACCTGCTGAATGACATTCAGGTTCGTGAGTTCCTTGACAAGCGTCTGGTTAAGGCGTCTGTCAGCAAGATTGTGATCGAGCGCCCTGCTCAGAACGCCCGTATCACGATCCATACTGCCCGTCCCGGTATTGTTATCGGTAAGAAGGGTGAAGATGTTGATCGTCTGCGTCGCGAAGTCAGCGACATGATGGGTGTGCCTGTGCACATCAACATCGAAGAAGTCCGCAAGCCGGACCTCGATGCCCGCCTGGTAGCGCAAAACGTTGCCGGCCAGCTGGAGCGTCGTGTGATGTTCCGTCGCGCTATGAAGCGTGCGGTTCAGAACGCCATGCGCCAGGGTGCCAAGGGTATCAAGATCCAGGTAGGCGGTCGTCTCGGGGGTGCTGAAATCGCTCGTTCCGAGTGGTATCGCGAAGGTCGTGTTCCGCTGCACACACTGCGTGCAGATATTGATTACGCAACCTACGAAGCGCATACCACTTACGGCGTAATCGGCGTCAAGGTATGGATCTTCAAAGGTGAGATTCTTGGTGGTATGGAGCAGGTCCGTGCTGACAAGAAAGCCTCTGGGAAGAAAGGTTCTAAGTAAAGGGGCACTCTTATGCTGCAACCAAAACGCACCAAATTCCGCAAGGTAATGAAAGGCCGTAACACCGGTCTTGCTCACCGCGCCAACAAGGTGAGCTTCGGTGAATACGGATTGAAGGCTACGAGCCGTGGGCGTATAACTGCGCGCCAGATTGAGGCAGCGCGTCGTACCATGACTCGTCGCATCAAGCGGGGCGGTAAGATCTGGATCCGGGTGTTCCCGGACAAGCCGATCACCGGAAAGCCGCTTGAAGTTCGAATGGGTAAAGGTAAGGGTTCTGTCGAGTATTGGGTGGCTGAAATCCAGCCAGGCCGCATGCTCTACGAGATGGAAGGTGTTTCCGAGGAAATCGCTCGTGACGCATTCACTCTCGCGGCGGCCAAACTGCCGGTACAGACCACCTTTGTAACGAGGACGGTGATGTGATGAAAGCAACAGAGCTGCGTGAAAAGTCAGTCGAGGAGCTGAACAAAGAGCTGATCGACCTCCTGAAGGAGCAGTTCAACCTGCGCATGCGTAAGGCGACAGGTCAGCTGAATCAGTCTCACCTTCTCGGCAAGGTGAAGCGCGACATCGCTCGCGTGAAAACAGTATTGAACGAAAAGGCAGGACAGTGACATGACCGAAGCTACCCAAACTGCCAGAACTCTGAGCGGCAAGGTCGTGAGCAACAAGATGGAGAAGTCCATCGTGGTGCTGGTCGAGCGTCAGGTGAAGCATCCTCTGTACGGTAAGTACATGAAGCGCTCTACCAAGATCCATGCTCACGATGAGAGCAATCAGTGCAACGTCGGTGACACTGTGACCATCCAGGAAACCCGTCCGGTCTCAAAGACCAAGAGCTGGGCCCTGGTGGAAGTCACCGAACGTGCATCCAAGGTGTAACGCCGGAGAACAACCATGATTCAGACTCAAACAATGCTTGAAGTCGCGGATAACAGCGGTGCGCGTCAGGTGATGTGCATCAAGGTCCTGGGCGGTTCACATCGGCGTTATGCCAGCGTAGGGGATATCATCAAGGTGACCGTAAAGGAAGCCATCCCCCGCGGTAAAGTGAAGAAAGGCCAGGTCCTGAAAGCTGTCGTGGTGCGCACCCGCAAGGGTGTTCGCCGTCCCGACGGTTCGCTGATCCGTTTCGACGGAAACGCGGCAGTACTTCTGAACAATCAGGACGCTCCTATTGGTACCCGTATCTTCGGACCGGTTACCCGTGAACTGCGTAATGAGAAGTTCATGAAAATTATCTCACTGGCACCCGAAGTACTTTAAAGGACCAGAGGCCGGTTATGAAAAAGATCAAACGAGATGACGAAGTAATCGTCACCACGGGGAAAGATAAAGGCAAACGTGGTAAAGTCCTGAAGGTTCAGGACGATGGCCGCATGGTGGTTTCAGGGATCAATATGATCAAGAAGCACACCAAGCCGAACCCGATGCTGGGCTCCCCAGGTGGCATCGTCGAAAAAGAAGCACCTATCCAGGCTTCCAACGTGGCTATTTTTAATCCGCAGACCGGCAAAGCCGATCGTGTAGGCTTCCAGATCAAGGAAGACGGCGCGAAAGTGCGGATCTTCAAGTCCACGAACGAAGCTGTCGATAACCAGTAAGCGGTGGTGGTTACGATGCTTAACATGAAAGAGCAGTACAGTAAGGAAGTGGTACCCGCCCTGCAGAAAGAGTTCAGCTACAAGAACATCATGCAGGTGCCGCGTATCGAGAAGATCACCCTTAACATGGGTGTCGGCGAAGCGGTTGGTGACAAGAAGCTGATTGAGAATGCTGTGGCGGATCTTGAGCGCCTGGCAGGTCAAAAAGCGGTTGTCACCAAGGCTCGTAAATCCGTCGCGGGTTTCAAAATCCGTGAAGGTTGGCCTATCGGTTGTAAGGTTACCCTGCGCGGCGAGCGTATGTGGGATTTCTTTGATCGCCTGGTTCACATTGCGGTTCCCCGCATTCGTGACTTCCGTGGTCTGAATCCCAAGTCGTTCGACGGTCGCGGTAACTACAGCATGGGTGTGCGTGAGCAGATCATTTTCCCCGAGATCGAGTACGACAGAGTCGACAAGATCCGTGGTCTTGACATCACCATTACCACCACTGCCGGTACCGACGATGAAGGTCGCGAACTGTTGAAAGCCTTTGGCTTTCCGTTCAAGAAATAAGGAACGAGTGTAATGGCTAAGGTTTCCATGAAAAACCGTGAGCTCAAGCGCGAAAAAACCGTTGCGAAGTTTGCAGCGAAGCGTGCCGAGCTCAAGGCGATTATCAAGAACCCGAATACCAGCGATGATGACCGTTGGAATGCACAGATGAAGCTCCAGCAGCTTCCTCGTGATGCTTCTCCTTCGCGTCTTCGTAATCGTTGCCAGGTGACTGGTCGCCCCCACGGCGTTCTGCGCAAGTTTGAGCTGTCACGGATCAAACTCCGTGAATACGGCATGCGCGGTGACGTTCCGGGCCTGACCAAGGCAAGCTGGTAAGATAGGTACCCTGGCCTCGGTCGGGTGCCTGTTGGTAAGCGGTGCGGCAAGCCGCTGCACAACTAAAAAGATCAGGAGCCTCATACCAATGAGTATGCAAGACACGCTTGCGGATATGTTTACCCGTATCCGTAATGCACAGATGGCATCAAAAGCAGACGTTACGATGCCGTCTTCAAAGATGAAGATCTCCGTAGCCCAGGTCCTCAAGGACGAGGGTTACGTCGACGATTTCTCCGTTTCAGCCGACGCGAAGCCCGAGCTGACGATTACTCTGAAATATTTCGGCGGCAAGCCGGTTATTGAAGAGATCAAGCGGGTCAGCCGTCCGAGTCTGCGCCAGTACAACGGCGCTGGGGAACTGCCGAAAGTATCCGGTGGTCTGGGAGTCGCGATTGTCTCAACGTCCAAGGGCGTTATGACAGACCGCGCCGCACGAGCTGCTGGCGTGGGTGGCGAAGTCATCTGCACCGTATTCTAGGAGAACCACATGTCCAGGGTTGCCAATAATCCTGTCGTGCTGCCTTCCGGTGTTGAGGTTAAGCTGAACGGACAGGAAATTAATGTGAAGGGTTCCAAGGGAGCGCTTCAAATCACCATTCACCAGGCGGTTGAAGTAAAGCAGGAAGAAAACATTCTTCGCTTTGCGGCCCGCGATGGTGCTACCAAGTCCCGCGCTCTTGCTGGTACTACTCGTGCACTGGTCAACAACATGGTGACCGGTGTTTCCACAGGCTGGGAACGTAAACTCCAGCTGACGGGCGTAGGTTACCGTGCCCAGGCGCAAGGTAAGAAGCTCAACCTGACACTGGGTTTCTCACACCCGGTCGAGTATGAGCTGCCCGAGGGGATTACCGCAGAAACTCCGTCCAATACGGAAGTTGTGATTCGCGGTATCGACAAGCAACAGGTTGGCCAGGTCGCTGCGGAAGTCCGCGCGTTCCGTCCGCCCGAGCCTTACAAGGGCAAGGGTGTTCGTTATGCGGATGAGCAGGTCAGACGCAAAGAAGCCAAGAAGAAATAAGGCGGGACTATGAGCGCGAATAACGAAAGATTGCGTCGCGCACGCAAAGTGCGCATGAAGATCCGTGAACTGGGTACCGATCGTCTGTGCGTTCACCGCACACCGCGTCACATGTACGCCCAGGTCACGACTGCAGACGGCAGCAAGGTGCTGGCTTCTGCCTCCACGTTGGATAAGGAACTGCGCCAGGGTGCAACCGGTAACGTGGACGCTGCCAAGAAGGTCGGTCAGCTGATCGCTGAACGCGCCAAGGCAGCAGGTGTTGAGCAGGTTGCTTTTGACCGCTCCGGTTACCGTTATCACGGCCGTATTCAGGCTCTGGCCGACGCAGCCCGTGAAGCTGGCTTGCAATTCTAAGAGGTGGAGAAGATGAGCGTTAACGAACAGAAGGCGCCTGAGCTCCAGGAAAAGCTGGTTCAGGTCAATCGTGTCGCCAAGGTTGTTAAAGGTGGCCGTATTTTCGCCTTCACCGCACTGACTGTAGTGGGTGATGGTAAAGGTCGCGTTGGTTTCGGTCGTGGCAAGGCGCGTGAAGTGCCGGTTGCCATCCAGAAGGCCATGGAAGCTGCACGCAAGAACATGGTAGAAGTTCCGCTTGACGGCACTACCCTGCAATACCCGGTCAAGGCTCAGCATGGCGGCTCCAAGGTCTACATGCAGCCGGCGTCCGAAGGTACTGGTATCATCGCCGGCGGTGCGATGCGCGCAGTACTGGAAGTGGCGGGTGTTCAGAACGTACTGTCCAAGTGTTACGGGTCTACCAACCCGGTGAACGTTGTACGTTCCACCATCAAGGGTCTCCAGGCAACTCAAGCGCCTGAAGATATTGCAGCCAAGCGCGGTAAGACCGTGGAAGAGATTCTGGGTTGAAGTCATGGCGAACGCAAAAACGATCAAAGTAACTCTGACCCGCAGCCCCATCGGCTGCCAGCCCAAGCACAAGTTGTGTGTGAAGGGCCTGGGTCTTCGTAAAATCGGTCACACCGTGGAAGTGGAAGATACACCTTCTATCCGCGGCATGATCAACCGGGTTTATTACCTGGTTCGGGTTGAGGAGAACTAAGATGCGTCTGAACGAACTTAGTCCAGAGCCCGGTTCACGTCCCGCCGCAAGGCGCGTCGGTCGTGGTATCGGTAGCGGTCTCGGTAAAACCGGTGGTCGCGGTCACAAAGGTCTGAAGGCACGCTCCGGCGGCAGTGTAGCGCCCGGATTTGAGGGCGGTCAGCAGCCGTTGGCCCGTCGTCTGCCGAAGTTTGGCTTCACGTCCCGTCAGCAGCGTTACGTTGCTGAGATTCGCCTGAACGAACTGGCGAAGGTAGAGGGCGATGTGGTTGATCTGGAAGCCCTGAAAAAGGCTGATATCATTCGCGGGGAAATCCGCGAAGCCAAGGTTATCATGTCCGGCGAACTGAGCCGCGCGGTAACTGTGAAGGGGCTGCGGGTAACCAAAGGCGCGCGCGAGGCAATTTCTGCCGCGGGTGGTAAAGTCGAAGACTAAGGCGAGTCGAGGACTAAATGGCCAAGAACGCATCATTGCCTGCGGGCGCGGGTAAAGGACTGGCAGAGCTGCGATCGCGGCTCTGGTTTGTCTTCCTGGCATTGCTGGTGTACCGGATTGGTGCCCACATTCCGGTGCCGGGTATCAACCCCGACCGTCTGGCGGCACTGTTTGAACAGAACCAGGGCACAATCCTGAGCATGTTCAACATGTTTTCCGGTGGTGCGCTTGAGCGCATGAGTATCTTCGCTCTCGGTATCATGCCGTACATTTCGGCTTCTATCATCATGCAGCTCATGACTGCGGTTAGTCCGCAGCTTGAGCAGCTGAAGAAAGAAGGCGAGGCTGGCCGTCGAAAGATTAGCCAGTACACACGGTATGGTACGGTTATCCTGGCCCTGGTTCAGGGTTTTGGTATTTCTGTCGGTCTGGCATCTCAGGGTGTCACCTTCAATGACAGCTTCAGCTTCCACTTTGTGGCGGTAGTGTCATTCGTGAGTGGCGCCGTATTCATGATGTGGCTTGGCGAGCAGATCACCGAGCGGGGTGTCGGCAACGGCATTTCCCTGCTGATCTTCGCCGGTATTGTTGCCGGGCTTCCCGGTGCTATCGGTCAGACGCTCGAGCAGGCCCGTAATGGTGAGATGAGCCTGCTGGTAGTTCTGGGTATTGGTGTTCTTGCGGTTGCTGTTATCGGCTTTGTGGTCTTCATGGAGCGCGGGCAGCGGCGGTTGACGATCAATTACGCCAAGCGACAACAGGGTCGCCGGGTGTTCGCCCAGCAGTCCAGCCATCTACCTCTGAAGGTAAATATGGCCGGTGTGATTCCGCCCATCTTTGCGTCTTCCATTCTGCTCTTCCCGGCATCGCTGGGGCAGTGGTTTGGTCAGGGTGAGGGTATGGAATGGCTGAGCGATGTTTCCCAGGCTCTGGCGCCGAGCCAGCCGTTGTACATTATCCTGTTTGCAGCAGCAGTGGTTTTCTTCTGCTTCTTCTATACAGCGCTGATGTACAACCCGAAAGAAGTTGCGGATAACCTCAAGCGCTCTGGAGCGTTTATTCCGGGCATCCGTCCTGGTGATCAGACTGCCAAGTATATCGATGGTGTTCTGACCCGGCTGACGCTGTTCGGTGCAATGTACATTGCAGCAGTTTCCCTGTTCCCTCAGTTCCTGATGGTGGCCGGGAATGTTCCGTTCTATCTGGGCGGTACCTCTCTGCTGATTGTTGTAGTCGTGGTGATGGATTTCATGGCGCAGGTTCAGTCGCACCTGATGTCCCATCAGTATGAATCGCTGATGAAGAAGTCCAATCTCAAGGGCTATGGTCGGAACGGTTAATCCCGTTCCCCTTGAAAACTGGAGTCGACAATGAAAGTACGCGCTTCGGTAAAGAAAATTTGCCGTAACTGCAAAGTAATTCGTCGCAATGGCTCGGTACGAGTCATTTGCTCGGAGCCTCGTCACAAGCAACGCCAGGGCTGATTCCGAGAGGAATCGTTCCTGACATTGTAGGGTTTCGGAATGATAGCGCTTGACTCCATGCGGGGTCAGGCGCTATTATTTCGCGCCCTTTTTGTGGCGGAAAATTCACACAGCAAAGCTTTGAACGCGGAGTAATTTGGATGGCACGTATAGCCGGTGTCAATATACCCGATCACAAACATGCTGTTGTCTCGCTGACCTACATCTTTGGTGTTGGCAAGACCACAGCCCAGAAGCTTTGCGACGCAACCGGTGTCAAGCCGGACCTTAAGGTCAAAGACCTGAGCGACGAGCAGCTTGAAGCACTTCGTACTGAAGTGGGCAAGGTGTCTGTCGAAGGCGATCTGCGTCGTGAAGTACAGATGAACATCAAGCGTTTGAAGGATCTCGGATGCCACCGTGGTCTGCGTCATCGTCATGGCCTTCCGGTCCGTGGCCAGCGCACCAAGACCAACGCACGCACCCGTAAAGGTCCACGCAAACCTATTCGTAAGTAACAGGTAGGCAAACATGGCAAAGCCAGGTACACGTACCCGTAAAAAGGTGAAAAAGACGGTTGTTGATGGCGTCGCGCACATTCACGCGTCCTTCAACAACACTATCGTGACCATTTCTGACCGTCAGGGCAACGTCCTGTCCTGGGCCACTTCTGGTGGTTCCGGTTTCCGTGGGTCACGCAAGAGTACACCTTTTGCTGCGCAGGTAGCAGCTGAAAGAGCCGGTAATGCGGCTGCTGAATACGGCCTTAAAAACCTGGACGTAGAGGTTAAGGGTCCTGGGCCCGGACGTGAGTCTGCAGTTCGCGCGCTGAATGCGTGTGGCTATAAGATCACGAACATCACAGATGTGACGCCGATTCCCCATAACGGTTGTCGTCCGCCCAAAAAGCGCCGCGTCTAACACAGGAGACAGTGAAATATGGCTCGTTATATAGGCCCGAAGTGCAAGCTGTCTCGTCGTGAAGGGACAGATCTTTTTCTGAAGAGCGGTGTTCGCGCGCTCGATTCCAAGTGCAACATCGAGACTCCGCCGGGTATGCACGGCGCGCGTCGCGGTCGTCTGTCCGAGTACGGCGTTCAGCTTCGTGAGAAACAAAAAGTTCGTCGTATCTACGGCGTACTGGAGAAGCAGTTCCGCAACTATTACAAAGAGGCCGCCCGAGGCAAAGGTGCAACCGGTGAAAACCTGCTGCAGCTGCTGGAAGGCCGTCTTGATAACGTTGTATATCGCATGGGCTTTGGTTCTACCCGTGCAGAAGCCCGTCAGCTCGTCTCTCACAAGGCGATACTGGTCAACGATAAGTCGGTGAACATCCCGTCTTACCAGGTCCGTCCGGGTGATGTTGTGAGCGTGCGTGAAAAGGCGAAGAACCAGTTGCGTGTTAAAGGCGCACTGGATCTGTCTGCAAGCCGTGCACCGGTGAGCTGGGTAGAGGTCGACGCCAACAAGATGTCCGGCGTTTACAAGTCAGTACCCGAGCGTACTGAACTGCCGGCCGACATCAACGAGAACCTCATCGTCGAGCTTTACTCCAAGTAAAGCCCAGTTAGCAACGATAGCAGATAGGGGCGTCTATGCAGCGTTCAGTACATGAGTTATTGACACCTCGTACCATTGACGTGAAGGAATCAAGCGCCACACGTGCCAAGGTTACGCTTGAGCCTCTGGAAAGGGGCTTTGGGCATACCCTGGGCAGTGCTCTGCGCCGGATTCTCTTGTCTTCGATGCCGGGCTGCGCCGTGACTGAAGCGCAGATTGACGGTGTCCTGCACGAGTACAGCGCCATTGAGGGTGTCCAGGAAGACGTCATCGAGATTCTTTTGAATCTCAAAGGCGTTGCCGTAAAAATGAACGGTCGGGACGATGCCGAGCTTACGCTCAGCAAGAAAGGCCCGGGCGTTGTGACAGCCGGTGATATCAAGCTGGATCATGACGTCGAGATTGCCAACCCGGAGCACGTGATCTGTCACCTTAGCGAGAATGGTGAAGTGAACATGCGTCTCCGTGTTGCACGCGGTCGCGGCTATGAGCCGGCGGATCAGCGCGGTCTCGACGAGGACGAAACTCGCGCCATCGGACGCCTGCAGCTGGATGCAACATTCAGCCCGGTTCGTCGTGTGGCTTACGCCGTGGAAAGTGCACGGGTAGAGCAGCGGACCGATCTGGACAAGCTGGTTATCGACCTGGAGACCAATGGTACGATCGACCCGGAAGAAGCAATTCGCCGGGCGGCCACCATCCTCCAGCAGCAACTGGCGGTGTTTGTCGATTTCGATCATGAGAAAGAGCCCGAGCGCGTAGAGGAAGAGGAGGAAATCGATCCTATCCTGCTGCGTCCGGTTGATGATCTGGAATTGACAGTGCGTTCAGCTAACTGCTTGAAGGCTGAGAACATTTACTACATCGGCGATCTTATCCAGCGTACAGAAGTTGAGCTGTTGAAGACGCCTAACCTTGGTAAAAAGTCGCTGACCGAGATCAAGGACGTTCTGGCGTCCCGTGGTCTGTCACTGGGCATGCGTCTTGATAACTGGCCGCCGGCTAGCCTTCGTGGCGACGACCGGGTTCTGGGCGGTTAATCGCCGATTAGTTTAAGGTAAGGAATCAGAGCAATGCGTCATCGTAAGAGTGGTCGTAAGTTCAGCAGGACCAGTGCGCATCGCAAGGCCATGTTCCGTAACATGACTGCGTCACTGGTTGAACACGAGCTGATCAAAACAACGCTGCCGAAAGCCAAAGAGCTTCGTCGGGTAGCTGAGCCTTTGATCACGCTTTCCAAGAATGATTCGGTCGCGAATCGTCGTCTGGCGTTCTCACGCCTGCGTGACGATGCAGCGGTTGCCAAGCTGTTTGACGAGCTTGGTCCCCGCTACAATGAGCGTCCGGGTGGATATCTTCGTATCCTGAAGTGTGGCTTCCGTGCCGGCGACAATGCCCCGATGGCATTTGTCGAGTTGGTTGGTCGCCCGCTGGATATCGAAGCGGAAGAGGTGGACGAAGACGAGGATTAATTTCCTCGGCTTCGGCCAACACAAAAAAACCGGGTTCCGTAAGGTTCCCGGTTTTTTTGTGTCTGGGTTTTAGGAAATTCGTAGTTTTCGAGGTTAGGTGGCTGGCAAGGCGGTGGGGGTTTATTTTCTTTGGAAAAATAACTCGCTTCGCTCAGACATCTTTTTCCGGCAGAAAATAAACCCCCACCCCCTCGCCGACAGGGCTCTCCGTTGCCCGCCAACTACTTCTTCAACATTGGCTTCAAGTAGCGGCCTGTGTGGGAAGCAGCGTTCTCCGCAACCTCCTCGGGCGTGCCCTCGGCAATGATCTGCCCACCGCCGGAGCCACCCTCCGGGCCCAGGTCGATAATCCAGTCTGCGGTTTTTATTACATCCAGGTTGTGCTCGATCACCACGATGGTGTTGCCGTGGTCACGCAACCGTTCCAGGACATTTAGTAGTTGCTGAATGTCGTAGAAGTGCAGGCCGGTGGTGGGCTCGTCCAGAATGTAGAGGGTTTTGCCGGTATCCCGTTTCGACAATTCCTTGGCCAGCTTCACCCGCTGGGCTTCGCCTCCCGAGAGTGTCACTGCGCTCTGCCCCAGACGGATATAGGAGAGGCCCACATCCATCAGCGTCTGCAGTTTCCGGGCAAGGAAAGGCACGGCGTCGAAGAACTCCCGGCCCTCCTCAACGGTCATCTCCAGCACTTCGTTGATGTTCTTGCCCTTGTAGCGGACCTCCAGGGTCTCCCGATTATAGCGCTTGCCCTTGCAGACGTCGCAGGGCACGTAGACATCGGGCAGGAAATGCATCTCTACCTTGATCACGCCATCGCCTTGGCACGCCTCGCATCGTCCACCTTTGACGTTGAAAGAGAATCGGCCAGGTTTGTAACCGCGGGAGCGTGCTTCCTGTGTTCCGGCAAAGAGTTCCCGGATGGGAGTGAACAGGCCGGTGTAGGTGGCCGGATTCGAGCGGGGGGTGCGACCGATGGGGCTCTGGTCAATGTCGATGACCTTGTCCAGGTGGTCTAGGCCTTTGAGCGTCTGGTAAGGGGCATGGTTGAGGCTGGTGGCCTTGTTGAGTTTGGCGGCAGCTACCGGATACAGGGTGCTGTTGATCAACGTCGATTTGCCAGACCCGGATACACCGGTGACGCAGGTCATGATACCCAGCGGTAAATTCAGCGTGACGTCTTTCAGGTTGTTGCCAGCAGCGCCCGACAGGGTCAGCACTTTTCCGCTGCCCTTGTTGCGTTGCTTGGGGATGGCGATTTCCCGGGTACCGTTCAGGTATTGCCCGGTAAGCGAATCGGGGTTGTCGATGATCTGTTGCGGTGTGCCCTGACCGATAACGTGTCCGCCATGAACACCAGCGCCCGGCCCGATATCAATGACATGATCGGCAGCGCGGATAGCATCCTCATCGTGTTCGACAACAATGACAGTATTGCCCAGGTCCCGCAGATGGGTGAGAGTGGCCAAAAGTCGGTCATTGTCCCGTTGATGCAACCCGATGGAGGGTTCATCGAGAATGTACATAACGCCTACCAATCCGGCGCCGATCTGGCTTGCCAGGCGAATGCGCTGTGCCTCACCCCCGGAGAGCGTATCGGCGCTCCGCTCGAGCGTGAGGTATTCCAGTCCGACGTTCACCAGGAACTGAAGACGCTGCCGCACTTCCTTCAGAATTTTTTCGGCTATCTCACCTTTCCGCCCCGGCAGCGCGAGGGTTTCGAAGTAATCATGAGCGTCACCCACCGGGAGGTGAGTGACATCGGAAATATTGTGCTCTTCGATGAAGACGTGGCGGGCGCTGCGGCGCAGTCGTGAGCCGCCGCACTCTTTGCACGGTTGGGTGCTCAGGTTGCGTGCGAGCTCCTCCCGCATGCTCTGGGAATCGGTCTCGCGGTAGCGCCGTTCGAGGTTCGGCAGAATGCCCTCGAATGTATGGGCCTTCTCCATGATATGGCCACGGGAATTCACATAACGGAATGGGATATCCTCATCGCCCGAGCCGAACAAAAGGACGTTGCGGAAATCCTCGGGCAGATCCGTCCAGGGCGTTTCCAGATCAATGCCGTAGTGATCTGCCACGCTACCCAGCATCTGGAAGTAATAGACGGCCCGGCGATCCCAGCCCTTGATGGCGCCGGATGCCAAAGTGGCTTCCGGGTGCTGGACAATTTTTTCGGGATCAAAGAACTGTTTAACACCCAGTCCGTCGCAGGTAGGGCAGGCACCTGCCGGGTTGTTAAAGGAAAACAGTTTCGGCTCCAGCTCGCTCAGGGCATAACCGCACTGGGTGCAGGCATAACGGGCGGAGAAAGTGTGTTCTTCGCCCTCACCGCTCATGGGCGCCACAAGGGCAATCCCATCCGCCAGGCCCAGGGCGGTTTCAAAACTCTCGGCAAGCCGCTGCTCCAGGCCTGGCTTGACCTTGAACCGATCGACGACCACATCAATCTGATGTTTGCGTTTCTTGTCCAGGGCCGGCACATCGTCAATATCGTAAACCGTGCCGTCCACCCGCAGGCGGATAAAACCCTGGCTGCGCATGGTTTCGATAACCTGCAGATGTTCGCCTTTCCGGTCCCGGATTACCGGTGCCAGAATCATCAGCTTGCTGTCCTCTGGCATGGCGACCACCTGGTCCACCATCTGGCTGATGGTCTGTGCTTCCAGGGGTTGGCCATGGTCGGGGCACCGGGGCTCGCCGGCGCGGGCGAAGAGCAGGCGCAGGTAATCGTAGATCTCGGTGATGGTGCCAACGGTGGAGCGAGGGTTGTGGGAAGTGGACTTCTGCTCAATGGATATCGCTGGCGACAGCCCCTCGATATGGTCCACATCCGGCTTCTCCATCATCGAGAGAAACTGGCGAGCATAGGTAGACAGCGACTCCACATAACGGCGCTGCCCTTCGGCATAGAGGGTATCGAACGCAAGGGACGATTTACCGGAACCGGAGAGGCCGGTAATCACGATCAGTTTGTCCCTTGGCATATCCAGGTCGATGTTCTTCAGGTTGTGGGTTCGTGCCCCTTTGATCTGGATATGGTCCATAACACCTCGCTCGGATAAAAACGAAAATTATACCGCGTTGGGCCCGCCGCGGCGAAAATGATACCGGGGCCAGCATCACGCGGGCTGTCCCCCGTCAGCGCCCCTTCTGTTACAATGCGCCGCCTGCGATGGGTATCTGCCCTCAATCTGACCGCTTTCAACCCCGGCTGAGGTACGTAATTGCCATGAATGCGCTGGGAAAACGCTCCGTATTGGCCCTGGCGTCTGTTTACGCCATGCGCATGCTCGGACTGTTCATGGTGCTGCCGGTATTCATGTTGCTGGGCGAAGATCTCAAGGGTGCAACGCCCGCATTGCTGGGTCTCGCCATAGGCGCATACGGTCTCAGTCAGGCCCTGTTGCAGATTCCCTTCGGCATGCTGTCTGATCGGGTCGGCCGAAAGCGCATGATCTATATCGGACTGGTCCTTTTTGCCGCAGGCAGTTTGCTGGCCGGAGCCACGGACTCCATATACGTTGTAATTGCCGGTCGGATTCTTCAGGGGGCCGGTGCGATCGCCAGTGTGTTGATGGCGCTTCTCAGTGACCTGACCCGGGAAGAGGAGCGGACCAAGGCCATGGCAACGGTGGGGATCACAATTGGTCTGTCGTTTTCGGTATCGCTGGTTCTTGGCCCCCTTCTCGGAGCCTGGTGGGGGCTTTCCGGGATCTTCTACACCACAGCAGCATTGGCCATGGTCGCGCTGGTGATCGTCAACCGCCTGGTTCCGACGCCCCATCAGCACAAGACCAGCCCCGACACGCATCCTGCCCGGGAGATGCTGGGTCGCGTGCTTTCAGACGGTCGTCTGATCCGGTTGGATTTCGGTATCTTTGCCCTGCATCTGGTGCTGACCGCTCTGTTTCTGGTGTTTCCCTCCATGCTTCAGGAGCAGTTTGGGCTTGCCAGCAGTTCACACTGGTGGTTCTACCTGAGCGTGATGGTCACGTCTTTTTTTGCCATGGTGCCGTTCATCATCATTGGCGAGAAAAAACGCAGGATGAAACCGGTGCTGTGCGGGGCGATTGCCTTGCTGACATTGGCCACTGCCGGGTTTACCGGTGTCTCCGGCAGCCTGGTTGCGGCCTGGGCTGTGCTGTTTTTCTTCTTTATGGCCTTCAACCTGCTCGAGGCCAGCCTGCCGTCATTGATCAGCAAGGAGGCGCCGGCTGCAAGCAAAGGTACGGCAATGGGGGTCTACTCCACCTCCCAGTTTATGGGCGCGTTTCTGGGGGGCGCCCTCGGCGGCTACCTCCTGGAGGTAGCCGGGCTTCAGGGCGTACTCTGGTTCATGGTGGTAGTGCTGGGCCTCTGGCTATTGATAGCGCTCACTATGCCCCCGCCCGGTCACGCCACAAGTTTCGTGGTACAGTTGCAGCAGGTAATGAGCAACCAGTACGACGACATCGATGACAATCTCCGCCGCCTTCCGGGCGTTCAGGATGTGGTGATTGTGGAAGACGCTGCCACCGCCTATCTTAAGGTGGATCGTCAGCAATTTGATGAAGCGTTACTTGCGGACTTTTCCTTTGTCCGGCAGGCTAACCATTCTTGAAATCCGGAGGTTCGCACGGAACGCGGGCGTCCCTGAAAACAGAGTCAGGAGCAGAACATGGCACGAGGCGTAAACAAGGTAATTCTCATCGGTAATCTGGGGCAGGACCCGGATACCCGTTACACCCCCAACGGCAATGCCGTAGTGAACCTGAATCTTGCAACAGACGAAAGCTACAAGGATCGTCAGACCGGTCAGCTGGTGCCGAAAACTGAATGGCACCGGGTTGTCATGTTCGGCAAGATCGCCGAAGTGGCTGGCCAGTATCTTCGCAAGGGGTCGAAGGTTTACATTGAGGGCAAGCTACAGACCCGCAAATGGCAGAACAAGGAAGGGCAGGATGTCTACACCACCGAGGTTGTGGTGGATATCAATGGCCAGATGCAGATGCTGGACAGCCGAGGCGCTGAAGGCGGTATGAGCCAGGGCGCACCGGCGGGGCGTCCGCAGCAGTCCGGCTATAATGCACCGGCAGGACAGCAGAACAATCCGCCGCCCCAGTCGCAGTCTGGTGGCTACAGCAATCAGCCATCACAGGGCAGCATGCCCGAGCCGGTTGACGATTTTGATGATGACATTCCGTTCTGACTCTCCTGATAAGGGAACCGGGATTTGAGCATCCGAAGTGAGTAAAGCCTCCGCCTTGCGGGGGCTTTATTGTTACTGACTTGCAAAAACGGTGTGAAATCAGCCAAAAAAACGTGGAGTTACGTTCACTTTCTCATCTATCATGTGATCCATTGTAAAAATAGCCTGTTTTTTAGGCAGCATACTAACGACTTGAGGCTGGCGAGTGGCCTTCGGGTCCTTCTTCAACGGACTCCATGACAAAGACATCAATTCTCAGAAAGCTGACCGGCCTGTTCAGGCGCTCCGGGGCACGCTTGCGGGTATGCCTTGAGATCCGCCCGGACGGCATTGCCTGGGCGGAATCCGCCGGATCCGATGCAGGGCGATCGGGCTTCAGTGATTGTCTGCCTGCCAGGCGTCTGGAGGCCCTCGCCGCGCTGGTGGAAAGTCACGGTTGGTCGGGCGCTGCGACGACGCTTGTGCTGCCTCTGGACCAGTACCAGGTATTCCAGATGGATCGCCCGGAAGGCATCGAGGAATCGGAGCTGGGCGATGCCCTTAAGTGGAAGCTGAAGGACTTTCTGGATTTCAGTCCGTCTGAGGCGGTTTCCGATGTGTTTCCCTTCCCCCGGGATGCTTCCCGTGGCCGCGGTGAGCTGGTTAACGTGGTCGCAGCCAGGAAAGTACTGGTCTCGGAACTGGTTCGGCTGGTTCAGGAAGCAGGCCTGGAGCTGGAGCGCATTGATATTGCCGAGCTTGCGTTGCGAAACCTGGTGTGCCGGCTGGATGAGAATCGTCGCGGGGCAGCACTGGTGCATTTGAAAGACAATTACGGCCAGATGGTGATCTGCAGAGACAATACCCTGTATCTGTCGCGCAAACTGGATGTGACCTCCGAAGACCTCCGTGATGCTGCCCGCCAGGAATCGGCCGTCCAGTCGTTGGCTCTGGAAATGCAGCGTTCCCTGGACTATTACGAAAGCCAACTGGGCCAGGTGCCGCCGGCGACGATTCGTCTTATTGCCCGTGATAGTGTCCTGCCACTCGCCTCCATGCTGTCCTCCTATGTGGCCGCTGGTATCGAAACCCTCGACTGGAGCGCCCTGGGCCTTCAGGCCGATCTGGACAGTCGTTGCCTGCCTGCCTGGAGCGCATGCTTGCCAATGCCGGAGGACGGGCGCCCATGATCCAGCAGGTCAATCTCTACACAGACGAGCTTCGCCCGCGTAAGGAAAGGCTCCAGGCGGGGGTGGCGGTTGGTGTTCTGCTCGTGGGGTTGCTGCTGGTGGCGTTCGTGGCCGGATTCCTGACCTACGAGAACTCCGTGATGGCCAATAAGGCCTCGCGTCTGGATCGGCAGAATCAGCAGCTTGAGCAGGCCGTGGCGGAGCTTTCAGCGGCGGTTCAAGCCCGCCAGCCGAATGCGGAAGTGGAGGAGGCTCTGAAGCGCGTTACCCAGATCCTTGCCCGGCGCCAGCGCTTGTTAGAAAGGGTGGAGAGCCTGGTGCTCTCGGAAGGCCGCAACTTCTCGCCGCAATTGTCAGCACTGGCCCGGCAGATCCCGAAAGACGTTTGGCTAACCGACGTTACTCTCGAGTCAGGCCCGGACAAGGTCACCATTGAGGGACGAAGCCGTGATGGCGCTCTGGTGCCCCGATACCTTGAAAATCTGGGCGACGAGGCGGCCTTTGCCGGAAAAACCTTTGGCGTGTTCCGGTTGTCGCGGTCGGAGGAAGGCCGCTGGATCGATTTTCATGTTTCCAGTAAACGCGATGGGGAGGCCAACTGATGGCGGATGCGTCCAACACTTCCCTGGCACGAGCGGCGCAGTGGTATAACCTGCGCCCGATTCGTGAGCGGGCACTGATTCTGCTCACGGCGCTGGTGCTTGTCCTGGTTCTGGCCTGGGAGCTTGCGGTTACGCCATTGCAACAACGGCACCAGAGCCTGGAAAATCGCCTCCAGACGCTGTCCACCAGTCGGGACGACCTGCTGGCGCAGCAACAGACGCTCGATGCACAGCTCGCGACCGATCCGTCCCGGGAATTGCGGAATCAGCTAAGCGCCCGTCAGCAGAGACTGGGACGGCTCGATCAGCAGATCGCGGATACCACGGGGCAATTGATCGCACCCACGGCGATGGTGGCATTGCTCAGGAATATTCTGGCAGCCCAGGAATCGCTGGAGTTGCAGACCCTCGAGTTACAGGCTCCAACCCCGGTTTTCGCACCGGGTGCACCCGAGCAGTCCTCTCAGGAGTCGCAGGCGGCGCCTGAGCCACTGCTGTATGCACACGATGTCGAGCTCCGGATCAAGGGGAGCTATCTCGATGTACTGAAGTACCTGCAGCGGCTGGAGGCGATGGATGAGCGCCTCGGCTGGATCAGGCTGGAATACAGCGCGGGAGAATGGCCCTCGGGTGAGGCCGTCATCAGAGTGCAAACGCTGAGCCTGGATCAGGCCTGGCTGGGGGTATGAGATGAGCAAACGCCTGAATAAAACAGCACGTCGGTGGTTTTGCATGGCGCTCGGCTATTTGCTTTTGTTTGCCGGCCCGGCCCTGGCACTGCAGGATCCGACCCGGCCGCCGGGTCCGCAGGCCAAAGTTGCCAAGCCGGCGCCAGAGCGGTCACTGGCTCTGGATTCCATTCTTTTCAGCAAGGACAGGCGTGTCGCCGTAATCGAAGGTGAGGCCCTCAGGGAAGGCCAGGGTTTTGACAACGTGCGGGTTATCCGGATCTATGCCAATCGTGTTCTGGTAACGGATAACGGCCGCGAACGGGTGTTGTACCTGGAGAGACTTCCGCAGGTTCGGGGAACTCAATGACAGACAATCGGATATTCATGACAACCATTAAAATCACTGGCGCACTGGCGTTGAGCCTGATATTGACGGCGTGCAGTAACAACCCGTTGATGCGCTCGGCGACAGCTACCTCAACCGATGCTGCGGACGCCATTGACCAAAGCCTCGAAGAGGCCACGCAACCAGCACCGGCAGCGCCCACGTCGGCTGAGCCTTCAGCGCCTTTGCCTGCGGACGTAAGCGCTGCATTGCTGCCGCCACTGTCAGGCAGCGCGGATCTGGACGAACGTTTTGACGTCAATGCCCGGGGCGTGCCTGCCGCAAGCTTTTTTGAATCGCTGGTCGAGGGGACCCGCTACAACGTTGTGGTTCATCCCGATGTCGCTACCAGTATCGATCTCCGACTGGGTGATGTCACCGTACCGGAAGTCATGGATATTGCCGGCGATCTGTATGGCCTGGATATCCGTCGCAATGGCCGGCTGTTCCGTGTTCAGGCGGATCAGGTCCAGACGCGGATGTTTCCCATTGATTACCTGCATTTCAAACGCAGAGGCGGCTCCGAGACCCGCGTAAGTTCCGGGCAGGTGACGGGGGCACGCAGTGGCAGTTCCGGTAGCTCCAATAGCAATGGCGACAACACCGGTTCCGGCGAGACGCGCAACCTGGTGGGAACCACCATTTCCACGGAAACGGCGTCGGATTTCTGGCAGGACATCCAACGCGCGTTGAGCATGATTGTCGGTGGCGGTGATGGCCAGCAGGTAATCGTTAATCCAGGTGCCGGTCTGGTGATGGTCCGGGCGGGTTTCGAGGATTTGCGCATGGTTGAGGAGTATCTGCGCCGCACTGAGTTAATTATGCAGCGTCAGGTGATCCTGGAAGCGAAGATTTTGGAGATCGGACTGAACGAGAGCTATCAGCAGGGCATTAACTGGTCGGATATTCAGAGTGCGTCATCGGTAATCGCCAGTGATGGCCTTCCGGCAGAATTCACTGCGCAGGCTCTTGCAGGACAGGTAATACAGACATCGGACATAGGCGGCCTTTTTTCAGCCACTTTCAGGGAGGGCAGTTTTACGGCCCTGATTGAGCTGTTGGGGAGCCAGGGTAATGTCCAGATCTTGTCCAGCCCAAGAATCTCCACAATTAATAATCAGAAGGCGGTCATCAAGGTCGGTACCGACGAGTTCTTCGTGACCGATATTGATTTCGACGACAACAATTCCGCCGTGACGGCCACGGATTCAACATCAACCTCCGTGGAGTTGACCCCCTTCTTCTCCGGCATTTCGCTGGATGTCACTCCCCAGATTTCCGAAAGCGGTGTGATCACCCTGCACGTACATCCCTCCGTCAGTGAGGTGACCGATCAGGAAAAGGTGATCACCATTGGCGAGCGGGACGTCACGCTGCCCCTGGCCAGCAGCACGGTTCGTGAAACCGACAGCGTGATCCGCGCCGAGAGCGGCCAGATTGTGGTAATCGGTGGTCTGATCCAGAACTCCAGTGAGGACAACAATTCCGCGGTTCCCTTCTTCAGCGAGATCCCGCTGGTGGGCGAACTGTTCAAGCAACGGCGTTTCCAGTCGCGCAAGAGCGAACTGGTCATCCTTCTGCGCCCGGTTGTGGCCGGAACGCCGGAGATGAACGCGGATGTTTCTGCCAGCCGGGAGCGCATGAATGTGCTGCGTGAGTTGCTGCAATCGTCTGAATCCGTCACACCGGAACCGGAGAAAGCCGTTCGATAGCATGTACGAAGCCCATTTCGGACTGCAGGAAGCACCGTTCGCATTGACGCCCAACACCCGCTATTTTCTGCGGGCGCCCAGCCATGGCGATGCGCTGGAACTCTTGTTGGTGGCGCTGAAAGAGCGGGAGGGCTTCATCAAGATCTCCGGAGAAGTGGGCACAGGTAAAACCCTGTTGTGCCGGCTCTTGCTCAACGAGCTCGAGCAGGTTGCGCACACCGCCTACATCCCGAACCCACAACTTACTCCGGATACCCTGTACGAAGCCGTGGCCGAGGAGTTGGGGGTGGATATGTCTGGCTGCGCCAATGCGCACCAGGTTCTCAAGGCCATCAACGAAAAGTTGATCAACCATGCCATGGATCAGAAATCGGTCGTTCTGGTGATTGACGAGGCCCAGGCCATGCCTGAGGAAACCATCGAGGCGTTGCGTCTGTTAACGAACCTGGAAACCGAGAGTGTCCGGCTGCTGCAGGTGGTCCTGTTTGGTCAGCCGGAACTCGATGTATTGCTTAAAAAGCAGAGCCTGCGCCAACTGAATCAGCGCATCACCTTCCACTACCGCCTGGCGCCACTGGACCGAAACTCGGTTGCCCAGTATTTGCGTCATCGCCTGGCGCAGGCCGGCTATAACGGCGCTGACCTTTTCGCGCCGGGTGCGCTTCGTCTGATTACCCGGGCTTCCGGTGGTATTCCGAGGCTGGTTAATATCCTTGCCCACAAGTCCATGTTGGCGGCCTGGGGTCGGGGCGACCGTCTTATCGAGCGGGGCCATGCCATGCAGGCCATCCGCGACACCGAGAGCGTTCGCTTGCCGGGGCTGATCGGGAGGTGGCTATGAGTCTCCTGAACGATGCCCTGCGAGCGGCAGAACAACGTCAGAACCGTCCGGAAGTGGCGGCTGCCTATGCCGGGCAATCGCAATCGCGAGGCCGCCCGCGTTCCGGGCTCTGGGCAGTTGTATTGCTCTTGGCCGTGGGCTTGGTTGGCGCTTCAGCCTTCTGGTTCATGACTCGGGCCGGCATTGAAGAGATGCCTGTCGATGTGAGCGCCCTGCCAGCGTCGGAAACCGCCATGGCGCCGCCAATTGATCAGGATGCCGGAACCGAAAAGAGTTCAGCTGATTCGCAGTCTGCGGACGTTGGGCAAGATACCATCGAGCCAGCTGTGTCCAGGGTCGAGAATGAGCCGGTCAGCCAGCAGCCACCAGCCCCTGAGCCCCCCGCCGTGGTACAGCCCGAACCCAAAGCCAGGGAAGTAGCCGAGGCGGTCGAGCCAGAGCCAAAGCCCGAACCGGTAAGAGTCGAAGCTTCCGAGCCTGAAGCCGCCGTCAGTAAGCCGGTGGTGGCAGAAAGCAAGCCTGCCCAGGAAGCGGAGGTGCCAACCCCGTCGGTGAAGCAGATTCGTGAGACGCCCGACGCCATTGATCGCCGCGTTAGCCGGGAGCTGGCCTCATTACTGAGAAGCGGTGAAACTCGGGAAGCCGAGCAAAAGCTACAGGAACTGGCCGCTGCTCAGGCCGCGACGGCCAGTCGGGAAGTTTTCGCGCGTCAGATGTTGGTGCAGGAAATGCCTGACCGGGCACTGGCATGGCTTCCGGAATCGGTGACGGACAGCGATGCCGGTCTGCGACTTCTCAGGGCCCGGGCGCTCCACGCCAAGGGCAGGCTGCCTGATGCAATCGCTGCCCTGGAGAGCAGTGTGCCCGCTGTGCGCCAGAACGTGGAATATCGGGTAACCCTGGCGACCTTGTTGCAACAGGCCGGCCGCAATGCCGACGCGGCCCGACACTGGTCGGCCCTGATTGCCGAGGACGACAGCCGCGCGGCCTGGTGGGTGGGCCTGGCGATTGCTCTGGAGGCGGGCGGTGAGATCAATAGTGCGGTTCGGGCTTACAGCCAGGCTGTCCAGTTACCCGGGCTTTCGCCTTCCCTGGCGGATTATGTTCGTGAACGACTGAAATCTTTGCAGGCGGGATGATGACGACAGAGCCAAAAAAGAAAGTCCGGTTAGGCGACCTGCTGGTGCAGAATGATGTCATCACTGAGCAGCAGCTGATGACGGCCCTGCGCGAGCAGAAAAGCACCGGACGCAAGCTTGGCAAGACACTGACTGATCTTGGCTATGTGGACGAGGACAGCCTGCTCAATATCCTGTCCCGTCAGCTTGATGTACCTTTTGTGCAGCTGCGTCACTACCAGTTCAACAATGAGCTGGTAAAAAAGCTCCCGGAAGCCATGGCCCGTCGGTTCCGCAGTATCGTGCTGGCGGAGCATGGTGGCGAATTGCTCGTGGGCATGGCCGATCCTCTGGACATCTTTGCCTACGATGAGCTGGTTCGCATTCTGAAGCAGCCCATCAAACAGGCAGTGGTGCGGGAAAGCGAACTGCTTAACACCCTGGATCTGGTCTACCGGCGCACCGACGAAATCGCCTCCCTGGCGGAAGAGCTGGAGGATGAACTGGGCGACGATGCCTTCGACCTGGCAGATCTGTCTGCCGAGTCTGAAAGCGCCGAAGCACCCGTGGTCAAACTGCTGCAAACGCTGTTCGAGGATGCTGTGCAGGCGCGTAGTTCGGACATCCACATTGAGCCCGATGAAACTGTGGTCCGTATACGGCAGCGGGTGGATGGCGTGCTTCAGGAACAGGTGATGAAGGAGAAACGGGTCAATGCCGCGCTGGTGTTGCGCCTGAAGCTGATGGCAGGCCTGAACATCTCTGAAAAGAGGATGCCCCAGGACGGGCGCTTCAACGTCCGGGTCAAGGGGCGCAGTATCGACGTGCGGGTGTCCACCATGCCCGTTCAGTACGGCGAATCCGTGGTGATGCGTTTGCTGGACCAGAGCCAGGGCATGTTGAACCTGGACGGCACGGGGATGCCGGCACAGCTGCTGGAAAGGTTCCGCCGGATGATCAAGAAGCCCCACGGCATGATACTGGTGACCGGCCCCACTGGTAGCGGTAAAACCACCACGCTTTATGGCGCCCTGACGGAACTGAACCGCCCGGAAGTGAAAATCATCACCGCCGAGGATCCGGTGGAATACCGCCTGCCCCGGATTACCCAGGTGCAGGTGAACCCGAAAATCGGGCTGGAATTTGCGAATGTACTGCGATCCGCGCTGCGACAGGATCCCGACGTGATCCTGGTAGGGGAGATGCGAGATCGCGAGACCGTGGAAATCGGCCTGCGAGCGGCCATGACCGGCCACCTGGTGCTCTCCACCCTGCACACCAACGATTCCATCAGCAGTGCGATGCGGCTGATTGATATGGGGGCGGAGCCCTTTCTGGTGGCCAGCTCCCTGCTCGGCGTTGTTGCCCAGCGTCTGGTACGGCGGGTCTGTGATAACTGTGCCGAAGCCTACACGCCCACGGAACAGGAACTGGTCTGGCTGCGCAGTTTTGATCTGGATCCTCTGGATCTAGAGGCCGGTTTCGTTCATGGCCGTGGTTGTTACCAGTGCAGCAACACAGGCTATAAGGGACGGATCGGCGTTTACGAGATGCTGGAAATGAACGAGGCCATGCTGGATGCCCTTCGGCGCCAGGACGTCTCCGGTTTTACCAAGGCAGCTCGTGTGAGCCCGCTTTATCGACCGCTCGGGCAATGCGCCATGGATTTCGCGTTGCAGGGCACCACCACACTTGAAGAAGTGGCACGGGTGGCCGCCACTTCCGAAGGCGAGTACTCACCGGATGACGAGATTCCTTTACCGGATGAGCCTGTTGGGCCGGCCGGGGGAGATGCCTGATGCAGTTCAGCTACCGGGGCAAGGATGATCGTGGCGGTGTCCAGCAGGGTTTGCTGGGCGCTCCCAATGCCGATGCTGCTGCCACCGAACTGATGCGCCGGGGTATTACTCCGCTCGCCATCCGGGAGGTACAGGAAACGGAATCCGTCATCGATCGATTGAATCGCCTGCCGATTTTCCGGAAGAAGGTCACCCTCGATGAGCTGATTGTGTTCTGCCGCCAGATGCATGCGCTGACCAAGGCTGGCATTCCCCTGATCCGAACCATGCGTGGCCTGGCTGAGACCTCCCGATCTCCGGTGCTGGCGGAAGTTCTGGAAGATGTGACCACCCGGCTTGAGGGCGGCACAACTATGGCGGCCGCCATGCAGGCCCACCCCAAGGTGTTCTCCGAGCTGTTCATTGCCATGATCCACGTGGGCGAGAACACCGGGATGCTCGACGACGCCTTCCGGCGCCTGTCGGAAATTCTCGAGCTGGAGCGGGATACCAAGCGGCGTCTGAAGCAGGCGATGCGTTATCCGATGTTTGTCATCATTGCCCTGTTATCGGCACTGATGATCGTGAACTTTCTGGTTATCCCGAAATTCGCGTCGGTATTCAACAAACTGGGGGCGGACTTGCCGTTCCTGACTCAGGTGCTGGTTGGAACCTCCAATTTCCTCCTCGCCTACTGGTACGTGATGCTGTTTGCGGTTGCCGCTGGCGGACTGTTGCTGCGGCAGTGGAAACAAACGGAACAGGGGCGGCTGACCTGGGATCGTTACAAACTCAAGTTACCCATTATCGGACCGCTGCTGGAATTGATCACGCTCAGCCGGTTTTCGAGGAACTTTGCTACCATGCTGTCCGCGGGTATGCCCGTGACAACCGCGTTAACCGTGGTGGCTGATACAACTGATAACGCGTGGATCTCGAGTCACATCAAGGATATGCGAGCCGGCATCGAGAGAGGCGAGAGCCTGCTCAGAACAGCCAGGCACAGCGAAATGTTCACCCCGTTGATTCTGCAGATGATTGCGGTGGGCGAGGAAACCGGCTCCGTGGACGACATGCTCAACAACGTGGCGGATTTTTACGATGAGGATGTCGACTACGGCCTCAAGCGGCTGGCGGAGTCGATTGAGCCGATATTGATTGTGGCCATGGGCGTTCTGGTTTTGATTCTGGCACTGGGTGTGTTCCTCCCGATCTGGGACCTGGGGGCCGCCGCCATGGGGCGGGGCTGAGTGCCAGCGGCAAAACTGGCGGACGCCAGCGGGTACTCGCTTTCCCGCAAGTTTCGTCTGGCAGTCGTGGTAATCGTGCTGGGCGTGCTGTGGTGGTTCCTGCTCGGTGTGTTGGAGCGGGAAACCCGAAATGCCGAAGAGCGGGCCGCTAACATGGTGATCAGCCAGCTGAGATCGGCCCTGGTGATCAAGGGTGCAGAAGTGATGCTGAGCCGTGGCGGGCGCCTTGCGGAGCATCGGGGCATCAACCCGTTTGAGCTGGTGGAACATCATTGGGGCAATTACAAAGGGCAGTGCCAGGCCGAACAACTGGCACCGGCGACCTGGTGTTTCCGGGTTAAAGAACAAAAAGAAACAGAAAACGGGCCCAAAGGCTGGTTAATTTATAAACCAGGGCAGCCGATAACCATAGACAGTCGGCAAGCCAATGAAGAGCAGCCTCTGGCCTGGACAGTGACAACGGAATTTGCAGACCGCAACGGGAATGGTGCGCGGGAGCAGGAAGAACGGCTGACGGGGTTAAAACTCGCCCCGGTGTCGTTGACAGAAGAAGCAGCGCAAACGCAGGATGCGCAACGCTGACCAGACAGACGAACGAAACCGTAGAGAGGCCGACGCTATGAAGCGGGATTTTAGAACGAACAGACGAAAGGGTTTCACTCTGATTGAGCTGGTGGTCGTCATTGCCATCCTGGCAATTCTTGCCGCCTTCGCTTTGCCCCGGTTTGCCCAGCTTTCCGAGCAGGCGCATCAGTCCAGTATTCGGGCAACTGCGGGGGCTCTTTCTGCAGGCGTGGCGCTGACAAAGACCCAGTGGGTGTCCAACGGCCTGACAACGGCGACCGCCAATGTCCAGGGCTTTGGGAATGACAACGTTGACGTTAGCGATGAGGGCTGGCCGACCGCAACCAATGACGTTACCAGTGCAGATATGACTGAAGCACGCTGTCAGCAGGTCTGGGCTGGGGTTCTGCAATCCAACGCGCCGAGTATCACCGGCACCAACCCGGATTACGAGGTAACGATCCAGGCCGATTCCGACGGTGATCCGGGGAGTGACTGTGTTTACACCTACCAGCTCGACGGGCAGGGCAGCACAATTGGTTACGACGCCGACACCGGCGAAATCACAACCACAATCAACTGATTTAACAAACCCAAACGGAAGAACGGAGAAGTACCATGAAAGCGATGACAGCCATTGCGGCAAGAAAAGAGAAAGGCTTCACCTTGATCGAATTGGTCATGGTGATTGTGATTCTGGGCATTCTGGCGGCGTTTGCTTTGCCGAGGTTTGCGGATTTGGGAGGAGATGCCCGCTCTTCATCCCTTCAAGGGCTCGCTGGTGCGATGAAGTCAGCGGCTTCAATTGCTCACTCGGCGCAGCTTGCAAGTGGGAGCACGCTTGGTACGAGTGTGACCCTGGAAGGCCAAACAGTCACTATGGTTAACGGCTACCCTACGGCGGATACCGACGGCATTGTTGCTGCGATCGACGTAGATACAACCAATGACTATACAGTTTCAACAACCGATGCTGGTGGTACCGCTGGTGGGGATACCATTACCCTTGAGATTCAGGCCAATTGTGCTGTCCAGTACACCGCTGCAAATGCTGCGACTGATAACACCGGTCCAATAACGAGCAGCTACAGCGTTACGGTTAATGACGGTGGTTGCTGATTTATTGATTGAAATTCCGAGATCATATTGGATTTCGAACTGGGGCAGGACGAGCTCGGGAGTACCCTAAGTGCCGGTTGAGAAGCTGGAATCTGGGTTCACCGTAATTGAGCTGGTGATGGTCATCATCCTGATCGGAGTTCTCTCCGCTCTGGGTATTGGCCTGTTCGCCAGCCGCTCGGCCTTCTCCCCCTTGCTGGCTACCCAGCAACTTGCCTCCGCCACGCTGCTCGCCCAGCAGGCAGCGCTGGCGGGGAATCCCGCCAATACCCTGACCATTGAGCAGGGTGGGGATAACTTCCGATTCATTGTGGGAGCTGGTTCCGGCAATGCGCGGACCTTCGAAATAGCCCGGGAAGGCACCAGCCTGTCAGCTCCGGGTGGGTTGCCATTGACCCTGACCTTTGACAACAAAGGGGCGCCTTCAACCGGCACCAATCTGCAATTTACCTTTTCAGGTGACAGTACCTTCCAGACCTGCCTAAGTTCTCTGGGCGCGGTGTACGCCGGGAGCTGCCAGTCATGAGGTCGACTCAAACTGGCGCAACCCTGGTGGAACTGGTGATCACGATCGTGATCATCAGCGTTGCCATTGCCGGCGTTGTCGGTGCGTTTTCGCTGATCACAGGTCGAAGTGCTGACCCGTTGAATCAGACCCGTGCTGTAAAGCTTGCTCAGCTCTACATGGATGAGATTCTGACCCAGAAATACGATGACCAGACGCCCCAGGGTGGTTCCCCCAAGTTTTCGGGCGCATGTTCCATTGGCCCGGAAGGTTCCGAAGGGCGAACGACCTTTGACGATGTCGATGACTATGATGGTCTTACCGGGGCGCCATCGACCGCTACCGGTGCCGCTCTGAGTGGCTACTCCGGTTTCTCGATTTCGATCGCCATTGCCTGTGCTGGAACGGAAGTTGGCTTGCCCGCAGATGAAGCCAAGCGGATTGATCTCGAGATCATCGCCCCAGGAAACCAGACCTTTTCATTCACCGCATACCGGGCCAACTTCTGATGCGTGCGGGCCGTGGCTTCACCCTGGTAGAACTTGTCATGGTGATCGTATTGCTGGCCATCGTGGCCACGATCTCGGTCCGCTTTGTCAGTCTGTCCACGCAGGGCGCACTGGATGTCAGCTCCCGGCAACAGCGTTCCCTCGCTGGTGTGGTGATCAGTGAGCAGATCAGTCGCGAGGTTCGGGAGGCGCTGCCAACATCCATCAGAACCAATGCGAGTGGCAGTTGCCTTGAGTGGATGCCGATTCTGGCCGCCTCCAACTATCTCGATCTTCCCCGAGGCGCAAATCCGGATTCATTTCGGGCTGTCCCACTGCCAGCCGGAGCATCTGCCTCTGGGCGGGTGGTGGTGTATGGCTACGGGTCAGACGTATACAGCCCGGGCAGTCCCGGGCCGATCTCGCCACTGGCGACTATGCCCTCCGGTCCTTCCCCGGTGACCGTTACCTTCGATTCGGGGGCAACACATCGTTTTTCGGCGCAGTCGCCGGAACGCCGCTTTTATATTGTGGGCCAGCCGGTTTCTGTTTGTCAGGTAGGGGCGTATCTGTATCGCTACCGGAACTACGGCATCAACGCCTCACCCGCATCGGGCCTGCCGTCGAACTATCCGGGTCGGGAGGTCATGGCCGCGACACTGGCGACCAACTCAATGAATTTCCAGGTAACGCCGCCAAGCCTGCGGAGAGGCGCGGTGGTTTCGTTCGGCTTTGTGCTGGCGGATCCGGATTCTGGTGAGACTACCGATATCAGCCAGGAGGTTCAGATTCGCAATGTACCCTGAGCCTCGCAATCTGGTTAATCAGGGCGGCGCTGGTCTGCCCGTTGCCTTGTTCATTATCACCGTGCTGGCTCTCCTGGTGATTGGCATGGCTCAACTGCAGCAGGCCAGCGGTGACTCTGTCAGCCTGCAGATTCAGTCCCAGAGGGCGTTCTATGCAGCAGAGAGTGGCGCGCAGGTGGCCGTGAGGGATGTGCTTGAGGCGGGTAATTGCAGCGCTTTGACAACGCCTTTGTCCTTCTCCGCATCAGCGCTCAACGGTTGCAGCGCTGCGCTGACCTGTGAATCCGTTACAGAAAACATCAGTGGCCCCGGTGGCAACACGGTTTTTTCGATTGCCAGTACGGGGCAGTGTGGCAGCGGACCTGATCGGGCTGTCCGGACAATTGAGGTGCGTGTCAGATGAAGTGGACCAGAACCAACCGCCCGATATCCGGTTTGCTATCTGTACTGGTTTTAATGGCTTGGGCCGGATTTTCTGAGGCCGCATGGTTTGATCCTGACTGGAATTACCGCAAGGCGATCCAGATCCAGGCCAGTCAGGTGGTGGGTGATCAGGCAGATTTCACGGTTATGTTCAGGGCAATAGACGCGGATCTGGCAAATTCCGCCCAAGCGGACGGCGATGACATTGTTTTCGCACTTGAGGATGGAACCAAACTTGACCATGAGCTAGAGCGCTATGATGGAAATTCTGGTGAGTTGGTGGCGTGGATCCGGATTCCAACCCTGTTGGCATCCGCCAATACCAGTCTCTACCTGTATTACGGCAATCCATCGGCGGGAAACCAGGAGAGTCCAGCTGGCACCTGGGACAACGACTTTCAAATGGTTCATCACCTGGAAGAGCCAGGTGGGCGGCAGACGACGTTAGAAGATTCGACCGCCAACCTGAATAATGGCGACCTGTTAGGGCAGGGCAACAATTACCCGACGTATCTCAACAATGGCATTGTCGCCGGTGCAAGAGCGCATCCGGGGCAGTTCGCTAACGGACAATCTGAAGATCCGGCGGTACGATTTTTTGATTTTGGTAATCCGGGGCTGTCAACGAGTTTTACTGCCGAAGCCTGGGCAAGGGTATCCGGCAACCAGTCAGGAAGCGATCATCACCCGATTCTCTGGAAAGGTAATGTTATTGGCTGGGGTGCCAACTACTTTTTTCGAATTGCCGTCAGGCAGAACAACGGTATTACGTGGGGCGTGACCTGCGGCAACACCGAGGCCTGGTTCGATGGCGGTAGTGCAAGTACCGGTTGGGCTCACTACGCCATCAGTTTCGACGGGACCACCACTCGTGCTTACATTAACGGGCAACAGGTTGCATCCGATAACGACTGTGCAGGCAGAGATCTCAACGTAACGTCTCAGCCCTACAGGTCTGGTTATGGCATCGTTCAGGGCAACGGTGAAACCATTCTGAATGGCGACGTTGATGAGGTCCGAATCTCTTCACGGCCCCGCTCTGGTGACTGGCTGAGAACCCACTACAACAACCTCTCTGATCCGGGAGCCTTTTTTGTTGTAGGTAATGAAGAGACGGGCGGATTCTGCAGCACATTGACGGCCCTTTTCTGCGACGATTTCGAACGCGGTTCTCTTGGGCCCGACTGGTCTGTGGTGACAGCGTCCGGCGGTGATGCCGGTATCAGTGCGCAAACCAGCAAGAGTCCCGTTCGTTCTCTGTATACCTCCAGCGGCTCTGCCGAGGTTACGCTTGCGCCTATCGATCTTTCCGGGCTGACATCGGGCACCGTCGCCTATTGGTGGAGGCGGGGTGATGATGCTTTCAGTGAAGATCCGGATGGCGGTGAAGACCTTCGGGTCGAGTATCTTGATGATGCCGGCAACTGGGAACTGATTGACCGATATCCGGGTAACGGGACCAACGGTGAGTCCGGCGATGTCGTCTTCACACTGCCGCCCGATGCATTTCACAGTGATTTCCGGATACGGTTCGTTCAGGAATCAGGCAACAGCGGTAACTTCGATTTCTGGCACATTGACGATGTTGTCATTGACGGCAGCTCCTCCCCATTGACTTGTGCTGGCGATACCTTTGGTACTGCCACCCTGTCGCCGGATGACTGGATCACCAATGTTTCCAGCGGCAGCTTTACACCCGGTATTGTTAACGGTCGCCTCCGTATGACAGAGGCCTCCGGGAACCAGGCGACAGCGGCAACGTTCCAGAATCTGATCCCCGGAGCGGACAACTACGTTCGACTGGAATTCGACTATTTTGCTTACGGTGGCAACGGTGCTGATGGCCTGACGGTTGTGCTGTCGGATGCCTCTGTTACCCCACAGCCCGGGAGCTTTGGGGGCTCGCTCGGATACGCCCAGCGCAACAATGGCGATCCCGGATTCGCGGGTGGTTGGCTGGGTATTGGTCTGGACGAATTCGGAAACTTTTCCAACGCCAGTGAGGGGCGCGTGGGCGGTATCGGCTTTGTTCGGGACGCAGTCGCAATCCGTGGTGCCTCCCAGAGTAGCTACCAATACCTCGGAGGGACCGGCTCCCTGAACCCGGGGATTGACCAGCCCGGTAACAATCCGACGCCTCACCGCTATCGGATAATTGTTGACTCTAGAGGCGGTGTCGGTCCGATTGTCTCCGTCGAGAGGGATGTTTCAGGGACAGGCAACAACTTCCAACAGCTTGTTCAACTGGACCTGAGCAGTTTTCCGAATCAGCCGGCGACGCCCGAGAATTTCTACCTTTCTTTGACTGGCTCAACGGGTGGTTCCACCAATATCCATGAGCTGGATGATTTGCAGCTTTGCGCCGAAAAGCTGAATCCGGTTGGGAAGTTGGTTGATCACTTCGAGTTTGTGCATGACGGCACAGCACTGACCTGTCAGCCGGAAACAGTAACGGTCAGAGCCTGTGAAAATTCCGATTGCAGCGTGCTTTTTACGGACCCGGTGGATGTGACATTAAGCCCTTCGGGATGGGTTGGTGGTGACAGTTTTTCATTCAGTGGCGGCCAGGCTACTCGCCAGCTGCAGATCACGACGGCGGGAACGGCGAGCCTGGCCATTGCATCCTCAAATCCTTCAACGAAGGCCTTTACCCAGACTCTCTGTGATAACGGAGGTGGCAGCGTTTCAGCCGCCGCTTGCGATCTGCCTTTCCTTGATGCGGGTCTGGCCTTCAATATACCAGACCTGATTTCTCACCAATCAGCGACCTCAATCCAGATAAGGGCCGTGCGCCGAGACAACCAGACTGGCGCGTGCGTTCCGGCTTTTGAAAATGTGCAGCGGGAGGTGAATTTCTGGTCGACTTATGTTGATCCGGGGCCGTCCGGTCGTCCCGAGAGCCGTCCGGTGTTCGTTGAAAATACGGAGGTTGGATCCGGCCAGGCGAACGCCACGCCGATCAGCCTTCAGTTCGGTACTGGCGGTATTGCAGAGGTGGATGTTCTCTATTCCGACGCAGGCCTGATAAACCTCGACGCCCTTTATCTCGGTTCGACAGCCACCAACGATGACGGTTTGCAAATGCCGGGAGCAGACAGTTTTGTTAGTGTTCCGGCCGGCTTTTGTGTGACATCGGCGGGTGATTGCCCGGTCGGAGACTCGACCTGTCCTGCATTCAGGAAAGCCGGACAGTCGTTTGATCTCTCGATTACCGCAGTAGGTTGGGAGCAGAGTGGTGATGGTGACCTGTGCCAGGGTAATCCGGTCACGCCGAATTTCCGATTACTGGATATTCCGTTATCGACTACCCTCGTTCAACCGGCCGGCGGGGCTTCCGGTTCCGTAACGCCGGTCAGTTACTCCCACACGAGATCCTCATCGGCAGAAGAAATTGTGGCAACCGAGGTCTCGGAGGTCGGTGTTTTCCGTTTTGAGGCTTCTCCCGTACCGGGAAGCTATCTTGGGCGAGATGTTCCCAGTGGGCGTAGTGTGCCGATCGGACGCTTTTACCCTGACCGTTTTCGGGTATCTGTCGATCCCGGCGAGTTTGAGGCGCAGTGCTCTACAGGATCTCCTTTTGTTTACACCGGCGAGACCTTTGACTGGCTGGTCACGCCGTCGTTGACCATTGAGCCGCTTTCTGTCCAGGGAACTCGTACCCTGAACTACACATTCACTGGCTTCCAGAAGCTTGTGGCATCTGATATCAACCGCTTGTATCCAAGCTCCGACACTGCAGCCGTCGACAGGGCTGGCGCTTTTATGACGCTCTCTCCAACCGAGATTGGAGGCAACCTCACAGCACCTGTGTCTTCGCTGGGCTCAGGATTGATGCAGTATGATTTCTCGGCGTCGGACAGCTTCGTGTATAACAAGTCGCCTGATGCCCAGATTGCGCCTTTCGTTCCCCAGCTTGAATTTTCCGTTACCAGCCTGGTTGATTCTGATGGTGTAGCAGCCGCCGCTGCTCCTTACCCGTTTACACCTATGGCCGCGTTCGATATCCGGTTTGGCCGGTTCACCCTTGAGAACGTCTATGGTCCTGAAAATATCGGGTCACTCGAAATGCCATTCAGGCTTGAATACTGGGACGGATCCCGTTTCATGATCCACATGGATGATAGCTGCACAACGTGGAATACAGCTGATTTGACCAATTCGGAAAACCATCATTCGCTCAGTGCCGGTGCGCCTCCAAGCGACACCTTCTCAATGGGCGAGGCTCCGCCGCTGGAACTCGTGCCGAACGGAACCCGTGGAACCGATTCGTTGGTCTGGAATGTCGACTCATGGCTGGAGTTTGATTGGAATGATGATGGCACTCTCGAAGATCCGATTGGGCTGGCAACGTTCGGCGTCTATCGGGGCCACGACAGAGTGATCTACTGGCAGGAACGATAAAAAAGGGCAGGACCTGAGTCCTGCCCCAAAACATCAACGAACCCCGGCGGTTCGCCAATCGTCAGTCGTCTTCGTGTTCCGGATGATCCATCCCTAACTCATTGATCTTCCGGGTCAGCGTGTTCCGCCCCCAACCCAGAAGAATCGAGGCATCACGGCGGCGGCCGCCGGTGTGTTTCAGCGCTGTTTCGATCATGATTTTCTCGAACTCGGGCACAGCCGTATCGAGAATCCCTTTCTTACCCCGCTTGAGCTCCTGTTCGGCCCAGTTTTTCAGACCCTCCTGCCAGGTCGTTCCCGTGGTCGGTGTCTCCGCCTGGTGCAGCAGTTCCGGCGGCAGGTCATCAATGTGGATCTCGCGGCCACTGGCCATCACGGTCAGCCAGCGGCAGGTGTTCTCCAGCTGGCGGACGTTGCCCGGCCAGGGCAGGGTGGTGAGGTATTCCTCGGCCTCTTCGCGCAGTATCTTGGGCTCTACGGCCAGTTCTTTTGCGGCCCGTTTCAGGAAGTGCTGCATCAGCCGGGGGATGTCTTCCCGGCGTTCTGCCAGCTTGGGCAGATGCACGCGAATAACGTTCAGGCGGTGGAAGAGGTCTTCCCGGAAGGTCCCCGCCTGCACCAGCTTTTCCAGATCCTGGTGCGTTGCAGCGATGATGCGCACGTCCACTTTGATGGGCGTGGTGCCACCCACTCGGTAGAACTCGCCGTCGGCCAGAACCCGCAATAGTCGTGTCTGGGTGTCGGCGGGCATGTCGCCGATTTCATCAAGGAACAGTGTGCCGCCGTTGGACTGTTCGAAACGACCCTGGCGGGCGGCGCCGGCGCCGGTAAAGGCGCCTTTTTCGTGGCCAAACAGTTCGGATTCAATCAGGTCTTTCGGAATAGCGGCCATGTTCAGGGCAATGAACGGGTGGTTGGCCCTGGGGCTGTGGTTATGCAGTGCCTGGGCGACCAGTTCCTTGCCTGTGCCGCTCTCCCCGTTGATCAGTACGGTAATGTTGGAGTGGGACAGCCTGCCGATCGCGCGGAAAACTTCCTGCATGGCCGGTGCTTCACCAATAATTTCGGCGTTTCGCTGGGCCATCTCGGCCTGGGGTTCACCACTGGCCCGTTTTTCGTGGCTGTGGGCGACGGCCCGTTTGACCAGCGCGACGGCATCATCCACATCGAACGGCTTGGGAAGGTATTCGAATGCGCCGGTCTGGTAGCTGGTCACCGCGCTCTCGAGGTCCGAGTGCGCGGTCATGATGATCACGGGCACGTCCGGGTGAGCGTCCACGATCTGGGAAAGAAGTGTGATGCCGTCGACACCGGGCATCCGGATGTCGCTGACGATGGCATCCGGCTGTTCGTGCTCCAGCCGCATCATGATGCTTTCGCCACTCTCAAAAACTCGGGGCTGCATACCGGCCTGGTTAAGGGCGCGCTCCAGCACCCAGCGAATACTGCGGTCGTCGTCTATGATCCAGACGTTCGCCGGTTGGCTCATGGGGTGTCCTCCAGAGGCAGGAAGATGATGAAGTCGGTTCGGCCTGGCTCGCTTTCGCATTCAACCAGTCCGCGGTGTTGACCAATGATGCTCTGGGTGATGGAAAGCCCCAGACCGGTGCCACTGGCACGGCCACTGATCATCGGATAGAAAATGTTCTGCACCAGCTCCGGCGGAATTCCCGGGCCGTTGTCGATAACGTCGACCCGGCACACCAGCTTGTGGCGTCGGTTGCCAATGGTGAACTGACGCAGGGTGCGGGTGCGGAAGGTAATGGTCGGAGGCTCCTCGGAGCCGTGACCGCTCTGGTTTTCGAAGGCCGCTTCCATGGCGTTCCTGGCAATATTCAGGAACGCCTGGATGAGTTGTTCCTTGTCGCCTTTGAACTCGGGAATGCTGGGGTCGTAATCCCGCTCGAAATTCAGTCGGCCTTTGCTTTCCGCCTCAAGCAGGGTGCCCACTCGCTCCAGGATTTCATGGATGTTGGTCGGCGCCAGTTTTAGCGCCTTGTTGGGTCCCAGCATCCGGTCGACAAGGCTCCTGAGGCGGTCCGCCTCGTCAATGATGACCCGCGTGTATTCCCGCTGGTCTTCACTGCTGAGTTCCCGGTCAAGCAGCTGGGCCGCGCCCCGAATTCCGCCAAGCGGGTTCTTGATCTCGTGGGCCATACCACGGACCAGAATACGGGTGGTCTCCTGCTGGGAGATGATGTCTTCCTCACGGCTGATCCGCATCAGCCTGTCCCTGGGCTGGATTTCGATCAGCAGTTCCGTCGGCTCCAGGCTGATGGGCGTTACGGAATAATCCACCGTGAGCCGTGAACCGCTGGTCAGAAGAAACTCGGCCTCCCTTCGGGTGTAGGATTGCCCGTTCTGAACGGCGGCGAACAGGGTTTTCAGGGCGTCCTCGGATTCGACCAGAATGTCCTGGAAGGGTTGGCCCTGGCTACGAGTCATGCTGGTTTCGAACAGGCTCTCGGCGGCCGGGTTAAGGTACTGGATAGCCAAGCTATCCTCGAGCACCAGAACAGCCGTGGTGAGGCTGTCGAGAATGCTCTTGTATCCCGTTTGATGGGCCGAGGGCAGTGCCATGCGTGAATCCCGTTGGTTCGACATAAAGTGACTTCCGGAGTTTTGCAAAAAGCGAACCACTTTGAGCCCGGTTCATAAATGAATGGGCAAAGTGCGGGCAGAGGGGCGTATTGGCGCTGAAAAGTGCCGTAAGCTGGTGCAAATGGGGGGAATGCCTCTGACCAGCACGGAAAATTCGCCCCGTTGCTGATCAGAGTATGGCTTTTTTCTGGTGCGCGCGCACCATAATAGTGCGAATCGCCGGGTTGGCAGGGTCAGTTCAAAGCGGAAGGGCGGTGAACAGTAAACGTGATCGGTGAGCCGGTTTTTACCTGAACACCGTTTTCATCGACGATGTGTGCGCGAGCTTCATGGGTTCCACGGAACACGTTGTTGACGGTGATTGAGCCGGAAGAACTCTGACCGACAGGCTGCCCGTCCAGAGTCACCTCGTATTTGTGGCCGGGCTGCAGGCCAGGGGTGCTGCGAACTTCGAACTGAACATCGCCGCTGCCACTGTTGAACGCCTGGTTGTTATCCGGATAGGCGAAAGAAACGCTTTCGTAGGCAGCGCCTTCCCGCTGAACTTCTTCACGCAGCTTGTCGGTTTCCTGCACCACCTCTGGCTTGGGCAGGGTGATTGTAGTGACCGGCTTGACCTCCACCGCTTCAGAGCCTTCGCTGGGCTCGTCAGAGTAGGTCACGTTGCCGTAGGAATCGACATTGCGGTAAACCTCGGCATAGACCGGAGTTACCAGAAAAAACAGAAGGCCGGCACACAATCCAGACTTTGGATTCATAAGCTCACCTGTTATTGGGTTTCCCCGATTATCGGCGGGGCCCGGGGTGTTTTCAACGCTTGTCGCCCGGATGTTGGTTACATATCGTTAAGGGCTGCAGGCACTGTGCTTTCGCTCACAAAAAAGCCCCGCACGGAGGCGGGGCCTTGTCTGCTGGTTCCTCTGGGAAGAGGTTATTAGCAGGAGTAGTACAGATCGAACTCGATCGGGTGGGTCGTCATGTTCAGTTTCTCGACTTCACCACGCTTCAGGCCAACGTAGCCTGCGATCATGTCTTCGGTGAACACGCCGCCACGGGTCAGGAACTCGTGATCTGCTTCCAGGCAGTCCAGAGCTTCAGACAGAGTCTCGGCAACTGTCGGGATGCTCAGGGCCTCTTCCTTCGGCAGGTCATACAGATCCTTGTCCATGGCATCGCCAGGGTGGATCTTGTTCTGGATGCCGTCCAGGCCGGCCATCATCAGTGCTGCGAAGGCCAGGTACGGGTTGGCAGACGGGTCAGGGAAGCGAACTTCGATACGACGCGCCTTCGGGCTGTTCACGTACGGGATACGGATAGAAGCAGAACGGTTGCGGGCAGAGTAGGCCAGCATAACCGGCGCTTCGAAGCCCGGAACCAGACGCTTGTATGAGTTGGTGGAGCTGTTGGTGAAGGCGTTGATGGCCTTGGCGTGCTTGATAACACCACCGATGTAGTACAGGGCGGCTTCACTCAGGCCAGCGTAGCTGTCACCGGCAAACAGGTTCTTGCCGTCTTTGCTCAGGGACATGTGAACGTGCATACCGGAGCCGTTGTCACCGACAACAGGCTTGGGCATGAAGGTGGCAGTCTTGCCATAGGCATGCGCAACGTTGTGCACGCAGTACTTCAAGATCTGAACTTCGTCAGCCTTCTTGGTCAGCGTGTTGGCGCCAACACCGATTTCACACTGGCCGGCGGTGCCGACTTCGTGGTGGTGTACTTCGATGTCCAGGCCCATGGATTCCATGGCGGCACACATGGCGCCACGCAGGTCGTGCAGGCTGTCAACCGGGGGCACCGGGAAGTAACCGCCTTTTACGCCCGGGCGGTGACCGATGTTGTTGCGGTCGAAATCTTCGCCGGATACCCAGGCAGCTTCTTCAGAGTGGATGTGGTACATCGCGCCCTGCATGTCTACGTTCCACTTTACGGAGTCAAACACGAAGAATTCCGGCTCCGGGCCGAACAGGGCGCCGTCTGCGATGCCGGTGGACTTGAGGTATTCCTCTGCGCGGCGGGCAACGGAGCGCGGATCACGCTCGTAACCCTGCATGGTAGAAGGCTCTACGATGTTGCAGGTGATGTTCACGGTGGTTTCTTCGGTGAACGGATCGAGAACGGAAGTCTCGTCGTCCGGCATCAGGATCATGTCGGATTCGTTGATGCCTTTCCAGCCAGCGATGGAGGAGCCGTCAAACATTTTGCCGTCTGCGAAAAAGTCTTCATCTACTTCGGTGGCAGGCAGTGTTACGTGCTGCTCTTTACCGCGGCTGTCAGTGAAGCGCAGGTCAACCCATTTGACTTCGTGTTCTTTGATCAAATCAACTGTCTTGGACATTGTGCATGCTCCGTAAGTTATACCGCACAGGCGGCTGTATTCATGTTCGTGGTGCCGGATCGCCCGGGATAACGGGTTCCGATCTGTTTCTCAGGTTCGCGCAGCTTAGCAAATGCTGTTGCGTCTTACCTGTAAATTTCGGCTGATTTCGATAAAGCAAGGCGCTTGCCAATTTTTAGGGCATGCTCCAGAACGGCGCAACTGCAAGGGTTTGGGGCACATTGGAAGGAAAATGCTCGCTCTGCGGCGAAATCCTGCACTTAAATGGTGCACCTTGTTGGTGCGTTTATTCGGTTTTTGCCCCGATAGGGTGCGTGCGCTCAGAATATAGAATAGGCGTTTTTCTTCATATTAACGACACAGACTTTTCGCTATACTGCGCGCCGCTTCATTTTTTACCCTGTCATTTCCTGATCACGGATCGGAAAGCACCATGCAGGGTGCCGGGCAGCCAGCTCCGGTGAATGAGTTCATTTTACGGATTTGAGACGGCATGTGCTGGGATTTTCCCTGCGAACGACCTTCTCAGGTCATTGAGTGCATGCCGCAGGAATATTTTTGTGATTGAAAAACTTCGTAATATCGCCATCATCGCCCACGTTGACCATGGTAAGACCACCCTCGTAGACCAGCTTTTGCGCCAATCCGGCACCCTGGATAGGAAGGAGCTCGATAGCGAGCGGGTCATGGACTCCAATGATCAGGAAAAAGAGCGTGGCATCACCATTCTGGCCAAGAACACGGCCCTGAAATGGAACGACTACGATATCAATATTGTCGACACCCCGGGCCACGCTGATTTCGGTGGTGAGGTCGAGCGTGTTATGAGCATGGTTGATTGCGTGCTGCTGGTAGTTGATTCCATTGATGGCCCGATGCCACAGACCCGTTTCGTGACCCAGAAGGCGTTTGCTGCTGGCCTTCGTCCGATCGTGGTGGTAAACAAGATCGATCGTCCCGGCGCCCGGCCGGACTGGGTTGTGGATCAGGTGTTCGATCTGTTTGACAACCTGGGCGCCACCGACGAGCAGCTTGATTTCCCGATCGTGTACGCCAGTGCTCTGAACGGCATTGCCGGGATGGATCATGAAAACCTGGATGAAAACATGGATGCCGTGTTCCAGGCGATTGTTGATCACGTGCCAGCTCCGAATGTCGATCCGGACGGCCCGTTCCAGATGCAGATCTCCCAGTTGGACTACAACAGCTTCCTGGGTGTCATTGGCATTGGCCGCATCATGCGCGGCAAGGTGAAGACCAATTCGCCCGTGACCGCCATCGGCGCTAACGGCAAGAAGCGTAACGGTCGTATCCTCAAAATTATGGGGCACTCCGGTCTGCAGCGTGTGGAAGTCGACGAAGCCCAGGCTGGCGATATTGTCTGTGTCAGCGGCATGGACGAGCTGTTCATCTCCGACACCCTCTGTGACCAGGCCAACGTTGAGGCGCTGCCGGCACTGACGGTGGATGAGCCGACCGTGTCCATGACCTTCCAGGTCAACGATTCGCCCTTTGCCGGCAAGGAAGGCAAGTACGTCACCAGTCGAAACATCAAGGAGCGCCTTGAAAAGGAGTTGCTCCACAATGTGGCGTTGCGTGTTGAAGAGGGCGACTCCGCGGACAAGTTCAAGGTATCCGGCCGTGGCGAGTTACATCTGTCTGTACTGATTGAAAACATGCGTCGCGAGAACTTCGAGCTGGCGGTTGGCCGTCCGGAAGTTGTTATCCGCGAAGTTGACGGCGTGAAGCAGGAGCCTTACGAGAACGTCATTGTTGATATCGAGGAGCAGCATCAGGGCGCCGTCATGGAGCAAATGGGGCTGCGTAAAGGCGACCTGACCAACATGGTTCCGGATGGCAAGGGCCGGATGCGTTTGGACTATACCATTCCAGCCCGGGGCCTGATTGGTTTCCGGAACACCTTCCTTACCATGACTTCAGGCACTGGCATTCTGACTTCGACTTTCAGCCACTACGGCCCGATCAAAGTCGGCGATGTAACCAGTCGCCAGAACGGTGTCATTGTGTCCATGGCTACGGGTACCGCTTTTACCTACTCTCTGGAAACCCTACAGAGCCGTGGCAAGCTGTTCCTGGATCCGGGGCAGGAAATCTATGAAGGGCAGTTGTGTGGTATTCACAGCCGGGACAACGACCTGGTGGTCAACCCCACCAAGGCCAAAAAGCTCGACAACATGCGCGCCTCTGGCAAGGATGAAGTCATTGGTCTCGTGCCGCCGATCAAGTTCACCCTTGAGCAGGCGCTCGAGTTTATTGATGACGACGAGCTGGTGGAGGTGACACCGAAGTCCATCAGACTGCGCAAGAAGCTCCTGACCGAAAACGAGCGCAAGCGAGCCAACAAGAAGTAATTTTCTGATTGTTGTTTCGTCTAATGAGAAAGGGTCGGATGAATGAATCATCTGGCCCTTTTTTTATGGGCTTAAGCTAAACTCCGGTTAAATCCTCTGAACGGAGCGGTCAATGCTCACTCTATACCCGGAAATCAAACCCAATGCCCAGCATCGCATAGCCGTTGATCCTCCCCATGAACTCTACGTTGAGGAAAGCGGGAACCCGGACGGGATACCTGTTCTGGTGGTTCACGGCGGTCCGGGTGGCGGTTGTGAAGATTACCATCGGCGCTTTTTCGACTCCGAGAGGTTCCGGATCATTCTGATGGATCAGCGCGGCGCCGGACGGTCCAGCCCCCTGGCGGAGCTCGAAGGCAACAGCACGGACAAGCTGGTTGAAGACATGGAAGTGGTGCGTTCGTTTCTCGGTATCGACAAGTGGCTTCTGTTCGGCGGCAGTTGGGGATCGACTCTGAGTCTCGTTTACGCCCAGGCTCATCCGGAAAGGGTGTCGGGACTGGTTCTTCGGGGTATTTTTCTCTGTCGGCCCCGGGATATTCACTGGTTTTATCAGGAAGGGGCGAGCCGGGTGTTTCCGGATTACTGGTCTGACTTCGAGGCGCAGATCCCGGAAGCCGAGCGAGCTAACATGGTTTCGGCCTATTATCGCAAACTGACCAGTTCCAACGAGCTGGAGCAGATCCAGGCGGCCAAGGCCTGGTCGGTCTGGGAGGGCAGGTGTGCGACGCTGCACCCGAACCCCAGGGTGGTTGAGCACTTTGGCCATCCTCATGTTGCCATCGCCCTGGCCCGCATTGAATGCCACTATTTCATGAATTCCGCCTTTCTCGAGCCGGACCAGATCATTCGCGATGCAGGCCGCCTGGCGGATATCCCGGGGATTATTATTCACGGACGGTACGATATGGTCTGCCCGTTGGATAATGCCCTGGCGCTCAGTAAGGCCTGGCCTGAAGCAGAGTTCCAGATCATTCGGGATGCGGGTCACTCGGCTTCCGAGCCCGCCATCGTCGATGCTCTGATTCGAGGTGTTGAGTCGGTTGTGGCGAAAACTGGTAAAAGTGCCGGTTGAATCCCGTTTTCGGGGTTGCGGCCGGTAACCGCCATGGATACACTCTTGCCCGATCTTAATGTTTGCCTGTTCAATCGTCCCCAAGGCAGTTGATGAAAGGATTGATCCAGCGAGTATTGCAAGCCAGTGTTGCCGTGGACGGTGAACAGATAGCCTCGATTGGCCCAGGCGTTCTGTTATTGCTGGGTGTTGAAAAGGAAGATGGAGAGCGCGAGGCAAGGGAACTCTGCCGAAAAATCCTCACTTACCGTGTGTTTCCCGATGACGCAGGCCGAATGAATCGCAGCTTGCTGGATATCGGTGGTTCCATCCTTGTTGTTCCACAGTTTACGTTGGCGGCAGATACGTCGTCCGGGACCAGGCCGGGCTTTTCGCTTGCTGCTGAACCGGATCTTGCGATCAAGCTGTACCAATCGTTTCTGACAGACGCGCGATCACAGTTAGGGCCGGACAAGGTGAGTGAGGGCAGATTTGGCGCGGACATGAAGGTTGGTCTGATCAATGACGGCCCTGTCACGTTCTTGCTTGAGAGCAGAAAAAAGAATGCGTAAGTACTTGCACTAGTATTGTGCGAAGGCCGCCATGCGGGCCTTTTATGGTGCAGAATTAGGGTGGAAGTCTTTTTCAGGTTTGATCGCGGATATTCTAACGTTCTGTTTATAAAGCGTTAATGTGAATCTGGCCTCGGATTTGAAACGCAACTGTAACGCAGCTCATGAGTGCGAATTGGCATAAATACTTGCTTTTCTGCTGCCAAAAGAGCTAAAAATGCACCGCAGTTAATTTGCAAAATGAGAATTATTGTATTAAAACAGTTTCATCATTCAGAACTTTAAGAATGTTCTGTAAGTGTTTGAGCTGTATAGGTCTGGAATTCTCCGGATTTATTCGAAAAAGAAGAAAAGTTACTTCTCTGTCATCAAACTGACACGGAGGTAATGCAGAATCGGCCTCATCCAGCCTGACTGGTGAAGCCTTACAAAATCGGGATAAGAACCCGTCGCTAAAACCTGAGTTAACTCAAAAAGGAAGACGCAACATGAAAAAAACGCTCATCGCATCTGCTATTGCAGCCGCTACCTTCTCTGGCGCAACCTTTGCCCAAGAAACGATGTCTGCTTCCGAGCTGGCAGCCAAGATGGACTCCATGCCGACCGTTTACGGTAACATCCAATACGTTCTGTATCATGACAGCGTGAAGGGCGGTGATTCTGTTGTTGAGCACGCTGACAACGGTTCTACCCTTGGTGTCAAGCATGAGCATGAAATTGCTTCTGGCATCACTGGTTTCTTCAAACTTGAACTCGAAGGCCTCGCAGCTGACGACAAGGATCGTGAAAGCGGTCTGGAAGACGTGGATGAGGCTTACATCGGTGTTAAGGGCGACAGCTTCGGTCAAATCTGGGTGGGTTCTGACGACTCCACTTACGAGCGTGCTGTTGACGAAATCTCACAGTACTACGAAGTTGCGACCCTGAACATCGGCGCAGACTACACCACCGGTGAAGGCGACCTGATTCAATACATGAGCCCGAGTTTCGGCGGTCTGACCCTGATGGGTGCTGTTCAGATTAACGGCGACGGCGACGATCAGACTCTGCCTGACAAGGGCGGCAAAAAGTCTTACCCGTACCAGCTGGCGGCCGTCTATGAGATGGACGCTCTGGAACTGGCCTTTGCTATGGACTCTAACGACGGTGGCGGTTCTGCCAGCAACGAAAACACCTACGGTCTGCGCGCCAGCTACGACATGGGCGATCTGCGTGTGACTGGTGAGTACCACACCACCAAGGACGCTTCAGACACCTACGGCGTAATCGGCTACTACAGCATGGGTGCTAACCAGTTCGCTCTCTCTTACGAGATGAACGTTGCTGATGATGCCAGCGACACCGAGACTTCCACTGTAACTTTCCAGGCTCTGCACAACCTGTCTGACCACATGTATGTGTACTTCGAAGGCTACCTGGGTGGCGGTGACGACGGCGTATACGGCGTTGCTGATGAAAGCGAGCGCTCCATCGCTTCTGTTGGTGGCGTTTACTACTTCTGATCAGCCAACCGGCTAATCCTGTAGTATGAAAACCGGCGACCCTTGGGTCGCCGGTTTTTGCGTTTTTGAATCCCGAAAAACAGGGCGTTGATATGGCTACCGAACTGGAAATCAAACTCAGTGTTTCGGATGAGGCACAGTCGCTAGCAGTGAAATGGCTGTCAGCTCGCCCTGAAGTGCAACCCGGAAAGACCAAATCCCTGGTCAATCGCTATTTCGACACCCCCAACGCCGATCTTAATCAGGCCAGAGCTGCCCTGAGGGTCCGTAAAGCCGGCAATGATTACATCCAGACCCTGAAAACCCGTGGCGAGTTCGTTGATGGCGCTCACCGTCGAGAAGAATGGGAGTGGCCGGTTTCCGGTCCGGGGCTGGATTTGTCATTATTGAAAGAGACCCCGCTGAAGTCCGAGCTGGATCTAAGCAGTCTTCAAGTGGCATTCGAGACCAACTTTCAGCGCCAGGAGCTGTGGCTGGAAGATGGCAAGACTTTGATTGAGGTGGCCGTCGATTCCGGAACTGTTGCCGCCAATGAAGCGAGCTGGCCGCTGCACGAAGTGGAGTTTGAGTTAAAGAAAGGAGACGGCTCAAGGCTGGTGGCGTGGGCACTCGAGCTGGCCCGGGAAGTGCCGGTTTTCCTGAACCTCGTGAGCAAGGCCGAGCAGGGCTATTTTCTTGCTGGTCTTTATCGCCCTGAGTTGCCCAGTGGCAATGATCCTCTGACAGTCACAGCCTTTCTCAAAGCATTGGGAACCTGCTGGCTGCTGGATAGGCCGTTTCCTGTCGACCAGTATGATTTGTCGCCTGTAGCGGAAGCAGCCGGTGGCGCGGGGTGCGACGCGACCTGGGAGCATGTGATTGGACAGCTGGCAGAGGGGGGCTCTGTCCGTCAGCTCGCCGCAGGCTCGACGGAGCTCGGCGCTCTCCAATTGCGGCTGGCCACTACCGAGCACTAACGATTGGGTCGCAAAGTCAGGCGGCCTCTAGCTGGTTGAGTTGTTCTTTGCCGGCTCCTCTGCTTCGCCGGTTTCCCGGGCAGCGGCATGAGCGCGCCACTGCTTCAGGAAAGCCCTGTACCGCTCCAACGCTTCCTCCACCACAGAGACCTCTGGCGTTTCTGCGGATTTGACCAGCACGATCAATCCCTTACCTTCAATTTCCTCGTTGGTTGGCGGGTGGCAGATGACTTCATTGTCGTTGTCAATGTAAGCGAGCGCCGTCCCTATGCCATGTCTGACCAGGGCGCTCACTATGTCGGCCCAGTTGAGGTCGTCCAGCGTCAGGTCATACCGATGGGGATGGTCATGTTCGTAGTTGAACAGATCTTCCAGCACTTTCTCTGAGCCGGGCGCTACAACCGAGCGCACCATTATTTCGGGGTAAGTTCGGACCGGACGGATGGTTGTGCGCACGCCGAGCGCCTTGAATCGTCCCCGGTTCTGGTCGTTAACGCATTCAACAATGGTGTGATTGCCGAGATTCAGTTCCGTCAATCGATGGGCAATGTCAAAGGTCAGGCTATCGGAATAGGGATCGGCTTCGTCGGCTGCAAGCACGATGATATGCCGCGCACTGCCGGCGTGAACGGCTTTCAGCGCTTCAGGATCAAAGCCTGCACCGTGGTAGTGCACGACTCCGATGTCGGAAAGTTCGGTGGGCAGACCCATCGGGAACTGGCGAGTCAGGATCATGATGGGAATGGTCTCGTAGCCCGGAATCGCCCGAATCTGGGAGGCGAATCTCATGAAGTACTGGTCGCCGCCATGTTGAGGGGTGTTAATGATGATGATGTGGTCATTCATTTTATAGATCCACCTTCCTGACAAAATGCGTTCCCGGCGGTAGAACCGGTACTCGATATAGTCGCTGACGATCAGTGTCAGCAAGGTAATTGAAGAAATAAACATCAGCACGATCGTGCTGAACCGTCCGATCATGGTCTGGGGCGCGTAATCGCCGTAGCCAACGGTCACAAGTGTGGTCATCGTCAGCCACGCGGCCTCGAACAATGATAGGTCTTCGACCGCCCAGATGATCAGGACCTGGACCGACAGCAGCACGCCCAGTATCGCGAACAGGCGCTTCATCCGGCTTCGAATCAGGCCGCCCATCGGTAGGTGGGTTTCCTGATGCTCCGGATTCAGTGGGCGGCGGTTTCTTTGCATCCGTGTCGGCGGCCTGTTCAGTTGCGGGTAAGTTCGTTATACAGTACCGGAAATATAACAGAGAGACAGGGGTTTGCATTATGTCCGAACCATGGCACAGCCTTCCGAAACCGCTGGCGGATGATGTTGCCGGGTGCTGGGAGTCGGTGTTCCCGGAAGGGGTTCCGGCCTGGTTGACCTTATCGGAGGGTATGGATGACACCGTGGTGGCTACGGCGATCTCCCGCAGCCTGTTCCTTCGTCAGACTCTGGAACGCCATGCCGGTCAGGTAGAGGCATTGATGGCCTCTCGCTCGCTCTCGGAGCCAACCACCCCGGGCTATCTGGAAAGCCGTTGGCAGGAGTATCTCTCTGAGGTTGATGGCGAGCCTGGCTTGCATTCGGCCCTCAGGCAATTCCGGATGGAGGCCCAGTTCCGGATTATATGGCGGGATCTGATGCGATGGGCGGACCTGGCTGAGACCATGGCGGCGACGAGTGCATTTGCCGACATCTGTATTGATGGAGCCCTCAGCTGGCTATACCAGGACGCCTGCGAGCAATACGGCACGCCTCGCGGTGCTGATCCGGTAACCGGCCATGAAACCGACCAGAAAATGGTGGTCCTGGGCATGGGGAAGCTGGGCGGTCGGGAGCTGAACGTCTCTTCGGACATTGATCTTATCTTTGCCTTCCCGAGCAAGGGGGAAACCGTTGGCGGGCGGCGCTCGCTGGACAATCAGCAGTTCTTCGTCCGCCTTGGCCAGAGGTTGATTCAGGCGCTGGACCAGATTACGGCAGACGGATTCGTGTTCCGGGTGGACATGCGTCTCCGGCCCTATGGCCAGAGTGGTGCGCTGGCGCTCAGCTTTGCCGCTTTGGAGACCTACTATCAGGACCAGGGCCGGGATTGGGAGCGCTACGCCATGGTTAAGGCCCGGGTGGTGGCTGGGGATCAAAGGGCAGGCAAGGTGCTTATGGAAACGCTGCGCCCCTTCGTGTACCGCAAGTATATTGATTTCAGCGCTTTCGAATCCCTGCGCAGCATGAAGGCCATGATTGGCCGGGAGGTGCGCCGAAAGGGGCTCGAAAACAATATCAAGCTGGGTAGCGGTGGTATCCGCGAGATCGAGTTTGTCGTTCAGGCATTCCAGCTTATTCGCGGTGGCCGGGACAGAGAGCTTCAGCAGCGTGAGCTGCTGGTCATCCTGAAAGAGCTGGAAGAGCTCGAGCTGTTGCCGTCGCCGGTGGTCCGAGAGCTTCGCGACGCCTATGTGTTTCTGAGAAACCTGGAGCATGCGCTCCAGGGTATGGAAGACAAGCAAACCCAGTTGCTGCCGGAAGATGAGCTCTCCCGGGCACGGGTAGCAACAATCATGGATTTCGAGAACTGGCAGGCCTGTGAACAGAGCCTCAGAGAACACCGGGAGCGCGTTGCCACCCATTTTGCCAATATCATCACCACGGAAGACGACGAGGATGAGGGGCAGGGTGCCCTTGAAGAAGAATGGTTCGAACTCTGGCTTTCCGAAATGGAAGAGGCTGCCGCCGCCGATTGGCTGAAGTCTCGCGGCTATGAAGATCCCGGCGGTACGTTGGCGGAGTTGGCTGAACTCCGTGAAAACAGGACTGTTCAGAATCTACAGACCCAGGGGCGAAGGCGCCTCAATCAGTTCATGCCCATGCTACTGGAGGCGCTCACCCAGGTTGATAACCCATCCGAGACCCTGTCCAGGGTGTTGCAGCTGGTAGAAGCCATACTGCGGCGCACGGCTTACATGGTGTTGCTGCTGGAAAACCCGGGCGCCTGTACCCAGTTGGTCCGGTTGTGCAGTGAGAGCCCCTGGATTGCCCGGCAGCTGGCGGAAACGCCGCTCCTGCTGGATGAGCTTTTGAACGCCGAGAGTCTTTACAGTCCGCCTGCGAAAGCAGAATTGCAGGATGATTTGCGCCAGCAGATGCTGCGGATTCCGTTTGAAGACCTGGAAGATCAGATGGAGTCATTGCGGCATTTCAAGAAAGCCCACATCCTTCGTGTGGCGGCCTCCGAACTGAAAGGCACGTTGCCGTTGATGAAGGTCAGTGACTACCTGACCTGGATCGCCGAGGTTGTTCTGGATCATGTGGTGGACGTAGCCTTCGCCAACCTGGTCAGCCGCCACGGGTATCCGCGCCGGGAAGATGGCTCCGCCTGTGAAACTGACTTTGCAATCATTGGCTATGGCAAGCTGGGCGGGATCGAACTGGGCTATACCTCCGATCTTGATCTGGTGTTTGTGCACAAAGCTGATCCTGAGCTGGCCACCGACGGTGAAAAGCCCATCGACAATGCGGTTTTCTACACGCGGCTCGGGCAAAGGATCGTCCACATCCTCAACACCCAGACGCCCTCGGGGCAGCTCTACGAGGTCGATATGCGCCTGCGGCCGTCCGGTAACTCCGGGCTGCTGGTCAGTACTCTGCAGGCGTTCGAGAAATATCAGCGCGAAGACGCCTGGACCTGGGAGCATCAGGCGCTGGCCCGTGCCCGGGGCGTCGGTGGGTGCACGGAGACCCTTGAAGCCTTTGAATCCATACGCCACGACATACTCTGTCAGCCCCGTGACCGTGAAAAACTCCGGAACGAGGTGGTCGAAATGCGGGAGAAGATGCGCGCCAGCCTGGCCACGCCGGAAAGCCGGCAGGCTGAGGTGTTCCACATCAAGCATGATACCGGGGGCATCGTCGATATCGAGTTTATGGTCCAGTACCTGATGCTGGCCTGGTCTGCCGAGCACCCGGAGCTTACCCAGTGGTCCGATAATATTCGCCAGATGGAGGAGCTGGGGCGCGCCGGCGTGATGGCGGTGGAAGATGCCGAAAAGCTCAGGGAAACCTTCATCGCCCTTCGCTCCACGATCCACCGACGGGCGCTCCAGAACCTCAACAGTCAGGTGGAGGGTGATGCCTTCAGGGAAGAGCGTGATTACACCCGCGCTCTGTGGAAAAAAGTGATGATTGAGGCCTGAGGCAAATTCAATTCCGGCAGATTTTCCTGCTAGAATGCCGGTTCCCCCGAAAAACGCTTTTTAGGAGCAATGAAGAATGTCGATGGCTGATCGCGATGGCGTTATCTGGATGGATGGTGAAATGGTTCCCTGGCGGGATGCCAAGACCCACGTCCTGACTCACACCCTGCATTACGGCCTGGGCTGTTTTGAAGGTGTGCGGGCCTATAACACCGCGAATGGCCCGGCGATTTTCCGCCTGAAAGAGCACACGGATCGTCTTTTCCGTTCCGCCCACATCCTGAACATGAAAATGCCGTTCAGCAAGGACGAGATCAACGAGGCCCAGCGTGCAGCGGTACGGGAAAACAATCTTGACGAAGCCTACCTGCGCCCAATGGCGTTTCTTGGTTCCGAGGGTATGGGGCTCAGGGCTGATAACCTCAAGGTGCACGTAATGGTTGCGGCCTGGAGCTGGCCTTCCTACATGTCGCCGGAAGCGAAGGAAATGGGGATCAAGGTGCGCACGTCCTCCTACACGCGCCACCACGTCAATATCACCATGTGCAAGGCCAAGGCGAACGGCAACTACATCAACTCGATGCTGGCTCTGAACGAGGCCATTTCCGGTGGTGCCGAGGAAGCCCTGCTGCTGGACAACGAAGGTTACGTTGCAGAAGGCTCCGGAGAAAATATCTTCATCATGCGTGATGGTGTTCTGCATACGCCTGAGCTCACCTCCTGCCTGGAGGGTATTACCCGTGCCACGATCATGGATTTTGCGCGTGAGCTCAACATTCCGATCAAGGAGCGCCGGATTACCCGCGATGAGGTGTACATCGCCGATGAAGCCTTCTTCACAGGCACAGCGGCCGAGGTGCTGCCGATCCGCGAACTGGATGGCCGTGTGATCGGTGCCGGCAAGCGTGGACCGGTGACCGAGAAGCTTCAGGCTATGTACTTTGATGCAGTCAAGGGCAAGCTGGCTGAGCACAGCGGTTGGCTGACGCACGTTAAAGGCTGATTCCAGAATAGTCGCAGGCCGCCGTTTGCTGTTTCAGCCCGGCGGCTTTGTTGTTTAACACACCCTGTTTACTGGCGGGACGAGCAAATGGCAGACGTTATCAAGGTACCGGTATCTTTTGGCGAGGTGCTGGACAAGATCACCATTCTCGAAATCAAGTCCGAGCGCATCAAGGATGAAGCGAAGGTCAAGAATGTCCGGCTTGAGCTGGACGAACTGAGTGCCACCTGGGACGAGGCGGTGAAGGACAAGGCCGCTGAAATCGCTGATCTTCGCAAGCAGTTGAAAGCGGTCAACGAAGAGCTGTGGGTGATTGAAGACGACATTCGTGACCAGGAAGCCGCCCAGGACTTTGGCGCGAGATTTATTGAGCTGGCCCGTGCCGTTTACGTCACCAATGACAAGCGTGCCGCCATCAAGAAAGAGATCAATCTGGCCCTGGGGTCACGTTTCGTCGAAGAAAAGTCCTACCAGGATTACACCGCCCGTAAGTGAATTGCAGGGTCAGATGAACGCTTTCATCTGACCCCGTTTTCAGTACCGGTAGGTCGGATTAGCGGAGCGTAATCCGACAACAATCTCAAGCGGCGCCAAGTCAGCCAGACTAGGGCGCCGTTTTTGTATCTGATGTGGTGTGAGCTTCAATCCACTGATCCAGCATTCCCGTTGCATCTGCCACCGTGATCATCTCCATCGCCCCCTCGAACTCTGCTTTTGCCCCCCATCGTGCCTGTTCCACCGTTTTCCCGGTGAATTTTTCCAGAGCCTGGGGATAACGATTCACGCACCACTCCAGTGAATTGTAAGGTCCAGACCTGTAGGGATTGCTCGCTGCAAACAACCCAAGGACATCGGTGCCCACCGCACTGGCGATATGAGCCGGCCCAGTATCGGGCGCTACCACGAGGTCGGCATGGGTCATTAACGCTGTCAGTTGCTTCAGGGTGTCCTTGCCGCAGATGTTGTGGGCTTTTTCCTTCATTCCGGCTTCGATGGCGGCGCAGTACTCGGACTCGAACGGGGCGGGGCTGCCCACCAGAATCACCTTCATACCGTGCTTCTGAATCGCGTGATCAGCCAGCTGTGCGTAACGCTCAGCTGGCCAGTTACGCAGTGTGTGGCTGGCACACGGGCTTATAACAAGGTTTTTGCGGTCATTAGCCAGTTGCTCGCGCGCAAACTCATGGTCTGAATCGTTCAACGGAATCTGCCAGCGCGGCGGTGCGGCCTTGAGGTCCAAAGGTTCGAGGAAGCTGGCAAGGCAGTCTCGCACGTGCTGCTTCGGTGCCGGTTTGATCCGGTGGTTGATAAACAGGCTGTGAAGATCCTTGCTGCGGGCCTTGTCATAGCCAATCCTGACCCTGGCCGGAATGCAGGCAGCGGCGAGGTTGGCTCGGAAAGCCACCTGCATGTGAAGCAGCGCGTCAAACTTGCGACCCGTCATTTGTCTGCGAAGCTCAGCGTAGCCTTTGCGACCGGCCTTTTTGTCGAAAATAATGAATTCAACGCCGGGCAGATCGCCAACCAGCTTGGCTTCGATCTTGCCGATAACCCAGGTGATCTTCACGCCGGGAAGCTGCTCTTGGAGGCTCAGAACGACAGGTATTACGTGAGTCACGTCGCCGATGGCGGACAGGCGAAGAATGCAGATGGAGTTCATCAGATATTGATCCGGTTCAGGTTGTGGCCTGGGGCTGTGGAGCTTTGTCGGCAATCATTGGTAAACTGGCCGCCATTCTAACGTACTCGCGTGTGTCCGTCCCGGCGTGTGCGGGTTAGGTGTGTCTTCTTTCAATTTCGGTGACCGGGTGCCCAGCATGGTGGAGTCTGAAATCTGTATTCGGGAGAGGGCGTCGGCAATGCTGATTCACCCGGATTACGAGGGCAGGGTTACCGAAAACTGGTTCAATGCCGCATCTTGGGGCGATCAGGCCCGGCCAGTAAGCAGTGGCGGCCGCGGCGGTGCCTGGTTTTTGCAGTCCGGAGAGGACAGATTGGTGCTTCGGGAATATCGCCGGGGCGGGTTGATGGCAAAGTTTGCGCGATATGCCTACGCCTTCACTCGTGAGGCGGATGTGCGATCCTTTGCAGAATTCCGTTTGCTGAACACACTGGTCAGCCAGGGGCTTCCCGTGCCCCGCCCGGTTGCGGCCTGGTACCGGAAACTGTCGCCAATTCAGTATCGGGCCGCCATTATCATTGAACGGTTGGAGAACACCTCGCCGCTGGCTGACCTTATCTCCGAGTTGGATAATGAGGCCTGGACGTCCATTGGAGAAACCATTCGTCGATTTCACGACGCCGGCGTCATGCATGCGGACCTGAACTGCTTCAATGTACTGGTCCGGGGCAACGAATACTTTCTGATTGATTTCGACAAGAGCAGGTTGATGACTGGTGGTGCCCCGGCGCGCTGGAAAGAGGCCAATCTTGATCGCTTCTCGCGGTCGCTGGTGAAGGTGGCCGGAGAAGACGCACGGGCGAAAGCCTGGAGTTATTTTATGAACGGATACAACAGGGGAATGGCCACTTGACCAATCCACAACAGGGCGGATCGCTTCCGTCGATACTTTGTCTTACGGATGCCTGTGATCGTCCGGAGACGGAACTCTTTATCGGACTCAGAAAGGCCGGGTTCGACGTCGACGTCATGTGTAACCCCAAGGGCCGGAATTATCAGCGTCTTGTCGACGAGGGCATGGTTGCCTGTCCCATGGCCTTGAAGAACCGCTTTGACAAAGAAGGCACCGAGTCCATCCGCCAACAACTGGCGAAGAAAAAATACGAGGTCATCCATGCCTATAATCCCCGGGCCCTGGCCTGCGGATTACGGGCTTCGCGGGGCACAGATATCAAGATCGTCGCCTATCGTGGTGTGATCGGTAACATCAGTTTTCTCAATCCGGAATCCTGGATTACGTTCCTGCACCCACGCGTCAGCAAGATTGTTTGTGTCGCCGATGCCATCAAGGATTACCTGGCCAGCCTCCGGTTTCTGTGGATGCACATTCCCGAACGGAAGCTTCAGAGAATCTATAAAGGGCACGACCTGGACTGGTATCAATCGCCCAAGGCCGACCTGACACAGTTTGGTGTTCCGGAAGGCGCCTTCGTGGTGTGCTGCACAGGGCGTAATACCCCAAGAAAAGGCTTCGATGACCTGATTGAAGCTATCGATAAGCTGCCTACGGATGTGGATGTCCATTTGCTGCTGGTGGGAGACGTCATTGATAACGAAGAGATTCAGGCGCAGGCCGCTGTCACCTCTCACCCCGAACGGATTCACTTTACGGGTTACCGCAACGATGCGCCCGCCATAGCGGCGGCCAGTGATGTGTTTGTGCTGCCCTCAAAGGAAAGGGAGGGTCTGCCCCGTGCGGTTATCGAGGCGATGGTCTACGAAGTAACGCCGGTAGTGACCAGTGTTGGCGGTATGCCGGAGCTGGTGGAAGATGGCGTCAGCGGTATTGTCGTTGAACCCAAAAATGCCCCTGAGCTTTCAGCGGCCATTGAGCGCCTTTACCGCGATCGTGAACTGGCTGCCTCTCTTGGGCAGGCTTCGAGGCAAAGGATAGCCCGGCATTTTCACACCTCACAGACCGTCACAGAGACGGGTGAGCTATACAAATCGCTGACGGGTAGGGCTTGAATGCGGCGGTACCTGTTTTTTGTAAACCAACCCTATTCCTATTCAATACTGCGACCACTGCAGGAAGCGATTCGGCGCCGGGGCGATGAGGCTGCCTGGTTCATAGCCGGGTGCTCAACGTCTCCACTTCAGCCCGATGAGCGCCGTCTCGTTTCCGTTAAAGAGGTCATGGACTACAACGCGGACGCGACCTTCGTCCCCGGTGACTGGGTGCCCTACTTTTTTCCCGGAATCAAGGTTGAAGTATTCCATGGCATGGCGCGCAACAAACGGGGCCATAGCAGCGAAGATGAAAGTGACCATTACCGAATTCGAGGATGGTTTGATCTTTACTGTACGCATGCCCTGAAAGATACGGAAAAGTTCCGTGAACTGGCCGAGCAATACCAGCATTTCGGGGTTGCTCACACAGGCTGGCCCAAGCTCGATCCATTGCTGTCGCGGAATGAAGTCGGCAAGAGAAACCGTGTGGGAAATGAGTTGCCGGTTGTTTTTTACGCCTCAACTTTCAGCCGGTCTGTTACGTCAGCCCCGAATCTGGTGGAGAAGATCGGCGAGCTCTCTAGAAGTGGTCGCTGGAAGTTCATTGTGACGCTTCATCCGAAGATGGACCCGGCGGTTGTGGATCAGTATCGCAATCTGAGCGGCGAGAACCTTCGCTTTGTCGAAAGCGATGAAGATCTGTTGCCCCTGCTTCCTCAGGCGGATGTGATGCTCTGTGATACCTCGTCCATCATGTTCGAGTTCATGTTCCTGGATCGCCCGGTGGTTACGTTCAGAACCAAAATGCCGGGTCCCTATCTGGTCGATGTCCAGGAAGTGGCGAACGTTGAGACAGCGCTGGAAGAGGCGGTGCAGTATCCCGATCCGCTGATGAAAGAAACGCGAAGTCTTTGCGATCAATTGCACAGTTTCCGGGATGGTCGTTCCAGCGAGCGGGTTCTTGATGCCGTTGAGGATTTCCTGATCAACAAGCGTAGCCAACTCAAGCCAAAGCCGATAAACCTGTTGCGCAAACTGAAAGTCCGGCGCCGGTTGCGGAAGGAACTTGCACGCATGGCACCTGAAAGCTCAGGATAGACCAAGCGAAGATCCCGACCAGGAAACGAATGATTTGAGCAGCTCCGCCAGCCCAATCAATGTCTTTGTTGCGAGCACGCCCCTGCAACTGATCAGTTGCTCCGAGGCTCGTTACCACTATGGCTGCAGCTCCGAAAAAACACTGCTCATCATTGCTCGACCTGATAACCGCGAGACCGAGGGACAAATGGCCTTCCTGGCCGAGGCGCTGGGCTGGCAGGGCATCGAAACCATCTATCTTAAAAAGAGTTCCTTTTACCTTCGTCTGGGGTCAGTCGCCAGGAGTCTCTCAAAGCGCACTATTGAGAGGTTGTTTATCGGAAACAAATCCAGCTGGATTCACGAAGTGTTCTATCGGGGATTCGACAGCGAACAGCTGATTTTCGTGGATGACGGCCTGGCAACAGTAACCTACTACCACGCCATTCACGACGAGGGCATCGCCTCCCGGATTTCAGCGCCCAAGAAGCGGCTTTTGAGAACCATGGGGATCAGGATCCATCGTGTTGTTCCGGGTGTGATTGCATTCTTCACCTTCTTCCCGCTGGAGAGCTCCGATCTCGTCCAGGTGCTGGTCCATGATTTCCCGGTGTTTCGCAGCACCTTCAAAACCTCTGCCCGTGATAATACTCAGGCGCCTATGGTCGGGTTTCTTGGCCAACCCTTCGGTGGAGAGGATCGACTTCAGCAACTGAAACTTCAAATTCAGCACGTTGTGGAGCGTCACCCTGACAGTCTTGTTGTGTACTTCATGCACCGAAAGGAAAGCCGGGAAGAGTTGGAGAAGTTGCTGGCAGAATTTCCTCTCGAGATACGACAGGCCGGTCGTCCGATCGAGGTCGAGGTAGCTCTGTCCGGGGAAACGTATCTGGCTTTCTACAGTTTTGCTTCAACCGCTCTGTTTACTCTGAAAAAGATTTTCCCGAAGATCCGGGTTTTCCAGATTGATGATGCGGCACTGGGAGCGCGGCTACCCTACTATGAGGAAATAAGGCGTATGTTCAGGAGCGTCGGCGTGGAAACAACGCTCCTTCGGGGGTCACGACTTTTCAAAGCGAGCAGGCCGGTCCAGAGTCCATAATCCGGCATACTTGTTGAACGTCACCTGCGCATAGGTCACTGCCGTCAGATATCCCACTGCGCCGTCCAGAAACCCGAACCGAATAAAGTACACCTGCACAAACGTCATCAGGCCCCGCAGGGTGGGGTAGATCATGGTTCGGGTCTTCTTGCCTTTACGATGCTTTTCCAGAGAACCAAGCCAGGCGTACTTCGCGCTTTTCTCCAGAGAATGGCCAAAGTCCCGGTGTGTGTAGTGTGTGAGACGGCCTCTCAGGGTTTTGATTTTGCGACCGGACGGAATCAGTATCCGTTCGTGAACCAAGGCGTCGGAAAAGCTCACACCTTCCCTGCGGAACAAACGTAGCGGGGCTCTCCCGCTGCGTCCGAAATCAAGGCGGCTGCCATAAATCGTTACCGCCCAGGGAAGCTTGTAGGCGTCTGCGTCAGGGTCTGCCAGGTGATCATTGATCTCCCGTGCCAGCTCTGGTGTGACACGCTCGTCGGCATCCAGTGAAAGCACCCACTCGCCGGTCGCTTTCTCAAGTGCGCGCTGCTTCTGGATGCCAAAACCCGGCCAGTCGGTGACTTCAACGACATCGGCCAGCTCTTTGGCCAGTTCGACAGTTCTGTCAGTACTGCCGCTATCCAGGACGATGATCTCGTCGGCGACCAGCCTCGCTGACTTCAGACAGTCGGTAATGTGGTCTTCTTCATTTTTGGTGATAATGGTCGCCGAAACCTTCCGGGCCCGGCCTCGAACATAGGACGCGCTCAACTCTGTGAACATAGCCGAGGCGATAGATGCAACTGCCAGGAGGTAGAAAGTGAGGAACAAAGTCCGATTGAAGGTGGCTTCTGTGAGGCCAAAGAAGAAGTAGCCAATAGAGATCATGCAACCGGCTGCCGCAAGGTGGGCCGTTGCTGCGTGGCGGCTGGGCAGGTTTCTGGCAAAGATGGCCAGTGGAATGAAAATAAGTAGGGCCCAGCTGAGAATGCCCGGAATGCCGCTGGTTGCGGCATTGTTCAGCAGATCGTTATGGGCATGCCCAGTGCAGCAGTCCAGGAAGTACTTTGGCAGATTGCCATCTGCAACTTCTGCTTCAATTTTATGGGTGTACCCGCCGAGGCCTGCACCGGACCAAGGGTCCTCACTGAGCATATTCAAGGCCTGTCCCCATACTTCCAGGCGGATTTCCATGCCGGAGTCCAGTTGGCCATCATGCAGCAATCCATTGAGCGAGCTGGACATGCGGTCGCTGGTGATAATCGCGCCGGCGACGAGAATTGGCACAACAATCAATCCGGCAATTCGAAGTCTTTTACTGAGCAGTGGTGCCAGCGCAACCAGAAGGAATGGCAGAGCTACCAGATTGCTGCGGGTTTCCGACAGCATGGAAATCAGAACGGCAGCCGTTCCACCGATGAAAAACAGTATCGACAGACCCACCCGTTTGTCCCGGATAAAAAACATGGCAGCAACGATCGTCAACATGCCCCCCAGAAGGGCGAGATTGCCGAAGCTGATAGGGTTGATACCGCCGCCAAACCGAGAATGCAACACCTGACCAAGCGCGCCCTGGCGGGCAGCAATGGTCACCAGAAAGATCCCGATGACAGACACAGCCATGAGTCCGATGGCAGCAAAAGTCGTGCGGGCGCCAATCCGCGCATAGCTGATGGCAACGATCAGGGGCCAGAACAGGATAAACCGGGCGTGGGTACCAAGTGTTTTTCCGCCCTCATAGTCAAAGCCTTCCAGGACCCAGGACAAAAAGCTCACCAGTACAAAGAACCAGAAGGAAAAGTGCAGGAGCCTTAGCTCTTTGGGCTTGTCCCAGCCGTTTTTATACAAAGATTTACGGGCACTGAGCACCATTCCGGCAATCGCAAGCAAGAGGGTCGCGCCAGCCAGGATGCTTGAGGACAGGAGTGCGCCGCCGAGCCCGGTGATCAGCAGTGCATGGAAGGCCAGTCTGGGGTTCAACATACTCGGTCCGGGTTATAGGGGTTGATTTCGCCGGGTGGCCGATGGCGCATGCGTTTGTACTCCCACTGATACTGCTCGGGAATTTCTCGTACGCATTGCTCGATGGCGTGATTCATAGCGCTGGTCGCGGCGACGGGATCCTTGTCACCAAGGCCTGGGCCGGTCTCCCGCACGACAATCCGGAACCCGGAAGCATCGGGCAGGCGTTCGGCATAGGTAATCAGGACATTGGCGCCGGTGCGCTGGATCAGCTTGGACACCAGAGTCATGGTCTTCACTTCCATGCCAAAGAAAGGTGCAAAGGCATTGCCTTTACCCCGGGGTGACTGATCCGGCAGGATCCCGGCAACGCCGCCTTCCCGGAGAATCGAGGCGAGTCGGGCGAGGCCGCGTCGGTCGCCCCGGACCAGCTCCGAGCCAAGCCGCCCGCGTACCTTGATCATGTAGTCCTCGAATTCGGGCATATTCGGCGGGCTATAGAGCGCTGCCATTTTGTACCGCGAGGAAAAGAACAATCCGGCCAGCTCCCAGTTGCCGAGGTGCGGCGCCAAGAGAATCAGGCCTTTGTCGCCGGCCATGGCCTTGTCGATAAGTTCCAAGCCTTCTGTTTCCCGGATCAGGCCAAGGCATTTTTCCACCGGCCACTCCCACATCAGGGGCACCTCGAGCATGGTCATGCCGGTCTGGGCCAGGGATCTCTTTGACATACCCGCGCGTTCGGCGTCTGAAAGCTCGGGGAGGCAAATAGACAGGTTAATGTCGGTTACCTGGCGAGACTTGGTGGGCAGTCGCCATACCAGATAACCGACGAAACGACCCACCCTCTGGGCACCGGCAAGGGATAACCAGCCGGCAATCCTGAGCAGCCCGGCGATGATGAAATACTTGAGCTTGCTCATTTCCGGCCGTACCGATCCTCGTAACGAACAATGTCGTCTTCACCCAGGTAAGAGCCCGACTGAACTTCGATCAGTTCCAGGTCGATGACCCCCGGATTCTCCAGCGAGTGCACCTGACCAACCGGAATGTAGGTGGACTGGTTTTCGGTGACCAGATAGGTTTTCTCGCCGTTGGTGACCCGGGCGGTGCCACTGACCACGATCCAGTGCTCTGCTCGATGGTGATGCATCTGCACGGAGAGCTTGGCGCCTGGTTTTACCGTGATGCGTTTGACCTGATAGCGGGCGCCGTTGTCGATGGAATCGTATACGCCCCAGGGCCGGTAGACTTCCCGATGGTTCATGTGTTCGTGGCGGCCATCGGTTTTGATCCGTTCCACCACGGTTTTGACGTCCTGAACGCTGTCTTTATGGGCAACCAGCAGGGCATCCTTGGTTTCGATAACTACCAGGTTGTCCACGCCAACGGTGGCCACCAGCCGGCTATCGGCACGGACCAGGGTGTTGGCGGTGTTGTGGGTAATAACGTCGCCGGTCAGGCTGTTGCCGTCCGCGTCTTTGTCACTGACTTCCCAGAGTGCGGACCAGGAGCCAATATCGCTCCAGCCGGCATCCAGAGAAACCACTGCCGCTTTAGCGGTTTTCTCCATGACGGCGTAGTCCACCGAATCCGACGGGCATTCCGCGAAGCGCTCGGCGTTGACCCGCGTGAAGTGCAGGTCATCGGCGGTGTCTGCGATGGCGGCACGGCAGGCAGCCAGGATATCCGGGCGATGGGTTTCCAGTTCCTCGAGGTATTGGCGGGCACCGAACAGGAACATCCCGCTGTTCCAAAGGTACTCGCCGGAATCGAGGTAGCGATTGGCGGTCGTCTGGTCCGGCTTTTCGACAAACTTGTCTACCAGATAACTGTCCGGGCCCAGTTCGGTGCCACGGTGGATGTAGCCGTAGCCGGTTTCCGGATGGTTCGGGACAATGCCGAAGGTGACCAGTTTCCCTTCCCGCGCCAGCGGAATGGCTTTCTTCACCCCTTCCTGAAAGGCCGTAACATCCTTGATCAGGTGGTCGGCTGCCAACACCAGCATGAGAGGGTCGTCGGCGCTGTTTTCGGTGGCCTCGATCAATTGCAGTGCTGCCAATGCAATCGCCGGTGCTGTATTCCGGCCACAGGGCTCCAGAATGATCCGCGTATCTTCGTGACCGGATTGGCGCATTTGCTCCGCAGCCAGGAATCGGTGCTCCTCGTTGCAGATCAGAAGTGGGTTTGCTGCGTCCATGCCCTCAAGCCGCGCAACGGTGGCCTGCAACATTGACAGGGGGCCGTTGGTCAGTTTCAGGAACTGTTTCGGATTCAGCTGGCGCGACATCGGCCAAAGGCGTGAGCCGGTACCGCCAGCCATAATGACGGGGTGAATCATCTGTACACTCCGGGCTTGAGTTAAAGAATGCCAAGAAAAACATCAAAATCAGGCGCGCCATCTTATCATAAGGCAATCATGATATTGTTCTGACCAGTCCGTAAACTGATTGCCCGAACAGGAATTTTGATGAAGCTACCGTTATCCGTTTATTACATCACCCAGGACGAAGAACTGCGATTGCCTGAATCCCTCGCAAAGGTCTCCGGCTGGGTTGATGAGATTATCGTAGTCGATTCCGGAAGTATTGACCGAACCCGTGACATTGTAGAAGCGGCGGGCGCCCGATTCGTTCACAACGACTGGCAGGGGTTTGCCTGCCAGAAAGCCTTTGCCGCAAGCCTTTGTCGCAATGACTGGGTGCTGGATCTGGATGCGGATGAGGTGCTGTCGGACGAGCTTGTGGCCAACATCCAGAACCTGTTTTCAAAGCCGGTTGACCAGGACATTGCGGGCTTCCGTATGCGCTGGGTGTTGTCTCAGCCGGATCCCAGGCATCCGTTCCGCCATGATAAATCGAAGAAGATCCTCCGGCTTTACAATCGCAAAAAGGCAGTGATTGAGCCTGAAAAAGACAGCAACAACGACCGGCCGCAGGTGAAGGCTGGCCGGGTTCTGGATTTAAAGGGCGATGTATTGCACCGGACGCTGATTTCCCTGGAGCAGATGGAACGCAAGTACTGCCAGTTGTCGACGGAGCAGGCCCGCTTTATCGCCGCAAAGGGACGGCGAATTTCCAGCGCCCGCCTGTTCGCCGAGTTTCCCCTGAAGTTTCTGAAATATTACCTGCTGCACCGCCAGATCCTGAACGGTTGGTTTGGCCTGAGCGTTGCCATTACTGCAGCCAACAGGAACTTCATGCGCCTGGCAAAGGCTCGGGAGATCCAGATGCTATCCAAGTTTGAGAGGGAAAATACACGGTAGCTCTCAGCCGAATACAGCGGACATCAAGTGCCTCGTCGCTCGTCCATTGCCCTGAGGTATAGCGCTTCCGTTTGCTCTGCCATGGCATTGATCGTGAGAGTTTTACGGGCAAATGCCATGGCGGGCTGCTGGCTTTGTGTCAGTGCCTCCAGATCAGCGAGCGCTCGTGCTATCAGTTCGGCAAGGTCCCGGTCCTTGTGTCCCGCGCTGAGAGATGGCGTCGGAAGAAGATCCCGCGGGCCCGATACCGGAGTGGAGACAACCGGACAGCCACTGATAAGGGCCTCCGCCAGTACATAGGGAAAGCCTTCCCGTTCGGAACTGATCACCGTCAATTCGGCCCTTTCGTAGATGGGCGCCAGATTTTCCCGGAACCCGGCGAGGGTTACCGAGTGTTCCAGTTTCAACTGCCGAATTAATTGCTCGAGCTGTGATCGCTGGCTGCCCTCGCCAAAAATGGTCAGATGGCAGCGATGTACCGAGTCGCCGAGCATGGCCCAGGCTCTGATCAGCGTATCAAAGCCTTTGACGGATTCGAGTCGCCCCACGGCAATGACATTGGTGGCTACTGAGGGTAGCTCCGCGTCGTTGTTCACCGTAATTTGTCGGCGTCTGGACTCCACGCCGTTATAGATCAGGTGTTTCCGGGGGTGTCGCAGACTTGCCAGAATGCGCGGGCTTACGGCAATGATCTCGTCGAGGCGATCAAAAGCCTTGTGGCTGGACTTGGTGCCGTGCACCGTACCGACCCGCACCTGAGCAAGTTTTCCGGTTTTAGCCGCGAGTTGCGCAGCTTTATTGCCCTGGGCGTGCAGAATGTCAGGTGCTATTTCGCGAAGTCGCCGGCGGAGGGCCAGTTGGAGCCAGAGGTTCCGTCGCCCCAGTTGAACGGGCAGCGCATGAAAGTGGATGCCGGAAAGAAATTTATCCCGGTAGTCTTTGTGAGCCACTACATGGACGCAATGCCCCCGGCCGGCCAGAGCGGCCGCCAGATCGGCGGTGTGTTTTTCCATGCCGCCCCAGGTTGTGCCGGGCGTGGCAATCAGCAGGGCGATCGTTAATCGGGGCGGTGAGGTCATGATCGGCCTGCGGCATTCTGCAGCACCGTCTCGTAAACGGTCAGGCTTGCTTCGGTCTGTGCTTCCAGGCGGAACCGATAAGGAATCTCGATGGCCGGAGGCCCAGCATCCAACATCCGGGAAACGGCCTGTGCGAACTCCTCCACGTTATCCGGCGCCACCAGGCCTTCCCGGAAGCACGCCTGCAGCGTTTCCGCCGCCCCGCCACGATTATAGGCTACCACCGGTGTCCCCGAAGCCAGGGCTTCGGTCACTGTCCGGCCAAAGGGCTCGGGTTTGGTGCTCATATGACAGACCACGTCGGAGAGCAGGTACAGGTTGGTCATGTCATTGCGCTGGCCCAGGAAACTGACCTTTTCGGTCAGATCCAGGCGAGACCGCTCCTTCTCCAGTTCGTCCAGAAAATGCTCCTTGCCCGGCTCCGCACCACCCACAATAATACCGTGGCAATCGGGCCGCTCCTGAACCAGTTTCGCCATCATGGCCAGGAAATCCAACTGGCCTTTCCAGCGGGAAATCCGCCCCGGCATCATAATGATTTTCTTCCCGGCAAGCTGTGGATACTGACGGAACCAACGGTCCAGCCATTGCTGTGGAAGCTCCCGCTGATGAAAGGCATCCACATCCACGCCCCGCTGGATGACGGTCAGCTTTTCTTCGGGTACGTGGTAGTTGCATATCACGTAATCCCGCACACACTGCGACACGGCAATGATGTGATCGGCGCGAGTCATGATGGCGCTGTAGGGTGTCACGGAATACATGCCGTGGAATGTGGACACAACCGCCGGGCGTTCCCGTTTCGGGATGCTTTTCAGAGCCAGGAATATAATCCATGCAGGCATACGCGAGCGGACATGAACGATGTCCGGCTTCAGTTCAAGAAGCAGTTTTCGCATCGGCAGGATTTGCCCGAAGGACGCTGGATTCTTACGGTGAATTGGCATGAAAATATGCTTCGAACCCTGTCCCCGAAGTTGTTCCGCCATAGGGCCGCCCTTGGAGACGACAAAGGATTCGTGGCCACGTTTAACGAGATCCGCAGCGAACTCTACGGTCCCCCTTTCCACACCGCCGCTGTAAAGCGCCGGAAGTGCCTGAAGAATTCTCAAGGTTTGATCCCCTTGTGCAGGCGTTGATTGGTTTTCTGGCTTTTTGGCAGGACTCCTTGCTCCAGGACCCAGCGGGCTGCGCGATTGGCTTCCCAGAGGGGCTGGTCATGATCAGCCCTGCCAGCCATGACGCTTGCATGGTCCGTCCACTGCGCAACGTAGCCGTCCCGGACCAGCCGTTCCACACCATCCACGACTCGGCTGCCGGTTCTGGCCGGCAGCTCGAACAAGCCGGTTGGCACCCCGGAAGTTGCGGCCTCACAGACCATGGACATGCTGTCCGGAGTCACCCAGACCGCCCGTGAAGCCGAGAGTTGATGGCTGAGCCAGTCTTCGTGGGTCTGCCTGGGGTGAACCACGGTAATTTTCAGTCCGGCCATCTCCTCGAGGCGTTCCTGCAGGGGTTCCGGTGTTCGCCGGGAGGTGCTGATGGTCCAGCGCCAGTCGGGGTAATGGCCGATCAGATGCGTTACCTGGCCGAGGACGACGTCGTCGTCCCAGTCGAAATGCGGTGAGGGCCCCCCGATGAGCAAGAGCGCTTCCCGTTTTTCGGTGATTCTGGCCAGGGGCGTGATGGTATTCAAAACCCCTTCTGTCAACAGGACTCGCGGGCTGGCCTGCACTCGATCGTGGGCTGGGACCAGCGCGCCGCTGGCCAGAGACAGCGGGAACGCCGGTTTCATGATGACAAGTGTTCGGGTTCCGTGAAGCTTGCGCAGGGCGAGCAGCAATCGGTGCGTACCAGATCCGGCTGCAATGACCAGGTCGGGGCGAGGCAGTGACGCCTCCATTTGTGGCGGAGAGGCCAGCAACGCGCGCCACAGCGGTACCTTTATGGAGGAGGCATCGACCCAGTAGGTGCTTGCCCCGGCCAGGACGCGAAGCCGGTTGCCAAGCCCCTTCAGCTGATTCCTGTGGCCCGGCTTGTTGTCGGTCAAAAGCCACACCACGGGTGTGGATGCATCCTGCGTTCTGGGCTCTGGTTTGGCCATGGTGTTCCGGCATGCACTGCCGGCCTCCGTATTGCCTGAGTTTCTCGTTACCGGCGTTTGTAGAATCCCGGATCGTTCTCATCCGGACGGGTTTTGAAGCGACGGTGCATCCACAGGTATTGGTCCGGGGCGCGCCGCACTTCCCGCTCGATAGTCTGGTTGATCCGTGTTGCATCCTTGAGATCATCGCCACTGGGAAAGTTTTCGAGGGCAGGGTGGAAGTAAATGTCGTAACCCGGACCATCGTCGCGCCGGAAATGACTGAACGGAACCACCTTGCAGCCGCTGCGCTCTGCGATTCGAGACGTTGCGGTAATCGTGCCCGCCGGTATCCCGAAGAACGGCGCAAAGACAATATCCTTGCGGCCGTAATCCTGATCGGTGGCATACCAGACCGCTCGGTTTTTCTTCAGGCTGCGGAACAGGCCTCGCAGGTCTCTGGCGCCGAGCACAGTGCCATAGCGGCGTTCCCGTGCCCTTGTCATCACTGCGTTCATCAACGGGTTGTTATGATCCCGCTGCATAACATCGGCTTCAATGAACTCGGTCACCAGGCTCCCGCCCAGATCCAGGGTGCTGTAATGGCCACCCAATAATAAAACGCCTTTGCCCTGGGCCAAAGCATGCTCGAAATGCTCAAGGCCATGGACTTGCGTGATGCCTGTCAGTTTGGCTGGATCGCGAAACCAGGCGATGCCCAGTTCCAGTAAGCCAATACCATTGGCAATAAAGGCGTTCCGAACCAGGGCAGATTGCTGAGCGACCGTGAGTTCCGGGAAGCAAAGCCGGATGTTCACCTCGGCGATGTGCCGGCGACCGCGGGCAAGGCGGAACGCCAGAAGTCCCGCCAGCTTTCCCAGCCACCACTGAACGCGTATTGGCAGCCGGGACACACTCCACATCAGGGATATGCCCAGCCAGGTAGGCCACCAGCGCGGGTGCCGATACGCCGAGTAGTCTGTATTTCGCGATAATTTGCGATATTTCTTTTTCACGTAATGCGGGTCCTGCGAGGTCCTGGTCGATTGATGCTGGCACCGTGGCACTGGCGATCAATCGGAAGCAAATCAATAGGTTTTGCGCTATGATAGCGCACTGTTTTGCCCGGAGTCCTGTGTGCTGCAATTTATCTATTCCCAGCTTATTAGGCTGTTCCTGCCATTGATCCTGCTGCGCCTCTGGTGGCACGGACGCCGAGCTCCGGAACTCAGGCGCAACTGGTACCAGCGCCTGGGCATCGTACCGCGGGCAAGCGGTACGGTTGTCTGGGTCCATGCTGTCTCGGTGGGTGAAACCATAGCGGCTGCGCCAATGGTGCGGCGTCTGCTGGCCCGGAACCCGGGTATTACTATCCTGATGACGGCCATGACAGACACCGGCCTGTCTCAAGCGCGCAAGATGTTCGGTGATCAAGTCCATTACGCCTACGCCCCTTACGACACGCCAGGTTCTATCCGTCGCTTCCTCGACCGCGCCAATCCCCGGATTCTGGTGATCATGGAGACCGAAATCTGGCCAAACATGATTCGCCAGTGCCGGGCCCGCCGCGTTCCCGTATTTCTGATCAACGCCCGGCTGTCAGAGCGTTCCGCTCGGGGTTACGAGCGCGTCCGCGGCCTTGCCGCGCCCATCATGCGCAGTATCAGCTGGGTGGCTGCCCAGGCCGAAAAAGATGCTGAGAGGTTTCGCCGGATCGGAGTTGCCCCCGCGAAAGTGGCCGTCACGGGAAGCGTCAAATTTGATGTGGATATTCCGGAGGATGTGAGAGCGGCGGCCGCGGCGCTTCGACAGAAGCTGGCGGGTCGGCCGGTCTGGATTGCCGGCAGCACGCATGGCAGTGAAAATGATGAGTTGCTGGCGGCCCATGGCAGGGTTCTGGCAGATCATCCCAATGCGTTGTTGATTCTGGTTCCGCGACATCCTGACCGTTTTGAGCCGGTGGCGGAAAAAGCGAAAAAGGAAGGGCTGTCACTGGCTCGGCGGTCCCGCGGAGAGAACCCGGGCAAGGCCCAGGTGTATCTCGGAGATACCATGGGTGAGCTGATGATGCTCTACGGTGCCAGCAGCCTGGCGTTCGTTGGCGGCTCGCTGATTGAGCGCGGTGGCCATAATCCCCTGGAACCCGCCGGATGGGGAATTCCGGTGTTTTCAGGCCCGCACATTTTCAATTTCGAAACCATTTACCAGCGCCTGCTGGACGATCGGGGCGTTAAGCTGGTTGCCGATGCAGATGATCTGGCCGCGCATGTGTCGTCTCTCTTTAGTGACAATCAGGAACGGGAAGCGATTGGTCAGAGAGCGTTGGCGGTTGTGAACAAGAATCGGGGGGCGCTGGACAAAGTGGTCGATGGGATCATTGAGCGGGTGTGACAAGTCCGCCCATTAAGAGGCGGGCGAGCCTTCAGGCCCGCCCTGGTTGTTACAGGGTGGGGTCGTCCAAGGTTTTCTTCTCGTTGGCCAACGCCTCGATGCCGGGTGCAGCAGCACTCAGCCAGTTGTTCAACTCGATCAGATCCTGAGGGCTTAGCGTGCCTGCGGCCTGTTTCAACTGAAGTGAGTTGATTACATAATCGTAGCGGGCGTTTGCATAATCCAACAGGGCAACATAGTAGGCCCGTTCTGCATCTAACACTTCGACAATGTTCCTTGTTCCCACCTCATAGCCAGCTCGGGTAGCGTCCAGAGCACTTCGTCGGGAAATGATCGTCTGCTCCAGCGCAGAGGCTGTCTCAACGTTATTGTTGACGGTGAGAAACAGGCTTCGAGTGGTAACCCGAACATCGCGCCGAACGGTGTTCAATGACTGTTCCGCGACAGTGACCAATGAACGTTGTTGGCGGACACCGGCCTGAGTGCCACCGCCTGAATACAGGGGAACGTTCAGCGTAAGCCCGATAGCCCCGCGAGTCGTAGTACCATCCTGCTGGCTGGTAATCGGAGCGCTGGAACCATCAATTCCATTCAGATCTGTTTTACCGTAGGACGCGTTCAGATCCACAGTCGGATAGTGTCCGGCCTTTGCTTCCCTGAGGCTTGCTTCGTTGGCATTCAGCTCATACAGAGCTGACTGGATAGACCAGTTCTGTTCCAGAGCGGTTGCTTCCCAGGCGGACGGGTCCATCGGATCCGGGCGACCCAGGGGGAACTTCTGGCGCAGGTTGTCGAGTCTCTCCGTATACTCCCCGGTCAATCGGGCCAGTTGCTCTCTTGCCACGTTTAACCGGTTCTCTGCCGCAATGCGCTGGCTCTTGGTGTCGTCAAAGCTCGCTCGAGCCTCATAAACCTCAGTAATGGCAATCAGCCCTACATCAAAACGCTCTTGAGCCTGCTCATACTGGCGCTGAATCGCTGCCTCTGCGGCCTTGGCAGTCGAAACGGTATCCTTGGCTCTCAGAACGTCGAAGTAAGCAGTTGCAACATCCAGGATCAGCTGCTGCTGGGCGAGGTTGTATTCGGCGCGAGCCGATTCGGTTTGAAACTTGCTGGCGTCGTAACGGAACCAGGCGTCGGCCCGAAACAGTGGCTGGGTAAGCTGAACGCCGTAATTCAGTTCCTGGTAGCTGTTGTCCTGGCTGGGGCCGTCCACATCGATGTAATTGCCCTCACCAAAGGCGCCGATCTGGGGGAGCAGTGCGCTCTGGCTGACATCGCTGGCTGCCTGTTGGGCTTCAAAGCTTGCCTGGGCTGCGGCAATGCCGGAGTCGTAGGAAAGTGCTTTCTCATAGGTCTCGACCAGATCCATGGAAAGAGCGGGCTGGGCCGCCATGAGGCCAATAAGTCCGGAAAGCAATCGCTTCTTCATTATGTCTCCTGAATACGGTTACGCATCTTTGCCCGGTAGTCGGGGTGCGTGTCGGGCTGGTGGGCACGCAGCTTTGTTCCGTTTTACGGGCCGACGGGTCTGGTTGGCCATTATGGACAATAATTGCCCGCAGCTCTACACTTGCAAATGGCATCCATTCTGGGTGTCACGCATTACAGATTCGCGTCTTGACGGGGTGCTGGTCTGCTTTTCGAATCATGGGAAGCAACCGGCTGAGATTGCATCGCAGAACCCGCGACCTGATCCGGATAATACCGGCGTAGGGATTTAAGACCACAGTGCTGAAAGACCAGTGTTCTCCCTCGGGGGAATCCGTGTCGAAAGCTCCGTCATACGCGACCCGAAATCCAACAATTGTTCCGGGAGCGAATGATGACCAACTTGCCTGATTACCTCAGCGATTCCGCCCAGGTGGATTCAGCCGCGATCAAACCCCTGCCAAGTTCACGTAAAATCTACGTTCAGGGTAGCCGACCCGATCTGCGAGTGCCCATGCGGGAAATCACCGTGCATGATACGCCAACCGAGATGGGCGGTGAAAAGAATCCGCCGGTGGTGGTGTACGATACGTCCGGCCCCTACACCGATCCGGAAGCGACCATTGACCTGCGCAGAGGGCTCAAGCCTGTAAGGGCTGAGTGGATTGCGGAGCGCGACGATGTCGACCAACTTTCGGGTTATTCCTCGGAATTCACTCGCCGCCGCATGAAAGATCCGCAGCTCGACCCGCTGCGCTTTATGGACGAGCGCAAACCCCTGCGTGCCAAACCGGGCCAGAACGTTTCCCAGATGCATTACGCCCGCCAGGGCATTATCACCCCTGAAATGGAATACATCGCCATCCGGGAGAGCATGAAGCTGCGGGAAGCTCGTAAGCAGGGGCTTCTTGACGATCAGCACCCCGGTCAGTCCTTCGGCGCTAACCTGCCAGCTGAAATTACACCGGAGTTTGTGCGCGACGAGGTAGCCCGAGGACGTGCGATTATCCCTGCGAATATCAACCACCCGGAAATCGAGCCTATGATCATCGGTCGAAATTTTCTGGTAAAAATTAACGGCAATATCGGCAATTCTGCCGTCAGCTCTTCCATCGAAGAGGAGGTGGAGAAGCTGACCTGGGGCATCCGCTGGGGTGCTGACACCATCATGGATCTGTCCACCGGCAAGAATATCCATGAAACCCGGGAGTGGATCATCCGAAACTCCCCGGTTCCCATCGGCACTGTGCCGATATACCAGGCCCTGGAAAAAGTCGGCGGTGTGGCCGAAGACCTGACCTGGGAAATCTTCCGGGATACGCTGATTGAGCAGGCCGAACAGGGGGTGGATTACTTTACGATCCACGCCGGCGTTCGCCTGCATCATGTGCCCATGACTGCGAAGCGCACCACTGGCATCGTCTCCCGTGGCGGTTCCATCATGGCCAAATGGTGCCTGGCGCATCACAAGGAAAGTTTTCTGTACGAGCACTTCGAGGATATCTGCGAAATCATGAAGGCCTACGATGTGTCCTTCAGTCTTGGCGACGGCCTGCGCCCCGGTTCCATTGCGGATGCCAACGACGCAGCGCAGTTCGGCGAACTGGAAACACTCGGTGAACTCACCAAGATTGCCTGGAAACACGATGTGCAGTGCATGATTGAAGGCCCTGGCCATGTGCCCATGCATCTGGTGAAAGAGAATATGGACAAGCAGCTCGAATGTTGCGACGAAGCGCCGTTCTACACCCTGGGCCCGCTGATTACCGATATCGCGCCGGGCTACGATCACATCACGTCCGGTATTGGTGCCGCCATGATCGGCTGGTATGGCTGCGCCATGCTTTGCTACGTCACACCCAAGGAACACCTGGGGCTGCCCAACAAGGACGACGTGAAAACCGGCATCATCACCTACAAGATCGCCGCCCACGCCGCCGACCTGGCCAAGGGGCACCCGGGTGCCCAGATTCGCGATAATGCGCTCTCCAAGGCCCGTTTCGAATTCCGTTGGGAAGATCAGTTCAACCTCGGTCTGGATCCGGATACTGCTCGCGCCTACCACGATGAAACCCTGCCGAAGGAATCCGCCAAGGTGGCGCATTTCTGTTCCATGTGCGGTCCGAAGTTCTGCTCCATGCAGATTTCCCAGGAGGTTCGGGATTATGCGAAGGAGCACGGCCTGGATGAGGTATCCGCAGTGGATGCCGGCATGCAGGAGAAATCCCGCGAGTTCGTCGAGTCCGGGAGTAAGCTTTACGACAAGGTTTGAACTTGAAGTAATGCCCAACTAAAGGCTATCGTTCCAAGTCGATTCAACGACCGGACAAAAAATGGCCAAACCGTTCCAGTTCAACGCCGACGACGTCAACGTCGAAAAACGTGAAACCGTCTTCCAGGGCTTCTTCCGCATGGATAAGCTCTGGTTGACCCACCCGCGTTTTGACGGCCGGGACATGCCGGTGTTTACCCGTGAACTCTTTATTCGTGGCGATGCTACCTGTGTACTTCCCTACGACCCGGAACGGGACGAGGTAGTTCTTCTTGAACAGTTCCGTCTTGGTGCCCTCGGCCGTAATCAGTCGCCTTGGCTGCTGGAGCTGGTAGCCGGTATGAACGAAGACGGCGAGAGCCCTGAAGAAGTCGCTCAACGTGAGGGCCAGGAAGAGGCCGGGCTCACCTTTGAGCCGCTGGAAAAAATCTGCGATTACCTGGTATCACCCGGTGGCAGCACCGAAATGATTCACCTCTATTGCGGTCGCGTGAGCACCATAGATGCCGGCGGTCTGTATGGTATGGAACATGAACATGAGGATATCCGTGCCCATGTGGTGCCATCCGAAGACGCCATAGCGATGATCCACGATGGTCGCATCAACAACGCGGCCGCCATTATTGCCTTGCAGTGGCTCGAGCTGAATCGGGCCCGTTTGAGGAAAGGGTGGCAGTGATGGGCGAGTGGACCATGAAACCCAGGCGGTATGTTCCGGATCTCAGGCAGCTCGGTGCCCTGTGTGACGGAAACTATCAGCGGCTAAGAAAGCTGAGGCAGCTGGAAGTGGACGGCAAGCCCGTCTGCGAATTCGAGCTGCATCGGGAGAACCACTACCTTGGACGAGTCCGGATTCAGGTGCTCCAGACCGCACGGTTCACCGAAACCCTGTTGCTTGAGCAGGTTCATAATTCCGGGCGTTGGCTAAACAACCCCCAGATGACCGTTCGGGTCTACCACGACGCCAACATGGCGGAAGTGATCAGCTGCTACCGTGATCGCCAGATTGCCCCCGTCAACGATTACCCCAATCGCTTCATGCACCATCCGGATGAAAAGGTCCAGGTCAACGGTTTCCTTGCCGATTGGCTGGATTACTGCCTGAGGTTTGGTCACCTGCCCATGGAACATGCAGCCTGGTCTGCCGGCGAAGGCGTCGACTAAGGCGGCCCGTTACACGCTTATCCTGTACTAAAGTGGTGTGGCTATGGCTCACCGATGTGCCATAGTTGTCAAAGATTGCAATATATCGTCTAAGCCTTGCCAGAATGTGACCCGGGTTCGATTCGAAAGTGATAAATCTGTGAATCGGCGTCGTACACTTGTGATCAGACCACGTATTGCCAGCGAGTAGATCCAGAACGCCATGACCACAAAGGAAAAAAACCGGCCACTGCGGGTACTGCAGCTGACCGATCCGCACCTGATGGCGCGTGCCGACGGAGACCTGTTGGGCGTTAGAACCCGGGAAAGCCTGCAGGCGGTTATTGCAGAGGTACTGAAAGTGCACGGTCAGCCGGATCTGATTCTGGCTACCGGGGATCTCGCTCAAGACGGGTCGGTGGAAGCCTACCGAGTCTTTGGTGAGAGCCTGAAGTCCTTCTCCTGTCCTTCAGTCTGGATCGCCGGTAATCACGATCATACTGATAACCTGCTGCAAGTTTCTCGCGAGTACAAGGCTTCTGAACGTCACGTGATTCAGGGTGGTTGGCAGTTCGTGATGCTGGATTCCTCCGTGCCCGGCAAGGTTTTCGGCGCTCTGGCCGAATCCGAACTGGAGTTTCTCTCGGAGACGCTTGAGCGGCATCCGAACATGCCGGCAGTGGTTGCACTCCATCATCACCCGGTGGATATCGGATCTGACTGGATGGAGAAAATTGGTCTCACCAACCGGGACGCCTTCTGGCAGGTGGTTGATCGATTCCCTCAGGTCAGGATCGTGTTGTGGGGACATATCCATCAGGAGCACGAGCGCGAGCGCAACGGCGTGCAACTGATGGCCACGCCGTCAACCTGCATCCAGTTCACCTCTGGTTCCAGTAAGTTCTCGGTTGAGGATTTGCCGCCGGGTTACCGCTGGTTCGAATTTCACGATTCCGGCGACTTCGCCACGGAAGTCCGCCGGGCCGAAGATTTCCAGTTCGAACTGGATCAGAACAGCTCGGGTTACTGAATACGTTCCCTTAGTTCCCGGGCGGCAGCGACCATGCTTCTCAGGGCAGGGCGGACCTCTTCCCATTGACGAGTCTTCAGGCCGCAGTCCGGGTTCACCCATAGCCGCTCCACCGGTATCCGCTCTGCCGCCTTTATCATCAATGACCGAATCTGCTTGCTGTCAGGAATATTCGGTGAGTGGATGTCATAGACCCCGGGCCCGATGTCGTTCGGATACTGGAAACCACGGAAGGCGTCGAGAAGCTCCATGTTCGACCGGGAGGTTTCGATGGTAATGACATCCGCATCCATCCGGGCGATGGCTTCGATAATGTCGTTGAACTCTGAATAGCACATGTGAGTGTGGATCTGGGTTTCGTCGCGAACGCCGTTGGCGGCTATGCGGAATGCGTCGATGGCCCAGTCCAGATAGCTCTTCCAATCGGATTGCCTAAGCGGCAAGCCTTCCCTCAGGGCGGCTTCATCGATCTGGATAATTCTGACGCCCGAGGCTTCCAGATCAAGCACCTCCTCCCGGATAGCCAGTGCCAGCTGCAGGCAGCTCTCCCGTCTTGACTGATCGTCCCGAACGAATGACCAGTTAAGGATGGTGACTGGGCCGGTCAGCATGCCCTTCAGAGGCTTTTCCGTGAGAGACTGGGCATAACGGGTCCACTCGACGGTCATTGCCTTCGGGCGTGAGATGTCGCCGAACAGGATGGGTGGTTTTACGCAGCGGGAACCATAGGACTGAACCCACCCGAACTGGCTGAAGGCATAGCCGTCCAATTGTTCGCCGAAATACTCGACCATGTCGTTGCGTTCGGCCTCGCCGTGAACAAGCACATCGAGCCCCAGGGCTTCCTGCTCGGTAATGCAGTGGCGCACGTGCTCGCGAATCCGGGCGCTGTAGTCCGCCTCCGTGAGTTCGCCCTTGCGGAACTGCAAGCGGGTCTGGCGGATATCCCGTGTTTGGGGAAAGGACCCGATGGTAGTTGTAGGGAAGCGTGGCAGGCCAAGCTTCTGTTGCTGTATGGCGATGCGGTCCGGGTATGGGCTTTGCCGCTGGCCGAGTGCCGGTCTGACGTCTTTGAGTCGGGCCTGGACAGACGCGTTATGGACTCGCTCTGACGTTTTCTGACTGTTGATGGCTACGGTCGATTCCACCAAGTTTTTTTGAACGGCTGCTCTACCGTGACTCAATGCCGTGGCTAGAGTATTCAGTTCATCCAGTTTCTGGGTAGCGAATGCCATCCAGTTGCGGATTTCCGGGTCCAGCTTTTCTTCGCTCGAGAGATCGACAGGCACGTGGAGCAGTGAGCAGGATGGCGCGAGCCAGAGGCGGCCACCCAATTTATCGTGGACCGGTTCCAGCCAGTCCAGGGTCTTCTCAAGATCCGTTCGCCAGATATTCCGGCCATTAATGACGCCCAACGACAGTTGCTTGTGGGGCGGTAGCCAGTCGACCACCCGGGCGACTTCCTGTGGGGCACTGATGGCATCCAGGTGCAATCCTGCCACGGGCAACTCACAGGCTAGCTGCAAGTTTTCTCGCAACTCACCGAAGTAAGTGGTTACCAACAGCTTCGGAGCGCTGGTCTTGAGGTGGTGGTAGGCCAGGCTGAATGCGTGGCGCCAATCTGCGTCGAGGTCGGTGACGAGAGCGGGTTCGTCTACCTGTACCCAGTCCACGCCATGGGCGGCAAGCGCATCCAGAAGCTTTGAATAAACGGGTAGCAGAGACTCCAGTAGCGAAAGCCGATCATGTTCGTCTTTGGTTTTGCCCAACCAGAGATAAGTGACCGGCCCGATAATCACCGGCTTCGGTGCCAGCCCTTGGGCTCGCGCCTCTGTGATCTGTTCGATCAGCCGGTCGGCCTTGAGCTGAAAGCGGGTGTTCTGGTGGAACTCAGGCACGATGTAGTGGTAGTTGGTGTCGAACCATTTGGTCATTTCCCCCGCCTGAACACCGCAGCAGGCCGACTCATGCCCGGAACGGCCCCGGGCTACCCGGAAATAACGATCGAGTTCGCTGCCTTCGGTGTCGTTCAACCGCTCAGGCAGATTGCCCAGGGTGAAGCTCATGTCCAGCACCTGATCGTAGAAGGAGAAGTCGCCAACAGGCACACGACTGAGGCGTTGCTGGCTATGCCAATGCCTGCGCCGAAGGTCGGCACCGGTAATCTGCAGTTCGTCCTCGGTGATCTGGCCTTTCCAGAAGGCTTCCTGGGCAAATTTCAACTCTCGGCGGGCGCCAACTCGGGGGAACCCGAGGTTATGCGTGGTTACCATGGTCTTTCCTCTGCTTGATCCTGTGGTTTGCAAGAAAATGCAGAATATCGGGCTGGTGAAATGAAGAATAATGGTATTATTTCAGGTAACGATGAATATTGGTCATATATGGAGTGTCGATGATCGAGCGGAGCCATCTGGAGATTCTCAGGGCGGTCAATCAGCAGGGTTCTCTAACAGCAGCTGCCGAGCGCCTGCATCTGACCCAGTCTGCCCTCAGCCATTCCATTCGTAAGCTTGAGCAACAGCTGGGTACCGACATCTGGGTGCGTGAAGGGCGGCAGCTCAGGCTCACTCAGTCTGGTGACTATTTACTGTCTCTCGCGAACAGGCTGTTGCCGCAGATGGAACATGCGGAAATGCTGATCGATCAGTTTGCCAAGGGCCAGCGTGGCACGCTGCGCATCGGTATGGAGTGCCATCCGTGCTATCAATGGTTGTTGAAAGTGGTCGGGCCCTACCTGGAAGACTGGCCGGGGGTAGATGTGGATGTAAAACAGAAATTCCAGTTCGGTGGTATTGGTGCGCTGTTTGGTCACGATATCGATATGCTGGTGACTCCGGACCCCTTGCACCGCCCGGGGCTGGTCTTTGAACCGGTGTTCGACTACGAGCAGGTGCTTGTGGTGGCAGCGGACCACGCGCTGGCAGGTAAGGGATGGGTTGAACCCGAGGATCTGGAGAAAGAAACCCTGATCACCTACCCGGTGGAAATCGAACGGCTGGATATCTATACGCGGTTCCTACTGCCGGCTCACGCCAGCCCGGCAAGGCACAAAACCATTGAGACCACCGATATCATGCTGCAAATGGTCGCTGCAGGCCGCGGGGTGGCTGCGCTTCCGCGCTGGCTGGTAGAGGATTACAGTGCCCGGATTCCGGTTCGACCGGTTCAATTGGGCGAGGCGGGGATCCCGAAACAGATCTTCCTGGGCCTTCGTGAACGCGACCGGGGCGTGGATTACCTGAATTCGTTCATGAAGCTGGCAAGTGAGGTTCGCTGGAGTTAACGTCTTCAGTTAAACTGCGCAAAAAATTCGTTCAGGAAACCAGACTATGAGTGAGATACCCGCAGACCTGAAATACATTGAGACCCATCAATGGGTTCGCGTGTCCGATGACGGCACGGCGACGGTCGGCATAACCGATTTTGCCCAGGAGCAACTGGGTGATGTGGTATACATCGGTGTTCCGGATGTTGGCACTACCGTAAACGGTGGAGAGGAAGCTGGCGTGGCGGAGTCTGTAAAGTCGGCTTCGGATGTGTTCAGTCCTGTGACTGGTGAGGTTATCGAGGTGAATGAGAGTCTCGAGGATGAGCCGGAGAAGGTGAATGAAGATCCCTATGGTGACGGCTGGCTTTACAAGGTGCGGCTTGAGGATGCGGGTGAGCTAGATGGCCTGATGGATTCTGCGGCTTATGCGGAGCATGTGGCTGCCGAGCAGTAGCGGTTGTCCACCGGAGCATGAGCAGTCGGGCAGGGCTTTCGAAAACACGCTCCTTGCGGCACGTCCATGTGACGCTTGGGCTCCGCCATCCATGGCTCCGCACAGTTTTCGAAAGCCCTGCCCGACTGCTCCCGTAGCTTGGGTGTTGTCTTCACCCGTTAATGTATAATCCTCGCCCCGAATTATCCTCTGCCTGGTGGTCCCTATGAACTTTCCTGTCCTCTACCTACGAAAAGGCGCAGAGCGCCGTCTCCGTGCTGGCCATCTATGGGTTTACAGCAATGAGGTGGACACCCGCCGCAGTCCGCTGACGGAATTCGAGGCCGGTGTTCAGGCGGAGCTTCGGGCGTCGAACGACAAGCCTCTGGGTACAGTGTTCGTTAATCCCCATGCGCTGATTTGTGGCCGGCTGATCAGTCGGGACCCGGGCCATGGTATGACGCCGCAGCGGTTGACCCAGCGGATGGAGGCTGCGCTTGCGCTGCGGGAGCGGCTTTTCGATAAGCCGTTTTACCGTTGGGTGTTTGGTGATAGTGACGGTCTTTCGGGTCTGGTGATCGACCGGTTTGATTCCACAGTGGTGGTGCAAATTTCTACGGCCGGCATGGAAGCGATGAAGGATGCGGTTGTCCGTGCGGTTCAGCGGCTGGCGCACCCGGAGGCGATCATCCTCAAGAACGATGGCAAGATGCGCAAGGTGGAGGGGCTGGATACTTACGTGGAGCAGGCCCATGGCGCTGAAGTCAGCCTGTTGGAAGTGGAGGAGAATGGTGTCCGGTTCGAGGTACCTTTGGAAGGGGGGCAGAAGACGGGCTGGTTCTATGATCATCGGATGAATCGTGCCCGTTTACAGGCCTATGCGCCGGGTAAGCGGGTTCTGGATGTGTTCAGTTATGTCGGTGGCTGGGGCATCCAGGCGGCCTGTGCCGGGGCCACTCAGGTGACCTGTGTGGACAGTTCGGCCGGTGCCATTGATTCGGTTCACCACAACGCCAGGCTCAACGGCCTGGACAATGTGGAAACCATTGAGGGCGATGCCTTCGAAGCCCTGAAGGCGCTGGCGGATGAGAAGGAGAAGTTTGATGTGGTGGTTCTCGATCCGCCGGCACTGATTCCCCGGCGCAGGGACCAGAAGGCGGGGGAAGAGGCCTATGCCCGGCTGAACCAGCTCGGTCTGCGGTTGCTGGAGCGCGACGGCATACTGGTATCCGCATCCTGTTCCATGCACCTCTCGCAGGAGAAGCTGGTGGACATCATTCGTGGCAGCGGCCGTAAGATCGACCGCTTTGTCCAGTTGCTGGAGCAGGGGCATCAGGCCCCGGATCATCCGGTGATTCCGGGTATTCCCGAGACCGATTACATCAAATCCTGCTTTGTACGCTCCCTGACCGGATTTTTCTGAGCAGTTGAAGTCGGGGTCAGATGAACGCTTTCATCTGACCCCCTGTTCACGTCTTAACCCCGCAGTGACATCACTTTCCAGCCGTTGTCCCGGGCATATTGCTCCAGAGTTGGGTCCGGGTCGACGGCGACCGGGTTGTCCACGTTTTTCAGCAGCGGCAGGTCATTGTGGGAGTCGCTGTAGAACCAGGCCCCCTCAAGTGTCCTGTTGTGGGCACTCAGCCAGTCATCCAGTCGCGTGACCTTGCCGTCCTGAAAGCTCGGGGTGCCGGCCACTTCGCCCGTGTAACGGCCGTTGACCAATTCCGGTTCGGTGGCAATCAAGTGTTCGATGCCGAGGGCCTCGGCAATGGGTTCGGTCACGAAACGGTTGGTGGCAGTGATGATCATCAGCGTATGGCCCTGCTCACGATGGCTGTCCAGAAGGGCTTTCGCGCTGGCCTGCATCATGGGACGCACCTTTTTATCCATGAAGGCTTCTCGCCAGGCCAGTAGCTCGCCCATATTGTGGTTTGCCAGCGGCTGAAGGGCAAAGCCCAGGTAATGCAGGATATCCAGCTCGCCGTTCAGGTACTCCTGATAGAAGCGGTCGTTGGCAAGGCGGTATTCCTCGGCATCGACAATGCCTTCCTCCACCAGAAATTCGCCCCAGGCGTGGTCGCTGTCGCCGGCTAAAAGGGTGTTGTCCAGATCAAAAATTGCGAGCGTCAAGCGGTTACCTCCGGTGATCAAAGGGCTTACGGTAAAACGCCAAGTCTATCATGACCTGTCCCCAACGGCTCCGTTTGCCGAACCCTTGGGATTCTGTAAGAATGAGAGCAACTTGGACAAATCCGACCGGTGAATTTTTGCGCCGGTCAACCGACCTTTTGAGAGGACTGTGCCGTGATCGATTCAGACGGTTTCAGACCCAACGTCGGAATCATTCTGGCCAATCACAGAGGAGAAGTTCTCTGGGCAAGGCGAATAGGGCAGGACTCCTGGCAGTTCCCCCAGGGTGGCATCAAACATGATGAATCCCCTGAGGATGCGCTGTACCGGGAGCTTGGAGAGGAAGTCGGCCTCTGTGCAAACGATGTGGAAATCATCAGCTGCACGCGAGGCTGGCTGAGGTATCGACTCCCGAGGAGGATGGTACGCCAAAACTCCCACCCCGTTTGTGTGGGCCAAAAACAGAAATGGTTCCTGCTGAGGATGTTATCGCCGGACGCGCAGGTTTGCGTGGATGGTACGGATTCACCGGAGTTCGACGGCTGGCAGTGGGTAAGTTACTGGTATCCGTTGGGGCAGGTGGTTTCATTCAAGCGAGAAGTGTATCGACGCGCGCTGAGAGAGCTTGCGCCGCGACTGTTCTACAACATGGAACAGTGGCACAGGGCGGAGCAGAACCGGCGTTTACAGGAACACCAGAAATGACGGACTGACACCGCCATGCTGAGCATTCTGCGAAGTCTAGTACAAGAGGTAAACAGCGCCCGCGATCTGCAGGAGGCGCTGGATATCATTGTATCGCGGGTGCAAAAGGCCATGGGAACCGAGGTCTGCTCTGTCTACCTGCTTGACCCGGCCACCAACCGCTACATCCTGATGGCCACCGAAGGCCTTTACCGCAAGGCAGTTGGCCAGGTGAGTCTGGCCTATTCAGAGGGGCTTGTCGGCCTGGTGGGCTCTCGTGAGGAGCCCATCAACCTGGAGGATGCTCCCTCCCATCCGCGCTATCGTTACTTCCCCGAGACCGGTGAGGAGCGCTTCCGCTCTTTCCTGGGTGTGCCGATCATTCACCATCGCCGGGTGCTGGGCGTGCTTGTTGTCCAGCAGCGGGAGAGTTCCAGGTGCTTTGATGAGGGTGAAGAGGCCTTCCTGGTCACCGTTTCCGCTCAGCTGGCGGGGGTTATCGCCCACAGCGAAGCCACCGGCGCCATCAGTGGCCTCTCCCTGACCGGAGAGGAGACCCACGATGTCAGCTTCAACGGCGTGCCGGGTGCTCCGGGTGTTGCCATCGGCAGTGGCGTTGTCGTTTACCCTTCCGCTGATCTTGATGTGGTTCCGGAGAAGCCCACCGACGATATTGACCAGGAACTGGCCCTGTTCGGAGCCTCGGTTAAAGCGGTGAGGGAAGATATCGAGCGGGTGGCCAAACGGCTTGCTTCGCAGCTGCGTCCCGAAGAGCAGGCCCTGTTCGATGTCTATCTGAGAATGTTGGGTGACGATGCGATGCCCGGGGAGGTGTCGAACAAGATCAGGGAAGGGATCTGGGCCCAGGGTGCCCTCAAGCAGGTGGTCCAGCAATACATCCGTCATTTCGAGATGATGGACGATCACTACCTGCAAGAGCGTGCTGTTGATATCCGGGATCTTGGCCGCCGCTTGCTGTCTCATTTGCAGGAAGGCGAGCAGAAGCACCTGAACTACCCCGAACGCACGGTGCTGGTCAGCGAGGAGTTGACGCCGGCCATGCTTGGCGAGGTCCCCAAGGGACAGTTGGTTGGTCTGGTGTCCGTCAAAGGCTCCAGTAACTCTCATGTCGCCATCCTGGCACGGGCCATGGGCGTGCCCACGGTTATGGGACTGGTCGACATTCCCGTAAACCAGCTTGACGGCAAGGAGCTGATCGTAGACGGCTTTGAAGGCCAGATTTTTGCTTCGCCATCCGCAGACCTCCGTTCCTATTACCAGGCGATCTGCGACGAAGAAGACGAGCTGATTCGCGGGCTTGAAGTTCTCAAGGACAAGCCTTGTGAAACCACTGATCACCATCGAGTCTCACTGCTGGTGAACACCGGTCTGATGACCGATGTGGTGCGCTCTCTCTCGCACGGTGCTGAGGGTATCGGTCTGTATCGCACCGAAGTGCCCTTCATGATCAAGGACCGCTTCCCCTCCGAGCAGGAGCAGCGAGAGTATTACCGGGAGCAGCTCGAAGCCTTTGCGCCGAGCCCCGTTACCATGCGTACGCTGGATATTGGCGGCGACAAGGCGCTGACCTATTTCCCGATTCAGGAGGAAAACCCGTTCCTGGGCTGGCGGGGTATCCGGGTTACTCTCGACCATCCGGAGATCTTCCTGGTTCAGGTTCGGGCCATGCTCAAAGCGAGCGAGGGTTTGAACAACCTTCAGATCATGCTGCCGATGATCTCGAACATCTCGGAGGTGGAGGAGTCCCTGCATCTCATTTACCGGGTGTACCACGAGGTTCGGGAAGAGGGCTACGACATTCACATGCCCAAGGTGGGCGTGATGGTCGAAATCCCGGCTGCCGTTTACCAGATCCGGGAGCTGGCAGACCGGGTGGACTTCCTTTCTGTTGGTTCCAACGACCTGACACAGTATCTGCTGGCGGTAGATCGTAACAACCCCCGGGTTGCACAGCTCTATCACTCGTATCACCCGGCGGTACTCCAGGCGCTGGTGCGCATTGCCCAGGACGCTCACTCGGTGGGCAAGCCCGTTGGCATCTGCGGTGAACTGGCGGGTGATCCCGGCGGCGCACTGCTTTTGATGGCCATGGGCTACGATTCCCTGTCGATGAACGCGGCCAGCCTGCCCAAGGTCAAGTCAGTCATTCGCAGCGTAAGCCGGGAGTGGGCTATCCAGCTACTGGAAGACGTCCTATTGCTGGATTCGCCTCACGTTATCAAGAGCTGTGTCGATCTGGCGTTGCGAAATGCCGGTTTTGGTCGGTATCTGCGCCCCGGTAAGTCATCGGCCATGGCGGTATCGGAGGCCGCCGTTTCCTGAACGGAGGCGCGGATTCCGACAATATAGGGTGTGCACTCTAAATGCGGTTGTTATCTTGAGAATGGAAGTATCCGGCGGTCCGGCTGACGGGCCCGCATTCTTTATCCGGAAAAGGGAAGCCTATGAGCTCGCCAACTGACCATAAACCCGCTCCCCGCATCGGGCTTGCCCTTGGTGGCGGTGGTCCTCTGGGCGGCATTTATGAAATCGGAGCGCTCCGGGCGCTGGATGAGGCGCTTGACGGCCTCGATTTCAACAACATCAATGTGTATGTAGGCGTTAATGGTGGCTCTTTTGTGGCGGCAAATCTCGCCAACCAGATGACCACGGCGCAACTTTGCCGGATTTTCGTGCGCAACGAGGCGGAAGTGCATCCCTTTCATCCGGAAGTGTTTTACCGCCCGGCCTTTCGGGAGATTGGCAGCCGATTGCTGGCAATTCCGGGGCTGGTTTCGACGGCGGTAAGCCGCTTTATCAACAACCCTTACGATCAGAGCCTGCTGGAAGCCATGACAATCCTGGCTCAGGCAGCGCCTGCAGGGCTGTTTGATAATGAAGGTCTGCATGAGTATCTCAAACGGGCCTTCACCATGCTCGGGCGCACCAATGATTTCCGTCAACTCAAACGCAGCCTCTACATAGTGGCGGCCGATGTTGAGAGTACCGAAGCCGTCTGCTTTGGCGCTCCCGGTTTTGACCATGTGCCCATTTCCAAGGCTATTCAGGCCAGTACTGCCTCGCCGGGGCTGTATGTGCCGGTGGAAATCGATGGGCGGTATTATGTGGATGGTACGTTGCGCAAGGGGTTGCACGCCTCAGTGGCTTTCGAGGACGGTGCCGATCTGGTTTTCGCGGTGAATCCCCAGGTGCCGATTGATGCCAGTGCGGCGGTCCGGGCCGGCTCCATGAAGCCGGGTGAGCTGACCCGCTCAGGCATGCCGAATGTTCTGTCACAGACTTTCAGGACCATGGTGTACTCCCGGATGCAGTCGGGCATTGCTCAATATGCCCGGGATTATCCCGACAAGGACATTCTGCTGTTTGAGCCTACCCGTGACGACGCCAAGCTGTTCTTCTCCAACGTATTCAGCTTCCAGTCCCGCAGAATGGTGTGTGAGCACGCCTATCAGATGACACGGCGTGATCTTTTGAGTCGTGCAGACCAGTTGGAGCCCAAGCTGGCGAAATATGGCATCAAGCTTCGGCGGGATCGCCTTGAAGACGAGCAGCGGACAATCAGCACCAGTCTTTACGGCGAAATGCTGCCACTGTATGTGGCCAAGGGAAGAAAGAAAAAAGCCGAGAAGGGCCGATTGGCGGGCGGCTTGACTAACGTGTCGCACCTCTTCTCAAAGGCGCAATAATGTTCAGTGGGTGAGGGGGCCAGATGGCCGTTTCACCTGCCCCCTCGTTCACGCCTACAGGATGTACCGGCTGAGATCCTCGTCTTCGGACAACTCTCCAAGCTTTTCATCCACGTACTCGGCGGTTACCTCGAAGCCATCGGTAACCTTGTCGCCGGCATCGAAGGACAGTGTCTCCAGCAACCGCTCAAGGACGGTATACAGCCGACGGGCACCGATGTTTTCAGTGCTTTCGTTCACCTTCCAGGCAACCTCTGCAATGCGGGCGATGGCATCTTCCCGGAAGGTCAGTTTCACACCTTCGGTCAGCATCAATGCCTCGTACTGCTGCACCAGGGAGGCATCCGGTTCGGTCAGGATGCGCTTGAAATCCTCGGGCGTCAGCGCCTGAAGTTCAACGCGGATCGGCAAGCGGCCCTGAAGCTCGGGAATAAGGTCCGAGGGCTTGGACAGGTGGAACGCGCCGGAGGCGATAAACAGGATGTGATCTGTGCGCACAGAGCCGTATTTCGTGCTTACGGTGCTGCCCTCGATCAGTGGCAGCAGGTCCCGCTGGACACCCTCCCGAGAGACATCCGAAGAGGTGTTCTCGGACCGTTTGGCCACCTTGTCGATCTCATCCACGAATACGATGCCATTCTGCTCGACGGCCTGGATGGCTTTCTGCTTGATCTCTTCTTCGTTGACCAGCTTTGCACCTTCCTCTTCTTTTGCCCGCTTGAGCGCGTCCGAGACCTTCATTTTCCGGGTCTTGCGCTTGTCGGAGGACAGGTTGGAGAACATGCTCTGAAGCTGGTTAGTCATCTCTTCCATACCCGGGGGCGCCATGATTTCTACTCCGGCGCTGGAGTTGCTCAGGTCAATTTCGATTTCCTTGTCATCCAGTTCGCCTTCCCGGAGCTTTTTCCGGAACAGCTGGCGTGTGGATGAATCGGAGCTGCGCTGGCTGTCCTCACCGAAATCCCGGGGCGGTGGGATCAGTGCATCGAGGATGCGCTCTTCTGCCGCGTCCAGTGCTCGTTCTTCGTGGCGCTTCATTTCTGCTTCGCGAAGCATCTTGACGGCCATATCCGCCAGATCACGGATAATGGATTCCACGTCGCGGCCGACGTAGCCGACTTCGGTGAATTTTGTGGCCTCCACTTTCAGAAACGGGGCATCGGCCAATTTGGCGAGGCGCCGGGCAATCTCGGTTTTACCCACACCGGTGGGACCGATCATTAGAATGTTTTTGGGTGTGATCTCATCGCGCAGGCTGCTGTCCAGCTGCATCCGGCGCCAGCGATTTCTCAGGGCGATAGCCACCGCCCGCTTGGCTTCTTCCTGGCCCACGATGTGTTTGTTGAGTTCGTGGACAATCTCACGGGGAGTCATTGCAGACATGGTCGCTCCGGATCAGTCGTTTTTGGAGAGCACTTCAAGGGTGCGATTGTGATTGGTGTAGATGCAGATATCGGCGGCGATATCCAGACCTTTTTCGACTATCTCGTGTGCGGACAGGTCGGTGTTTTCCAGCAGGGCCCGGGCTGAAGCCTGGGCAAAGGGGCCGCCCGACCCGATGGCAATCAGGCCCTGTTCCGGCTCAATCACATCGCCGTTGCCGGTAATGATCAGTGAGGCGGTTTTGTCCGCTACGGCCAGCAAGGCTTCGAGCCTTCGCAATGCACGGTCTGTGCGCCAGTCTTTCGCCAGTTCAACCGCGGCCCTGGTGAGGTTGCCCTGGTGTTTCTCAAGCTGGGCCTCGAATCGCTCAAACAGGGTGAAGGCATCGGCGGTGCCGCCCGCGAAACCGGCGATCACCTGGCCGTTGTAAAGGCGGCGAACCTTCCGGGCATTGCCTTTCATTACGGTATTGCCCAGGGAAACCTGGCCGTCGCCACCCATGGCAACTTCGTCATTGCGCCTGACGGAAAGAATGGTAGTCATTTGGGCTCCAATTGCCTGATTGAAATTGGTATCCCGTTGTTATGGAGGCTTCTGGTGCGAATTCAAGGTGTTCGCAACGAGCCCGAAAGATCAGCCTTCCTTGGGGATCTTTCGGACCAGTGGCTGGATATTCAGGGAAACCAGTTTGTCGATCGCGGAATTCATCTGGCTGCGGGATGTGAAAGGGCCAACGTTGACGCGGTACCAGACGGAGCCGCTGTCCAGGTCAATCCTCTGGGTGCTTGCTCGCAAACCCTGAAAGGCGATCTGAGCCCGCTGTCGTTCGGCGTCTTCCTTGCTGCGAAAGGAGCCGGACTGAAGCAGATAATTGAAATCCGTTTGCGTTGGTCCGGGCGTGTATTCTTCGACTTTGGGCGGTACCACCTCGGATTCCGGCAGCATCTCGTAGAAGCGGAACCCGGGCTTATCTTCTTCCTCTGCTGTTTGCGTCGGCGTCTTCTCAGATTTCTGGGCCGGCTTCTCACTGACCGCTTGCGGCTGCGAACCCGGGTTCGCAGGCAGGGAATTCAGATAAAAGATAAACCCGATAAAGCCGCCCACAGCAGCCAGGGACAGAATCCACTTGAGTGACAAACTGCCGTGCTGGGCCCGGGCACTGGCCTTGGGTTTTTGGCGGGCCACTTTTGTCTTTGCCTGCTTCGCCGGTTTCGTGCGCGACGTGGCCGACGCTTTGGCGGGCCTGTCCTTGCGAGCGTAATCTCGGGACATTGGTGTTACATCTCTTCCGGTGCGCTGACGCCCAACAGGTCCAGACCGTTGGCAATAACCTGCCGGATGGCAAGGTAGAGGCTGATCCTGGCATCACGAATCGCCGTATCTTCAATCAATACCTTGTGGGCGTTGTAATACGTATGGAACTGGCCCGCCAGGTCCCGCAGGTAGTGCGTGAGATGGTGCGGTTCACGCTGCGCGGCGGAGTTGGCAATAAGCTCCGGATACTTGGCCAGCTGGTTGGCCAGGTCCTTTTCCTCGTCAAGCGTTAACAGTGAAAGGTCGCCGATGCATTCGTTTCGGCCACGCTCTACGCCTTCCTCGGCCAGTTTGCGAAGCACGCTGCAGATGCGTGCATGGGCATACTGCACGTAATAAACCGGGTTTTCATTGGTCTGGGAGCGAGCCAGATCGATATCGAAGGTCAACTGGGAATCCACCCGGCGCGCAGCCAGGAAGAACCGGGTGGCATCGCGGCCAACTTCATCAATCAGGTCCCGGACGGTCACGTAGCTGCCGGCCCGCTTGGAGATTTTTACCTCCTGGCCTGAACGGGTCACCATTACCATCTGGTGCAGGACGTAATCAGGCCAGCCTTGGGGAATGCCCGCATTCAGCGCCTGCAAGCCGGCGCGGACTCGGGTAACGGTTGAGTGATGGTCGGCACCCTGTTCGTTGATAACAGTGGTAAAGCCCCGTTGCCACTTGTCGAGGTGATAGGCGACATCCGGCAGGAAATAGGTGTAACCCCCATCCTTCTTGCGCATGACACGATCCTTGTCATCGCCGAACTCCGTGGTCTTCAGCCACATGGCGCCATCCTGCTCGTAGGTATAGCCATTTTCCTGCAGGCGCTTGACCGTGGCTTCGACCTTGCCGTCTTCGTACAGGGAGGATTCCAGGAAATAGACATCGAACTGAACCCCGAAGGCTTTCAGGTCCAGATCCTGCTCCCGCCGCAGGTAGGCAACGGCGAACTCGCGGATGGCATCGCGGTCTTCCGGATCCGCCTTGGCGGTCACTTCCCGATCGTCTGCGGTAACGGTGTCGCCAGCAAGGTAGGCCTTGGCAACATCAACAATGTAATCGCCCCGGTAGCCATCCGCCGGCCAGTTCGCGTCGTCCGGCGTCAGACCTTTCACCCGCGACTGAACTGAGAGTGCCAGGTTATCAATCTGGGCCCCGGCGTCGTTGTAGTAGAACTCCCGGGTTACAACGTAACCGTTTGCTTCCAGCAGCCGGCAAAGGCAGTCGCCGATCGCCGCGCCACGGCCGTGGCCAACGTGGAGGGGGCCTGTGGGGTTGGCCGAGACAAACTCCACCTGAACTTTTTCGCCCTGACCCTGATTGTTGCGGCCGAAACGAGCGCCTTCATCCAGTATGGCGTTGACCACTTCAAAGGCACTCGCAGTGCTCATAAAGAAGTTGATAAAACCGGGCCCGGCAATCTCCACTTTCTCTACAGCTTTGCTCTGCGGCAGCTTCTCGATCAGCGCCTCCGCCAGTTTGCGGGGTGCGCAGCCGGCAGCTTTTGAGGCAACCAGGGCAATGTTGCAGGCATAGTCGCCGTGGGACTTGTCCTTGGTATTGCCCACCTGTGGAGTGAAGGACTGGTCCGCAGGCAGAGTGCCATCGGCTTGGAGTGCTGCCAGTGCAGACTGGAGCAGATCGGAAACGGTCTCTTTCATGCTGTCAGGTGGCTCGGTTTACAGGAGAATTGGATTCGGGGCAGGAGGCCCGTTGAAAACAGAAGGCAGGTATTATCGCGGAAAGGTTGCTTATTCTCAAACAATAGAACCCGGGGATTGTGGTCCCCGGGTTCTGTTGTTTAGACGCTCGCTATCAGTTTGGGTCGGAGCATATGGCTGCGGAGCCGTATTTGCTCTCTGATCCGCCAGGGGGCGAGGCTTCAATGTTGTTCAAATCTGATGCAGAGCACGACAGCGTAAATTCCGCCGTACCTTGGCTCTCGGAACCGGCAACCTCAACCGTTGCAGTCAGGCGGAAGTCGGCCCAGGAGCAGTTGCTCTGAGGGTAAAGTAGGGAAAAGCCCGCTGAGCCATCTGCTGCGGTAGTCAGCGTGGCTGGCGAGAAGGTTGCGTCGTTGGACGGGTCCAGTTTCCCGTTATTGTTGAGGTCCTCGCCGGGATCGATGATGCCGTTTCCGTTGTTAAGGTCTTCGGCATCACAAGTCGCTGTGCGGTTTGGTACCCATTGGTCTGGTTCGCCGTCCCCGTCGATATCGGTTGCCACATAAAAGCCTTTGCCGTAAGAGATGGGGAGAAGTTTAAGTTCAACATTCGCGCCGCTCACCGGTGCACCGTTGACGTCGGTAACGAATGCGACCCACTCTCGGTCATAGCGCACGCTGTCCGGCTCAATGATTTCATTGCCGGTACCGAGCGTGATTCGTAATGCCTGGCCGCCAACAGTCATAGAAATTGTTGAAGAAGGCTGCGTGCCCGCGCTTGTCTGAGCCTGAATGACGACCCCATTGTTGCCAGTTCCGCTGTTGCCAGCACGGTAGGTGACGGTCGCACGACCGAGAGAGTCTGTCGTAGCCTGGGACTCAAGAAGCTGACCATTGCTTTCATCTGTCACGATACTGAAAGTGACGGGCTGGCCTTTCACGAGGTTGTTCTGTGAGTCTCGCAGTACCGCTGTAACCTCGGTTTCCTGTTGCGGGTTCAACTGCGTATCGTTGGCCTGAATGATGAGGCTGGTTGGGTTAGTTGCGACAAACTCAATCTGTCGGGTCGCGGTCAATCCGTCGGTGGTGGTTGCGGTAATGATAGAAGGCCCTGCAGTGGATGAGCTGATGTTGACGGAGGCCTCGCCATTGGCGGTTGAAACCTGCGTTGCACTCAGCGCACCGCGTGTTGCCGAGAAGGTAATGGTTTCGCCGTTCACCGGGGCCCCACCAGATGTCAGGACAACCGTTACAGTTTCGGGGGTGTTCAGGTCGACTGTCTCGATCTGAGTCGGATCAGGGTCGTTAAACAGGAAGCTGTCCTGATCCACTTGGACATCAATGGAGGCTTGCACCGTGCTGCTGCCGGTATAGGCCGAGACAGTAATAGTGTCGGTGCCGCCGGTGTTGGCTGTGAATCCCAGTGATACCGTGCCGGTTGCGCTGGTTGTTTGAGAAGCGCTCGTCAGCGTATTTGAACCGCTGCTTGAGACAGTGACGGCTTCTCCGCTGATACCGTTGCCATTGGAGTCAGTCAGGCGAACGGTATAGCTTGCGGTAGCGCCAATTGAAACAGCAGTTGGGCCGGAGATGGAGATGTCGGTACCAATAGCTTGTACAGATACAGTGTCAGTTTGGCCGCCTGCGGTGGCGGTTACAGAAATGGTCCGATTCTGGGGATTGCTGGAATTGGTCAGAATGGCCTGGGCGTTTCCGTTGGTATCTGTTTCTGCGCTAACTACCTGAAGTGCTGCGCCGCTGGTGCTGAACGTGACCGGGATTGCTGGTAACAGGATCCCGTTACTATCCTGGACAGTGGCTGTAAGCGTGACTTGCGAGTTCGCTGCAGTACCAATCTGAGGCGAGTCGGAAAGTAGGTTGATAGAGCCGGCAGTAACTTGTCCTCCGTCATCATCTCCGCCACCACCGTTGTTATTTCCAGGCCCCGCAAGGGGTGAGGAACCACTGTCGCCGCCACAGGCAACGAGCAAAAGAGACAGAAGGCTGGCTGCCATGGTTAAGCCAAATTTCCCCGACATTGTTATCTCCACTTTCCGTAAGTGTCGTTTATCTTGGTCTCGCCCGAGTCCCTTAGAGTTCAGGGAGCCTGATAAGACAAAATGCTAGTTCGCTGAAATCATAGCACATCGAAATTTATCGTCGCTCGAGGTTTCGCCATTTTGTGAAAAACTTTGTAACGTTTTTATGTTCGTGGCAGTAGCTCACATTTCTGAAAGTGGGATGATCTTCTTTACCCGGTTTCCTGCGGATCAACATCAATCATCCATTTGATCCCGGCAGGCAGCTTTTTCTGGTCCAGTTCCTGACAGATTCCGGTCAGCAAGCTGTTCAGTTTTTTTCGGTTGCGGGCGTTGAGGATTAGTTGCGCACGGTGCTTGTCTGCGCGTCGGGCAATCATGGCCGGCAGCGGCCCCCAGGTCTCGATGCCTGTGGCATTGGTAAGAGGCCTTATTGCATCTAGCACTTGCAGACTCTTTTCCATGGTATCGCCTTCTGCTCTGAAGATGGCCATGGCGCGGAATGGCGGAAACTGACCCTCTTCCCGCTCTTTTAGGAGTTGGTCGGCGATGTCGAGATACTGTCCCTCGCACAGGATTTTTAGCAATGGGTGGTCGCTGTGGCAGGTTTGCACGAGAACTTTGCCGGGCTTTGTGCCCCGGCCGGCGCGGCCACTGACCTGCAAAAGGGTCTGTATGAGTTGCTCGGGCGCGCGAAAGTCCACGCTGAACAGCCCTCCATCCGCGTTTACCACCACCACGAGTGTGACATTCGGGAAGTCGTGTCCTTTCGCCAGCATCTGGGTGCCCACAAGTACGCATGATTTGCCAGTGTTTACCTGGTTCAGGATGCCCTGGATGCTGCCCTTGCGCTGCGTGCTGTCGCGATCCACGCGCACCACCGGTGTATCCGGGAAAGCCGTGGCAAGAATGTCCTCGGTTCTCTCGGTGCCCTGTCCAACCGGTTTGAAGGCCTCACTCTGGCACTTCGGGCATTGCTCGGTGGCCGCCGTCTGGTAGTCGCAGTGGTGACATCTCATCGCCCGGTCCCGGCGGTGGTAGGTCAGGCGAGTGTCACAGCGCGGGCATTCAACCATGTGGCCGCAGTCAAAGCACATCATGACCGGGGCAAATCCTCGCCGATTGACGAAAACCAGCGCCTGCTCACCTTTTGTCAGGGTCTGTTCGATGGCATTCAGGGTAGGGCGGGAGAGGCCGCCCTCCAATGGGCGGCTCCGGATATCCAGCAAGCTGATGACCGGGGGCGCAGCATTTCCGGCGCGTTCTTCAAGCTTTACCAGATGGTATTTGGCCTGCTCGGCATTATGAACGGATTCCAGCGACGGAGTGGCGGATCCCAGAATGACGGGACACTTGTTCAGGTGCGCGCGGTAAACGGCCAGGTCTCGGCCGGAGTACCGAAAACCTTCACCCTGCTTGTAAGAGCTGTCGTGCTCTTCATCGACAATGATGGTCCGCAGGTTGGTGAACGGTAGCAAAACAGCCGATCGCGTACCTACAAGGATAACGGGCTCGCCGTTCCGCACTTTCAGCCATGTCGCCAGACGTTCACCGTCGTTCAGGGCTGAGTGCCATACGACAATTCGAGCGCCAAAATAGTGCTGGAATCGGGCGACCGTTTGGGGCGTCAGGTTGATCTCCGGTACCAGTACGAGGGCCTGATCCTGATTTCCCAGGTGTTCTTTCAGGTAATGAAGGTAGATCTCGGTTTTTCCGCTACCGGTGATGCCGTATAGGAGAAAGGCGGCGAACCCTTCGTCCGGGGAAGCCAGCTGCTCTGCGGCAGACCTCTGCGCCTCGGATAATCTGGGTCGGCGGGCCAGCAGCTCGGGGGCTTCATTGAAATCCGCCGGTCGGGCTGGCGAGACAACCTCGATCAGTTGCTTCTTCTGCAGTGCCTTGAGTTGCGCCCGGTTGAATCCCGCCCTCAGAATATCGGTTGTCGGGGCGCCGTTGGATCGCTGGTTCAGCCAATCCCAAAGGGCTTTCTGTTTATGCGCATTCGCGGGGATCGTCGAGCCGCTGTCGATTGCACGCCACCACTGGTCTTTTTTTTCCTCTGCAATGCGCCCTCGTCTGAGTGCTGGGGGCAGGGCAGTGAACAGGCATTCGCCGAGCGGGTGCTGGTAGTAGTCGCTTGCCCAACTGAGAAGCTTGAAGGTTTCCGCAGGCAGCGCGGACCAGTTTTCCATTGCGCCTGCCACAGGCTTGAGAGTGATGCCGGGAGGCGGCTCAACGCCGACCTGAACAACAAGGCCCGTTGCCTGCTGCCGGCCAAAGGGAATTCGCACTCTCTGTCCCGGAGTCAGTTCAAGGCTTTCCGGAACGATGTAATCGAAGAGTCGACGCAGCGGACGATTCAGGGCAATGCGTGCGATCAACGGCACTGAGTGCTCCACGGGATGACGGGTGTCACGGTTTTTCCTTATCCTGTTTCAGTCGGCGGCCTGCCGCGAAATCCGGGGTGGGCGAGTCCGGAAGTCAGGGTGGTGCTTGCCTGCAGAACTAATTGCAAGTAAGATTCGCGGTCTGTTTCCGGCAGGGTATGATTGTGCCCCGTCTTCTCAATTGATTCAAACGTGCGGTGCCTGGCGCCTGGGCAGATTTGATGCCCCGTGATCAGGTAGCGGCATGACCTAACGAGGTTCGCCATGAAAGAAGGTATCCATCCTAAGTACGAAGAGATTACTGCAACCTGCTCTTGCGGTAATACCTTCAAGACCCGCTCTACCTACACCCATGATCTGCAGCTGGATGTGTGTTCCCAGTGTCACCCATTCTACACCGGCAAGCAGAAAGTTATGGATACCGGTGGTCGTATCGACCGTTTCCAGAAGCGTTTCGGTGGTCGCATCGGCGGCAAGAAAGACTGATCCAGCTGGATCCGGGAAAGCGCCTTCGGGCGCTTTTTTTGTGCCCGGGCATCAGAGTGTACCTATAGGATACATACGCAATTAGCACTATTGACTGTTCACAAAATGTTCATGGGCCACTTGTCGTTTCGGGGCTGGCGGGCCATAATGTCGCGCTCCGCCGAGTAGGGGCCTCGATTCGGAGTTGATCCGAGGCTCCCTGGCTTCGGCGGTTCACTACCTTTAAACGTGACAAACGGAACAGTGGCAATGTCTCAAGATCTGAAAGAAGCAGCCCTTGAATATCACGCCAAGCCGCGGCCTGGTAAGCTGAGTGTTGAAATCACCAAGCCAACCAAGACTTCCCGCGACCTTTCCCTGGCGTATAGCCCCGGGGTTGCCGAACCGGTCCGCGAGATCGCAAAGGACCCGGAGAACGCATACAAGTACACCGCCAAGGGCAACCTGGTGGCTGTCATCTCTGACGGTTCTGCGATTCTTGGTCTGGGTAACCTGGGTCCGCTGGCAAGCAAGCCAGTTATGGAAGGCAAGGGCGTACTGTTCAAACGCTTTGCCGGAATTGATGTCTTCGATATTGAAGTCAATTCCGAAAGCCCGCAGGCGTTTATCGAAACAGTCGAGCGTATTGCGGACACCTTCGGTGGTATCAACCTGGAAGACATCAAGGCGCCGGAGTGCTTTGAAATTGAGCGTGCGCTGATCGAAAAGTGCAACGTGCCCGTCTTCCACGATGACCAGCATGGCACTGCTATCGTAACTGCAGCCGGCATGATCAATGCCCTCGAGCTGCAGGGTAAAAAGATTGAAGAGGCCAGGGTGGTCTGCCTGGGTGCCGGTGCGGCCGCCATTGCCTGCATGAAGATTCTGATCAGCTGCGGTATTCGTTCTGAGAACATCTTCATGCTCGACCGCAAGGGTGTGATCCACTCTGGTCGTGATGATTTGAATCAGTACAAGGCAATGTTTGCCAACGACACTGACAAGCGCACTCTGGACGATGCGATTGATGGCGCTGACGTATTCCTGGGGCTGTCCGGTCCGGATCTCCTGACCGCTGACCAGCTCAAGAAAATGGCTCCCAAGCCGATCGTTTTCGCCTGCTCAAACCCGGATCCGGAGATCAGTCCGGAAATTGCCCTGGCAACCCGAGATGATCTGATCATGGCCACCGGTCGCTCTGACTATCCGAACCAGGTCAACAATGTGTTGGGCTTCCCGTTCATTTTCCGTGGAGCGCTGGACGTTCGTGCCACCGCGATCAACGAGGAAATGAAGGTGGCGGCTGTCAATGCAATCCGTGAACTGGCCAAGGAGCCTGTGCCTCGGGAAATTTGTGAGGCTTATGGTGTGGAGAGTTTCGAGTTCGGGAAAGAGTACATCATTCCCAAGCCGATGGACGTTCGCCTGCTGGAAGTGGTGCCGGCCGCCGTTGCTCGCGCTGCCGTGGATTCCGGCGTTGCACGTAATCCATACCCTGCGCACTATCCGCTCAAGTCCATGGACGACATTATCTGATCTGTCGTTCTGGATAGAAAAAAAAACCGGCGGTGATCCCGCCGGTTTTTTTGTGCCTGCTCCTTGTGTCAGAAGATTCGCCTTGACAGGTCGTCTTCCTCGGAGCCTCCATTTCGTTCGCTCTCTGTTTCTGATGTCAGAGGCGGTGGCGCATCCTCTTCCCGGAAGACCTCGAAAATGCCATCCTCGCCGGGCCTTGCCCGCTGTCCGGTTTCGGGGTTGATCCGGATATTGACGATGCCGTTGGGTCGGGGCATGAAGGAGGAGGGTGCTCCGTCGAGAGCTACTTCCATGTAGTCCAGCCAGATGGGGAGCGCGGTGCTGGCACCAAACTCGCGTCTGCCCAGAGGTGCCGGTTGGTCGAACCCAACCCAGGTGGTTGTGGCCACTTCGTGATTGAAGCCCGCAAACCAGGTGTCTTTCTGTTCGTTGGTGGTGCCGGTTTTACCGGCGATGTCGTCCCGGCCAAGGGCCAGCGCCCGTCTGCCGGTGCCGCGACGAATGACGTCCTGCATCATCGAATGCAGGATAAAGACCGAGCGTTCGTCCGCCAGTCTGCGCATAACCCGAACCTCTGGCGAGTCCTCACTTGTTTCAGAAACATTGGTGACGGTGTTTGGCGAGCTTTCTTGCTCGCCCGATTTTTCCTGTCCTGTAACGTCGTCGCAGTCTTCGTCACACAAAACGGTTTTCGGCGCCTGGTAAATGGTCTCACCGCTAAAGTCACTGATAGTCTCGATCAGGTAGGGTTCAACGTCGTAGCCTCCGTTGGCAATCACAGCCAGGCCTCTGGCAAGCTCCATGGGCGTAAGCTGGCCGCTGCCCAGTGAGAGTGACAGATCGTCCGGCATGTTTTCTACCGGGATTTCCAGCTGTGACAGATAATCCAGGGTGTTCTGTATGCCTAGGTCGCGCAGCAGTCGGATCGAGACAAGGTTGCGTGAGCGATAGAGTGCTTCGCGCAGGCGGGTTGGGCCATAGAACTGTCCGGATGAGTTCTGGGGGCGCCAGGCAGTCTCCAGTTCCGAATCATCGAAGACGATCGGCGCATCGTTGTAAATGGTGGCGGGTGTCATGCCGCTTTCCAAGGCGCTCAGGTAGAGGAAGGGCTTGAAGGTGGAGCCAGGCTGTCGTCTCGCCTGTATGGCACGGTTATATTTGCTTTGGCCAAAACTGTAGCCTCCGCTCAGTGCCTCAATGGCGCCGGTTTTGGCTTTCAGTGAAATGACCGCGCCTTCAGCCCTCGGAATTTGAGCAAGCGCAACAGTGGCTTCACCGAGCCGCTCCGACTCGTCATTGTTGAGTTCGTTCCCGTTGGCTTCGGGCTCCGGCGAAGCCGGATCCGGGTTTTGGGCACGCACATAGATAACGTCGCCGGGAGCCACAACATCGGAGGGCTTTCCAGGCTCGGGGCCCGTGAGGTTTTCCGTTTTGTAGCGCTTCGCCCAGGTCATGGTTTCGAAGGCCATGGTGGCGTTGCCGATACGGCGCGCATGCACCGTCACTTTGCCGGATTCATCGTCAACCTCTGTGACGATTGCGGGAAGCAGGGACTCCACGCGAGGATAGTTCAGAATCAGATCTGACGGTTCGCTCTCGGCGAGTGTTTCCTGATCAATCTGCCCAACAGGGCCCCGGAAGCCGTGGCGCCGATCATAGGCTTCAAGGCCGTCTCTTAATGCCTCTGTGGCAACCTGCTGTTTTTTGCCGTCAACTGTCAGGGTTACGGTATAGCCATCGGTGTAGGCGTCCTCGCCGAACCGCCGAACCATCTCGGACCTCGCCATTTCGGCAACATAGTCGGCGTCGACTTCAGTCTCCGTGCTGTTGTAGCTGGCAGTAATGGGGGCAGAAACGGCAAGTTCGTGGGCATCCGGAGTGATGTACCCCAGGTCGCGCATGCGTCCGAGAATCCAGTTGCGTCGGATCATCGCGCGGTCCGGATTGGCCAGGGGATTGAACGCCGAGGGCGCTTTTGGCAGGCCGGCGAGCATAGCCATCTGGGCCAGGGATAATTCCGAGACTGGTTCGTTGTAATAAACCTGTGCTGCGGCGGCAATCCCGTAGGCCCGATTGCCCAGGTAGATCTTGTTCAGATAGAGCTCCAGGATGCGGTTTTTATCCAGTTCACGTTCGATCTGAAGAGCCAGAAGTATCTCGTTGAACTTCCGGATAAAGGTTCTGTCCCGTGACAAAAAGTAATTTTTTGCAACCTGCATTGTGATGGTGCTGCCCCCGGACTGGATCTCGCCGGTAGAGACCAGTTCGATTGCAGCCCGCGCCAGGCCTTTGATGTCGACCCCAAAGTGCTCGTAAAAACGCGAGTCTTCAGCCGCCATAAAGGCTTGTAACTGAATTGTTGGGATCTGTTCGATTGTGATGGGTGCCCTTCTCTTTTCACCGAATTCTGCTATTAATCTGTTGTCTTTGCTATAGACCCGTAATGGCGTCTGCAGCTTGATGTCCAGAAGCTGATGTACCGGCGGAAGGCCAGGGCGAAGGTAAAGATAGAGGCCTGAGGTTACGATAACGGCGACACTCAGTCCGGTAAGAAACAACCAGGCAAAAAGGCGAGATGTGCGCAACAAATGAGACATTTTTTTCTGACAACTGTTGGATATAGGTCTATCATTTGAGAAATTGCTTTAGGATGGAAGAGGTGCTTCACCGCTGCAATAGTTCTCAACTAAAGAAGAACACGCATTGTAGACGGAATGGTGAAGAAATTCTCTTAAATAAAAAACACATAAGTTACGTAACCGGGTGCATCTAACCAGGTATAGGGTGAGCGCGTGTTTGGATTAGGAAAGAAATCCAGTGCAGTGCTGGGCGTGGATATAAGCTCCAGCTCGGTCAAACTTCTGGAGCTATCGAAGCAGGGCGACCGTTATAAGGTCGAAAGCTACGCGGTGGAGCCTTTGCCGGCCAATGCCGTGGTGGAGAAGAATATTACGGACGTAGAAGCCGTGGGCGAGGTAATGAAGCGCGTAGCTTCCAAGTCCCGTTCTGGCGTCAAACAGGTGGCTGTTGCGGTTTCAGGTTCTGCGGTTATTACCAAGCTTATCCAGATGGATGGCGGCCTGAACGAATTCGAGATGGAAGATCAGATTGCCCTCGAGGCCGATCAATACATTCCATACCCGCTGGATGAAGTGGCGATTGATTTCGAAGTTCAGGGACCTTCCGAGAACAACCCCGACCAGGTGGATGTGCTTCTGGCTGCTTGCCGGAAAGAAAACGTCGACATCCGGGAGGATGCACTCGAGATTGCCTCATTGACTACCAAAGTGGTTGACGTTGAAGCCTATGCCCTTGAGCGTGCCTACGCACTGATCGAGCCACAGCTGGACTCTCAGGGAGAAGAGCTGGTGGTAGCGATTGTGGACATTGGTGCGACCATGACCACGCTGAGTGTTCTGGCGGGTGGGAAAACCGTTTACACGCGAGAGCAGATTTTCGGTGGCAAACAGCTGACCGAGGAAATCCAGCGCCGTTATGGTTTGTCGCTCGAGGAAGCCGGTCTTGCGAAAAAGCAGGGCGGACTGCCTGATGATTACGAGTCCGAAGTGCTTACTCCGTTCCGTGAGGCTGTAGTGCAGCAGGTTGCCCGAGCGCTTCAATTCTTCTTTGGTGCCAGTCAATACAATGCCGTCGATTACGTGGTTCTGGCCGGAGGCACGGCCTCGATTCAGGGGCTGACTGAAATGGTCGAAGAAAAAACGGGAACACCGACCATGGTCGCGAATCCTTTTGCAGATATGGCGGTAGGTTCAAGGGTGAACGCGTCGGCACTGAGTAATGATGCGCCTTCCCTGATGATTGCCTGCGGCTTGGCAATGAGGAGCTTCGACTGATGGCAAAAATTAACCTACGACCGTGGCGCGAAGAGCTTCGCGCCGAGAAACAGAAACAGTTCGTGGTCATGATTCTGGGCGCTGCGATCATTGCTGGCGGGCTGGTCTTCCTCTGGAAAACCGATATGGATAGCCGGATCGCCTACCAGCAATCCCGCAATGCTTACCTCGAAACAGCGACCAAAAATCTGGATCAGCAAATCAAGGAAATTGAGGACCTAAAGCGAAAAAGGGATGAACTTCTCGCCCGAATGCAGGTTATTCAGGATCTTCAGGGCAAGCGCCCCGTTATTGTGCGCGTTTTCGACGAACTGGTCAGGACTTTGCCTGATGGGCTTTTCTATGCGGACCTCAAACGAACTGGTGACCAAATCGACATAGTGGGAATGGCTGAATCCAACAGTCGTGTATCTACGCTGATGCGTCAGTTTGAAGAGTCAGACTGGTTTACGGATCCGGATTTGTCCAATGTGTCGGCTGCTGAGAGTCGTCGCGCGGGGTACAGTCAATTCAATCTTTCAGTCCAACAAAAAACTCCTGAGCCTGAAGGGGAGGATGGTCAATGAGCCTCGCCGACTCACTTAAAAGCCTCAATGAATTCGATATCAATGATCTTGACGTTAATAATGCGGGTATTTGGCCGGCACCAATCAAGGCAATTGTTGTGCTTATCGTGTTTGCTCTTATAGCTGGCGGTGGCTACTGGTTTTTCGTGAAAGATCAGTATGTTCAACTCGACCGTGTGGAAAAAACCGAACAGGATCTAAGAAAAAAATACGAAGAGAAAGCTTATCAGGTGGCAAACCTGGAGGTCTTCAAAGCTCAAATGGCAGAAATGGAAGAAACCTTCGGCGCGTTGGTGAGGCAGCTTCCAAGTGAAACTGAGGTTCCGGGCTTGTTGGAAGATATAACCAACACGGCGTTGGGGAACGGGCTTTCTCTTCAGGAGGTGGCTCTTCAGCCTGAGCAGCGTCGTGATTTCTATTCAGAGTTGCCGATTAATATTCGTGTGACTGGCTCTTATCATGAGCTTGCCTCGTTTGTCAGCAGTGTCGCAAGCCTGCCCAGGATCGTCACACTGCATGATTTAACCATTAAACCAACAGGCGGAGATGGAGAGCGACTTGACATGCAGGTTGTAGCTCGCACATACCGCTACCGGGCTGGAGAGTGAGCATGACAGTAAAGCATGCGATAAGAGCCTGGCTGGGTGTTTGTCTGGTCTCCTTGCTGACGGCCTGTTCCCAGGGCAGCGGTTTTTCAGATTTAGATCAATTCATGGCAGATACTCGTGCAAAGCCGAGAGGCTTTGTAGAGCCTCTGCCGGAATTTAAAGCCTACGAGGCATTCAGTTATTCTGCTGCGGATCGTCGTGCCCCATTTGAGCCGCCAATCGATGTTCAATTGACCATGGTAGATGAGCAGCCGGTCAGCGATGTTGAGCCCGATCTGGATCGGCCTCGAGAAGTTCTGGAGAATTTCGACCTGAAAGCGCTTGAAATGGTCGGCACGCTTCAGGGTGCATCGGGTAACCTGTTCGCCCTGATTGAAGACGATACCGGCGGAATCCACCGAGTCCGCACGGGAAATTACATGGGGCAGAACTACGGTCGCATTGTGGGCGTTAGTGAAACCCGTATCGAGCTCATTGAAATCGTTCCCAATGGCCGGGGTGGCTGGGTCGAGCGTCCTCGCTCCCTGACCCTGGAAGAGGGCGCAGGCTAAGGAGCGGCTGTATGAAAGTTGAAAGAAACATGCACGTACAAAAAAGTTTAGGGTCGAGGCTAGCGATGTTCAGAAAACTCAATGTATACGTCAGCGTGATTGCTTTTGGGTTGTTATCCAGCCTGGCCAACGCGGTCACGCTGGAAGACGTGTCGTTTTCGTCGCTACCGGGCGAGCGGCTTGAGGTGACACTGCAATTTGATGGGGCGCCACCGGAACCCTCCGGTTACACCATTGAGCGCCCCGCTCGGATTGCCGTGGATCTTCGGGATACGACCAGTGGTCTTGATAGCCGAAGCGTGCCTCTGGGGTCGGGTAATGCCCAGAGCATGACCGTGGTTGAGACCAAGGATCGAACGCGCTTGATTTTCAACCTTGTCGAGCTGGTGCCCTATGACACAGTTCGTTCTGGCAACTCCCTGGTCATGACGATTGGTGGGCAGTCTGAGGGCGTTGTTGCCAGCTCCTCAACCTCCGCTTCTCAGAGCAGTGGAACAACCAACGCGGCGCCATCTAATGCTCTTGCCGGGGTCGATTTCCGTCGCGGTAAAGATGGCGAAGGCCGAGTGCTTGTGGATCTTGGTAGCTCCAGCACGCCGGTCGACCTGACAGAGCGTGCCGGCAAAATTCGTCTTACGATGGATGGAATTGCTGTGCCTGCCAATCTGCGGCGCCGGCTCGACGTTACTGATTTTGCCACGCCGGTTACTCGCATTGACACCTTTGTGGAAGGTGGCAATGCCGTTGTCGAGATCAGCCCGGAAGGCAACTACGACTACATCGCCTACCAGTCTGGTAGCCAGTTTACCGTCAGTGTCGAGGAGCTAAGCCAGGAAGAAGCCGAATCCCGCCGGGAAGAAAAGTTTCCGTATACCGGCGACAAGCTTTCCCTGAACTTCCAGGATATCGAAGTCCGCTCGGTACTTCAGCTGATAGCCGATTTCACCGGGCTGAATCTGGTGGCCAGTGACACTGTGGGCGGCAGCATCACTCTGCGTCTTCAGAATGTCCCCTGGGATCAGGCGCTTGATCTGATCCTGAAGACCAAGGGTCTTGATAAGCGTCAGATCGGTAACGTCTTGTTGGTCGCGCCTGCCGATGAGATCGCAGCTAGGGAGAAGCTTGAGCTTGAAACTAGCAAACAGATTGCTGAGTTGGCTCCCGTGCGCCTCGATATCATTCAGGTTAACTATGCAAAGGCGGCCGATATTGTTGCTTTGATCAAGGAAGATGAGGAACTGATTTCTGATCGGGGTTTTGTGTCCTCTGATGTTAGGACAAACACGATCAGTGTCAGGGAGACCGCGGAAAAGTTAGAGGAAATTCGCAGGCTGGTTTCAACTTGGGATGTTCCTGTGCGTCAAGTCTCTATCGAGGCTCGTATTGTGCGGGCTCAAACGAATGTTGCCGAGAACCTGGGTGTTCGATGGGGTGGTGCCGCCTACGATGTTAGTGGCGACAACGTGTTCACAGTCGGTGGTTCTCAGGGATCGCTGCAGGAGGCTCGTGACGCAGCTGCCGGGAATAGCAACACGATTTCTTTCCCGGGAGCACTTGCCGTTGATCTTGGTGTTAGTGGTGAAGGTACGTCCTCCTTCGCCATTGGGTGGGGCAGTGACAACTTCCTCGTTGATCTGGAGTTGTCCGCTTTGGAGAGTGATGGCCAGGCCGAGGTTGTTTCCCAGCCAAGGGTGGTTACTGCTGATCGCCAAACAGCATCTATCAAATCAGGTGAGGAAATTCCTTATCAAGAGGCCACTTCCAGTGGTGCGACCAATATAGAATTTAAAGAAGCGGTTCTTTCACTGGAAGTGACACCTCAAATCACGCCTGATGACAAAATCATTATGGACTTGGTAGTAAACCAGGATTCCAGAGGTGAAGTTACAGCTGGCATTCCGTCCATCAATACAAACTCTGTTACTACACAGGTTCTGGTTGGCAACGGCGAGACAGTAGTTCTGGGTGGCATTTTCCAGTCTGAGGTTGCGACTCAAACGACCAAGACGCCGTTCCTTGGAGATATCCCTTATTTGGGTCGGATGTTTAAGCGCACTGAGCATCTCGATGAGCGCAGCGAGCTGTTGATCTTCATTACACCGAAGATCATCAAGAACGATCTGCTTCGTTAATCGGTGCAGGTAAAAAGCCGCCGCTTAAAACCGGCGGCTTTTTTGTGCCCGAAATTGACGCGAGATGGGTCCTGAACTTATGCAATTACGGGCCCTGTGATATTCTCACCCGCCTGAACAAAACTGAGCGGAAGTTATGTCTTTGCCGAAACGCGTTGTCTTGGTTGGTCCCATGGGAGCAGGGAAAAGCACGATTGGCCGGATGCTCGCCAAAGAGCTCGGCTATCGTTTTCTTGATTCTGATCGCATCATTGAAGAGCGGTGCGGGGCCAACATTCCGTGGATTTTTGACGTTGAGGGCGAGGACGGATTCCGTTTGCGGGAAACAGCCATGCTGGACGAGTTGTCCCACGAGGATCGGACTGTGTTGGCTACTGGTGGTGGAGCCGTCATGCGCCAGGAAAATCATCCGATCCTCAAGAGGGATGCAACGGTCATCTATCTGAAAACATCCATAGAGCAGCAGGTGGAGCGAACACGCAAGGACCGCAATCGGCCTTTGCTACAGAACGACGACCCCGAGGCGGTCTTGCGGAAACTGTTCTCGATCCGCGATCCGCTGTATTCAGATCTGGCAGACATCATTATGTACACGGACAGAAAGAGTCCCCGGCTGGTGGTGCGTCAGTTGGTGAATCGGCTGAATCCGAAAACGCCGCGTCACAAAAGACAGATACGTAAGGAAGGTCGCAATCATGTCTAGTCGGTATCGCGAGCTCTCGGTAGAGCTCGGTGAGCGCAGCTACCCCATATTCATCGCTGAGGACCTTCTTGGCACTCAGGATCTGTCAGCTTATGTTTCCGGGGCGCAGGTCATGATCGTTACCAATGAGACTGTGGAACCACTCTATCTTGAACGGGCGAAAGCCTGCTTTCCGGGGAAGCGGGTTGATACCGTCGTACTTCCGGATGGCGAGAAGTTCAAGGACTGGCAGACTCTAAACAGCATCTTTGACGGCCTCCTTAAACAGCGCCACACCCGGAAAACCACTCTGGTTGCCCTCGGCGGAGGTGTGGTCGGGGATATGGCTGGCTTTGCAGCAGCCTGTTATCAACGTGGTGTGCCATTCATCCAGATTCCAACGACGCTGCTTTCCCAGGTGGACTCTTCTGTTGGTGGCAAAACTGGCATCAATCACCCGCTTGGCAAGAACATGATTGGGGCTTTCCATCAGCCGCGAGCGGTGTTGATAGACACCGCGAGTCTGCAGACTTTGCCCGCCAGAGAGGTGTCAGCGGGGCTGGCGGAAGTAATCAAGTACGGGCTGATCCGGGATCAGGGCTTCCTTGGCTGGCTTGAAGAGCACATGGATGCGTTGGTCAGCCTTGATCCGGAAGCGCTGGCAGAAGCCATCTTCAGGTCCTGCGCCTGCAAGGCCGAAATTGTTGCACTCGACGAGCGCGAAGGTGGTCTCAGGGCGATACTGAATCTCGGTCACACCTTCGGGCACGCGATTGAAACCTATGCCGGTTATGGCAACTGGCTGCATGGAGAAGCAGTGGGCACTGGTATGCTGATGGCTGCCGAATTGTCGGCGCTTGAGGGAATGATCAGCCGTGACGATTGTGATCGCATAAACCGACTGATTCTCAGGGCCGGGCTACCGGATAAGCCGCCGGTTACAATGACGGCCGATGACTTTATGGGCCTGATGGCTGTCGACAAGAAAAACGTGGATGGCCTTTTGAGGCTGGTCCTGCTTCGTTCGGTTGGAGACGCCGTGATCACATCCGAAGCAAGTCCTGAAAACCTTGCTCTCACCTTTGCACGTTTCTGCAGTTCGGCATGATGACGGCCTGAAGGTGTCAATGATTTGGTAGCGGACCAGAAGACAAGGAAGACCCGTGACTGAAGAAAGCTTGAACAGTCTTGATGGCGGCGGCCTGTTCCCCAGGTTGCAGCATCGCTATAGCCTCCGTGCCAACCCGCTGGAAATGGAGACGCCGTTTTTTCCGGATGCCATGCGCCATCACGCTCTGGAAGCATTGCGCCATCTATGCGGTTTTGGCGATATGGCTCTGCTATTGACCGGTGCTGCTGGCTCGGGCAAAACCCGGATACTGGCGGAGCTGGTCCGCAGCGAATCATCCAGACTCGATTTTCACCGGATACCGGCTGCGGCGCTGACCAGCGCCCAGGCCCTTGCCCGGGACCTGAAAGCGGTTTCTCGTTCAAATCTCGGCCCGGAAGACAGCCCTCGAGACCTGGTTTATGGGTTTTTCCGGTGGTCTGAATCGCGGGTCCGAAAGGGCCAGCGTATGGTTCTTTTGATTGACGATGCCGACCGGGCGCCGACGGAGTTGCTACGGCTGATCCTGTCCGCCTATCTGGCTTCAGAACGCGGCTCTTCTGCAGTTCCGGTGTTTGCTGGTACGGATAGCCTGGTCCAGTCGATGGGCCTGGATGATGCAAGCACGAGTGTCCACCAGATACATCTGCGGCCTCTCACCAGGGATGAAATCGTTGCCTATCTGGAACCACGGGTTCACGCTGCCGGCGGCAAAACGGGGGAACTTCTGAGCCCGGGCAGGGTCTCCAAAATCCATGCCCTGAGTCAGGGTAGTTTTGCGCGACTCAAACGTGTGACTCCGGGTGTTTGGCTGGACATGGTGGCCTCGCCGAGTGCCGATCGCTCGAGGCACGTCCCGTGGAAGCGGTTCCTTTTGCCGGGACTGGCGCTTGTTCTTCTCGCGGGCTCCTGGTGGTTCGTGTCGCGCCAGTATGATGAATCCGTCGCCGGCGAGACTGTGAAAGCACCGGAGCCGGTGAGAAAGAGCATAACCATTGGGCCTGAAACGGAGAATTCAGTGCCACCCCTGGATGAGCCGCCGCAGGACAAGCCTGCCGTGGAGCCTGAAACGGTATTGACAGAGCCGGTAACCGAGCCGGAAGCTGACCAGCCAGAGCCAGAGCCAGAGCCAGAGCCAGAGCCAGAGCCAGAGCCAGAGCCAGAGCCAGAGCCAGAGCCAGAGCCAGAGCCAGAGCCAGAGCCAGAGCCAGAGCCAGAGCCAGAGCCAGAGCCAGAGCCAGAGCCAGAGCCAGAGCCAGAGCCAGCTCCGGGCTTCGCTCCGGAAAATCCGACGTATTTTTCGGCGATTGATCAGGTACGGGCTCGTGGAGGCTGGACCATTCAGCTGGTGGCCGGCAATCTCGAGCAGACTGCTCTGAACGTGATCTCCCGCTATTCACAGCTTGGTGATCTGGTCTACACACGCGGGGAAAGGCAAGGCCAGCCCTGGTTTATGGTATTCTATGGGCAATTCCCGACCCGGGAGGCGGCAAATGCCGCGGCATCGGGTTTGCCAGAGGAACTGGCTTCCCGGTCACCCTGGGTGCGTCCGGTCGACAATTTATAGCGCCGCCGTTTTCGGCGCTAACTCGTTGTTCCATAACCTTGTCGACTGGTAATTCCGGTTTCGGCTTCCCACAATAACGTCACGCCGATTTGAGTACGTATTTCTACGTGTGTAAAATAGCCAGCCCTCATTTTCAGTGTCGAAGGGTGGTTGTTTGGCTGCACGCCAATTAACCCTTTGATTGAAAAGCATTTCTACGCGAGAGAACGCTTATGATGACAGGTTTGTATCATCCCGATGAATTCAGGGACAACTGCGGATTCGGTCTGATTGCCCACATGAAGGGCGAGGCCAGCCACAAGTTGTTGCAAACTGCCATCGAGTCTCTGACCTGCATGACCCACCGAGGTGGTATCGCTGCAGACGGAAAGACCGGCGATGGTTGTGGCCTTCTGATCCAGAGCCCGGATGGCTTTCTGAAAAAAGCCGCCAAGGCAGCGTTTGGCAAGGAGCCGGGCGATCTTTTTGCTGTCGGCCAGGTCTTCCTGAACCCCGATGAGGCCAAGGCCTCGGCTGGTCGTGCGGCCATCGAGAAACGGTTGACGGAGCAGGGGCTGGAGATTCTCGGCTGGCGCGACGTGCCGGTCGATGACAGCTGTCTTGGCCCCATGGCGCTTGATTGCCTGCCCCGCATCGAGCAGGTCTTCGTGGTGCCTGGCGGCAAGGCAGAGCGTGATTTTGCGATCAGTCTGTTCGTGGGCCGTCGCCACGCCGAAAGCGATATGGCCGACGATCCCGAGTTCTACATCTGCAGCCTGTCACACCGCACCCTGGCCTATAAGGGCCTGATGATGCCGGCAGATCTGGCAAACTTCTACAAGGATCTGGGTGACCCCGATCTCGAGACCGCCATCTGTGTTTTCCATCAGCGGTTCTCCACCAACACCATGCCACGCTGGCCGCTGGCCCAGCCGTTCCGGTATCTGGCCCACAACGGTGAGATCAACACCATTGACGGCAACCGCAACTGGGCCATCGCCCGAGCCGCCAAGTTCAGCTCTCCGGAATTGCCGGATCTGCAGACCCTGCAGCCTCTGGTGAACCTCACCGGTTCTGACTCCTCAAGCATGGACAATATGCTGGAGGTGCTGCTTGCCGGCGGCGTTGACCTCTTCCGCGCGGTTCGCATGATGATTCCGCCAGCCTGGCAGAATGTCGACAGCATGGATTCAGAGCTGCGTGCGTTTTACGAGTACAACTCCATGCACATGGAGCCCTGGGATGGTCCTGCCGGCCTGGTCATGTCAGACGGTCGCTATGCGGTCTGTATGCTCGACCGGAACGGTCTGCGCCCCGCGCGGTGGGTCATCACCAAGGATGATTTCATCACGCTGGCCTCGGAGATCGGAACTTACGGCTATGAGCCGGACGATGTGGTTGCCAAAGGCCGTGTCGGACCGGGTCAGATGCTGGCGATCGACACAGAATCCGGTGAAGTCCTGCACACCAAGGACATTGATCAGCGTCTGAAGACCGCTCAGCCCTACAAGCGCTGGCTGCGGGAAAACGCTCTCCGCGTCGAGACCACCTTGAATCAGGACACTCCGGACTTCAGGCTGATGGATTCCGACGAGCTTCTGGTGCACCAGAAGATGTTCATGGTCTCCTTCGAGGAGCGTGACCAGGTCCTGCGTCCGCTGGCGGAGAACGGCCAGGAAGCGGTCGGATCCATGGGCGACGATACCCCGATGGCCGTGCTCTCGAGCAAGGTGCGCCATGTGGCGGATTACTTCCGGCAGAAGTTTGCCCAGGTGACCAACCCGGCGATTGACCCCCTGCGTGAGTCGATAGTCATGTCCCTGGAGACCTGTCTGGGTGCCGAGCGCAACGTGTTCGAGGAAACCGCCGATCACGCGGATCGCATCATCCTGACTACGCCCGTACTGTCTCCGGCCAAGTTCCTGAAAATCGCCAATAACGAGCGCCCGGGTTTCGAGGTCGCGCGTATTGCCATGAGCTACCGTCCGGAGCAGGGGCTGGAGCAGGCGATTCGCCAGGTGTGTGACGAAGCGGAACAGGCCGTCCGGGATGGCAAAGTGCTGCTGATCCTCACCGATAAAGATCTGAAGGAAGGTGAACTGCCGGTCAATGCCCTGATGGCAACCGGTGCGGTCCACCACCACCTGGTCAAGAAAGGATTGCGCTGCGATTCCAACATCGTTGTTGAAACCGGTTGGGCTCGCGATCCCCATCATTTCGCCGTGCTCTTCGGTTTTGGTGCAACGGCGGTCTATCCGTACCTCGCTTACCAGGTTCTGAACGACCTGATCCGTACCGGCGAACTGCTGATGGATCCGATCGATGCCAAGAACAACTACCGGAAGGGCATCAACAAGGGGCTGCTGAAGATACTGTCGAAGATGGGAATTTCGACCATCACTTCCTACCGTGGCGCCCAGCTGTTTGAGGCGGTCGGTCTGGCTGATGATGTCGTTGACCTGTGCTTCAAGGGTGTGCCCAGCAGAATCCAGGGTGCCGGGTTCTACGACTTCCAGCAGGACCAGGAGCAACTGGCGTCCGTGGCCTGGAAGCCGCGCAAGCCTATCATCCAGGGTGGCCTGCTGAAGTACGTCCATGGCCAGGAGTACCATGCCTTCAACCCGGATGTGGTCGGCAAGCTCCAGGAAGCGGTAACCAGTGGCGACTATGGCCACTACAAGGAGTACGCCGGTCTGGTTAACGAGCGCCCGGTTGCGACGCTCCGTGACCTTTTGGTCTTCCGGAAAGACATCAAGCCGATTGATATCTCGGACGTAGAGCCTGTTGAAAACATCTTCCCTCGCTTTGATTCGGCCGGTATGTCACTAGGTGCCCTGTCACCCGAGGCCCATGAGGCGCTGGCGGTGGCCATGAATACCTTGGGCAGCCGGTCCAACTCGGGTGAAGGCGGTGAAGATCCCGCTCGCTATGGCACTGAGAAACGGTCAAAAATCAAACAGATCGCGTCTGGACGTTTTGGCGTTACAGCTGAATACCTGCGTAGTGCCGATGTCATGCAGATCAAGGTGGCCCAGGGTGCCAAGCCAGGTGAAGGCGGCCAGTTGCCGGGTGGCAAGGTCAATGAATTGATCGCTCGCCTGCGTTATTCGGTCCCGGGCGTAACGCTGATTTCACCGCCACCGCATCACGATATCTATTCCATCGAGGATCTGGCCCAGCTGATCTTCGATCTCAAACAGGTCAATCCGCAGGCTCTGGTGTCGGTGAAGCTGGTCTCTGAGCCCGGTGTCGGTACGATTGCCGCAGGTGTGGCCAAGGCGTACGCCGACCTGATCACGGTGTCCGGTTACGATGGTGGTACAGCGGCCAGCCCGCTGACGTCGATCCGCTACGCCGGCTCTCCGTGGGAGTTGGGGTTGACAGAAACCCAGCAGGCGCTGCGAGCCAATGACCTGCGTGGCAAGATTCGCCTGCAAACTGATGGCGGCCTGAAAACAGGTCTGGACGTGGTAAAAGGCGCGATCCTTGGTGCTGAGAGTTTCGGTTTTGGTACCACCCCGATGGTGGCGCTGGGTTGTAAATACCTGCGCATCTGTCACCTGAACAACTGCGCAACCGGCGTGGCGACCCAGAACGATCACCTTCGTGAAGAGCACTTCAAGGGCACGGTGGAAATGGCGATGAATTTCTTCCGCTTCGTGGCGGAGGAGACCCGTGAGTGGATGGCCAAACTGGGCGTGCGTACCCTGGAAGAGCTTGTCGGTCGCGTTGACCTGCTGGAACGCCTGCCCGGGGATACCGAGCGCCAGAAGAAGCTGGATCTGAGTCGCTTGCTGTCCAACGACCATATTCCTGCGGACAAGCCGCAGACCTGTCAGGTCGAACGGAATCACCCGTTCGATGAGGGCAAGCTCGCGGAACAGATGGTTCAGGATACCGCTGCGGCGATCAAAGAGAAGAGCGGAGGCGCCTGGTCCTATCGGGTCACCAACTGTGATCGCTCTATTGGCGCCCGCCTGTCTGGTGAAATCGCCCAGATCCATGGTAACCAGGGTATGGTTGATGCACCGATCACCCTGGACCTGACCGGCACAGCCGGCCAGAGCTTTGGCGTCTGGAACGTGGGTGGTCTCAACCTGATCCTTGAAGGGGATGCCAACGACTACGTCGGAAAAGGCATGACCGGTGGCAAGCTGGTCGTGAAGCCGCCCCGCGGCAGCGCGTTCAAAACCCAGGAAACCTCTATCGTCGGTAATACCTGTCTCTACGGCGCAACTGGCGGAAAACTCTTTGCTGCCGGAACCGCGGGCGAGCGTTTTGCAGTTCGAAATTCCGGCGCCCATGCGGTTGTGGAAGGCGCTGGCGACCATTGCTGCGAATACATGACCGGTGGTCTGGTGACGGTGCTGGGCTCTACTGGCCACAACTTCGGTGCGGGTATGACCGGTGGTTTTGCTTACGTCATGGATATAAACAACACGTTCGTGGACAAATACAACCACGAGCTGGTGGAAATCCAGCGGATTTCCAGCGAGGACATGGAGTCCTACCGCAATCACCTGCGCGGTGTTATCCGGGAGCACATCTCGGAAACCGGCAGTGAGTGGGCAGAGCACATTCTTGAGAATTTCGACGATTACATCGGCCGCTTCTGGCTGGTGAAACCCAAGGCTGCGAATCTGCGCAGTCTGCTGGCCAGCACCCGGGCGCGTCCGGAATAAGAGGCTGAGAGGGTTTGGGGCGTGCAGCCTGGCTGCCGCCCTTGTCGAAATCGAGTTGATGAGAGCATCCAGATGAAAGAACGACTGAGTAATGACTTCCAGTTTGTCGAGGTTGGACGTGTCGACCCGAAGAAGGTCCCGGCCAAGAAGCGGAAGAAAGAGTTTGGTGAAATTTATCACCCCTTCACGGCAGATAACGCGGCATCCCAGTCCCACCGCTGTCTTGAATGTGGTAACCCCTATTGCGAGTGGAAGTGCCCGGTTCATAACTATATTCCGAACTGGCTCAAGCTGGTTTCCGAAGGCAATATCATGCGGGCCGTCGAGTTGTGTCACCAGACCAACTCCTTGCCTGAAGTTTGCGGCCGCGTTTGTCCACAGGATCGCCTGTGTGAGGGTGCCTGTACGCTGAACGACGGGTACGGAGCGGTTACCATCGGGTCTGTCGAGAAGTACATTACCGACACCGCCTTTGCGCTGGGCTGGAAACCGGATATGTCCGCCGTGAAGTGGACAGACAAGAAGGTTGCCGTCATCGGCGCCGGACCTGCCGGTCTGGGCTGCGCGGACGTTCTGGTTCGCAATGGCGTCAAGCCGGTTGTATTCGATATCTATCCGGAAATCGGTGGTCTGCTGACCTTCGGTATTCCCGAGTTCAAGCTGGAAAAATCCGTCATGACCCGCCGCCGCAAGGTGTTCGAGGAGATGGGCGTGGAATTCCGCCTGTCTACCGAGGTGGGCAAGGACGTTCAGCTGCAGGATATCATTGACGAGTACGATGCCGTTTTCATGGGCATGGGCACCTACACCTACATGAAAGGCGGTTTCCCGGGAGAGAATCTGCCGGGCGTCTACGATGCACTGCCGTTCCTGGTATCCAACGTTAACCGTCGTCTGGGCTTCGAGAAAGACGAAGCGGACTTCATTGACATGAAAGGCAAGCGGGTGGTTGTTCTGGGTGGCGGTGATACAGCCATGGACTGCAATCGCACGTCGATCCGTCAACAGGCCGAGAGCGTTACCTGTGCCTACCGCCGTGACGAGGCCAACATGCCGGGCTCCCGGAAGGAAGTGGCCAACGCCAAGGAAGAGGGCGTTAAGTTCTTCTTCAACCGTCAGCCTATTGCCATCATTGGCGAAGACCGGGTTGAAGGTGTGAAAGTGGTCCAGACCCGACTGGGCGATCCTGATGAAAACGGCCGTCGCCGTCCGGAAGTAGTCCCGGGCAGTGAGGAGGTCATTCCTGCGGACGCGGTTCTGGTCGCCTTCGGTTTCCGTCCGAGCCCGGCCGACTGGTTCGATGAGCTGAAGGTGAATACCGACGATTCGGGCCGGGTAACCGCGCCGGAGGAGTCCGACTTCATGTTCCAGACCAGCAACGAGAAAATCTTCGCGGGTGGGGACATGGTCCGCGGTTCGGATCTGGTCGTAACCGCTATCTGGGAAGGCCGTCAGGCTGCCGAAGGTATCATGGATTTCCTGGATATCTGATTGCAGGATTGATCCTGATCAGAAGGGCGGTTTCCTAAGGGAAAGCCGCCCTTTTTTATTCCCGCAAACCGGGTATTATGGCTCCCCATCCAATTTTCCCCTTTGTACAGAATACGCTGGATTTCCTATGACCGAGCTGAAGAATGACCGTTTCCTGCGCGCCCTTATGCGCCAGCCCGTGGACCGCACACCGGTTTGGATGATGCGACAGGCAGGGCGATACCTGCCGGAGTACCGTGCGACCAGGGCCAAGGCCGGGGATTTTCTCAGCTTGTGTAAAAACACGCCGTTGGCCTGTGAAGTGACGCTGCAACCTCTGGAGCGTTTCCCGCTGGACGCTGCGATCCTGTTTTCAGACATCCTGACGATTCCGGATGCTCTGGGTCTCGGCCTGTACTTCGAAACCGGCGAAGGCCCTAAATTCCGGAATACGATCCGTTCCGAAGCCGACGTTGCGGCTCTACCCAAGATCAACGCTGAAGTGGATCTGGACTACGTCATGAACGCGGTTTCTACCATCCGGGGTGCCTTGAATGGCAGCGTTCCCTTGATCGGCTTCTCCGGCAGCCCGTGGACCCTCGCCACCTATATGATTGAAGGCAGCTCTTCCAAGGATTTCAGGGAGGCGAAGAAGCTCATGTACGGCCAGCCTGAGGTTATGCACCGCTTGCTGGACCATCTGGCCGACGCGGTCATTGATTACCTCAATGGCCAGATCAAGGCTGGTGCCCAGGCCGTTCAGATTTTCGATACCTGGGGCGGCGTTTTGAGCAGCTGGGCGTATGAAGAGTTCTCGCTTCGCTACATGAAGAAGATCGTTGACGGCCTGATTCGCGAGAATGATGGTCGCCGGGTGCCGGTGATCCTGTTTACCAAGAATGGCGGTCAGTGGCTGGAATCCATTGCCGATTCCGGTGCAGATGCCGTTGGGCTGGACTGGACCACGGATATCGGCAATGCCCGCGCTCGCATTGGCGACCGGGTGGCCCTCCAGGGCAACATGGATCCGGCCATGCTGTATGCGCCGCCCGAGCGGATTCGTCAGGAAGTGGCCGATATCCTGAGGCGCTTCGGTTCCGGCAATGGGCATATCTTCAACCTTGGTCACGGCATTACGCCGGATGTGGATCCGGAGCATGCCAAGGCGTTTATTGAAGCCGTCGTTGAATTGAGCCCGGACTATCACCGTTAAGACTGCACGCCAGTAGGTCGGGTTAAGCACGCATAGCGTGCTGTAACCCGACAAGTTCCGCACAACCCAAAACTCCTCTGGATGCATTCTTCTGTCCGGTCTATAGTCAGGTAAAACAAGACTGGTAAACAGGAGTAACCACTTGCCCACCAAGACTCCCGAAAAACGCCGATTCCACCGGATCGATTTCGACGCGCCCTGCGAGCTGCATTGCCTGGATGCTGTCTGGAAGACCGAGGTGCTGGATATTTCTTTGAAGGGCGTTCTCGTAAAACGCCCGGAAGGGTGGGACGTACCGTTAAAGCAGCCCTGTGAAGTGATTGTTCACCTGAATGATCACGAGGCAGGTATTGTGATGGCAGTGGAGCTTCGGCATATAGAGCCGCACAGGCTTGGTTTTAAATGCCAGTACATTGACCTCGACAGCGCGACCCACCTCAAGCGCCTCGTTGAGCTCAACCTGGGGGACCAGGCGTTGCTCGAACGAGAGTTCGCGCATCTTATCGACTAGATCCCTCTAAAGTTCTTCCAAAGCCGTGAGGGCATCACTCAGTTTCGTCACCGGAATCACCTTCATGCCTTCGATGGTCTTACGCGGCGCGTTGGCTTTGGGCACCAGGGCCCGGGTGAATCCGTGTTTGGCGGCTTCGTAGATGCGCTCCTGGCCGCTGGGCACCGGGCGGATTTCCCCGGAAAGGCCGACTTCGCCGAAGATCACCAGGTCTTGCGGTAGGGCGCGGTCTCGGAACGAGGAGACTATAGCGGCCAGTAGTGCCAGGTCGGCGCTGGTTTCGTTCACCTTTACACCACCCACTACGTTTACGAACACGTCCTGGTCGGATACGTGCATACCGCCATGGCGGTGCAGAACGGCAAGGAGCATGGCCAGGCGGTTTTGATCGAGGCCAACCGCGACCCGTCTCGGGTAGCCGCCCTGGGCCATATCCACCAGGGCCTGGATCTCCACCAGCATCGGGCGGGTGCCTTCCCAGACGACCATCACCACGCTTCCCGGGGCCGCGTCTTCGCCGCGGTTCAGGAAGATCGCGCTAGGGTTTTTCACTTCCTTGAGTCCCTGTTCCAGCATGGCGAATACGCCCAGTTCATTCACCGCACCAAAACGGTTCTTGATGCCGCGCAGGGTTCGATAACGGCTGTCGCTGGAGCCTTCAAGCAGAATCGAGCAGTCGATCATGTGTTCCAGCACTTTCGGGCCGGCCAGACTGCCGTCTTTGGTGACGTGGCCTACCAGGAACAGGATGGTGCCGGTCTGCTTGGCGAAACGTGTCAGGTAGGCTGCGCTTTCGCGTACCTGGGAGACACTGCCAGGGGCGGACTCGATATCCGCCATGTGCATCACCTGAATACTGTCTACCACCAGAATCCGGGGTTTTTCCGCCTCGGCCACCTGCATGACCCGTTCGACACTGGTTTCGGACAGCATCTTCAGGTCTTTGGTCGGAAGGCCCAGCCGTTTGGCGCGCATGGCTACCTGCTGCAGGGATTCCTCACCGGTGACATACAAAGCGGTGACGCTTGCAGCCAGATGACAGACGGCCTGGAGTAGAAGGGTACTCTTGCCCGCGCCCGGGTGGCCGCCCATCAGAACAGCCGACCCCTCGACGAGACCTCCGCCCAGAACCCGATCAAACTCCTGCATGCCGGAGCTGATGCGGGGCTGCTCGGCGAGGCTGACGTCATCCAGGCTCTGAACCTCGGACAAGCTGCCAGCGAATCCTTCAAAGCGAGCGCCGCGGGCGCCTTTGCTATTGCTACTGACGCCGCGGACTTCGCTGATGGTGTTCCAGGCCTGGCAGGCCGTGCACTGGCCCTGCCATTTGGAATAGTCTGAACCGCATTCGGTGCAGACGTAGGCGGTCTTGGATTTTGCCATGAAGGGTAGTTGCCTGATTGTTCGTCGGATTACGGCTTTGCCTAATCCGACCTACGGTCTGGTTCTGGCGTTTGTAGGTCGGATTAGGCCCGCAGGGCCGTAATCCGACACAGGGCCTTACGCAAGCTTCTTGTACTTCATGCGCTGCGGCTGCATCGCTGAATCACCCTTGCGCTTCTTGAAGTCCTCATCGTACTCCGTGAAGTTACCCTCGAAGTACACCACCTCGCCATCATCCTCGAACGCAAGGATGTGGCTGGCTACACGGTCAAGGAACCAGCGGTCGTGCGAGATAACCAGGGCAGAACCCGGGAAATTCAGCAGGGCTTCTTCCAGGGCGCGAAGGGTTTCCACGTCGAGATCGTTGGTCGGCTCATCCAGCAGCAGCACGTTGCCGCCCTGTTTCAGCAGCTTGGCCAGGTGCAAACGGTTGCGTTCGCCGCCGGACAGGTCGCCAACCCGCTTCTGCTGGTCGCTGCCCTTGAAGTTGAAGCGACCAACGTAGGCCCGGGAGGGCGTCTCATAGTTACCCACCTTGATGATGTCGTTGCCGTCTGAGAGTTCCTCCCACACTGTTTTGCTGCCATCGAGGTCGCGCATCTGGTCCACATAGGCCAGTTCCACGGTTTCCCCGACGGTGATGTCGCCAGAATCCGGCTTGTCGAAACCGGCAATCATCTTGAACAGAGTGGATTTGCCGGCACCATTACCACCGATAATGCCCACAATGGCGCCGGGCGGTACGCTGAAGGACACGTCCTCATACAGCAGGCGGTCACCGAAGGACTTGCTGATACCGTCAACCTCGATCACTTTGTTGCCCAGACGGGGTCCGGGTGGAATGTAAAGCTCGTTGGTCTCGTTACGCTTCTGGAATTCCTGGGAACTCATCTCCTCGAAACGGGCCAGACGGGCCTTGCTCTTGGACTGACGGCCCTTGGCGTTGCTGCGCACCCACTCCAGTTCCTGTTTGATGGCTTTCTGGTGAGAGGCTTCCTGTTTGGATTCCATCTCCAGGCGCTTTTCCTTGTTCTCCAGCCACTGGCTGTAGTTGCCTTCGAACGGAATGCCATGGCCGCGGTCCAGTTCCAGGATCCAGCCGGCGACGTTATCGAGGAAGTACCGGTCGTGAGTGATGGCGACCACGGTGCCTTCGTAGTCGTGCAGGAATCGCTCCAGCCAGGCCACGGATTCGGCATCCAGATGGTTGGTAGGCTCGTCCAGCAGCAGCATGTCCGGGCCGGACAGCAGCAGACGGCAAAGAGCCACCCGGCGGCGCTCACCACCGGAAAGAAGGTTCACTTTCTGATCCCAGGGTGGAAGACGCAGGGCGTCCGCGGCCACTTCCATCTTGCGTTCAATATCGTGGCCGTCGGTGGCCTGGATGTAGGCCTCCAGTTCGCCCTGTTTCTTGGCCAGGGCGTCAAAATCCGCATCCGGTTCGGCGTAGGCCGCGTACACCTGGTCCAATTCGGCCAGGGCGTCATGCACACCGGAAACCGACTCATCCACGATTTCCTTGACGGTTTTCTCTTCGTCCAGCTCCGGCTCCTGGGGCAGATAGCCCACGTTGATGCCGGGCTGCGGGCGGGCTTCACCGATGTAATCCTGGTCTACGCCCGCCATAATGCGGAGCAGGGTGGATTTACCGGCACCGTTGAGGCCCAGAACGCCGATCTTGGCGCCGGGGAAGAAGCTCAGGGAGATGTCTTTCAGAATCTCGCGCTTGGGCGGGACCACCTTGCCCACGCGGTTCATGGTGTAAACGTATTGGGCCATGTTGGCAGAATCCTTTTATCAAACAATCGCTTGAGAAATGAATACACGTCAGGTGCCTGATCAAGGCCTTCGGGGTGGGCGATCCGGGATCGTCAAAATCAGGGATGATTTTGTCGAGCGTACAGGGACGTATTTACAGCGTATCCCGGATCGCCCACCCCGAGGGCCGACACCTCGGGTGCCGGTACCTGAGAACTGTAATCGGCTAAGGTAACGAAACGTACCTTTGATAGCAATTGAGCAGAAACGGGAGTTGGCCGCATGCCGGTATCTGCGGACGGTATAAAGGATGATTTTTCACCCGTTTGTAAGATAGAATAGCGGCCCAATTTTTCAGGGAGCCTGCGGAGATCGCCAAAGCTCTCCGGGCCAGCCAAGCACACAGGGGCAGCGCATCCATGTTTAATCGTGAAATGAAAATCGCCGGCTTTGACGACGAACTCTGGAACGCCATGCAGGCGGAAGAGAAGCGCCAGGAAGCTCATATCGAGCTGATCGCGTCCGAGAACTACACCAGCCCACGGGTGATGGAAGCCCAGGGCAGCGTGCTGACCAACAAGTACGCGGAAGGCTATCCGGGCAAGCGCTACTATGGCGGCTGTGAGTTCGTGGATATTGCCGAAGATCTGGCGATTGAGCGTGCCAAAGAACTGTTTGGTGCTGCCTATGCCAATGTCCAGCCGCATTCCGGCTCCCAGGCCAACTCTGCTGTCTTCATGGCTCTGCTCAAGCCCGGTGACACTGTTCTGGGCATGAGTCTCGCCCATGGTGGCCACCTGACTCACGGCGCCAGCGTCAACTTCTCCGGCAAGATCTACAACGCCGTGCAGTACGGTATTAACACCGACACTGGCCTTCTTGACTACGATGAAATCGAATCGCTGGCTCTTGAGCACAAGCCAAAAATGATTATCGCCGGCTTCTCCGCGTACTCCCAGGAGCTGGATTTTGCCCGCTTCCGCGAGATTGCCGACAAGGTGGGTGCCTATCTGTTCGTTGATATGGCCCACGTGGCTGGTCTCGTAGCCGCCGGCGTTTACCCGGATCCGGTTCCGCATGCGCACGTGATTGCGACTACAACCCACAAGACCCTGCGCGGTCCCCGCGGCGGTCTGATCCTGGCCTGCGATGATGCTGACCTCCAGAAGAAGCTGAACTCTGCGGTATTCCCGGGCGGCCAGGGTGGCCCGCTGATGCACGTGATCGCCGCCAAGGCCGTGTGCTTCAAGGAAGCCATGAGTGACGATTTCAAGACCTACCAGCAGCAGGTTGTGAAGAACGCCTCTGCCATGGCCCAGGTTTTTGTGGATCGTGGGTATGACGTGGTTTCCGGTGGCACCAAGAACCATCTGTTCCTGGTCAGCCTCATCAAACAGGACATTACCGGCAAAGATGCGGATGCGGCGCTGGGTCGTGCCCACATTACCGTTAACAAGAACGCGGTTCCTAATGACCCGCGGTCTCCGTTCGTCACCTCCGGTCTTCGTATTGGCACCCCGGCAATCACCACCCGTGGTTTCGGCGAGTCCGAGTGTCGCGACCTCGCAGGCTGGATTTGCGACATCCTCGATAACCTGGACGATGAGGCGGTCAACAGCCGGGTTCGTGAGCAGGTAAGCGCGCTCTGCGCCCGTTTCCCTGTCTACGGCTAATCATTTTATAGCTAGACTACAGGCATGACCTGCCGGGCCGATCTGTCGGCCCGGCTTCCTCTTCGGAGTTCCAGATTATGCATTGTCCCTTCTGTGGTGAAGCAGATACCAAGGTGATTGACTCCCGGCTGGTGGCCGAGGGCGATCAGGTGCGTCGCCGCAGGGAGTGTTTGTCCTGTCGGGAGCGTTTTACCACTTTCGAATCTGCAGAGCTGGTGATGCCAAGGGTGGTCAAGCAGGATGGCACCCGGCAACCGTTTGATGAGGAAAAACTGCGTGCGGGGCTGATGAAAGCGCTCGAAAAGCGACCGGTCAGCATTGAGCAGATCGATGCAGCACTGAACCGGATCAAATACCGTTTGCGGGCGACCGGCGAACGGGAAGTGAAGTCCATGCAGCTGGGTGAAGAGGTCATGACTGAATTGCGCCAGTTGGACAAGGTCGCCTATGTCCGCTTCGCGTCGGTGTATCGCAGTTTTCAGGATATCAACGAATTCAAGGAAGAGATTGAGAGGTTGTCAGCCAGCAACGGTGAGGCGGCCGTGGATGTCGCCAAAGCGCTGGCAGATAACCATGCCCCGAAAGGAAAGGCATGATCGAGAACCGCGACAGGGCCATGATGGCGCGGGCTGTCCAGCTTGCCTGGCGCGGTCGGTACTCGACCCACCCTAATCCCCGGGTTGGGTGTGTCATTGCCCGGGGAGATCTGATACTCGGTGAGGGCTGGCATGAACGCGCTGGAGAAGCCCATGCCGAAATCCGTGCTCTGAGTCAGGCCGGTCCGGACGCGCGCGGCGCAACCGCGTATGTGACGCTGGAGCCCTGCAGCCACTTCGGTCGTACGCCGCCTTGCGCCAGGGCACTGATCGACGCCGGCATAGCCCATGTATACGCCGCGACGAAAGACCCGAATCCTTCGGTGTCCGGGCGCGGGTTGGATATGCTCCGGGAAGCCGGTGTTCGTGTGACCGAGGGATTGCTGGCGGAAGAAGCCGTCCGCCTGAATCCGGGTTTCATGAAACGCATGAACACGGGGCGGCCCTGGGTGCGGCTTAAGATGGCTGCAAGCCTGGACGGCCGAACTGCAATGGCCTCGGGCGAGAGCCAGTGGATAACCGGCGACGAGGCCCGGCGGGATGTCCAGCGCCTGAGGGCGATCAGTGATGCCATCCTGACCGGTGTGGGTACGGTTCTCGCGGATGATCCATCGTTGACGGTTCGTCGCGAGGAGCTGGGTGATATCGGCGATGCCACGGAGCCGTCGAGGCAGCCCTTGCGAGTGATTGCCGACCGGGATGCGCGTACGCCGTCTTCGGCGAAGATCCTGCAGGGTGGTAATGTCCAGGTGTTCTGTGCGTCGTCAACGTTGGCAACAGCGCCGGCCCAGGATCTGGCTGCACTGGGCATCAGCCTTACCGGCGTGGCCTGGAAAGACAACGGTATTGATCTGGCAGAACTACTGGACTCCCTGGGCGAGCTCGGCATCAACGAACTGCTGGTAGAGGCGGGCCCTACACTGGCTGGCACTTTCATCAACGAAAATCTGGTCGACGAACTCTGGCTCTATCAGGCGCCGGTTTTCCTCGGCAGCACGGGACGTCCGACCGCACATCTGCCGCTGGAAACCATGGCAGATAAAGTACAATGGAAGGTGCTGGACCGACGTCAGGTAGGTGAGGATCAGCGCCTGATCCTCACCCGCCGGTAATCCATAAACTCAGGTTGTTCCGGCAGGCAATGGTTGCCGGAACGCCGCAAGGGTGCAAAACCATATGGCACTGAACAGCATTGAAGACATCATTGAAGATATCCGTCAGGGCAAGATGGTCATACTGATGGATGACGAAGATCGCGAGAATGAGGGCGATCTCGTGATGGCTGCTGAGCATTGCACGGCCGAAGCCATCAATTTCATGGCCCGTTTTGGTCGTGGCCTGATCTGTATGCCGATGACCCGGGATCGCTGCGAGCAACTGGGTCTGCCGTTGATGGTCCAGCAGAACGCCTCCGGCTTCGGAACCAAGTTCACCCTCTCGATTGAGGCCGCCGTGGGCGTGACCACTGGCATCTCGGCGGCAGACCGGGCCCGCACAGTGCAGGCAGCGGTTGCACGCAACGCAAAAGCCAGTGATCTGGTTCAGCCAGGCCATATTTTCCCGTTGATGTCTGATCCCGGTGGTGTGTTGAGCCGCGCGGGGCACACGGAAGCATCCTGTGATCTCGCCGCACTGGCAGGTTGTGAGCCGGCAGGCGTGATCTGCGAGATCATGAATGACGATGGCTCTATGGCCCGCCGTGAGGATCTGGAGCGATTCGCCGAAGAGCACGACCTGAAGATTGGTACCATTGCCGACCTGATCCACTATCGCACCATGAACGAGCGTACCGTGGAGTGTGTGGAAGAAAACGATCTGGACACCGAGTATGGCGTGTTCAAACTTCGGACCTACCGCGACAACATTCAGGGAGCCACCCATCTGGCCATGTTGATGGGAGACATTTCTCCCGATGAACCGGTCTATGTCCGAGTCCACATCACGGACACCCTCCGGGACCTCCTGGGTGCACGCCGTAAGGATTCCCGAAGCTGGCCCCTGCACCACGCCCTTGAAAAGGTGGCAGAGGAAGGCAGGGGCGCGGTCGTCCTGCTAAACAGCGCCGAGGACAGCTACAACCTGGAAGACCGTATCCAGGAATTCTTTGATGAGGGTAAGGGCTCCTCCGGCAAGGGAAGCTCCGGCGTTTACTTCACGGTAGGTACCGGTTCCCAGATTCTCCGGGACATCGGTGTTGGCAAAATGCGCCTGCTGAGCCCGCCGATCAAATTCTCGGCCATTTCCGGTTTCGATCTGGAAGTGGTCGAATACGTTCCCTACACCCCTGAATGATAAACCCGGTCGTGGCTCCGATGCCGCGACACGTGAAGGAGCCATCGATGGCAGATATCAGAGTAATAGAAGGTGATTTTACCGAGTGCAGCGGGCGTTACGCACTGGTAGTGGGCCGTTTTAACGGCTTTGTTGTGGAAAGCCTGGTCGAGGGCGCGTTGGACACTCTGCGCCGTCACGGTATTTCCGATGACGACGTCACCATCGTCCGTGTGCCGGGGGCCTATGAAATGCCCCTGGCCGTCAAACGCGTTGCTGAAACCGGTGAGTACGATGCGATTATTGCCCTGGGTGCAGTCATCCGTGGCGGCACACCGCATTTCGAGTACGTTGCCGGCGAGGCCTCCAGCGGCCTTGGCGCGGTCAGTCTTGATACCGACGTGCCGGTAACGTTCGGTGTGCTGACGGTGGATTCCATCGAACAGGCCATCGAGCGCTCCGGAACCAAGGCTGGAAACAAGGGCGCTGAAGCAGCGATAACCGCCCTTGAAATGGTCAGCCTGTTCAAGAAGCTGGGTGAATAATGAGCGAAACCGAAGGTACATCACCGCAGCCGGCTCCGTCCGGCCAACCGAAAGCCGGTGATCGACGCCGTGCCAGGGCCCTCGCCATGCAGGGGCTCTATCAGCGTCATTTCAGCAAGACGGCGATTTCTGACATCGAAGCCGAGTTCATGGTCGACAACGACATGAGCAAGGTCGACCTGCTGTATTTCCGGGATCTGCTCCGCGGGGTGCATCGCGAGCAGGGCGAACTGGACAAGCTGATCGAGCCGTTCCTGGATCGGCCCATTAAAGAGGTTGATCCCGTGGAGTTGGCGATTGTCCGCCTGGGAGCCTATGAGCTCAAGCATCGGCTTGATGTGCCGTACAAGGTCGTCATCAACGAAGGCATTGAAATGGCCAAGCGCTTTGGTGGCACCGAGGGCCATAAATTTGTTAACAGTATCCTCGACAAGCTGAGCGGCCGACTCCGGCTTGCCGAGACCCGCGCTCGCTAGTCGATGGGCGAATTCGAGCTGATTCGGCGTTACTTTCTGCCGCTTGCCGGGCGACAGGAATCCGGATCCCTGATCCTGGGGCCCGGGGACGATTGCGCGATTCAGCGTATTCCCTCAGGCCGGGACCTTGTCTTTTCCGTGGACGCCCTCGTGGAGGGTGTCCATTTTCCCCGAAACTATCGTCCCGATTACCTGGGTTGGCGAGCACTTGCCGCGGCTGCCAGTGATCTTGCTGCCATGGGTGCCGACCCGGAATGTTTTACGCTCGCACTGACGCTGCCGGCCGTCGATGAGCAGTGGCTTGAAGACTTCTCGATGGGATTGCGAAAGGCCAGCGAGGCGTTTGGTCTGGAGCTGGCCGGTGGAGATACCACCTCCGGACCGCTCACCCTGAGCCTGCAGGTGCATGGCACTGTGGAGCAGGGGGCCGGGATTCGACGCTCCGGCGCCCGTCCCGGAGATCTGATTGCCGTGTCCGGAACCCTGGGGGATGCCGGCGCCGCTTTAGACTATCTCTCGGAACCTGCCCCTTCCGCCGACATGCTCGCCGTGCTCGAACGCTATCACCATCCCTGGCCGAGACTGGATCTGGCAGGAGCGATACGCCAATATGCCAACGCGGCGGTTGATATCTCTGATGGCTTGCTGGCAGATCTCGGGCACATTCTTTCCGCTTCGGGGGTCGGTGCCCAGATCGAGAGTGCCCGTATGCCTCTCTCGCCTGCGCTTGTTCGCCTCAAGGGTGAAAAGGCCCTGGACTGCGCACTGCGCTCCGGAGACGATTACGAACTTTGCCTGTGTTTCTCGCGAGAAAATTGGGAGCGTGCTCCGAAATCATTGACGAGCCAACTGACTGTGATCGGCTTCGTTGAAGCTGAGCCGGGCCTGTACCTCGATGGTGTCGATTGCAGTCTGGAAGCGGTGCCCGCCGGGTTTGATCATTTCAGGAGTGAATTATGAGTCAGGAAGGCGAGACCCCGGAACCGGAGACGCCGGTAGTCATACTCCCGCCGGGATTTTTGCGCAACCCGGTGCATCTACTCGCTTTTGGTTTTGGTAGCGGTGCAACGGCGAGGGCCCCCGGCACCTGGGGCAGCCTGGCCGCCATTCCGCTGTGGTACGGTTTCGTCTGGTTACCGCCCGTCGGCTACTGGCTGATGGTGCTGGCTGCTTTTATCGTAGGTATCTGGCTCTGCGGAAAGACCGCTGAAGACCTAAAGGTTCACGACCATGGCGGCATTGTCTGGGACGAATTCGTCGGGATGTGGATTGCCCTTGGCCTGTTCCCTGACACTATCTATGGGGTTCTGGGGGCTTTCGCTCTGTTCCGGCTTTTTGACATTGCAAAACCCTGGCCCATCAGCTGGCTGGACCGGCACCTGCCCGGAGGTTTGGGTATCATGGTTGACGATGTGATTGCCGGCGTCATGGCCCTGATCTGCTTGTGGGCAGTGGATGTGTGGCTGGTGCCCGTCATGATCTAGACGGGCACGAAGGCCTGTCAGTGAAGCTGTTGTTCTTCCGGCAGCATACGAACAACGTGCAGAAAGCGCTTGAGGCCTGTTTCCGCCCGCTCCCGTGAAGCGAACGGGCCACTGTCAAACCCTTCCCGGGTGGTAAAGTACCATTTGCTCCCTACGCAGAAGAATCGACTACTGCGAAAGGGAACAGGCCCTTCTTCTCCGGTCCTGTGCTGGGTGTTCATGGCGTCTCCTGTACTGCCCGCTTTTCGTTCTTGCTTCTCGGGCGCCGCGTTAATAACTGCCGATCTGTTTAAAATTAACCCAATTCAGGGCGAATTCAACATTTTTTTACAATTTTACGGGTTGCGTCTCAATCGGGATCAGCGATGAAAAATCTGGAATGGGCCGGCAAAGCGCGCCGTTGTCTTGCCCTTGTCAGATGCACTCGTCAGAATGCTATAAAACTGGCGCCAGCCTGACGCCATTTCCATCTTCATGCCAAGGAGACTAAATGAACATTTCTCATGTGATCCGTGTTTTTCAATCAACAGGACAGGGCTGGCGCCGAGCCGTCGCACTTTTTGCGGTGGTTGTAATGTCTCTGGCTGGATGTGCTTCCAGTGTCAGCGTTGTGGAAACCTGGGAAGGCAATCCAGCGGCAGCGTCCAATGCTGCCACGCTTGAGGCGCCAGGTGAAATCGGGGTGACCCGGGTAAATGGTCGCGTCATGACCAACTTCCTCATGGACGATCTGGCGCTCGACTACGCCCTGCTTCCCGGAGAGAACGAGGTTGTTTTTGTCTACAAGACCATCTGGGCGAAGAGTGGTGTGGTCAGAAACGGAGAGTCGAAAGTTCATGTGATTGAGAGCGAGCCACAGGTTGTTCGTTTCGAAGCAGAAGCCGGTGAAACCTATCGTTTCGACTTTGATCGGCCTGAGTCTCGTCAGGAAGCCGAGCAGGAAATGCCGGAGTTCTCCGCCGCTATCGTTTCATCTGCCGGAGCGGCGGTTGCAAGTTCAACGGTTTGGGATGGGGCAGAGCAAATGGCCGCTTCCCGCACTCCGATTCCGGCGTCTACCTCCGACAGCACACCGGTGAGCGGTGACAACGCGCTTGAACAGCTCAAAACCATCTGGGAAACAGCGAATGACGAGGAGAAGAAGGCGTTTCTTCGTTGGGCGTTCGAATAACCAGAGCCCTTCCTGAAACGCTTCCTGGGCCGGTTCAGGCCCGGAAACGTTTCAGGGCTTTCTTGAGAAGCCCCTCCATTGCGGTCATAGCATCATCTGCAAGGGTCTGCGTTGGTGAGGCTGCGATGGGTTCTTTGGTGTCCTCTGTTCCGAGCCGTTCCATGGCCGCTTCAATAGCGTTGAGGCTTTCATCCACATGAGCCTGCAATGACTCTCCGTGAGCCACCACATCGGGGCAGGTGGTGAAATTCAGTGTCAGTCTTCCCTCATAGCTCACCGCAACAATCACCAGTCCCATGCTGTCGAACAGCGGCGCAGTATTGTATTGCTGAACCAGGCGTGCACCCTGCAGATACAGCGGCACCTGAGGTCCGGGAACGTTGGTGATTGGCAGATTGAACACCGGCTGGTAACGCTGGGCAATTTGCAACTCCGAGTAAAGTCTTGCAGACAGCGCCAGCATCGTGGAAGGCAGGAGTTCCGTTAGCCGATCTGCAGCAATGGCCTCCCGGTAGGGTTCCGAGGCGACCGCGTTCCAGTGTATGCGCCGAATCCGTTGGGCAGGATTGGTTTCATCGGTCGCCAGATCCAGCAGCATGGCAGACATCTGGTTCCCGGTTGCCCGGCGCAGGCTGTTGGAACGCACCGAAATCGGTGTCATTGCCACCAGGGACTTGTCGGTATTGGCGCCCTCGCTGATCAGATAGCGCTTCAGGGCCTCGGCGCAAAGGCCCAAAACCACATCGTTCAGTGTTACGTCCCCGAGAAACGCCTTTATCGCCTTCAAGCGTGAAAGCTCCACGCTGGCGGCGACAATCTGCCGATTTGCCGTAATCTGTCGATTGAAAGGGCTGTGTGGGGCGGAGAACAGCGGCAGCGGTAGTGGCAGTTTGCGTAACTGCTTCTGGATCAGGCCCCGGGCAGTAGCCTCGGCCGCGTTGAATGCCAGGGAGGTGAATTGCAGTGGCGTGCGAATGATGTTCGCGCCCGCCTGAAGCATGACCCGCTCTTCTGAGGGTTCGGGTCTGGGCTGCCAGGGTCGCGGTGGCGCAATCGGACTGGGCTCGGGGGTGTATTCGAGCAGTTTGCCAATTATCTCCTCTCCGTTGAAGGCGTCGATGGCAGCGTGGTGCAATTTGACGATGAGAGCAAAGCCGTCGCTTTCGGTGTTCTCCTCGTCCAGCTTGAACCCGTCCACGAAGGTGATGTGCCAAAGCGGTCGGTCCCTTTTCAGCGGTTCCTCCAGAATCCGTGATGCCAGCGTCATCAGGCTTGCCTTGCGACCGTGTTCGCCCAGGTTAACGTAGGCGAGGTGGCGCTCGATGCTGAAATCGGGATCATCAATCCAGTAGGGGCGGCCCAGACGCAGGGGGATTTCTTTCAGGCGTTGGCGGAAAACCGGCACAACATGCAGGCGGCTTCGGAGGTAGGCGACAAAGGTGCTGAAGGCCAGCGGTTTCTCCCGTTCGGAGGCATCGAAGAGGTAGATGCCTCCGATGTGCATCGGTGTGGTTTCCGACTCCAGATACAGGAACGAGGCATCCAGTTCCGACAGTTGCCGCATCAGAGAGCTCCCTTCGGCGTTGGTTTTAGCTGCAGTATAAACGAAGTGTCCGGGCAAGCGGTTGACTCATTTGCCCGGTTTGATTTCGAGTTGAAGTCATATCATTCGCTTTATTTTCAGCCTGTTAGCCAATCCGAGACGGCTCCCTCCGAGCTGAGTCGGTCCCAGAACCACATCAGGGCCTTACCCTGGTCCTCGGCGTGTCTGGCCAGGTGCAGTTTAATCGGCTGGCGCGACTCCTGAACTTCCTTTACGACCAGTTTGCCCTCCTTCAGTTCTTCGCCGATTCGTGCCCTTGGTAACCATCCGACGCCCAGGCCGGCCACCTGTATGGCGATCTTCTGGTCAATGTTGGCGACCGTAAGGGTTCGTTGCCGGTGGAATATGCCCGCGTGTCCCGGTGGCAGTGCCCGTGAAGTGTCCGCAGCGACGGCTGCGGGATAACGGGAGATGTCTTCCTCGGAGAGCGGCGTTTCGGCATCCGCCAGAGGGTGGTCAGCGGCTACGGCAAACACAAAGGGCATATCTCCCAGGGGTTTGGTTGTGTAGTTACCGGCAGGCTTGCTGAAATTATCGGCGCCGATAATCAGATCCACACGGCGGCTTTGCAGCGCATCCCAGGTGCCGGCGAAAACCTCTTCGACAATTTGAACGTCCACCGGCACGCCCAGCTCATAAAACTCCTGGATTGCCGGAAACAGGCATTCCGCCGGCAGCAGTGAGTTGAACCCGATCCGTAACCGGGTTTCCCAGCCCTGGGCGACCTGGCGGGTGGTGTGCGCGAGATTTTCTGCCGCCTCGAGCAGGGTGCGGCCCTCTTCCAGAAGGTACCGGCCGGCCGGCGTCAGTCGGGCGCGATGGCCGGTTCGGTCGTAAATGGCGACATTCAGGTCTTCTTCCAGCTTCTGCACGGTGTAACTGATGGCGGAGGGAACCCTGAACAGTTCGTTGGCGGCACCGGCGAAACTGCCTTTGCGGTCTATGGCATCAAGGACTTTGAGGGCGTCGATGGTTATGGCTGTATGCATGTTCGAATTATCTGAGGTTGTTGGCCAGAAATGCTTGTTTGAGAGCGTAGCAGGGTCCCCGGTATTCTGCCTGTATTGATTTCATCATGTTCAGGAATTTTAACGGGAGGGCTTTATGGGCCTGCTGATTGATGGCAAATGGCACGACAAGTGGTATGACACCGACAAGACCGGTGGCAAATTTGAACGGGAAGCGGCGCGTTTCCGGAACTGGGTGACCGCCGATGGCTCGCCGGGGCCGGATGGCGAAGGCGGTTTCAAGGCGGAATCCGGGCGCTATCATCTGTATGTATCCATGGCGTGCCCCTGGGCGCATCGGACGTTGATTTTCCGGAAGCTCAAAGGGCTGGATAAGCATATTTCGGTGTCAGTGGTGCACCCTGACATGGTTGAAAACGGCTGGGAGTTCCGGCCCGACAGTGAGCAGCATCGGGATCATTTGCATGACTTTCGTTTCATGCACGAGGTCTATACCAAGGCTGCCCCTGAGTATTCTGGCCGGGTAACGGTGCCAACTTTGTGGGACAAAAAGAAAAAGACGATTGCGAGCAACGAGTCGGCCGAGATTATCCGGATGTTCAATTCGGCGTTTGATGGCCTCGAGGGTGTTCGCACCGATCTGGATTTCTATCCCGGAGAATTGCAAAGGGAGATTGATGAGGTAAACGCCCGGGTTTACGACACGGTCAATAACGGTGTTTACAAGGCGGGTTTTGCCACCGCGCAGGATAAATACGAGGAAGCCTACAGTGAGCTGTTCGATTCTCTCGACTGGCTTGAGGAGCGGTTGTCTTCTCAACGGTATCTGGTGGGTGACCGCCTGACCGAGGCTGACTGGCGGTTGTTCACCACGTTGATCCGGTTTGACGCAGTGTATTACAGCCACTTCAAGTGCAACCGCCGGCGGATCAGCGATTTCCCGGCGCTTTCTGCCTACGTTCGGGATCTCTACCAGGTGCCAGGCGTGGCGGAGACCGTGGATATCGATCAGATCAAACGCCACTACTACGTGAGCCAGAGAACCATCAACCCGACGCAGATCGTGCCGGTTGGGCCGGAGCTGGACTTTGATTCACCCCACGGGCGTGAGTCGCTTAGCTAACTCTCGCGACGGCGACTTCGGTCAGCAGTTCCATGGCTTCTTTATGGCCACAGTCTGGCACGGATTTAAGGCAGGCTCTGGCCAGTTCCGCCTGCTCCCGGGCCTTTGCCATGGTGTATTCGATCGCGCCTGAGCGCTCAACGATATCGAGGATGCGGGGCAGATCATCCAGGCCGCCCTTGCGGATGGCCTGGCGGATCAGTTGTCGCTCATCTTCGGTCCCATGAGTCATGGCGTGGATCAGCGGCAGCGTGGTCTTGCCTTCAGCCAGATCGTCGCCCACGTTCTTGCCCATGGCTTCGGCGTCGCCCCTGTAATCCAGGACATCGTCCACCAGCTGAAAAGCCAGGCCCAGATGCTTGCCGTAGTCTTTCAGGCCCAGTTCCTGCTCTACATTGGCGTTGGCAAGCAGTGCGCCGGTGTGGGAGGCGGCTTCGAACAGCATGGCGGTCTTGTTGTGGATGACCTTCATATACTGCTCTTCTGTGAGGTCCGGGTTTTTCACGTTCATCAACTGCATGACCTCGCCCTCGGCGATTACAGCCGTGGCGTGCGACAATACCTCCATAATCCGCAGGCTTTTCAGTTCCACCATCATCTCGAAAGCACGGGCGTAGAGGAAATCACCTACCAGAACGCTTGGCGCGTTACCCCAGCGGGCGTTGGCGGTGCTTCGGCCCCGGCGCATGTCCGAGGTGTCCACTACATCATCGTGTAGCAGGGTGGCGGTGTGCAGAAATTCGATCACGGCGGCGAGCTTCAGATGATCGCTTTCCTTATAGCCGGCAGCCTGGCTGGAAAGCAAAACCAGTAACGGTCTCAAACGCTTACCGCCGCTTTCGATGATGTACTGGGCAATTTTCTCCACCAGGGGGACATCTGAGGAAAGCCGCTGGATGATCAGATCATTAACGCGGCTGAAGTCGTCGGCCACGGTGTCGTAAATGCGCTGGGCTGTCATGCGGCTTGTAGATCCCTTGCTGGTGTTTCTGTTGATATTTCGGGCAGGAAGCAGCAATGCTAGGTATTGGTGGAAGGGGTGTCAATGTTAAGTCGGGGTCAGATGAAAGCCTTCATCTGACCCCAAGTTCAACTTGCTTAGCCTGACATCTTCTCGTACAATCACGCGCCCAACTCATCCCAACCTGCGCTCCCTGCTATAGGGTCGCCAGAGCGCTTCCCTTAGAACCAGGTGGATAAGAGCAGGGATGGGTCAATCGTGGAGAACGAGTGAATGTACGCAGTTATTGTTAGCGGTGGTAAGCAGCACCGTGTGAAAGAAGGCGAAACCCTGAAGCTGGAAAAGCTGGAAGTTGAAACCGGTGGCAACGTTGAGTTCGATCGCGTTCTGCTGGTCGCCGATGGCGACAAGGTTCAGGTGGGCGCGCCGGTTGTTGATGGTGCCAAAGTGACTGCAGAGGTGGTTAGCCACGGCCGTCACGACAAGGTTCAGATTATCAAGTTCCGTCGTCGTAAGCATCACATGAAGCGTCAGGGCCACCGTCAGTGGTTTACTGAAGTCAAGATCACGGGTATCAAGGGCTGAGGCTCTCGAATTACCCCTTAAATAAGGAGGCTGGTAATGGCTCACAAAAAAGCAGCAGGTAGTACCCGTAACGGTCGCGATTCCGAGTCGAAACGACTTGGTGTGAAGCGCTATGGCGGTGAGACTGTTTCTGCAGGCAGCATCATCGTTCGTCAGCGTGGCACCCGTTTCCACGCTGGTAGCAACGTTGGCATTGGCAAGGACCACACCCTGTTCGCGAAATCGGAAGGTCAGGTGAAGTTCGAAGTCAAAGGCCCGCAGAGCCGTAAGTTCGTGAGCATCGTTCCGGCTGCGTAAGCAGCGGCGATCCGGTTCTATCGAACCTTGGGTGGCGCTGATACCCTGATATTATCAGGGAGTCAGAGTCATCCGGAGCCCCGCAAAGCTTCCTAGAGGCTGCGGGGCTTTTTAGTTTATGCGCATGGCGCAAAGGGTTGATTCATGAAATTCGTAGACGAAGCCACCATCATTGTGGAAGCCGGCAAGGGCGGTCACGGCTGCCTGAGCTTCCGGCGTGAAAAATACGTTCCCAAGGGTGGCCCCGACGGTGGCGACGGGGGCGATGGTGGTTCCGTGTATCTGGAGGCCGAGGAGTCGCTCAACACGCTGATCGACTACCGCTTCCAGCGCAAGCACAAAGCCCAGAATGGTGAGCCCGGTTCCGGGCGCAACTGTACCGGTAATAAAGGCGAAGACCTGGTTTTGCCGGTTCCGGTTGGTACCACCGTTGTGGATATGGATACCCACGAGGTGCTGGGGGATCTGACTCATGCCGGCCAGCGGCTGAAGGTTGCCCAGGCCGGGTTCCACGGTCTTGGAAACACCCGTTTCAAGTCCTCGGTGAATCGTGCGCCGCGCCAGACCACCAAGGGCTCCGAGGGTGAGCTGCGGAATCTGAGGCTGGAGCTGAAAGTGCTGGCGGACGTCGGATTGCTGGGCATGCCCAATGCCGGCAAGTCCACCTTTATCCGTTCGGTCTCTGCGGCTCGCCCGAAAGTGGCAGACTATCCGTTTACCACGCTGGTACCCAATCTTGGTGTTGTCAGCGTGCAGGCGCATCAGAGTTTTGTGATTGCTGATATTCCCGGTCTGATTGAAGGTGCAGCCGAAGGTGCGGGGCTCGGAATCCGCTTCCTGAAGCACCTTGTTCGTACTCGCCTTCTACTGCACCTGGTTGATGTGGCGCCGTACGATGGCTCCTCGCCCGCAGATGCGGTGAGAGCGATTGAGCACGAGCTGGAGAAATTCAGTGAAACCCTGGCCAATCGCCCAAGATGGCTTGTCCTGAACAAGGTCGACATGGTCGCCGAGGAAGATCGCGATGCTCATTGTCAGGCCATTGTCGATGAGCTCGGATGGGAAGGGCAGGTTTTCTGGATCTCCGCGCTCAGTGGCGAGGGCACCAAGTCCCTGGCTCAGGCCGTTATGCGCTGGATCGAAGAGCAGGCTGAGGAAGAGGCCCAGAATCCGGAATTTGCGGAGCGGGAGGCCCAGCGTCGCCGGCAGATGGACGACGAAGCTCGTGCCCGTATTGAAGCCGAGCGCCAGGCCCGCCGCGCGGCCCGTGAAGAGGGCGATGACGACGACTTTGACGATGATGATTACGACGTCGAAGTGGTTTACGCCCCGGAGTAATGGCAGGACAGACACCAGAGAGATCGCTCACGCACCATGACTGAACGCCTACAGCTGCGCCAGGCCCGCCGCCTGGTAATCAAGATCGGAAGCGCCTTGCTGACCAACGACGGCCGTGGCCTGGATGTGGCGGCTCTTGGTTTGTGGGTCGATCAGATTGCAGAGCTGATCGAGGATGGCGTGGAAGTCGTTGTTGTCTCCTCTGGTTCGGTAGCGGAAGGGATGAGCCGGCTTGGCTGGACCGTCAGGCCCGACCAGCTCCATGAGCTTCAGGCGGCTGCGGCTGTCGGTCAGATGGGGTTGGTGCAGACCTGGGAGGCCCAGTTCAAGCGGCATGATATCCATACCGCTCAGATTCTGTTGACCCATGATGACCTCTCCGACCGCAAGCGTTATCTGAACGGCCGGGGAACCCTCAGGGCTCTGCTGAACCTGGGTGTCGTGCCGATTGTGAACGAAAACGACACCGTGGTTACCGACGAAATCCGGTTTGGCGATAACGACACTCTGGGCGCGCTGGTTGCTAATCTGATTGAGGCGGACGGCCTGATTATCCTGACTGACCAGCTGGGCCTCTTTGACAAGGATCCAAGAAAACATTCGGATGCCCGACTGGTGACAGAGCGCAGAGCCGGCGATCGCGAACTGGATGCCATGGCCGGTGGCGGTGCCGGTGTTCTCGGGCGCGGCGGCATGCAGACCAAGTTGCGGGCTGCGCGGCTTGCTGCCCGGTCCGGGGCTTTTACCGTCATCGTCGGTGGCCGGATTGAGGGCGTGATCGGACGCCTGCGGCAGGGTGATGTAATCGGTACCCTGCTATTGCCTGAGCAGGGACGGATTGCGGCCCGAAAGCAATGGCTCGCCAGCCACCTGCAGACCCGTGGCAGACTGACTCTCGATGATGGTGCTGTGAAAGTGCTCTGCCTGGGTGGGCGCAGCCTTCTGCCGGTGGGTGTCAAAGGCGTGTCGGGGCAGTTCCGGCGTGGGGAAATGGTGTCCTGCTTTGATCAGAGTGGCCGTGAAATCGCCCGGGGTCTGGTAAATTACGACGCCGATGAAGCCAGGGCCATTGCCGGCCGTTCCAGCGACCGCATTACCGAAATTCTTGGCTACATGTCAGGCGAGGAGATGATTCATCGGGACAATCTGGTGATCGTGTAATTGTTCTTCGCCCATAAAAAAAACCGGCCATCTGGCCGGTTTTTTTGTACCTGAATCGAGCTGATTAAGCGCTCTTCAGGGCCTTGATCTTGGCGCTCAGGCGGCTCTTGCTACGAGCAACCTTGTTCTTCGCGAAGATGCCTTTGTTGACCATGCTGTCCAGAATCGGCTGAGCCTGCTGGAAAGCAGCCTGGGCTTCTTCGTAGTTGCCGGCTTCGATCTTGGATTGGATCTTTTTCATGTAAGTACGAGCCATGGAACGCAGGCTTGCATTGTGCTTGCGGTTCTTCTCGTTCTGACGTGCGCGCTTCTTGGCTTGCGGGGAATTTGCCACCGTAAAACTCCTGAAAATCTCAAATTCGTTGCTGAATGATTCGTTACATCGCGGGCGCGCCAAAACCAGCGCGTCGAAATAAATGACGCGGAACTATGCCGCTCAAACCTCCAAATGTCAAGGCTAAAACCCATTTCATGCCCCGATACAGAAGGCCTGTGGTAAACTCGCGGCTCACTGAACGCGGGCTTGACCGGGAAGCAGGTAATTCCCGAAATACGAGCACCAAAAAGATATCCAGAATGCCAAACAAGGGCCTGCATGTCGTCGGAACCTGAATCAACGCCTGAACAGAAGCAATTGCCCAAGGCGCCCGGCCTGCTCAGGTCGTCGGGGCTTGTCGGTATCATGACCATGCTGTCCCGGGTGCTGGGCCTGGTTCGAGATATGGTCATCGCCCGCTATTTCGGCGCCGGTGCCGGGGCGGATGCCTTTTTCGTGGCCTTCAAGATTCCGAATTTCCTCCGCCGTCTATTTGCCGAGGGCGCCTTCTCCCAGGCCTTTGTGCCGGTATTGTCATCCTACCGGGAGAATCAGTCACTCTCGGACGTTCAGCGGCTGGTTAATGCCGTGGCGGGTTCCCTCGGTTTGGTGCTGTTGGGTGTTACGCTGGTGGCCATTCTTGGAGCGCCGGTGCTGACAGCGGTTTTCGCCCCGGGTTTTATGGGTGATGACGTAAAGTTTGCGCTGACCAGCGACATGTTGCGCATCACCTTTCCGTACCTGTTGCTGATATCCCTGACGGCCTTCGCGGGCGGCATCCTCAACAGTTACGATCGCTTTGCTGTGCCTGCGTTTACGCCAGTGCTTCTCAACCTGGCGATGATTGCGGCAGCCATCTGGCTAACGCCGCTGATGGATGAGCCAGTAATGGCTCTGGCCTGGGGAGTTTTCATTGCCGGGGCGCTACAACTGTTTTTCCAGTTGCCGTTTCTGATGCGACTGGGCCTGTTGCCACGGCCTCGAGTGGATTATCGCCACGAGGGTGTTAGCCGGATTCTCAAGTTGATGGCGCCTGCGCTGTTCGGGGTGTCGGTCAGTCAGATCAACCTGCTGCTGGATACGGTTCTGGCGTCTTTCCTCCAGACTGGCAGCGTTTCCTGGTTGTATTACTCTGACCGGCTCTCGGAATTGCCTCTCGGGGTATTCGGCATCGCGATTGCCACGGTGATTCTGCCGAGCCTTTCCCGTAAACACGCAGCGGCGTCAGCAGACCAGTTCGCGGCCACCCTGGATTGGGCGGTTCGGGCGGTTCTTTTGATTGGTCTTCCGGCAGCCCTGGCGCTTGCGCTGCTGGCCGAGCCGCTGATTGCCACCTTGTTCCACTATGGCGCGGTAACCGACCGGGACGTGGCCATGTCGGCCCAGAGCTTGAGGGCCTATTCCGCCGGTTTGCTGGCGTTCATGCTGATCAAGGTTCTGGCGCCGGGGTTTTTTGCGAGGGAGGACACCAAAACGCCGGTCAAGATCGGCATCATTGCCATGGTGGCAAACATGGTGTTCAACCTGATTCTCATTTTTCCGCTGGCTCACGCCGGTCTCGCGCTGGCCACCTCCATATCGGCCTGGTTGAATGGCTATCTTCTGTGGCGAGGACTGCGCAAGGAAGGGGCCTGGCAGAGTCAGCCCGGCTGGCCCCGTTTCCTGCTTCAACTGCTGTTTGCCAATGGAGCGCTCGCGGCCATCATTGTCTGGCTCAACGCTCCGGTGTCGGTGTGGCTGGCAAACGGCGGTTATCAGCGGGCAGCCGATATGGCGTTGCTGGTGGGTGCAGGCGTAGCCGTCTACTTCGTTGCACTGGCGCTGGCCGGGGTTCGGGTAAGACATTTCCGCCACAGGTAAGGTATAATCGCGCGTTTTCTCACCAGCGTTGCGGTAAAAGTGGGCGCTGAAAGCTAGCTGGCAATTGAAGGTTCGCATTGCATGCGTCTGATCCGGGGCCTGACCAACCTGAAAATGCTTTCCCGCCGGGAAGACTCGCCGCTCGCTAAAGGGTGTGTCGCAACCGTCGGTAACTTCGATGGTGTGCACCTTGGGCACAAGACCATTATTGATCAGGTCAAAAGCAAGGCTAGGGCTCTGGGCGTGCCCTCGGTGGTGATGATTTTCGAACCCCAGCCCCGGGAGTTTTTTCAGGGTAGGGAAGCGCCACCCAGGCTGATGGGATTTCGCCAGAAGTTCGAGGCCCTGCTGGCGGAAGGCATCGATATTGTGCTGTGCCTTCGCTTCAATCAGGCGTTTCGTAGCTATTCCGCCATGGGCTTTATAGACGATGTTCTCATTCAAGGGCTGGCAGTTCAGCACTTGGTGGTTGGAGACGATTTCCGTTTTGGCTGCGATCGGGCTGGCGATTTTGCGCTCCTTGAAAAAGTCGGCAAAGACGCCGGGTTTACCGTCGAGAACACGCTTACTGTAACGGTAGCGGGTGAGCGAGTGAGCAGTACCCGGGTCCGGGATTCGCTGACGGTGAATGGCCTTGAGAAGGCTGAATCGCTTCTCGGTCATCCCTATCGAATCCGGGGTCGTGTTGTGTATGGCCGTCAACTGGGCCGCCAGATTGGCGCGCCAACCGCGAATATCCTGCTGCACCGGACACCCGCCCTACGCGGGGTCTATGTGGTTGCCGCCACCCTGGACGACGGCGCCCGATTCGATGGCGTTGCCAATATTGGTGTACGTCCGACCGTTGACGGCAAGCGGCCCTCACTGGAAGTGCACCTGTTTGACTTTGCTGGCACACTTTATGGCCAGCACCTGGAGGTTGTGTTCCGGCATGGCCTGCGGGACGAGGAAAAATTCGGTTCTGTGGATGAGCTGAAAGATCAGATTGCCCGGGATTTTGACCAGGCCCGAGCGTGGATTGCCGAAAACGGCTCTGTGAAAAGCGCGGATTGAAACGCCCGGCTGCGCCCCAACGAATAAATGACTGACTCAAACTGACCAAGACCAAAAGAGTACGCACACAAACCATGAGCGACTACAAGCACACCCTGAATCTGCCGGTAACCGCCTTCCCCATGCGCGGCAACCTGGCCAAGCGCGAGCCGGAAATGCTCAAGCGCTGGCAGGATCTCGACGTCTACGGCAACCTGCGCAAGCAGCGTGAAGGGCGGGAAAAGTTCATCCTTCATGATGGCCCTCCTTACGCCAACGGCAGCATTCACATTGGTCACGCGGTCAACAAGATTCTCAAGGACATGATCGTCAAATCCCGCAGCTTCATGGGCTATGACGCGCCTTACGTGCCGGGCTGGGACTGTCATGGTCTGCCGATCGAGCACAAGGTGGAGCAGGAGATTGGCAAAGCCGGTGTGAAGGTGGATTACAAGACCTTCCGCCAGGCCTGTCGCGACTACGCCACCAAGCAGATTGCCGGTCAGAAAACCGATTTCATCCGCCTCGGCGTGATGGGGGAGTGGGACAAGCCCTACCTGACCATGGATCCCAAGGTTGAGGCGGGTATTGTTCGTGCGCTCGGCAAGATTGTCGCCAAGGGGCACCTGGTGCGCGGTTACAAGCCGGTTTACTGGAGTGTGGTGGGTCAGTCCGCACTGGCAGAGGCCGAAGTTGAGTACCAGGACAAAACCTCGACCCAGATCGATGTGCGCTTTACCGCGGTTGATCAGGCAAAAACCCTGTCACTGTTCGGCACCGATAATGGCAGTGGCGATGTGTCCGTTGTTATCTGGACCACCACGCCCTGGACGATTCCGGCCAACCAGGCGGTGTCCCTCAATGCCGATCTGGACTATGCATTGGTCCAGACCGACGTAGGGCATGGCCCGGAGCGGATGATCCTGGCTGCCGACATGGTTGATGGCATCATGGCCCGCTGGCAGGTTGAGACCTACGAAGTTCTGGCCACCTGCTCTGGCGCTGCCCTGGAGAATCTGGTTCTCCAGCATCCGATTTACGACAAGCAGGTGCCGGTTATCCTGGGCGATCACGTGTCCACCGATGCCGGTACCGGCGCTGTTCATACCGCGCCCGATCACGGTATGGAAGACTTTGAAGTGGGCAAGGCCTACAACATCGGCACCATCAATCTGGTTCAGGCTGACGGCACCTACACCTCGGCCGCCGGTGAGCTGGCAGGCGTGCACGTTTACAAGGCGGATGAGCCGGTTTGCAGCGCCCTCGAGCGTGAGGGCAAGCTGGTTCGTTCCGAGAAGTTCCGGCACAGCTATCCCCACTGCTGGCGTACCAAGACCCCGCTGATCTACCGGGCCACACCCCAGTGGTTTATCAGCATGGACAAGGAAAACCTGCGCGCCGACGCGCTGGAAGCTATCCAGGGTGTGCGCTGGGTGCCTTCCTGGGGTAAGAACCGTATCGAAGCCATGTTCAACCAGTCGCCGGACTGGTGCATCTCCCGTCAGCGGACCTGGGGTGTGCCCATTACCCTGTTTATCCATAAAGAGACTCAGGAGCTGCACCCGGATACTCAGAACCTGATTGAGCAGGTGGCCCAACAGATCGAGGAGGGCGGTATCGACGCCTGGTACGAGCTGGATGCGTCTTCCCTGTTGGGCAGTGATGCCGAGCAGTACGAGAAGGTGACGGACACCCTGGATGTCTGGTTCGATTCGGGCGTAACTCACGAGTCCGTGCTGCGGGTTCGTGAGGAGTTGGGGCAGTTCCCGGCGGATATGTATCTCGAGGGTTCAGACCAGCACCGTGGCTGGTTCCAGTCGTCCCTGAAAACGTCCATCGCCATGAATGGCGTCGCACCGTACAAGCAGGTTCTGACCCACGGCTTTACCGTCGATGGCAAGGGCCACAAGATGTCCAAATCCCTGGGCAACGTCATCGCGCCCCAGGAAGTCATGAACGAGCTGGGCGCCGACATCCTGCGCTTGTGGGTGGCCGCAACCGACTACAGCGGCGAAATGACCGTGTCCAAGGACATCCTGCGCCAGACCGCCGATGGTTACCGCCGGATCCGGAACACCTCCCGCTTCCTGTTGAGCAACCTTACCGGATTCGATCCGGAGCAGCACATGGTCGCGCCGGAAGACATGATCGCGCTGGATCGCTGGATGGTGGACCGTGCCCTGCAATTGCAGGAAGAGCTGCATGAGGACTATGGCAACTACGCCTTCCTGCGGATTTACCAGAAGGTGTACAACTTCTGTGAAGCCACCCTGGGCGGCTTCTATCTGGATATCATCAAGGATCGCCAGTACACCACCCAGGCCGACAGTCTGGCGCGTCGTTCCTGCCAGACGGCCCTGTACCATGTGGCCGAAGCGCTCGTTCGCTGGATTGCCCCGATTCTCAGCTTCACCGCTGATGAAATCTGGCAGCATCTGCCGGGTAAGCGCAGCGATACCGTATTCTATGAAACCTGGTACGAGGGCCTCACGGCACTGCCGGAAAACGCTGAGCTTGGCCGCGACTACTGGCGCGAGATGTACAGCGTGAAAGAGGCCGTCAACAAGTGCCTGGAGGAAGCCAGGGCACGGGGTGAAATCAAAGGCTCGCTCAGTGCCGAGGTGGCTCTGTTCTGCGAAGGCGACCTGGCTGCCGATCTGAAGCACCTGGGTGAGGAGCTGCGGTTTGTTCTGATTACTTCCGAGGCCAGTGTCAAACCGGTTTCAGAAGCGGGCGATGCGGAAATGACCTCCCATGAAGGTCTCCGCGTGAAGGTGACACCCGCCGCTCACACCAAGTGCGAGCGCTGCTGGCACCATCGGGAAGATGTCGGCCGCAATGCCAAGTACGACGATCTCTGTGGTCGCTGTGTGACCAACGTGGAAGGGCCCGGCGAAGCCCGCGCCTACGCTTGATGGACGCGACCATGACTGAGCAGGTCACCGGGAGCAAACTGAAGTGGCTTTGGCTGGCGGTCCTGGTGATCGCTCTGGATCTCGGTACCAAGGCCATGGCCACTGCTATGCTGACCTATGGCGACCCTGTGCCGGTCATACCCATGTTCAACCTGACGCTGTTGCACAACACCGGGGCAGCGTTCAGCTTCCTGGCCGAAGCCGCTGGGTGGCAACGCTGGTTCTTTGTAATCCTGGCGCTGGTGGTCAGCGTGGTACTGATCTACTGGCTGAAAAACCTGCAGCGCCATGAAACCTGGACCGCCATTGCCATCGTACTCATACTCGGCGGCGCCCTGGGCAACGTCTACGATCGGGTGGTGCACGGCTACGTGGTCGATTTCCTGCACTTTTACTGGCAGGACTGGCACTTTCCCGCCTTTAACCTGGCTGACACCGCGATCACCATCGGTGCCGCCATGATGATACTTGATATGTTCCGCAAACCCGCCGATTCGGACGGGGACGCGCAAAGGGGTGAGTAACTCTTATGAATGAACTGCCTGTCGACAAGGGTACCCGGGTAAAACTTCATTTTGCCCTGAAGTTCCCGGATGGCGAAGTGATTGATTCGACCTTTGAGAAAGAGCCGGCCTCCCTGGAAATCGGCGATGACAACCTGCCGGAGAATTTCGAGGCCTACCTGATGGGTATGAAAGCCGGTGACAAAGACAGCTTTCAGGTGCCGCCCGAGAAAGCCTTTGGTCAGCACAACCCGAATAACCTCCAGACCTTCAAGCGCCATGAGTTCAGCCCCGATATGGTGCTGGAGCCAGGAGTGATGATCTCCTTCGCCGATGCGCGCCAGAGTGAGTTGCCCGGAGTTGTCAGCCGCGTCGAAGGTGACGAAGTGGAGGTGGATTTCAATCACCCCCTGGCAGGGCGTACACTGACATTTGAAGTAGAAATCATTGACGTGGAGCCGGCAGGCCCGGCCCACTAACCAGAATAGCAGGTTGATATGCAGATCCGACTCGCCAATCCCCGAGGTTTTTGTGCCGGCGTGGACCGCGCCATCGAAATTGTAAACCGGGCGCTGGACGTGTTCGGAGCGCCCATCTACGTAAGGCACGAGGTGGTCCACAATAAATTTGTGGTGGATAACCTGCGCAATCGTGGCGCCATTTTCGTGGACGAGCTGGACGAAGTGCCGGACGACAAACTCGTTATCTTCAGCGCCCACGGCGTTTCCCAGGCGGTGCAGAACGAAGCCGCCCGCCGCGGCCTGAAAGTTTTCGACGCCACCTGCCCGCTGGTTACCAAAGTCCACCTGGAAGTCATGCGATATAGTCGCGATGGCAGGGAATGCGTGCTGATCGGCCACCACGGCCACCCGGAAGTGGAAGGCACCATGGGGCAGTACGACCACAGCAATGGTGGTGAAATCTACCTCGTGGAAAACGAGGAGGATGTTGCCAACCTCGAGGTTAAAGACCCCGGTAAGCTCTCCTACGTGACCCAGACCACTCTGTCCATGGACGATACCGCCCGGGTCATCGACGCTCTCCGTGCAAAGTTCCCGGAGATCCAAGGTCCGCGCAAGGACGACATCTGTTACGCCACCCAGAATCGTCAGGACGCGGTCAAGCAGTTGGCTGGAGACTGCGATCTGATGCTGGTGGTTGGCTCGCCGAACAGCTCCAACTCAAATCGCTTGCGCGAGCTGGCCGAGAGAATGGGCACGCCAGCCTATCTGATAGATGAGGCCTCCCAGATCGATGCTGCCTGGCTGGAAGGGAAGACCTCTGTTGGTGTTACTGCTGGTGCCTCTGCCCCGGAGGTTCTGGTGAACGATGTGATTACTCGTCTGCGAGAGCTTGGTGGGAGCGTTCCGGAGGAGATTGCCGGGCGTGAGGAGAATATTGTGTTTTCTATGCCGCGGGAGTTGCGGATTGAGGTTACAGAAATAGATTAGAGCCACTTGCTGTTCTTCCGGGCCTCATCCCCCGCGGTCCAACTGTTCATGTGACTGGGTTCGCGCTGAAGTCAGTCATCCCCCCCCCCGAGTTAAGCGTCCCTGGAGCCGTGTGATTCTCGTCACATTATTTTAGAGGGCGCGCCGTTTATCGCTGGAAAGAAACCATCTGTCAGATGCCTGTAGAGACAGGATGTATCCCTCGCTATTCTCTTCATAGGTCAAAGTGGAAGGAAACTATGACGACAAAACGAAAAAACGCCGGGTTTACGCTGGTCGAGTTGATGGTAGTGATCGCTTTGATTGCGATAACAGCGGCCGTTGCTGTCCCTGGATTTCGCGGATTGATTGAGGCGAATCGCCAAACATCTGCGGCAAACAGTGTCATCGGTATTCTCAACTTTGCGCGCTCCGAGGCCGTGCGCAGGGGCGAGCCGGTTCAGGTCTTACCCGTGGGAGGGGCCTACAATAATGGCTTGCGAGTTGTCTTGGCTTCCGATGTCAATACGGTCATCCGCAGGATCGAACCAATGCCAGGGAGCGTGACCTTGTCGCGAACGGGAGGGGTCGACCCCACTTTTAGCGGTAACGGTATGAAGCAGAACGGGGCTTCAACGGTGTATCAGGTGTGCCCAGGGAACGGAGAGGCTGGTGTTGCCGTGGTTATAAACGCCGGCGGACAAACGTCCCGTGATCAGGTTGCCCCGGCATGTTCTTAAGTCAGTTTCGAGAGGGAAGGTCGATGAGTGATTTTAATCGGCACAGAAGAGCTTCTTCCGGCTTTACGATGATCGAAGTGCTGATTGCACTAATCATTATGGCGATAGGGTTGCTTGGCGTTGCCGGGCTGCAGACGGTATCGATGCAGCAGACTGCAGCTGCCGATAGTCGCTCTGTTGCTATTATGCATACCCAGACGATGGCGGAATACATTCGATCCATTCGGGGTATTCCCGCCGCTGGTGAAGTGGAGGACTGGGTGTCTCAGTTGAAGGGTGACCTCGGTCCGGGAAGTACTGGAACGGTTGAGGCGGATGGCGGAAGTGCCGCTGTGATTTCAGTGCAGTGGGTAGAGAGGATGAACCGACTGGATCCTGGTTCAGGATCGGCAGAAGGTGGTCAGTCAGGTGAGAAAGAAGAAGTCACTGGGTCCTTCAGCCTAAACGTGAGGTACAGAGAATGAGGTTTCAGCGACAGGCAGGTTTGTCGATCGTCGAGCTGATGGTCGCACTTGTGTTGGCAACCCTGTTGACGGTTGGTCTGTTCCAGATCTTCAACTCCAATAACCTGTCGTTCAGGATTACGGAGGCGACTGCACGCACACAGGAATATGGGCGAATTGCCTCAGAAATTCTAGGCCGAGAAATCCGTGGTGCCGGATATTTTGGGTGCAATATCGAAAACGTTGTTAACAATCTCGACGACACTGACGAAGAGTTCGATGCCGACGCCCATGAATTCGACATCGATGCACCGATCTCATCCAGGAACGCTGAACGGCCAGCTGGAGCCGTTGCAGGCACTCATTTCATTCGTTTCTCCGGTATGGAGAACAACGGAAACGAGATATCAACGACTGGGCCTGAAACATCGGCGTCTCTAGAAGTTAATGTGCGTGGCGGGCTTGAGGTCAACGACATAATTGCAGTTTCTGATTGCACAGGCACGGACATCTTTCAGATCTCAAATATCCAGCAAGGTGGCGGCGGTGGTGCAGAAATAACTCTAGTTGCAAATAGCGGTGAAGATGACCCGGGAAACGATTTTTCCGACAACGGTTGTACAAACTGCTTATCGAATAATTACGGCACTGGTGCCCAGATTCTGCGCCCCTATAACCGAACGCTGTATGTCGGGACCAGTAATGTAACCGGTGAGAGAGCGCTCATGCGACTAGTGCCGAATCAGGCGCCTGTGGAGCTGGTAGAAGGAGTGTTCGATATGCGGGTCAGAATGGGCACTTCTAATACCGCGAACAACCCGGTGAATAACTGGACCGAGTCGACGGGTGCCGTTAACTGGAACAATGTGCGGGCTGTCGAGGTAAGTCTGCTGGTGCGTGGGGGCGACAATAACCTCTTTGATGGGGCGCAATCGCTTTGTTTCCCGCGCTGGGCGGACTGTGCTGGCGGCCCCAACTTCCAGGCACCTGATAACCGGCTGTACCGGGTTTATACCTTCACCATGAACGTCAGAAACGCGTCACGCTAGAGAGGTGGTGATGAACATTTCAATCAAAGCCCAAAGTGGCGTCGCACTGATGATGTCGCTGGTCATTCTCCTGATTATGTCGATACTGGGTGCTTCATCCATGCAGGGATCAATCATGCAGGAGCGGATGTCCACAGCATCGAGAGAAAGTACCCTCGCACTAGAGGCCGCCGAAGCTGGTTTGCGGGAAGCAGAAGCCATTCTCGGTAACCTCGCCAATATGGATAACTTTGGCAACGCGGATGGTACCGGCAATGCAAATGGCTGGTACCACATTGGATACGCGCCGCCGGTCTTTGATGACGGTACCTGGGATAATGAGGGCAATGAAGTGCTCAGTGGCAACGCGGTTGATGGCATAACGCCCAGGTACTTCATCGAATATCGAGGTCTGGTCAGTCTAAATGTTGGTGGCGCTGAAGGGTCTGTTCGCAACCTGAACTACCAGGGGCGGGGGGATGCTGCGGGTGGATCCAGCTCACTCTCTGCAGACGCGGAAACGGTGCGCGTTGTTGTCATGGCTAATGGTCCTTCAGGACAGAGTCGAAAAATGATCGAGAGCTTCTACTTCTTTGATCCGGATCAGGTTGCCGCGGGAGGTAACGAAGGATGAACATAACTACCAAATCGAAACTGCTTCATTTGGCAGCGGGTATGCTGCTCAGTATTCCGGTGTCAGGCTATGCTGAGGTTAATTTTGCTCAGAAGCCTCTCTTCGCCGGTGGGTCGGTCGAGGCGAACATGCTGTTCATTCTGGATGATTCCGGCTCCATGCGGTGGGGGTTTATGCCAGATGAGTTAGTTGATCCGGGGATTAGCTTGAGTGGCCGAAGGTTGCCCAACTGTGATCGTGAAGTAAATTACGACGGTAGCTCATTTTGTGGCCTGGATGTCGCGGGTCGGGAACAGCTCGCCTCACCCACTTTCAATAATATTTATTACAATCCGAATGAAACTTATGATCCGCCAACCCGAAGCGACGGTTCGAAGTTTCCCAATATCAGTTTTACCGATGCCCCACTGGACGGGTACTCCGGTGGCAACGGTATCGATCTTTCTGATGAGTACCGAGCGATCATGGACGATTTTTACCACTACGGCCGTTTATACTTCGGTTCAAATTGGTGGGAATACAATAATGTCTTCGGGTTCACGCTAAGTGAAGATGCAGAGGAAGATCGGGCGTTCGTGTACGTTCCTGGCAACGGATGCACCCCGGCTCGATTTTCGTGCTTGGAGAAAAAAACAATTCCAAGCAATGACCTTCCCGGAAATGCAGACTATCAACGACAGAATTTTGCGAACTGGTTCTCTTATTACAGAACTCGCATGATGCTCTCCAAAGCGGGTGTTGGCACTGCATTTGGGGGTGATTTTTCACAAGAGTTTCGGCTGGGCTGGGGCGAAATCAACCGTGACCGGAATACCGTGGATGGGGCTTCCGTTCGAGCCGTGCGTCAGGGAGTTCGTCGTTATGCCGACGTGAAGGACGACTTTTATGACTGGCTTTACGACCAGAGTGCAAGCGGATCTACACCGTTGCAGCAGGCATTGGAGGGTGCGGGGCAGTATTATGAAGGCAGTAAGCGTGCATGGGCTGACGACCCGTCTCGCTCTGTCGATCCCATTACTAATCCTGCACGAGAATGTCGTCAAAGTTTCACAGTACTAATGACTGATGGTTACTACAATACGGGAAGCGATTATGACCCGGATCTTAGTACCTACGCAGACGATACCGACGGGCCGAATATCACGACCGGACTCGATGCTCCATATCAGTACCAGCCATCCGAGCCATACGCGGACTCCTACAATGACCGCGTTTCCCTCGCTGATATTGCAATGCATTATTGGAAGCGGGACCTCCGCACTGACATAGACAACTACGTTCCTGTTTCCGATGACATCGATAATGAGAGTGTTCGGCGCCCTGGAAACCCCGCTTTTTGGCAGCATATGGTGACTTACGGTGTTGGTCTGGGCGTCACAGGAACTGTGGCCCCTAAGGACGCCTTTGAGAATGCTCTCGACGGAAATTCCGTAGACTGGTGGGGCGGCAATACCAATGAAAACAAGATCAACGATCTGCTTCATGCTTCCGTCAACAGTCGAGGCGGTTTCTACAGTGCCTCAAATTCCTCGGAGTTCGAAGGTGCTCTAACGTCGATTCTCAAGGATGCCAGCGCTAGGGCAGGTTCATCCACTGGTCTGGACTTCAGCATTACTTCATTCAAGGAGGGTTCACTGCTTTTCTCTGCTGCCTTCGATCCAAATGGCTGGAGCGGTGACGTTAAGGCTGTGGAGCTTCAGGCGTCTGAGGAAGGTGAGCCGGAGATTCCGGGTGAAGGTGCCGCAGGTTGGTCTGCGCGCGAGGTTCTGGATGAGCGCGACATCGTTGCGAATGAACGCAACATTATTACCTATGACGGGGACCGTGGCCGTCCGTTCAGGTGGAGTGATTTGACGCTTGACCAGAAAGCCGACCTGGCGACCGGAGACGCCAGTCTTGCCGAGGATCGCCTTGCATATCTCCGTGGCGACCGTTCGTTCGAAACCGATCTGACGAACTTCCGCAAACGCAGCAGCCGCCTCGGCTCGATTGTAAACTCGACTCCGCGCTTCGTTGCGGCCCCGGACTCTGAATGGCCCAACAGTTCTGCGTTCGGTGATGGCAAATACTCTGTGTTCCGGAAGTCCAACGAAGACCGTACCCCCGTCGTGTATGCGGGCTCAAATGATGGCATGTTGCACGCATTCAAGGGCACCAGCGGAGAAGACGGTGGCGAGGAATTGCTTGCCTACATCCCGGACTTTATATATTCCACAGATACTGGTGAAGGTCTGAATTATCTGACAAGACCGAGTTATGAGCACCGATACTATGTGGACCTCGAAACACGTGTCACCGACATGTACATCCAAGGCCGAAATTCTGCGGGTGGCCTGTCAACTGCGGGTTGGAAAACGGTTCTGATTGGTGGCGGACGTGCTGGCGCGCCGGGCATTTTCGCACTGGATATCACAGACCCGGATTCGTTCTCAGAGACTAATGCTCAGTCTACGGTCCTGTGGGAGTTCACCCATGAAAAGCTTGGCAACCTGGTACAGCCGCCGGTTGTATCGCTGGCTGATTGGGGTGGCGGCGACTACCGCTGGACGGCGTTCGTTCCGAGCGGGTATAACACAGGCTCGACTGGTTTCTTCATGCTGGACATGGAAGGTGGTCTCGATGGGACATGGGACAATGGAGACTTCGAGTACATCGAATTTGAGACTGGTGATGGGTTGTCAGCACTCACCGTTATCGACACCACGAGTGACTATATAGCGGATCGCGTTTATGCGGGTGATCTGGATGGCAACATGTGGGTTGCGGTTGGAGAGAATGGCGGGTGGGGTTCTGCCTACAAATCCGGAAGCTCAGCGCGCCCTTATGTAACGGTAAACAAACCGATCACTGGTGCTCCGACAGTTGGTCCGTCCACTTCCTCAGGCAAGGATCCGAACTTGATGATCCTGTTCGGTACAGGTAAATATCTGGAAAGAAGTGACACCAGTTCCACCGATGAACAGTCGTTCTACGGCGTGCTGGAAACCGCGGACAAAAAAGTAACTGTCACTCAGGCGGACCTGGTTGAGCGCGATTTGCGGGTTGGTACTGGGCAAGTGGATGGTGTCAGCCAGATAATCAGGTTTGCCGAAGGTACTGCTGTCGACTATGAAACAAAGTCTGGCTGGTACGCTCATCTGCCCGTCAGTGGTGAACGCATTGTCACCAATGGTGTTATTCGTGGTGATTATGTCTACGTCAGCACATTGATTCCCAGTGAAGATCCATGTCTGGGAGGCGGCGATGGCTGGATTATGGCATTCGACATTCAAGAAGGCCTTGTAGGGCTGGATGATGGCGAAAGCATCGGTGCTTTCGAAGACTCAACCTATAACGCAATGGGCTATAAAGTCGAAGGGGTTCCTTCGCAATTGAAGGTTTGGGACGAGTATCTTGCCTACGATTGCGCTGGATGCGGCGCGCAGTTGGACGCACTGCCTCCATTCGGACTAGCTCTTGGTCGTAAAGGTTGGCGAGAACTTACTCAGTAAACACCAGCTCAGGATAATAATATGATGATAAGGAAACCGGCAGCAGGGTTTACGCTAATTGAGCTGATGATCGTGGTGGCGATCATCGGCATCATTGCCGCGATTGCCTATCCTTCTTACCAGGAGAACGTCCGTCAGACCCGTCGGACCAATGCTCAAGCAGATCTCCTGGAGCTGGCGCAATGGATGGAGCGCCAGTATTCTCAGGACTACTCCTATCTCGAGGGAGGTAATCAGCCCGCGCTTCCCTTCACGGTCTCCCCAAGGACGGGGACGACCTTCTACAACCTCACCTTCAACGGCAATGTAACGCAGAACGCCTTTGCTTTGCAGGCACAACCGACCGGCCCCCAAACCGGGGACCGTTGCGGAACGCTAACCCTGGATAACAGCGGTGCTCGTGGAGGTGCGGAAGCGGACTGTTGGTGATATTGGCTAACAGTCAACATTTTTGCCATTAGCACGGTTCGGAATCTGGTCGCCATCCAGGTCGGTTGCCAACCGAACCCTGCCCCCTTTGCTGACAATGATATGCCCGGCAGCTTTGGGGTCCTTATTCTCTGGGCACCAGGTGATGTTGCCCAGGTCGCTTAATATCATGCCGTTGGGCCGGTATTGGAAAAAACTCCTGGAAAGTGACCGTACGACTCGCTTCCCCGTTGAAGTTGCCGGTAGAGTGCGGACAACCTGCCGTCCATCGCTCAAAGCCCGCTTATTTCCGGGATCCTTGAACAGGTGCAGCTCCTGGTTCCAGTCCCGGCCGCATTCCTTCATGGTATTCAGTGGACATAAAGTGACGATTTCACCGCTCATGATGGACTCATGTCGGGCCATTACCATAAAAGCAAGCAGATCATTTACCTCTGCATCGCGCTTACTGGCGTTGACAAGACTGGTGTAGGAGGGAATAGAAAGAGTAATAAGCAGTGAAAAAATAACCACTGCTATCAATAGCTCGACGAGCGTAAAGCCCGCCTGAAGTCTGGCGTTCATCCTTGAATCTCCGAGAGAAAGATTTCATCCTGAAATCCCGTTTACATTATTAGAACTGGAAAGCTCTCAAGCACCCAGAGTGTAACCGTTTACTACTCCATTCCCAACTTCTTCAATCGATATCTTAACGCCCGAAAGCTAATTCCCAGACGCTTCGCCGCCGCCGTCTTGTTCCATCGCGTCGCCTCAAGCGCCTTCTCGATAGCCTGTCGTTCAATGTTCTCAAGATATCCCTCCAGATCGATTTCACCATCAGGTACAGCAAGCCCCCCTCCCTCGCCAACCTGTCCTTCGGCAATGATCTGGGCTGCTGAAGCCGCATGCTGTACGCCATTCCCAAGATGAAGGTCATCGGCGTCTATCTGGTCAGCGTCGCACAGGGTGAAAGCCCGCTCCAATACGTTTTCCAGTTCCCGAACGTTGCCGGGGAAGTCATAGCCTCGGAGTCTCTCGATGGCCGCGGGCGTTAACGAGGCAGGGTCGCACTCATACTCTTTCGCGATCCGTTCAAGAATATGGTTGGAGAGTAAGGGAATGTCGTCCGGCCGCTCTCTCAGGGGCGGCACGGCCAGTTCGATCACGTTGATACGGTAGAAGAGATCCTGGCGGAAGTTGCCTTCCTGAACCAGTTCCGGCAGGTTCTTGTGGGTGGCGCTCAATACCCGGATGTCGACGGGCACTTCCTTGGTGTCGCCGACTGGCCGAACGGCCTTTTCTTGTATGGCGCGCAGCAGTTTCACCTGCATAGCGAGGGGCAAGTCTGCCACTTCATCGAGAAAGAGAGTGCCTCCGTTAGCCGAGCGAAAAAGGCCGTCCTTGTTTTCTACGGCTCCGGTAAAGCTGCCTTTTTTGTGGCCGAAGAATTCGCTTTCCATAAGTTCCGAGGGAATCGCACCGCAGTTGACCGCGATGAAAGGTCCTTCGCGACGGGGCCCCTGGAGGTGGATCATTCGGGCCACCAGCTCTTTACCACTGCCAGACTCGCCACTGATAAACACGGGGGCCTGGCTTCTGGCCAGTTTTCGGGTCTGGTTCCGGAGTTTGCGGATCTCTGGCGATTTACCCAGTAGAAGGCCTGGCTCATCAGCTGCTTCGTCTGCGTCCGGCTTGGGTTCCGAGAGCTTGAGAGCACTGCTGACCAGCTCCCGTAGTCGCGGTAATTCGACTGGTTTGGAGACAAAATCAAAAGCGCCGGCTTTGAGCGATTCAATCGCGGTATCCATATTGCCGTAAGCCGTGATCACGGCGACTGGCGTGGCCGGAGAGTGCTTTTGAATCCACTGCACCAGTTCGATGCCGTTACCGTCTGGAAGGTTCATGTCGGTCAGGCAGAGGTGGATTGTGTTCTGTTCCAGCAAGGCTCTGGCGCTGGTGAGATCGGGCGCCGTAAAGGTCTTTATGCCCATCCGGGTAAGGGTGATTTCAAGCAACTCCCGGATGTCCGGTTCATCATCAACGATCAGCGCTGTGTATGTGGTCATCTTGTGTCGTCGGTTCCATGTCGTTGTTCAAGCGCCCGATATCCGCCGGCGCCGGTTCATATCATTCGCCCCGGGTGGGCAAATGTAATGCGGAAACAGCAGCCGGGCTTGTTATCTTCTACCAGGGAAAGATGTGCCTGATTAGCCTCGCACAGTTCCCGGGCCAGATAAAGTCCGAGCCCGGTGCCCGCCTTGTCCGTGGTAAAAAATGGTTCGAAGACAGAGCCTCTGTGTTCCGGCGCGATGCCGGGGCCCTGGTCGCGCACGTCGATAAAGGTGCGCTCGCCGTCTTCTGTTGCCCCGGCATGGATGCCGATCTTTCGTTGCCCCGAGTGCTGTTCACTGTAACGTAAACCATTGTCGCAAAGATTCACCATCACCTGCTCAATCTGGCTTTTATCGAAGCGCGCCTGTGGCAGTTGTGGATCGATTTTCAGAATGATGTTTGCGGTTGTGCAGTCGTTGTCTTGCGTCTGCAGGAAGTCCTCCCGGAACTCCTGGAGCCATGGTGCAACTTCAATCAGGTCAGCATCGGCTGCGCGGCGTCTGGAAAGATCCAGCACATTCTCGATGATGCCATTCATTCTGCGGGAATGACGTCGGATGATCTCGAGCATCTGATGATCATCGGGGGCCAGGTTAGGAGATTCCTCCATTAGCTGGGCCGCGTGGCTGATTGCCCCCAGCGGATTGCGAATTTCATGGGCAATGCCGGCCGTGAGTCGGCCCAGCGATGCCAGCTTCATTTGCTGGGCCTGCTGGGTGACTTTGCTCATATCTTCGATGAACACAAGGATCTGGTCGCCTCGCTCCTGGTCCAGCTGAGTAAAATTGGCCTGCAACAGCGGCGAGGTGGGTGAGGGCTGGAACGGCTCAATGCGCTGTGTCGGGTCCTTCAGCCATGCGTCAAGGCCTTGCTTGAGGGGCTTGGGCAAAACGGTCGCCCGCTCGTGAATGGGTGCCGAGGCTTTGGGTGCGCCGTATAAAAGCTCTTCGGCGGCGGCGTTGGCAAGGCGGATCTGGCCGAAACGGTCGAGCACCAGGATGCCGGTGCGCATGCGTTGAATGATCTGCTGGTTGATCTTCTCAAGTTCAGCGATGCTCCGGGCGCGGCTGGTAGCCAATGCCTCGCTGCGCATCATTCGCCGGGAGATGCTTTGCAGGACGAAAGCGGCTGCAAAGTAAAGGATGCCCAGTGAACCGGCTCGAACAATATCGTCAGCCGACTCTCCGACGGTCAGAACTGCCCACCCTGAGATCCCAAGGGAGCAGATGGCCGCCAGAGCTGCATAGAAGGTTCCCATGCGGCTCGGCGTCAGAATGTTGCCCGCGGCCACCGACACGATCACGAGGTTGGCAAGGCCGTTGGTAATGCCTGTGCTGGCGAGCAACAGGCCATGCATGATCAGAATGTCCAGCAGAATTGAAAGCGTTATGTTGCGCTGGCTAGGGTGAAATCCGGCGATCAGAAGCAACGCAATAAACGCGTTCAGGCCGAGATAGGCGGAAACGCCGGCCTGGTAATAATCCAGCAGTCGGAAGCGCATATCAAAGTTGACGGGATCCACGAATAGCAGTGCCACCAGCATCAGGCTCACCACCAGTCGGTAGTGGTTGTAGATCCTGAAAAGCTTGGCCTGTTGCATTCCGGAAGGTGTCGAAGGGGCCGGGCCGAGCGCTTCGGCCGATCGTACTGGTGTATCTGCTGCCATGATTTACAGGAATCCGCTGTTGGTCGGAAGAAATCCACGCCTATGCGGGGTTATAATAGCCTTTTCATGGCAATGAGTTACAGGAGCCGATTTATGTCCGTGTCCGGAAACCAGGCAGCGTCCGGGGAGTCTCCCAGAAAATTGCGGGTGGTGATGGCCCAGTTGGATTTCCTGGTGGGCGATATTCCTGGCAATACCGAGCTCGTTCTGGACGCAGCCCGGCGGGCATCGTCCGAGCATCAGGCGGACGTGGTGGTGTTCCCGGAGCTTTGCCTGACCGGCTATCCGCCTGAAGATTTGCTCTTGAGGCCCAGCATGGAAGTTCGCGTTAATGAGGCGCTGGAACGGCTGCAGGCGGAAAGGCTGGATCCGGTCATCGTGATTGGCGCACCGCTTCGTAATGGCGCGCTGCTGTATAACGCGGCGGTGGTCATCGACGGCGGCGAAATTACTGGTCGGTATTTCAAGCGTTTCCCGCCCAACTATCAGGTTTTCGACGAGAAGCGTTACTTTGCCGAGGGCCAAGATGTGCTGACTCTGGAAATCCGGGGCGTTCCGGTTGGAATTACTGTGTGTGAGGATCTCTGGAAGGAGGGGCCGGTGGAGGACTGCGCTGCTGCAGGCGCCCGTCTTATCCTGAACCTCAATGCCTCGCCCTACGATATCGATAAACAGGCACGTCGGAAGGCGTTGCTTGAGCGGAAGTCCCGGGAGAATCTGGTCAGTATCGTTTACGTGAACCTGGTGGGGGGGCAGGACGAGCTGGTTTTTGACGGTGGCTCCATGGTGTTCGACCATTCCGGTGTGCTGACTGCAGAGGCCCCGCCGTTTGGTGAGGGATTGTATCCGGTCGACTTTCTGTGTGAGCACCATTGTCAGCCGGTATCCCAGACTTTGCCGGAAGAGCCGACGTTGGAGGCCAATGTTTACAGCGCCCTGGTGACCGGTGTTCGGGATTACGTCAACAAGAACGGATTCAAGTCGGTGGTTCTGGGGCTCTCAGGCGGTATCGACTCGGCAGTGACCCTGGCGGTTGCCGTAGATGCGCTGGGCAAGGATCGTGTGCGCGCGGTGATGATGCCGTTTCGCTACACGTCCAGCATGAGCCTTGAGGATGCCGAAGCGGAGGCCGTTGCCCTGGGTGTGCAGTACGATGTGTTCTCAATTGAGCCCATGTATGACGCCTTTATGGAAACTCTGGCCGGGCCCTTCGAGGGCACTACGCCAGATACAACGGAGGAAAACCTGCAGGCGCGACTGCGCGGCGTCTTGTTGATGTCCTTGTCCAACAAGTTCGGTTCCCTGGTGCTGACCACCGGAAACAAGAGTGAGATGGCAGTGGGCTATTCAACGCTCTACGGTGATATGGCGGGCGGATTCGATGTCCTCAAGGACGTGCCTAAAACCCTGGTGTTCCGTCTGGCCAAATACCGCAACACGCTTTCGGAGGGAGAAGTGATCCCCGAGCGGGTGATCACCCGTCCACCCTCGGCAGAGCTGGCGCCGGACCAGAAAGACGAGGACAGCCTGCCCGGTTATGATGTGCTCGATCAGATCCTGAATCTTTATGTAGAGCGGGATTTCAGTGCCGATGCGATCGTTGCGGAAGGTTTCGAGCGAGTCGACGTTGAGCGGGTTATTCGCCTCGTAGATATCAACGAGTATAAACGCAGGCAGGCACCGATAGGCGTCCGGATTACGGAGCGCGGGTTTGGCAAGGATCGGCGCTATCCGATTACCAACGGCTGGAAAAGCGGGAAGTAGCCGGGGGATGTTGGGGTCAGATGAGATTTTCATCTGACCCCAATTTCAGTTTCTATTCGTCGCCCATCAGGCCAAAGGTTACGACGTTCGTCAGTGACCGGTTTTCGCCCTTCAGCAGGTCCACCTCAAACTCGCCGTCGGCATTGAAAGCGTCACTCTTCGGAAAATTGGTACGCAGCATGGCAATGGCATCCTGCGATCCTTTTCTCAGCTCGAGGAAGCGGAAGGTTTCCGCGAGGATAATCAGAGCCTCTTCGGTAACCGTCGCTGTCGGGTAATTCTCGATGATGTATCTTGCCCGGTTGTTGGCTGCCACATAGGCCTGGCGTTTCACATAGTAGCGGGCCGCGTAGAGTTCCAGTTCGGCCATGCGATTGCGTACCGCGATCATTCGCTGGCGGGCATCCGCGACGTATTGGCTGTCCGGATAGCGGTTCAGAAGTTCAGAAAAATCGCGGAAAGACTGCAACTGCTCGCCCGGATCCCGAGCCGCAACATCAATCGGGAAATAGCGGGCCGCAAGCCCGATGTCCAGGTTATAGGAAGCCAGGCCGCGCATGTAGAGCGCGTAGTCCGCGTGATCGCTTTGCGGGTTAAGGCGCAGGAACCGGTCGGCGGCCGCACGGGAGCCTTCGAGGTCGAGGTTCTGGTAGCGGGCATAGATCAGGTCAAGCTGGGCCTGCTCAGCGTAGCGACCGAAGGGGTAGTAGGTTTCCAGAGCGTCCAGGTTCTGCTCTGCCTCGTTGAAGTTACCAGAGGTCATGGCCTCGCGGGCGTTCTCGTAATAGGTCTTCTCCGGAAGCACTTCCTCCTGCTTGTTGGAGGCGCAGGCACTGACCAGAACAACCAGTGTGGAAAGTAGCAGTAAACGAAGACCTGATCTCATTCCGGAATCCCGTATAATGTCGATTGAATCAAGGGCAGTCATTGTAGCGGGGAAGTGACGCCATGTGCAGAGCAATGCCCCGCTGTTTCCAATAATCTGACCGAAACGTAACACACACAGGCCCTGGGGGCTTAATGTCATCTGAAAAACGAATCCTCGCCAACTTTGTTGTGCCGCCGGAATTGAGCGACAGGCGCCTGGATCAGGCCGCAGCAGAGCTGATGCCCGAGCACTCCCGTTCCCGCCTGCAATCCTGGATCAAAAGCGGCGCGTTAACAGTCAATGGCGAGGTGCGAAAACCTCGGGACAAAGTGATGCTGGACGATCGCCTGGCGCTGGATGCCGAGCCGGAAGCTCAGGTGAGCTGGCAGGCCGAGGAAATCTCCCTGGATATTGTCTATCAGGACGAGCACTTGCTGGTCATCAACAAGCCCGCGGGCCTGGTGGTGCATCCGGCGGCTGGCCATGCCGATGGAACCCTGGTCAATGCCCTGCTGAACTACGCACCGGAAGTCGAGAATTTACCGAGGGCGGGCATCGTACATCGCCTCGACAAAGACACTTCGGGCATCATGGTTGTTGCTCGCAGCCTGATTGCGCACACGTCCCTGGTCGATCAGCTACAAACCCGCACCATGGGCCGTGAGTATGAGGCCGTCGTGGTAGGCACCCTCACCGGTGGCGCAACGGTCGATGCGCCCATTGGCAGACACCCCCGGGAGCGCAAGAAAATGGCGGTCGTCGCCTCCGGCAAACCGGCGGTCACCCATTATCGCCTGGTGGAGCGTTTTGCCGCCCACACTCACGTCCGCTGCAAACTGGAAAGCGGCCGAACCCATCAGATCCGGGTACACATGGCCCATGTAAAGCACCCGCTGGTCGGAGATCCGCTCTATGGAGGTCGGCTGAGGCTGCCCAAGGGAACCACTGACGAACTGCGTGAGGCTCTCTCTGCGTTCAACCGCCAGGCCCTCCATGCCCGGCAGCTGACCCTGGAGCACCCGGAAACCGGTGAAATCCTGACTTGGGAGGTGCCCCTCCCTGAGGATATGGTTGCGTTGATAGAAGCTCTGCGCAAACACGCCCGGGAGCTGGAAACCCGTGACTATTGAAAGTGACGTCCTGAAACCGGACTGGCCTGCGCCCGATAGAGTGCGGGCCATCAGTACAACTCGCGTCGGGGGTGTCAGTGTTCGACCCTGGAACAGTCTTAACCTCGGTGTTCACGTCGAAGACGCTCCAGAACACGTGCAAGAGAATCGGCGAAGGCTCGCCGATTCCACAGGACTGGATAGCGCCCGGATTGGTTGGCTCAACCAGGTGCACGGTACCGAGGTTGTCGAACTGACCCCGAATAACGTCGTACAAACCGCCAAGGCCGACGCCAGCTACACCCGTCATCCGGGTATCGCCTGCGCTATCCTCACTGCCGACTGCCTGCCCGTTATCCTTGCGGATCGCGAAGGAACCGTCGTTGGCGCCGCCCACTGCGGCTGGCGAAGCCTGTGTGGAGGAGTTATCGAGATTCTTGTGAGCGAGATGGCCGTTGCGTCCGAAACCCTGCAAGCCTGGCTCGGCCCGGCCATCGGTCCGAACAGCTTCGAGGTCGGCCCGGAAGTGCGTGACGCCTTCCTTGAACATGATCCGAAAGCGGTCCAAGCCTTCAGAGCCGAAGGCGCTCGGCCGGGTCATTTCATGGTAGATATCTATGCCCTTGCCACTTTGCGGCTAAATCATCTCGGTGTTTCCAGTGTTACTGGCGGTGGCCTGTGTACCGTTCAGGATTCAGAACGGTTTTTTTCTTACCGCAGGGATGGTCGAACCGGGCGGATGGCCACGCTGGTCTGGCTAACAAGTTAAATGTCCAGCTTGAATTGGCGGCGGCGAGGCGGTTACTGAAAAGTCCGGTGGCTGGTGCGAGGCTGCTTTCCAGAACTGTCTGCAGCATGGATGCTGCAGCCAAGCCTACAGGGATGTATTCACGGCGTGTTCTGGAAAGCAGCCTCGCGCCAGCCTTGCACCCAGCACCAAACTCAAACCTGACGGCCGTCAATTTTCTGACGAATACATCGCAGCCCCGCTTGAAGTCGCTCTACTTGCCCCTACATTAACTGTCAAAGCAATCGAATATCTGCCACCCACGGCACCATGGTATTCGCAGAAATTTGGGGAAAGTACACATGAGAATCGACAAGCTGACCAGCAAGTTGCAGACCGCCCTCGCGGACGCACAATCCATCGCGGTCGGGAAGGATCATAACTTCATTGAGCCGGTGCACTTGATGCAGGCACTGCTTGACCAGGAAGGCAGCGCCATCAAGCCGCTGCTCAAGCAGGCCGGCGCAGAGCCTGGACGCATTCGCCAGGCCATCGCCCGGGAAATCGAAAACCTGCCCGAAGTGCAGGGATCGGCCGGCGACGTCTCCATGTCCAATGACATGGGCCGCTTGTTCAACATTGCCGACAAGCTCGCCCAGAAGCGCAAAGACCAGTACATCTCCAGTGAACTGATGCTGCTGGCTGCCCTGGAAGACCGCGGAACCCTTGGTCGGGTACTGCGGGAACAGCATGTCGACAAAGCCGCCCTCGAAAAAGCCATTGACGAGGTTCGAGGTGGTGAAGCCGTCAATGACGCCAGCGCCGAAGAAAACCGCCAGGCTCTGTCCAAGTACACCATCGACCTGACCGAGCGAGCCGAAGCCGGCAAGCTGGACCCGGTGATCGGTCGCGACGACGAAATCCGCCGAACCATCCAGGTATTGCAGCGCCGCCGGAAGAACAACCCGGTCCTTATCGGTGAGCCCGGCGTAGGTAAAACCGCCATCGTCGAGGGGTTGGCCCAGCGCATCGTCAACGGAGAGGTGCCGGATGGCCTCAAGGACAAGAAAGTCCTGTCACTCGATATGGGTGCCCTTATTGCCGGCGCCAAGTTCCGGGGTGAGTTTGAAGAGCGCCTGAAGGCGGTTCTTAACGAGCTGTCCAAGCAGGAAGGCCAGATCATCCTGTTCATCGACGAAATTCACACAATGGTCGGTGCCGGCAAGGCCGAAGGCTCCATGGATGCCGGTAACATGCTCAAGCCGGCCTTGGCCCGCGGCGAGCTGCATTGTGTGGGTGCGACCACCCTTGACGAATACCGTGAAAACATCGAAAAAGACGCCGCCCTCGAGCGTCGCTTCCAGAAAGTACTGGTGAGCGAACCCAGTGAGGAAGACACCATCGCTATCCTGCGGGGCCTGAAAGAGCGTTATGAGGTTCACCACGGGGTTGAAGTGACCGATGGTGCGATCATTGCCGCCGCCAAGCTTTCTCATCGTTATATTGCCGACCGTCAGCTGCCGGACAAGGCCATTGATCTGGTGGACGAGGCAGCTTCCCAGATTCGTATGGAAATGGATTCCAAGCCTGAACCCCTGGATCGCCTTGAGCGTCGCCTGATTCAGCTAAAAATCGAGCGCGAGGCTCTGAAGAAAGAGACTGACCCGGCCTCGAAAAAGCGCTTGTCGGAGCTGTCCGATGTGATCACCGGTGTCGAGCGTGAATACGCCGATCTGGAAGAAGTCTGGAATACCGAAAAAGCCGCGTTGCATGGATCCCAGAAAATCAAGAGCCGTCTGGAGCAGGCCCGGATCGATCTGGAGAATGCCCGTCGCGCCGGCGACCTTGGCAAGATGTCCGAGCTCCAATATGGCCAGATCCCTGAGCTTGAGCGTCAGCTGGATATGGCCAGCCAGGCCGAAATGATGGAAATGAAGCTGCTCCGGAACCGGGTGACCGATGAGGAGATTGCAGAGATTGTTTCCAAGTGGACCGGCATTCCAGTGTCCAAGATGCTCGAAGGCGAGCGCGACAAGCTGATGCGTATGGAGGAAGCACTCCATGGTCGGGTTATCGGCCAGGATGAGGCGGTTGAAGCTGTGTCCAACGCCGTCCGCCGTTCACGTGCCGGGTTGTCCGACCCCAATCGCCCCAACGGTTCCTTCCTGTTCCTCGGCCCCACCGGCGTCGGCAAAACTGAGCTGTGCAAGGCCCTGGCGGCCTTCCTGTTTGACACCGAGGAGGCCATGGTTCGCATTGATATGTCCGAATTCATGGAGAAGCATTCCGTGGCCCGCCTGATCGGTGCGCCTCCGGGCTATGTCGGCTACGAGGAAGGTGGTTACCTCACTGAAGCGGTGCGTCGCAGGCCGTATTCCGTGTTGCTGCTGGACGAGGTGGAGAAAGCCCATCCGGACGTGTTCAACATTCTTTTGCAGGTACTTGAGGATGGTCGCCTGACGGACGGGCAGGGCAGAACCGTCGACTTCCGGAACACGGTCATTGTCATGACCTCAAACCTCGGATCGGACATCATCCAGCAGAAGGCGGGTGAGGAAAACTACGAGGTCATGAAGAATGCCGTCATGGAAGTCGTCGGCACCCATTTCCGCCCTGAGTTCATCAACCGCGTGGATGAAGTGGTGGTGTTCCACCCGCTGGCGGAGAATCAGATTCAGGGTATTGCGCGGATTCAGATCGAGTCTCTGAGCAAGCGCCTGAAAGAGCAGGATATGAAGCTTGAGCTGGATGACGCCGCGATGGAGTTGCTGGCGGAAGTCGGGTATGACCCGGTCTACGGTGCGCGGCCTTTGAAGCGGGCTATTCAGCGAATGATCGAAAACCCGTTGGCTCAGCGGCTGCTAAAGGGAGAGTTTGTATCGGGGGATGTTATCAAGGGGACGGTGGAGGACCACCACCTGGCGTTCGCCAAGGCCTGAACTTGAAGCCGGGGTCAGATGAACGCTTTCATCTGACCCTTTCGCTGAAGATTTATTGCTGGTCACTATTTTTCACTGGCCCGCAGTTTTCTTCAGCGATTCTGAGGGCTTCAGCTTTTTTCTCGGCGATTTCCTCTTGGCTTAGGTACCGTTGCTCGCCATTCTCCTCGATGCGGATGCGGGCATTGCGCTCTATCAGCTCAAGATTTGAGCGTGCGGTCGCGCAGTTCGCATCCCGCTGTTTTCTGCGGGCTTCCTCAACTGCAGTTTCCTTGCGCTGCTCCGATTCATCCGCTTGCTGTTCCTGCATATTCTGCAGTCGCTCCTGAGGGCTCTGTCGATTGCCGGATGCGTCTGAAGAAGTGCCAGAGCGTACATTGACTCGTTCGGCCTTCGAGCCCGTAGGTTGCCGGTCACCAAAATGGGTAACCCCGTTTTCATCGGTCCACTTGTAGACAGAGGCGCTCATGGCGACACCTGGTACAACGGCCAGTAATAAGGTCAGCGTCAGGATTTTTCTGTTCATGGCTTAACTCGCGTATGTTCACTGCTCCCGGGCAGGCAGACAACCTGGATAGACCGGGCCCGTTTTTTCTAAGTTCAATGTTGCCTATCATGCCATCGCTATTGCGGATTTTCTTCTGTCTGGTTCAAATCTTTGTATCGGATTTGTTCCAAGTATGGCAGACCTTCGGCCAGTATAGGCATAGAAACCTGCAACGGCTATTGACAGGGAGTTTCGCGCTGTCAGAATTACCGATTGCCTGAAGACTGGGGTCAATACGGCAGGCAATCCCGAGCGAGTATCCCCCATCAATTACCACACTGAACGCGCCGCGCATCCGTCGCGGGATGGTTGTTGCTTACGTGCAACCCGTTGATTGGCCGTTCTCCGCAACCCTCAGGAGGGCGGCTGGCCAGGAGACAACCTCTTAACAAGGTGTGGAGGAGCAGCCGGTTCCGCTTTCAAAAGAAGCATGGACACCGTGAATCCAGGCAACCGGGAGCCTTCCCGGCTCATTCACTCGTAGAAGAGGGTAGAAAATCGTGGAGTTATTGTCTGGCGCCGATATGCTGATCCGGTCCCTTCAAGATGAAGGTATCGAATACATATACGGCTATCCGGGTGGTGCAGCCCTTCATATTTATGATGCGCTGTTCAGGCAGGATAAAGTCAAACACATTCTGGTAAGGCACGAGCAGGCGGCGGTCCACATGGCCGACGGGTATGCCCGCGCGACCGGAAAACCAGGTACCGTGCTGGTGACTTCGGGTCCTGGAGCCACCAACACCATCACCGGCATTGCCACCGCATTCATGGATTCCATCCCCATGGTGGTTCTGTGCGGCCAGGTTGCGTCCACTCTCATCGGCGAGGACGCGTTCCAGGAAACCGATATGATGGGTGTCTCCCGACCAGTGGTTAAGCACAACCTCAGTGTCCGTCACCCCGAAGAAATCCCGGAGATTATCCGCAAGGCGTATTACATTGCTGCGACCGGTCGTCCTGGTCCGGTTGTTGTGGATATTCCCAAGGATATGACCACGCCGAACGAGCGGTACGAGTACGCTTATCCGAAGAAGGTCAAGCTGCGCTCCTACAACCCCGCTATTCGCGGCCATGCCGGTCAGATCAAGAAAGCGGTCGACATGCTGCTGGCTGCCAAGCGTCCGATTATCTACGCCGGCGGCGGGGTTATTCTCGGCAAGGCTTCAGATCAACTGACTGAGCTTGTTCGGATGATTGGTTATCCGATCACCAATACCATCATGGGGATCGGTTGTTATCCTGCCAGCGACAAGCAGCACCTGGGCTGGCTCGGGATGCATGGCACCTATGAGGCCAATATGGCCATGCACCATTCGGATCTGATTCTCTGTGTCGGGGCCCGATTCGACGATCGTGTGACCAATGCCACCGAGAAGTTCTGTCCGGGCGCGCGCATTATCCACATCGACATAGATCCGGCATCGATTTCCAAGACGGTGGATGCGGACGTGCCGATCGTGGGCCCGGTAGACGCCGTGCTCAAGGAAATGTTGTCTCTGGTCAAGGAAGCGAAGGAAGAGCCCGACGCGGACGCAATCGCCTCCTGGTGGAAGCAGATTGACGAGTGGCGGGCATTCCACGGGATGCGCTACGAGACCAGTCCAGATGTGATTAAGCCCCAGGAAGTCATTGAAATGCTGTGTCGTTTGACCAATGGCGAGGCGTACGTGACCTCCGATGTCGGTCAGCACCAGATGTTCGCGGCCCAGTACTACAAGTTCGACAAGCCCAACCGCTGGATCAACTCCGGTGGTCTGGGCACCATGGGCTTTGGTCTGCCGGCAGCCATGGGCGTCAAGCTCACCCATCCGGACGACGAAGTGCTGTGCATTACCGGTGAGGGCAGTATCCAGATGAACATCCAGGAGCTGTCTACCTGCAAGCAGTACAACCTGCCGGTTAAGATCATCAATCTGAATAACCAGGCTCTGGGTATGGTCAAGCAATGGCAGGACATGAACTATGAGTCCCGTCATGCCGAGTCCTACATGGAATCACTACCCGACTTCATCAAGCTGGCGGAAGCCTACGGCCACAAGGGTGTCCGGATTGAGAAGAAGGAAGATCTGGAGACCAAGCTGAAAGAAGTGCTGGCCATGAAAGACGATCTGGTATTCGTGGATATCTACGTGGATCGCTTCGAGCACGTGTATCCGATGCAGGTTGCCCGGGGTTCCATGAAGGATATGTGGCTCAGCAAGACGGAGAGGGTCTGATCATGCGTCGAATCATTTCTGTTTTGCTTGAAAACGAACCCGGCGCTCTGTCGCGAGTGGTAGGTCTGTTTTCCCAGCGCAACTACAACATCGAAACACTCACCGTGGCGCCAACAGAGGACGAGACATTGTCCCGTCTGACGGTGACCACCTCGGGTTCTGACAAGGTGATCGAACAGATCACCAAACAACTGAACAAGCTGATTGAAGTCGTCAAGCTGGTGGATCTCACCGAAGGCGCCCATATCGAACGCGAACTGATGCTGGTCAAGCTGAAAGCTACGGGTTCCCAGCGTGCGGAGATCAAGCGTACCGTGGACATTTTCCGCGGCCAGATCGTGGATGTGACCAGCTCCGTGTACACGGTTCAGTTGGCAGGTGACAGCGAGAAGCTGGACGGCTTTATTCAGGCCGTTGGCACGTCGGGCGTACTGGAAGTGGTGCGCAGCGGTGTATCCGGTATCGCCCGGGGCGAGAAGGTGCTCAGCCTTTAACGATTTCAAACAGGGTTTGAACAATATGGTTCTTCGGGGCCATCACAAATAACAGAGGTTTCTCATGCAGGTTTACTACGATAAGGATTGCGATCTTTCCATCATCCAGGGCAAGAAAGTTGCCATCATTGGTTTCGGCTCCCAGGGCCACGCTCACGCGTGCAACCTGAAAGAATCCGGCGTTGACGTTACCGTGGGCCTGCGCCCGGGTTCTTCTTCCATCGCCAAGGCGGAAGCCTATGGTCTGAAGACTAGCGACGTACCTTCTGCCGTTGCCGCCGCTGACGTGGTCATGGTTCTGACTCCGGATGAATACCAGGCTCAGCTGTACAAGGCCGAAATCGAGCCGAATCTGCAGCAAGGCGCCACCCTGGCGTTCGCCCATGGCTTTGCCATCCACTACAACCAGATCGTTCCGCGCAAGGATCTGGACGTCATCATGATTGCTCCGAAGGCGCCGGGCCACACTGTGCGCACCGAGTTCGCCAACGGCGGTGGTATCCCTGACCTGATCGCTATCTTCCAGGATTCCTCCGGCAACGCCAAGAATCTGGCTCTGTCCTACGCCAGCGGTATCGGTGGCGGCCGTACCGGCATCATCGAAACCACTTTCAAGGATGAGACCGAAACCGATCTGTTCGGTGAGCAAGCCGTTCTCTGCGGTGGCACCGTGGAGCTGGTTAAAGCGGCGTTCGAAACGCTCGTGGAAGGCGGTTACGAGCCGGAAATGGCGTACTTCGAGTGTTTGCACGAGCTGAAGCTGATCGTGGACCTGATGTACGAAGGTGGTATCGCCAACATGAACTACTCCATCTCCAACAACGCGGAGTATGGTGAGTATGTGACTGGCCCGGAAATCATAAATGAGCAGTCCCGTGAAGCCATGCGTAACGCACTGAAGCGCATCCAGAGCGGCGAGTACGCCAAGATGTTTATCTCTGAAGGCGCTCTGAACTACCCGTCCATGACGGCGCGTCGTCGCCAGAACGCTGCCCACGACATCGAAGTGGTTGGTGAGAAGCTGCGTGGCATGATGCCGTGGATCTCGGCGAACAAGATCGTGGATAAGGACAAAAACTAAGCGGAATTCCGCCTGGTTTTGAAAAACGCGGCCCGGGTGGCCGCGTTTTTCGTATATACTCCGCCCAAATGCTTTCCGGAGTAATGGGAATGACTGAAGAAAGAAAATCCGCTGAAGGTAAGCAAACCCCAGAATATGAAGTCGAGGCCGGGGAAGTGGTTGAAGAAGAGCTGGTGGAAGGTGCGCCGGTCCGCCGCAAGGGTATTTACCTGCTCCCCAATGCGCTCACAACGGCCTCGCTGTTTTCAGGTTTCTACGCCATCGTCTCTGCGGCGAACGGTGTCTTTGACAATGCCGCAATTGCCATTTTTGTCTCAATGATCCTTGATGGTCTGGATGGGCGTGTAGCTCGCATGACCAACACCCAGAGCAAGTTCGGTGAGGAATACGACAGCCTCGCTGACATGGTTGCCTTTGGTGTAGCTCCCGGGCTTGTCGCCTTTTTCTGGTCACTGAACGCTTTTGACAAGGTTGGCTGGGCCATCACCTTTATCTATGTTGCTGGTGCCGCGCTGCGTTTGGCCCGTTTCAACACCCAGATTGGCTCTGTCGACAAAAAGTTCTTTGTTGGCTTGCCCAGTCCCGCCGCCGCAGCCTGTGTCGCGGGTCTGGTCTGGTGCTTCCATCTCTTTGAGCCTGCTACCTGGCTCACCTTGTTGACCATGGTCGTAGTCGGAGGCACGGGTGTGCTGATGGTCAGCAATATCCTGTATCGCAGTTTCAAGGATCTGGATCTACGCGGAAGAGTGCCTTTTGCCGCGATCCTTCTTGTTGTGCTGGTGTTCGTAGTGATCGCGCTGGATCCGGCCACCGTACTCTTTACCGGATTTCTGATATACGCGTTGTCCGGCCCTGTTCGTGCGTTGTTCCGTGGCAAGCCACGAAAAGCTCCAGGTGCCGCTGACTGAGCTCTCGTTTTCCGGGCCTCCTCATCGAGGTCCGGGAATTTTCACCACAGTCTCCGGTCAACGCCTTAGCTGGCTGACGCCCTGACGGAGACTTTCCATGTTCATCAAGAAACGCCCATCCTGGGCCTTGCCTCACTCCGAAGTTACCCCCGAGTCTGTCTACCTCAACCGACGGCAATTCATGTCCGGCACGATGGCTGTAGCCGCGGGCCTATCAATGCCTGGTCTGTTGTCCGCTGCGAAGCTTCCGGTCCCGGGAGAAGCGCTGGACTATGTTGCAATGACCGGTTTTTCCACCGATGAGGAAAAAACACCGTTCGAGGACGTCACTCGCTATAACAATTTTTACGAATTTGGCACCGGCAAAGGCGATCCGGCCAGGTACGCCGATGAAATGAGCGTTGATCCCTGGTCTGTCGTGGTAGAGGGGGAATGCGGGCGGCCCGGTGAGTATGCTCTGGAGGACCTGCTCAAGCCCCACGAATATCAGGAACGGGTGTACCGACTTCGTTGTGTAGAGGCCTGGTCGATGGTGATCCCCTGGGTCGGGATTCCACTGGCCGACATCATTAAACGGCTTGAGCCCAACTCCCGCGCGAAATACGTCTATTTCGAGACCCTGTATGATCCGGATCAGATGCGGGGGCAGCGCTCATTGTTCAGCACCATAGACTGGCCTTACCAGGAGGGTTTGAGAATGGATGAGGCCATGAACGAGTTAAGCTTCCTGGCGGTCGGGTTATATGGCAAAACCATGCCCAACCAGAATGGCGCACCTATCCGGCTGGTTGTCCCCTGGAAATACGGATTCAAGAGCATCAAGTCGATCGTCAAGATACGGTTCCAGCAGGAGCGCCCAAAAACGACTTGGGAAATGCTCGCGCCTCAGGAGTACGGATTCTATGCCAACGTTAACCCAGAGGTGGACCACCCAAGGTGGAGTCAGAAGCGCGAACGGAGGCTGCCTTCCGGTCTGCTTTCGCCTAACTGGATGGAGACCGTCAAGTTCAATGGTTACGGGGAGCAGGTCGCCGATCTGTACAAGGGTATGGACCTGAGTAAGTTCTATTGATGAATGGAAAGGGAATGGTGGATCGTCAAGGCTTTGTCTTGGCTTTCCGCCTTCTGGCCGCGTTTCTCGCCTGCGTCCCTCTTCTGGTATTGGCTATCAATATTGCCAGGCAGTCTCTGGGGCCTGACCCGGGCCAGGAAGTGACGGAGTCACTGGGCCTTGCCGCGCTCCAGTTGTTAATTGTGACTTTGTGCATGACCCCGCTTAAGCGCTGGACTGGCTGGGCAGGCTGGATCCGGGTGCGCCGAATGCTCGGCCTGTTTGCATTCTTCTATGCCGTACTGCACGTGTTGGCGTTTATGCAATTCATACTCGGTTGGAGTGATCTTTGGGCTACGTTTACCAAGCGGCCCTATATTGTGGCGGGCGCACTGTCTTTTCTTATGCTGGTGCCCCTGGCTCTGACCTCCACCAAGGGAATGATGAAGCGGCTGGGTAAAAGTTGGAAAGGTTTGCATAAGCTGGTCTACCTGATCGCCATCACCGCCTGGGTCCACTTTATCTGGCAGGCAAGAAGCGATATTGGTGAAATGGTCGCTTACGGCCTGGTGATCGTGGGTTTGCTGGCATTGCGCTGGAAATGGAACGGTCCTCAAGGGTTGATCCCCTTTGCGAAGGGCTGATTTTTGGCTGAAAAATGAACGTAATGGTCAGTGCCTGATCAGTGAGGTACGTGGAAACCGAGATCGCCATAAATTAATTCAAAAACCTCGTTGACAGTTTTCCTGACGCCTGTAGAATGCGCACCACTTCTGAGGGACAAGCCACTTACGGCGGTTTCCCAGGCAGAAGTAACCGTTTGAAAGTACTGAAGAAAATCAGTTTTAAAATTCTTCAGATTAACGGTTGACAGGGCGGCGGAACGATGTAGAATACGCCACCTTGATTGAGCAACAGCTCAAACGCTCTTTAAAAAGTTGACCAAGTAATTCGTGTGGGCGCTGGCCGAGGTATTTCGGATACGAAATATCAGGACAGTGACTCGTCGA
>NZ_JBQXNY010000006.1:0-214723 GCF_053566155.1 Marinobacter sp. PE14 | reverse complement strand
CAACCGTTTATTTTTCGATGTTTTCCGTCTCCGGAAAGCGCCGAAAAATGACCCGGCTTACTGCTTGTTTCGAGGCGCGCATTCTACAGTGAATCGCCTGCCTGTCAACTGCTTTCTGAAGAATTTTGAAACTCATTTTCTTCAGCGCTTTCAAACAGTTATCTTTCGATTTCTGAGCCGCCTCAGCGGTGCTCCCCTCGAAAGAGATGCGCATTCTACAGACCTGCCCGAGGGTGTCAACGGCGATTCTGGAAAAAACTCAAAATCGCCCAAAATCGATCAGACAGTAATCAGAACCCGGGCAATCTTCTTCTTACCAGCCTGGATTACGCAATCATCGCCTTCCACAAACATCCGATCGCCTTCGAATTTCTGACCATCGACAAATACCGCACCGCGCCCCAGGACATCCCTGGCTGCTGCGCCGTTCTTTACCAAGCCCGCCAGGCGAAGCACCGCCGCCATGGGAATCTCGGACTGCCCCTCCAAAGACACCTCAACAGTCGGCACATTGTCAGGGATCTCGCCGAGAGCCACTCGGTTACCGGCGGACTTGTGAGCAGTCCGGGCTGCCTCTTCATCGTGAAAGCGGGTAATAATCTCTTCCGCAAGAAGCTTTTTATAGTCCTGGGGATTGGCGCCACCAGCAACGGCCTTTCGGAACTCGTCCACTTCAGCAAGCGGCCGGAAGCTCAACAGCTCAAAGTAGCGCCACAGGAGGTCATCCGGCATGGAAAGCAGCTTGGTGTACATTTCGCCAGGCGAGTCGTTTACGCCTACATAGTTGCCCAGAGACTTGGACATCTTCTGGACACCATCGAGGCCCTCCAGAATTGGCATGGTGAGGATCACCTGCGGCGACTGGCCGTATTGCTTCTGCAAAATACGCCCCATCAGGAGATTGAACTTCTGGTCGGTACCGCCCAGCTCAACATCCGCCTCCATGGCCACGGAGTCGTATCCCTGAACCAGAGGATAGAGGAACTCGTGAATCGCAATCGCCTGCTCGGCACGGTAGCGCTTAGTGAAGTCATCCCTCTCCAGCATGCGCGCAACGGTGTATTGTCCCGCCAGCTTGATCATATCCGCGGCGCTCATCTTGCCCATCCAGTCGGAATTGAACATGACGCGCGTTTTTGCGGGATCAAGAATTTTGAACACCTGCTCTTTATAGCTGACCGCGTTCTCGGCAACCTGCTGCCCTGTTAGAGGAGGACGTGTGGCGCTTTTACCGGTGGGGTCGCCGATCATTCCGGTGAAATCTCCAATCAGAAACATCACTTCGTGACCAAGATCCTGGAACTGCCGCAGCTTGTTAATAAGAACGGTGTGCCCAAGATGAAGGTCCGGCGCAGTGGGGTCGAAACCCGCCTTAATCCGCAGCGGACGACCTTCCTTCAATTTTTCGATGAGCTCATCTTCCGGAATGAGTTCGTCTACGCCTCGCTTGATTATCGCCAACGCTTCATCAATGGATGCCATGAACAACACGTCCCCGCTTTGATCTTGGAAAGATTCTGTCAGTTACAGAGTTCAACAAAAGAAATCTGTGAGTTACCTGTTCCCCTGCTACAGTATGTTGACCAGAATTTGACCAACACCGACTTTGCAGGGCGGCGTATTATAACAACGCTGTCAAAAGAAATCCGGAGGATGGAACAGCAACCGTAATGTTCCACGCTGTCCCGCATGCATTTTATACGGTAATCTGTTGGACTATACTTGAACAACAGCTTTAATTAGGTAGTACAAGCTGCCGTAATACCGATTAAAACGGGTGCGATACGTGCTGAAAATGTTTCCTAAAACTCACATTACCATTGCTGCCGCGGTTACCGTCGTTGTTACTGCTGCCATTCTTATGAGCCCCAGCAGCAACGTTGAAGCCAAACGGATGTCCTATGCCCTGGACCTGGAGCAAGGCACCGTTTCCGAAACCGGCGCAGCGCCGGAGCAAGCAACCCCGCCAGAGGCTTCCGTTGCAGACACTCAGCCGAAAGCGCCTGAATCCGATGTCGCGACAGAGGCCACGCAGCAGGCGAGACTTTCCGCTCCCGAACAACCTGTCGCTCCGAAGCCGCCGGAACTCGAATGGCAAACCTTCGCGATCAAGTCTGGTGACACGCTCTCCTCTCTGTTCAAGAAAGCTGGCTTTAATGATGGCATCATGCTCTCGGTTATTCATGGCGACGGTGAGGCCGAAAAACTTCAGCGCCTGTACGCCGGCGAGACCATTCGTTTTGCGACAACCGAAGACGGCGGGCTTGCTGCCGTTGACTTGCAAAGGAACCGACTGGAAACCCTGAAGATTAGCAAAGAGGGCGAAAGCTTTACCGGCGAAACCGAAGTTCGCAAACCGGAAGCGCGGCCAGCCTTTGCATCAGGCACCATCGACGGGTCCCTCTATCTGGCTGCGCGCGAAGCGGGCCTTAACGACAGCCTGACCATGGAACTGGCCGGCATTTTCGGCTGGGATATCGACTTTGTTTACGATGTCCGAAAGGGCGACCAATTCGAAGTGGTTTATGAAGAACTCTACCTGGACGGCGAAAAGTTCGACACCGGCCGGATCCTGTCTGCACGATTTGTTAACCGCGGCGAAGAAAACCTCGCACTGCTTTATACCGACAGCAATGGCGATAGCGATTACTACGCCCCCAATGGCAAGAGCATGCGCAAGGCATTCCTTCGAACCCCCATCAATGCCCGGATTTCTTCTCCGTTCAACCTTCAGCGCCGCCATCCCGTTCTGGACGTTGTGCGTCCGCATGAAGGCACCGATTACGCAGCGCCTCCCGGCACCCCCATCAAGGCGGCAGGTTCCGGTCGGGTGAAATTTGCCGGCTGGAAGGGCGGTTACGGACGAACCGTTATCCTCCAGCACGGTGACAACATCACCACGCTGTATGCGCATATGAGCCGCTTGGGCAAAGGCATCAAGAATGGCACCCGTGTCAAGCAGGGCCAGACCGTCGGACATGTTGGCTCGTCGGGCATGGTTACCGGACCTCACCTACACTACGAGTTCAGGCTGAACGGGGCGCCGCGCAACTCCCGCACGGTCAAGTTACCGGACGCCAAGCCCATTCCGTCTTCCGAGATGGCCCGGTTCAAACAATTCACCGAACAACGAATCGCACAGTTTGACGTGTTCCGCGAGAGCTATCAGCAACTCGCACTGGCTTCAGACGACTGAGCGACAAATGGAAGCCTGGATTGGATTGATGTCAGGCACCAGCATGGACGGCATTGATGCCGTGCTGGTGTCTTTCGGCCACAGTGCCGTAAAAATCCACGCATCACACACGATCCCCTACCCCGATCAGATTCGCCACCGACTGATTGCCGCCAGCCAGAACCAGGCCGAACCCGACGAAATCGGCGAACTGGACACTCTGGTCGGCACACTGTTTGCCCAGGCCGCGGACGCGGTCATACAAAGGTCGGAATTCGATCGCGCAAAAATTCTCGGCATTGGCAGCCATGGACAAACCATTCGGCACCAGCCGTCCGGCGCCGCACCTTTCTCCATACAGATCGGCAATCCTTCCGTGCTGTCCGAAGCCACCAACATTACAACGGTTGCGGATTTCCGACGACGGGACATGGCCGCCGGAGGCCAGGGCGCACCGCTGGTCCCAGCCTTCCACAAGGCCTTTTTCAGCTCAGACACGGAAAACCGCTGCATTCTCAATCTCGGCGGAATCGCCAATATCACCTGGCTCCCGGCCAGTGACGACATACCCGCAACCGGTTTTGACACGGGGCCTGCCAATGCGCTGATGGATGCCTGGTGCCTGGACCAGACCGGGCTGCCTTTCGACAGCGACGGTCATTGGGCCCTGGAAGGCTCGATTAACCAGGAGCTTCTTGATGACATGCTTTCCGACGCCTACTTCTCGAAGGCACCACCGAAAAGCACGGGCAAAGAGCGGTTCAATCTTGACTGGGTAAAAACACTGGTAAGCCGCCACCCGGGCATTCCAGCCGAAGATATTCAGAGGACCTTGCTGGAATTGACCGTTAAAAGCGTCGTTCAGCAACTGCCCAAGATCTCGGATCTCAGGATTTACGTGTGCGGTGGCGGGGCACGCAATCCGCTGCTGATGGATGCATTCGCCAAAGCGCTTCCCGGCGTCTCGCTCTCACTCACATCGGAACTGGGAGTAGACCCTCAAATGGTGGAGCCTGTTGCCTTTGCCTGGCTGGCAAGGCAGGCACTGGAAGGAAAGCCCGGAAACCTGCCGGACGTAACCGGGGCAGCTGGCCCTCGTATTCTGGGCGCCATCTACCCGGCCTGAAGCCACGGCCGATCAGATAGAGAAGGAGCTACCACACCCGCAGGTGGAACTGGCATTGGGATTCTGGACCACGAACTGCGAGCCTTGCAGGCCTTCCTGATAATCAATGGTAGCGCCCACCAGGTACTGGTAACTCATCGGATCCACCAAAAGAGAAACCCCGTCACGCTCGATCACGGTGTCCTCCTCGTCCTGGCTTTCATCAAACGAGAAGCCGTACTGAAATCCGGAGCAGCCCCCGCCCGTCACAAAGACACGGAGTTTGAGTTCGGGGTTCTCCTCTTCCTCAATCAACTCACGTACTTTGGCAACGGCACTGTCACTGAAGAACAGCGGTGTGGCTATTTGTTGCTGAACTGCGCTCAAGTTCGCCTCCGGATTATTATGAACAACTCAGGCGATTATGGTATTCCTGACTAAAACAATCAACTATTCGGACTTTCCACCATCGTCCGGACCACTGGGCTCCGCGGCTGAATCGCCAACGGAAGCCTGCTTTTCGCCGGATCCGGCGGATTTGGAATCCTGGGAGAGCAACCCGACCGGCTCCCGCTGATGCACCAGATTTCCGTTTACAGACGCACCCATCGCCATTTCAATGAGATTGTAGTAAACGCTGCCATTGATAGAAGCTTTTTCCGCCAGTTCAAGATGTGCCGATGCGTAAACATCGCCATTCACGGTCCCGTTGATAATGACGTGAGGCGCATTGATATCTCCCGTCACTTCCCCAACTTCTGAAATCCTCAGTACCGCGTCGGTGCCCTCATCGGCAACTACCTTGCCGCGAATCCGGCCATCCACGTGAAGCCCGCCGCTGAAATGCACATCGCCTTCAACCGTCGTGCGGGAAGAAATCAGGGTGTCAAAATGGCCCGTGGGCCGGCGCGGCTTCTGCTTTTTTTTGCCAAGCATGTCAGTTCTCCGTTAAATCGTCCCAGTTAAAGGTGCGCTCGGCTTGCGAGGATTTTTTGCCCTCTGCCTGGGCAACCACCTGGATCTCAAGTGGCTCAAATTGTTCCGGTAGTTTCAGGGCGCCTTCAACATCCTGAAAGTACCGGAAACGGAATTTCACACCGAGATCGGCTATGTCCTCAGAGAGATCACGCAAGGCGATGACCTCTTTTTCCTCATCACGCAAACCAATGACATTGACCGCCACCACACCGGAAATGTAGCTCTTGTTGTTGCCGACCTGGGTCAGCACCAGCTTGAAGTCATAAATTTCCTGATTGCGGGCCCGAACCAGTGTAAAGCTGTCTACCTGAAGCCCCTTGCTGGTTTCCGAAGGAGCCATGATGTTTTTATAGAAAGTCAGGTCCGATTGCAGTGACACAATGCGGGTTTCCAGATTCACGATGGTTTTTCGCGCCTGGTTCAGTGCCTGCTCGTCAATCACCTGCCCACGCTCCAGGTTGATCAGCTGCTGCCGAGCCTTGCGATAATCATCCCGGAGCTTCTCGACCTCGTTTTCAAGCGCCTGGTTCGACTCCTCGGCACTGGAAAAACGGAAACCGCCCTGGGCAAGCCCGGTGGCATACCCTGCAACCGCAGCCACCACGGTAAAAACCAGAAGGATGGCTGTTCTGCGCAGGCGATAACCCGGTCGATGCCGGATGACCACATACTCTTCAGCCGGCTTTCGCTGTTCGCTCACAATTTTCCCTTGGGTATCAAGGCAAAAGCGCCGGGGCCTCAAGCCCCATGGTTTCTTTCAGGCCAAACATGATGTTCATATTCTGGACCGCCTGCCCGGCTGCACCTTTAACCAGGTTATCGATGACAGAAGAGACAATAACAATGTTGCTCTGCTCTTGCCTGTGCAGCGCCATGCGACACTGGTTCGCCCCACGCACGCTCCGGGTTTCCGGATGGCTGCCGAAAGCCATCACATCGACAAAAGGCTCGTCACTAAAACGCTGCTCGAACAGGGTCTGGAGCCGATCAAAGTCCGCCGGGTTCTGCAGCTCGGCGTAAAGCGTCGCCTCGATACCGCGGATCATCGGGATCAGGTGGGGCACGAACGTTACACCCACATCACCGCCGGCAGCGCCACACAAACCCTGCCGGATTTCCGGCAGATGACGATGACCCGAGGCGCCGTAGGCCTTGAAGCTTTCACCGATCTCCCCGTGAAGCATGCCGATCTTGCCCTGCCTGCCCGCGCCGCTGGCGCCGGATTTGGCATCGGCGATCAGGCGGCTGGGATCCACCAGCCCCTGCTCCAGCAGTGGGAGGAACCCCAGCTGAACCGCTGTCGGGTAGCAACCCGGGTTGGCAACCAGTTGAGCAGTGCGGATTTCATCGCGCACCACTTCCGGCAACCCGTAGACCGCCTTCTCCGCCCATTCCGGGCTCTCATGGGCCATGCCATACCAGTTGGCCCAGACATCCAGATCTTTCAGACGGAAATCGGCGGACAGATCCACCACACGCACGCCGGCGGACATAAGTTCCGGCACCATTCTCATGGCCACGCCATGGGGCGTGGCGAAGAACACCAGATCGCAGGCCCCAAGCACATTAACGTCCGGCTCCGAAAACGCGAGATCGTAGTGGCCGCGCAAATTGGGGTACATATCCGCGACCGGCATGCCCGCCTCGGACCGGGAGGTAATGCAACTGACCGAAACTTCAGGATGAACCGCGAGAATTCTCAGCAGTTCCACACCGGTGTAGCCGGTGCCACCAACGATGCCTACTTTAATCACCATTTTCTCCAGCGACGTCGTATCAGAATTAAGAGCTTTAACGCCGTAGTCTACCATGATAAACCAATGACTTATTGCAGCCCTCAGGGCGACCGTTACAATGTTGTCAGAATCCTTCTGACAGACCACCCAAATCCACCGGAACTCTGGCCTCATGCAGAAAATCTGGCACCAGATTACCGAGCATCTGATCCCTGTTTTCCGGCGCCGACTATCCGGTGTTGATGCTTTGCCGCAACTGGCCGTGCTCGGCCTGCTGTCCGGATTGATAACCGGGGGCGTGATCCTGGTTTTTCGCCTGGCTATCGAATGGCCCCTTGAGCATTTCCTGCCCGGGGATGGCTCAGAATCCTTCGAACAACTGGACCTGCTGACCCGTGGACTCCTGCCCCTGGCTGGCGCACTCGGTCTGGGGCTGCTGATGCATCGTCTGGCCACCCACGACCGCAAGGTCGGGATTGTGCATGTAATGGAGCGCCTGAATTACCACCAGGGCTACATTTCAATGCGCAGCGCGATCGTGCAGTTCATCTCGGGCGTTGCCACCGTGATCAGTGGTCAGTCGGCCGGTCGTGAGGGGCCCGCCGTGCACCTGGGAGCGGCTTTTTCCAGCCTGATGGGGCAATGGATGCGGCTGCCGAACAACAGCATCCGGACACTGGTGGCCTGCGGTTGTGCGGCCGCCATTTCAGCCTCTTTCAACACGCCGATCTCCGGCGTCATCTTCGCCATGGAAGTGGTGATGATGGAATACACCATTGCCGGTTTTACACCGATCATCCTGGCCTCTGTCAGCGCCGCCATTGTTACCCAGGCGGTCTATGGCACAGAGCCGGCCTTTAACGTGCCGGCACTGACCATGAACTCGTTAACGGAAATCCCTTGGATACTCGCCATAGCGGTGATTATCGGCATCTCGGCCGCGCTGTTTATCCAGCTGGTCGACACCATGGGCAAGCACCACCACCGTCCGGTTCTGTTGCGCATCACCATTGCGGGCCTTCTGATGGTGCCATTCGCCATTTTTATTCCGGAAACCATGGGTATCGGTTACGACACCGTCAACGAAACCATTAACGGCGAACTCGGGTTCTGGCTCCTGCTCGGAGCCGGCGCCGCCAAACTGGTAATTACATCACTCTCCATCGGGCTGGGCATGCCCAGTGGCGTGATCGGTCCCACTCTGTTTATGGGGGCAACCCTGGGTGGCGCCATGGGGCTGATTGGCGCCCAGATCATGCCCGAGCAGGCTTCCTCCGTCGGCTTTTACGCCATGCTCGGCATGGGAGCCATGATGGGGGCCGTACTGCAGGCGCCACTCGCAGCCCTGATGGCATTGATGGAGCTCACGCGAAACCCCAATATCATTCTTCCGGGCATGCTGATTATTACCACCTCAAGCCTGGTTACCAGCGAGGCCTTCGGCAAAAGATCGCTATTCCTGACCATTCTCAAGAACCAGGGGCTTAGTTATCAGAACTCCCCGGTGATTCAGGCGCTGCGACGGGTATCGGTTGGCGCGATCATGGACCGTAGTATCTTGCGCACCGAGCGGCATCTGACTGTGGAAGAGGCGCGAAAAGTCCTGAAATCCGAGCCAAAGTGGCTGGTGGTTGAGGGCAGCAGCGGGCCGACCGCCCTGTTGCCGGCCGTGGATCTGGCCAGATACCTGGAGGACACGGAGAAGCTGGTATCCGAGGAAGAGACCGAACCGCCGGAGGCCATTGACCTGATGGACATACCCGCGAACCGTCGTGACGTTGCCCCGGTGCAATATCAGGCCACCCTGGAGGAGGCATTAAACGAGTTTGAAGCAACCAATGCCGAGGCCCTCTACGTACAACGTCATGTTGCGCCATTGATTCAGCGGGTTTACGGCGTGGTGCTGAAATCCGATATCGAAAGTTACTACCAATACCGACGGAGCTGACGAATGCTGTGGGTGAAAGCCTTCCATATTATTTCACTGGTGTGCTGGTTCGCCGGCATTTTTTATCTGCCCAGGCTGTTCGTCTACCACGCGGCCTGCGAGGACGAGCCCGGTCGTGAGCGCTTCAAGATCATGGAACGCAAGCTTTACCGGGGCATTACCACCCCTTCAATGGTCGCCACCGTCGTCTTCGGTGTCTGGTTGATCAGTTACAATGCCTCCGGCTATTTCAGCCAGGGCTGGATGCATGCCAAGCTATTTCTGGTGGCCATTCTGATCATTTACCATTTCTACTGCGGGCACCTTGTAAAGGTCTTCCGGGACGACCAGAACACCAGAAGCCACGTGTTTTATCGGTGGTTCAACGAACTGCCGGTGCTGATTCTTCTGGCCGTTGTTATCCTGGCTGTTGTCAAACCGTTTTGAGGAGCTGAGTCATCAAACGCTATACCCGACCACAGGTTCTGATTCTTTCCGGCCTTGATCCGTCCGGCGGCGCTGGCATTCAGGCCGACATCCAGGCGGTCACCTCCCTCGGCTGTCATCCCTTGCCGGTTCTTGCCTGCCTCACCGTGCAGGATACCCGTAACGTTTATGGCGCCGAGCCCGTATCGGCGGATCTGATCCAAAAGCAACTCCAGTGTCTCGCCGATGATTCGCCGATTCATGCGATCAAAACCGGTGCCCTGGGCAATGCTGCGGTGGTGGATGTGCTCGTGGATTTCATACGTAAACACCCGGGCATTCCGGTGATTACCGACCCGGTGATCAAGGCCGCAGGTGGCGGTGATCTGGCCGACGACGAATTGGTCAGCGCCATGAAGGAGAAGCTCTTCCCCCTGGCCGAGATGATCACGCCCAACGGCGTCGAACTGGCAATGCTGGGCAACAGTGAAAACGCCGATCAGGCCGCTGACAATCTGTTGAAGGGCGGCTGCGAATCCGTGCTGGCCACCGGTGGGCACGGCACCGGCATTCACATTATCAACACGCTCTATAATCACGCCCCTGAGCCCATGCGCTGGGAAATTGAACGCATCGGTGGCGAGTACCATGGCACCGGCTGTACCCTGGCAGCGGCCATTTCTGCCGGCAGGGCCTCCGGGCTGTCGCCCCGCGCCGCCATTTCCCAGGCCCAGAACTATGTCCATCGCGCCATCCTGCACGCCCTGGAAGTCGGCAAAGGCCAGCCGGTTCCGGATCGAGGCATTCTGTGGGAGCGATGAGTAAAGGGCTGCGCCCGGGGCTTTACGCGATTACCGACAGCGTACTGACACCGCCCGAAACGCTGATCGAATCGGTTGAGGCTGCGCTTCGGGGCGGCGCGGTCATGGTACAATACCGTGAAAAGAGCGCGCCGATGGCCGAACGGTTTTCCCAGGCGGCAAGTTTGCAGGCTGTATGCCGAAATGCGGGCGTTCCGTTGCTGATCAATGACGACCCGGGTCTGGCGAAACGGGTCGGTGCTGCCGGGGTACACATGGGGCAGACGGACGGTTCAGTGGCGGAGGCCCGCCGGCTTCTCGGTGATGGGGCCATAGTCGGCATAACCTGTCACGCCGATCTCGCACTTGCGAAGGCTGCACTGGAAGCGGGCGCAGACTATCTGGCGTTCGGGCGATTTTATACCTCATCGACCAAACCCGGCGCCCCGGCAGCGCCTCCCGGTGTACTGACCGAAGCGAAGCATTTCGGCCTCCCGATCACCGGCATTGGCGGGGTGACCACAGACAACGGCGAACTTCTTATCCGTGCCGGCGCCGACATGCTCGCCGTGGTAGGGGGTCTGTTTGGCGGCGACACTGACAACATTGAGATGCGAGCCAAAGCTTTTAAGCGCCTGTTCGCAAGCCATCACCCACTTTTTTCACTTCCAGAATAACAGGAGCCCAGATCCATGACGCACTCCGAAACCCTGTTCGAGCAGGCCCAGAAATACATCCCCGGTGGCGTGAACTCCCCGGTGCGGGCCTTTCGAGGCGTTGGCGGCACGCCGATTTTCTTCAAGCACGCCCAGGGTGCCTATCTGTACGACGAAGACGATCAGCGCTACATCGATTACATCGGCTCCTGGGGCCCCATGATTCTTGGTCACGGTGACCAGCGCATCAAGGACGCCCTGCATGCGCAGGTTGATCTGGGCGTTGGCTACGGTGCCCCCACGGCCCTCGAAACCGAGATGGCCAAGAAAGTGTGCGAACTGGTGCCATCCATCGAACTGGTCCGAATGGTGAATTCCGGTACCGAGGCCACCATGAGCACTGTCCGTCTGGCCAGGGGCTACACCGGTCGCGACAAGATCGTGAAATTCGAAGGCTGCTATCATGGCCACGTGGATTCACTGCTGGTAAAAGCAGGCTCCGGGGCTCTCACCCTGGGCGTGCCAAACTCCCCTGGCATCCCCGCCAGCCTGGCCGAGCACACCATCACGCTGACCTATAACGATATGGACAGCGTTCGGGAATGCTTCCGGGAAATGGGCGACCAGATCGCTGCCATTATCGTTGAGCCGGTCGCTGGTAATATGAACTGTATCCCGCCGGTCCCCGGCTTCCTCGAGGGGTTGCGGGAAGTGTGCGACGAGCACGGCACCGTGCTGATCTTCGACGAAGTAATGACCGGGTTCCGGGTTTCCCTCGGCGGCGCGCAGGGGCTGTATGGCGTAACCCCGGACCTCACCGCACTGGGCAAAGTGATTGGTGGCGGGCTTCCGGTCGGCGCCTTTGGCGGCAAACGGGAAATCATGGAGCACATCTCACCGCTGGGACCGGTTTACCAGGCAGGCACTCTAAGCGGTAACCCCCTGGCCATGTGCGCCGGCCTGACGACCCTGAATGCGATTTCCGAACCCGGTTTCCACGACCGGCTGACCGAGAAAACCAATGCCGTTCGCGACGGCCTGAAGGAAGCCGCTGATGCCACCGGCATCCCGTTGACGGTCCAGAGTGCCGGGGCCATGTTCGGGTTCTTCTTCACCGAGGAAAGCTCTGTTACCCGCTTTGACCAGGTGATGGGCTGCGATGTCGAGCGCTTCAAGAAGTTCTTCCAGGGCATGCTTAAAGAAGGCGTATATCTGGCACCATCCGCCTTTGAGGCAGGCTTTACGACAGCGGCACTGTCCGAACAGGACATCGCCGATACGGTAGCGGCGGCCAAAAAAGTCATGGCCACGCTCTGATATTTCCGCTGTCCCCATCGCTGCCCCGCAGGTCGGAACATGTCCTGCGGGGCCACCCATGTGATGGGCATCACACTTCCACGGCGAACACCCCTGCCTGGCCTCTTGTGCCGTTGACTTACTATCCCGACTGATCAAATGTTGATCTAATCTCTACCGAGATGCTCTGACGGCACCAATCTAACAAACACAAGAATCAAGTCAGCGCACGGAAGCACTCGGTCTGCCAACAGGCAGATGCAGTACGAGCAGGAAGTCTCTGGAGCAACCCGTTAGGTTGAGCCGCAGTTTGAATAACAAACACAACATCAAACTGTAGGAACGACAATGAAACTCTGGATCCAAGCAATGGCCCTGGCCCTGAGTGTGGCCTGGTCTGCCCCCTCCGCCGCGTGGTGGTGGAACTCTACCCCTTCAAACTATACGGATACTCGCTACCCGGTTGTGCTGGTGCATGGCATGTTCGGCTTTGATTCCATTGCCGGCGTGGACTACTGGTACGGCGTCGCCGAGGATCTCCGCAAATACGGCGCCGATGTCTACACCACCCAGGTGCCCGCCCTGGACAGCACCATTGCTCGCGGCGAAGCCCTGCTGCCGCAGGTACAGGCCATCGCCGCGGTGCACGGTAAAGTCAATCTGATTGGCCACAGCCACGGCGGCCCCACGGCGCGCTACATAGCAAGGGTGCGGCCAGACCTCGTTGCCTCGGTGACGTCCGTCGGCTCGCCACATAAAGGTTCACCGGTCGCAGACCTAATCTACGGCTCTCCCGCGGAAAGCCTTGCCGCCAACCTGGGTAATGCATTGGGTGGTCTGATCGATTTGCTCTCCGGCGGCGGCTACAACCAGGACCTGCGCTCCAGCCTGGAATCCCTCACCACACAGGGCAGCGCCGAATTCAACAACTTTGCCCCTGCCGGCATTCCAACCACCGCTTGCGGTGAAGGCGCCTACTCGGCTAACGGCGTACGCTTCTACTCTTGGGGTGGCACTGGTGTTCTGACCAACGTACTGGATCCGTCCGACGCGTTGTTGGGCACCACCAGCCTCGCCTTCGGCTTCAGCCAGAATGACGGCCTGGTGGGCCGCTGCAGCAGCCGGTTTGGCAAGGTTATCCGCGACAACTATTTCATGAACCACCTGGACGAGGTGAATCAGGCGCTGGGCCTGCATAGCCTCTTCGAGACAGACCCGAAAGCCGTTTTCAAACAACACGCCAACCGGCTGAGGAACGCCGGACTGTAATTGATAGCTGGCCTTCTGGCTTTGCATTGCAGTGCTAGAAGGCCCCTTCCAGGGTCAACATCAGCGTCTGGCGCTGATAATCATACTGCGACAGGCTGCTTCTGTTGTCACGAAACAACCACTCTCCCCGCACCAGCCAGCTGCTGTCCAGGGGCTTCTCCGCCAGCAATCCAATCTCCAGACGGTTATCTTTTCTGCGACCGCTCTCGCCTTCCCCGGCCACCAACTGGTGAGCGTCCCGGTACCGACTATGGCGAACAGAGCCCGTTGTTCCGAATACGATATCTGGCCGCCAGCGATAGCGACCGGCAAACTCCAGGGAATGGTGGGTAGGCGAGACACTGACAAACTCATCGGCTGTCTGCAGATCCCGCCGGTCGTTGATTTCAAGGGAATACGCGCCGTCAAATCGCCAGAAGCCGAGGTACTTCCGCGCATGGATACGTGCTCGGTACCACTGGCCATCATAGGCTTCGAAGCCGGAGCCACCGTTAACAGTGGCCGCTGCCAGGGATACGCCACATTGGTCAGGTGCCAACGGCAAGGAACACTGGCGCCAGCGATAAAACCCTTCCAATCCGTATCGCGTTTCAAGGGACTGGCTATCAAACCAGGATTTTGCTATCGACAACAGCACACCACGCTCACCGTCAGCCAGAGTCTCGGACAAGGCTACCCGCCCCTGTAAAACCTGGGTGTCGTATTGTTCATAGGACGGATGCTCACGGGAGTAGGCAGCGGCCTCCAGGGCGAACCGGGCGCGGCTGGCCACTGTCTGTGCATAGGTTCCGGCAGCCAATGCTTCGAGAAAGACGCCACCCTGACTGGATGCGGCATCATCGGGCAGGCCGGCAATGTTCGAGTCGTATCCACCGGTGATGCCCAGATAACCATCCATTAAAGGTTCGCTGTGCTGTGGCCGAATATCGCTTCCCAGTTTGTCCAACTGGGCGCGGGCCAACGCCCGGATTTTTTCGGTTTCGCTCACTACCCATGCCTGTTCAAACCAGTGGCGGGCTTTGACGAAATCCTCCCGGGCGAGCGCCACGAGACCGAGGTTGTAGCGCGCCAGGGCGCCATTGGCCCCATCAAGCAACACCCGAAACGCCGATTCAGCCTCAGAATAATCGCCAAGCTGATAGCACGTAACGCCGAGGTTGTAGAAGAGGGATGGAGATGACAGTCCAGCCGCAGCGGCACGCTGGAAGCGCTCTTTCGCGGCACTCAGATCGCCGGCTTCAAAGGCTTCAACACCGGCACGAAAATCGTCCATGCCTGCAGCTGTCTGAGCCGCGTGAAGGCCCACTGTAGGCATCAACAAAACGATCAGTAACAGGGCTCGCCAGAATACCAGCAAAAAGATCTCTCCGGATTAATCCACGGAAGGCAGAACCGATTGACTATCCGGCTTCAGCGATCCAGCCCTGGCGCATCCGGCATCTCTGGGCGTTCCGGCCGCTCAGGGCGCTCTGGCAACTGGGGTTTGCCTTTGATCAGTTCCCGGGATTCCCTGGCTTTTTCGGACATGGATTCACCGAACTCTCGCCCCCTTTCCCGGGCCTCGCTGGCCGCATCCGCTCCCCGGGAGCCGGACTGGCCTGGGCCTTCAGGTCTTTCCAGAGTGCGAGGCAATTCGATTTCCCGTACAACCGAATCGGTGAGCTCTGCGTCGTCAGTCACCATTCGCATGGTAACATCGAGGTCGTCATTAGCCAGTGCTGTCGACGAAATCCAGAACCCAACCATCAGCATTCCGGCCAGCCTCGCGCTCACTGGAAACCTGTCACCTGTCATGATTCGGGATCCTCGACCTGACGTTGTGGATACTCGGGAATCGGAGCCCGAAAGGTTTTCTGTCGATCTCCGGTGTCCAGTCGGGCCACTAACTCACCAGCACCGGGGAAGAGGAGTTTCAGAGGCAGCGACAAGACGTTCTCCCCGGCATTCAGGCTTACCTTCCAGCTAAGCTCACGATGCCCTGGCCAGGAGGCCAGTTCCACGTTAGGAGGCAGCTCGAGGGTAAGCGTAACGTTTTCCAGGGCCTCGCCGGAACGGAAGGCAAGACGCACGGTTTTCTCAACCGGCGCAGCAATGCCGGAGGCCGAGTTTTCAGCGGCATTTTCCGGCGACGCGACAACAGGCTCGGTGGTGTCAGTCACACTATCAGGCTGAAACAGCAAACCCAGACCAAGACCCAGTACCAGAGCCGCTGCAATAGCGCCACCCAATGCCCCGTGACTCCATCCAGACTTCGGACTGGTTCCGCCTCGGGCAGAGGACAAGACACGGCTGTAAAAATCAGGGGAAGGAGCGGGAACGCTGAATTGTTCCTGCAACGCCCGGGTCAGAGCACGCTCCGAGGCAAGCCTCTCGCTGCATGCCGGGCAGGCGGCAACATGCTCCTGCACGCGGTCACGGGCGGGGGCGGCAAGCTCATCGTTGATGTAGGCGGGTAGATCCACCCGGATTTCGTTGCAGGACATAGTCATCACCTCATTCCCCCACACGTCCGGCCGGCTTGATTGGTTCCAGCTCCCGCTGCAATTTCTTTCGCAGGGCCGCGCGACATCGATGCAGGCGCGATTTTACGGTTCCCAGCGGAATATCCAGCACCTCCGCGATGTCTTCCTGGCGCCAGCCGTCGACATCATGCAGGAGCATCAGGGTTCGCTGATCCGGCGTCAGGGTCATCATCACTCGATCCAACGCCGGCCCAAGGCGGGCCTGCTCCAGTTGCAGATCCGGCCCTATGCTGTCCGATTCGAGACTGTCCAGCCAGTCAGCCTGGCTTTCAGTGCCGACCAACTCGGTCAACGGGCGGTCGCCCTGGCGATTTTTGCGCCGAACCTGGTCAATAAACTGCCTGTAGAGCACCCGATTCAGCCAGGGCCGGAGCTGATCAACGCTTTCCAGCTCATCAAGTTTTGGAAATAGCTTGACCACGACGTCCTGAACGAGGTCCTCGGCATCCTGTTGCTGACCCGCCAAACGGTAAGCAAAACGGTACATCGCGTCCAGATGAGGCTGCACCAGAGCATCGAAACGCCGGGACCTGGAGGGCTTGAAAGGGAAGATTGCCAAAACCGTTGTTTACCTGCGTGGGTTCATGCCAGCGGCGCAGTCTATATCAAGTCGCCGTGCCGATGCATTTGCCGAGTTCCCGATCTGCCGATTCAACGATTGCCCGGACATTAGGGAACGTTAACAAAATTTCCGGAACTCTGCCCTCCACCGCAGCGTGATGGTGGAGTCAGGTAGCGATGTTGCTTCGCTATGATTCCAGCAAATAAACCTTGGAGGTTTATATGAAACGTTCGGTACAACTTCTTGCCATTTCGACTCTCGCCGCGGGCATGGCGGCCTGTGGTGGCAGTGGCGGCGACAGTGACAGCTCAGCCTCTTCAGGGACGGGCACGGTGTCCTTCGGCATTACCGACGCCCCGGCCATGGACCTGAGCAATGTCACCATTGCGTTCACCGAAATTCGTCTGAAACCCTTGAACGGTCAGTGGGTGGAGTTTCCTCTCGAGGGATTCGAACAGGTAAACCTGCTGGATCTCCAGGGTGGCCTGAGCGAACCACTGATTACAGACGAGGAGGTTCCTGCCGGCACCTACACCGAACTGCGCCTGATTGTCGACACGGACAACTCCTTCGTGAAGCTCGAATCCACAGGTGACAGCGAGTACTCACTGGCAGTGCCCTCTGGGGAGCAAAGTGGCCTCAAGCTGAAAGGCGATTTCCTGGTGGCCGCAGACACAACCACCAATTTCACCATCGACTTTGACGTGCGCAAGTCGATAGTCAACCCGCAGGGTAATGCCCTGGCCGATTATATGCTGAAACCGTCCCTGAGACTGGTCAATAACCTTGAGGTTGGCTCTATCAGTGGTGAGGTGGACGTCGCCCAAATCACTTCCACTCGTATGGCGGATGAAACTCTGGCTGACTGTCAGTACGAGGGCGCTGTGTACGTCTTCTCCGGTGAGAATGCCGAAACCTCGGATCTGAACGTAAACAACGAGGAAGGCAACCCTCTCATGATTGTACCCGTTCAGCTCGACGATGAATCAAGCCTCTACAGCTACACGGCAGCATTCCTGCCGGAGGGTAATTACACCATCAGTTACAGCTGCCAGGAGGATAACAACGAGCTGGATGACAACCTCGACTTCGAGGGAACCCAGAGCCTTGAGGTTGTTGCCAACCAGACAACCGAAGCCGCGCTGATTCCTCTCGTCGAATAAGCCTCTGTCCAGGCAGGCGGTCGCTGAACAACAGGGACCGCCTGCTGGCAAAACAGAGTTACAGTGCGGAGGCTCTTGCCTCCGCCTGATCCGCACCTGCCACATTACCTCGAGCCCGGCGAATATCCGCCAGCAGAAGCCAGCCCGCTCGCTGAAGCCGTGTATCAGTACCCGCCAGCGACAACCCCTTCAGTGTGAACTGCTCCGCAGAGCCCAGCTGATTACCCGCCACATAGGCCTCGGACAGCTTGAAATACACCTCGGCAGATCGGGGAGCAATCCGCTGTGCGCGCTCGAGGCGCGCAATAGCGCCGGATACGTTACCTTGGGCCAACAGCTGATCGGCCTCACGTACCAGGCTCAGCGCCGCCGGCGAGAGCCCATCCCCGGTTTCCCGATAGCTGGGGGAACTTGAACGGGACGGTTCCCGGGTTTCCGGAGCCGCCTCTGGCTGTTCGCTCTTGCGCCATACCGGGGCTTCGCTTTCTTCGCTATCAGTGCTGGTTCTGGGTGGTTCGGGCGCCTTGGCCGGCTCACTGCCGATCGGCACGTAGATTCCGCCTCCTGGCCCGGAGGCACAACCAGCCACTGACAGCAGCGTGGCGATCAGGGCAGCCCTTAACGACATTCGGTCAATCATTGAAACAGTCCTTCAAACCAACCCCGGATTCGGCGTTCCAGATTTCCGGAGCATGAAATTGTGTGCGTGGGTTCACTGCCAGCAATGTAGGGCAACAGCCGGGCATTGTCGCAGTATTCGTCTGTCAGTGCCTGCCGCTCCGAATTCACCCAGTGATAACTGACTCCGTCGGGTACCACCGGCGAGAAGCCGTGCTGGGGAACCTGCGCCATAAACCTCGACCACACCGGCAGAGCGCCACTGGCCCCGGTCAGTGATGTGGGCCCGTTATCATCCCGCCCAACCCAGGCCACCGCAAGCAGGTCGCCACTGAACCCGGCAAACCAGGAATCCCGGCCATCGTCGGTGGTGCCGGTCTTGCCGGCAAGACTCAGCTCTTGAGGCACGGTGTAGTATGCAGAGCGTCCCGTCCCCTCCTGCATGGTTTCCTGCATGGCGTATTGCACCAGGTGCACGGCGGCGGGATCAGCCACCTGCTCAACCTCAAGACTGTAGCGGGATAACGCCTCACCGCCAGCATCGGTCACTTCCCGGATCGTACGCAGAGGGGTGTTGAAGCCGGATGTCGCCAACCCCTGATAGATCTGCGCCACCGTCACCGGGCTCATGGAAACCGAGCCCAGAAGCATCGACGGGTAACGGGAAATCGGAGTATCAACGCCGAACGCCGTCAGCCTCTCCCGCACCTGATCCACCCCGATATCCAGCCCGACGCGAACGGCAGGCAGGTTGTAAGAGTGTGACAGGGCCTTGTGCAGGGGTACTTCGCCCCGCTCCTCGCCATCGTAGTTCTTGGGCTGCCAGCGTTTGCCATCGTCGAATTCCAGGGTGAAACTCTTGTCCAGCACCGGTGTGGTCAAGGTATACCTCTCCGGCTCCTGCAACGCCGACAGATAGATAAACGGCTTGATCAACGACCCGATGGGACGGTTGGCATCCAGTGCCCGATTGAACCCGGCAAATTGCGGGTCCCGCCCACCCACCAGTGCCAGCACCTCTCCGGAATCCTTCGCCGTTACCACCAGAGTGGCTTCCAGCGCCTCGGCATTCTGCCCACCACCCAACTTCGGAAGGGTATCGGTTACCGCATACTCTGCCGCGTACTGGATCGCCGGGTTCAGGGTCGTGAAAACCCGCAAACCTTCACTGCGCAGATCCTCTTCCTTGTAATCGCGGGCAAGGTGTCGCCGGACCAGATCGATATAGGCCGGGTACCGATTTTCCGAATACGACGGGCGCTCACTGACGCCCAGCGGCAATCCACGGGCCCTGGACGCGCGACCCGGCTCAATGAGGCCGGCCTGTTCCATTTCAGAAATCACCAGATTCCGCCGCTCGGTTGCGCGCTCTGGGTGGCGGCGCGGATTGTAGTAACTGGGGCCTTTGACCATGCCCACCAGCAAAGCGATCTGGTGCACGTCCAGATCCTTGAGGGATTCGCCAAAATAGAACTGGCTGGCAAGACCGAAACCATGAATGCTGCGTGTACCGGCTTGTCCGAGGTAGACCTCGTTCAGATAGGTTTCGAGGATATCGTCTTTTTCATAGTGCAACTCCAGGAGCACCGACATCAGGGCTTCGTTGGCCTTTCTCACCAGCGTCTGCTCGCGAGTCAGGAAGAAGTTTTTCACCAGCTGCTGGGTCAGCGTGCTGCCACCCTGAACGATGCGCCCGGCCTGGATGTTGGCAAGCATGGCCCGGCCAATAGAGAGTGGCGCAATGCCGAAATGATCGTAGAAATTACGATCCTCCACCGCCATCAGAGTGGTGGGTAACAGGGCCGGTACTTCGTCCAACTGGACCAGCACCCGGTCCTCCTTGTGCGCCGGGTAGATACCGCCAATCTGAGCCGGCTCTAGCCTCACAATCGCGGCATTATCGCCTTCAATCACCGAAAAGCCCTGAACCCGATCGCCAGAAATCATCAATGAGATCCTGCGCCTGGGTTCATCGCCGTCCGGGAACGAAAAGCCCCGGGTACTGATAACAAAGCGATTTCCCGAGCGCTGGTAACTGCCGGACTTCCTGCCGTCACCCTTGCGGAAACCGGAGAGGCTCAGCTCCCTCTCCAGGGCACCGGCACTGACGCTGGCACCGTCGAAAAGCTCCAGCGGGCGCGCGTATACCCGGGACGGAACTTCAAAGCGCCGGCCTTCGAAACGGGAGGTCACTACGGCATCGAGATAAACCATCCACCCAGCCAGCAAAACGAGACCGATGGCACACAACCGGAACATAAAACGCCAGAACCACGGCCGGCGACCGTTGTTGGAGGAACGTCGGGAGGGCTTTCGTCTGGGGCTGGAAGATGCTTTGGATTTTTTCATGGCGCGATTATAACGAAGGGAGCGGTGGGTAAGGCAGGCCAACCGTGTGTTATTTCTGTAATCTGCCCGTTATGATAGGGCAAGAAAAATCAATGGGTTCAGGGAACGCGAGGAGAACACGGTGAGTGAGACATCCCCAGGCAATCTGATTCTGTCCATGCAGGATCCAGACCTGTACGACCATCCTGTCGATGGCTTTCAGGTTATCGAAACTCACATCTCTCAGGTTATCCTGACCGGTGACTACGCCTACAAGATCAAGAAGCCCATGGATTTCGGCTTCCTGAACTTCTCCACCCTCGATCGCCGGAAACATTTCTGCGAGGAGGAGCTGAGACTCAATCGACGGCTGGCCGAAAAACTGTATCTGGAAGTTGTGCCCATCTCTGGCACGCCGGAAAACCCGATCCTCGGTGGCGAGGGCGAAGCCTTCGAATATGCCATCAAAATGCGCCAGTTCGGCCAGGAACATCTCTTCGATCATTTACAGGAGCAGGGAGGGTTGGCCCCCGAACCGCTGACAGACCTGGCCCGCCAGGTCGCTGCCTTTCACGACCAGTTGCCGCCCGTGCCCGATGAAAAACCGCATGGAACGCCAGAGGCGGTGTTTTCCGCCATGCAGGAGAATTTTGACCAGATCCGCCCGATGATTGACGACCCGGATCTGCTCATGCAGCTGGATAACCTCCAGGCCTGGACCGAATCCACCTTCGAGCGGCACCGGGAGCTGATTGCACACCGCCGCGCCAGCGGCATGGTCCGGGAGTGCCATGGCGACCTCCATCTGGCCAACATCACCCGCTTCGAGGGCGAGGTGACCGTCTTTGATTGCATCGAATTCAACGAACCGTTCCGCTGGATAGATGTCATCAACGATCTCGCGTTCCTTCTGATGGATCTCGAATCCCGTGGGGAAAACGCCCTGGCCAATCAGGTGCTCAATTCTTACCTGGAATACCGGGATGACTTCGAGGCACTGCCGTTACTGCCGCTCTACAAGGCGTACCGCGCCATGGTCCGCGCCAAGATCGCCCTGTTCACTATGGGCAACCCCGGAATCACTGACGCCGAAAAGGCCGACCTGATGCAGCGCTATCGCGATTACGCCCAGTTGGCGGAGGATTACGGCACTATTCCCAACCACTACCTGCTGGCAACCACCGGCCTGTCCGCCAGCGGCAAGACCTGCGTCAGCGCCGCCATGGCAAACGAGCTGGGGCTGATACGCCTGCGTTCCGATGTCGAGCGCAAGCGCCTGCATGGGCTGGCTCCGCTGGAAAGCTCGCGCTCACCGACCGGTGGCAACCTGTACACCGAGGAAGCAACAGAGAAAACCTATCAGCGGCTGGCCGAGCTTGCCAGTCACGTTCTGGCAGCCGGTTTCCCGGTGATTGTGGACGCCGCCAGCCTGAAACAGAAAGAGCGGGCGCTGCTGACATCCATAGCCGAAGATCAGGGTGTACCCTTTGCCCTTATTCATTGCGAGGCGCCGGAAGATCTGCGCCGGGAATGGATCCGCAACCGCACGGGCGATGCCTCCGAGGCAACCGAGGAATTGCTGGACGCCCAGCAAACCTGGTTTGAACCGTTAACCACGGAAGAGAAGAGCCACACCATCCACCTGCACACTGATCAGGAGCATGTGGCAGAGGCGGTGGCCGACCGGATCCGTCAACATCTGGGCATCCCTGGCGGCAAGGCCGACTAAGAACAACAACTGGCTCCCACTGGCGAGCGCGAGGTTCGATATGGACGATAAAAGCGAACACGAAGTACATCAGATCAGCCACCCGCTCTACGATATTCTTCGTAGCGAGGACATGCAGGCGTTCAATGCTGAAAAGGCAAAGCTCGCAGAGCTCCCCAGTTTCGCCCATGGCGATTTCCGGGGGCTGGATCTGAGAGGAATGGATGCCAAGGGACTGGATTTCCGCCACGCCTACTTCCGGGGCGCCGACCTTCGGGGCGTGGACTTCTCGAAGTCCAGGATGGAAGGCTCCAGCATTGCCAGCGCCAAGATTTCCGGCTGCTATTTTCCGCACCGCCTGGACGCAGACGAGATTGTCATGTCCCTGAATCACGGGACCCGCATGCGATACACGATTTTGCCGAAATGAGCAGCAACCCGCGCCCCTGGCAGCCCGTCTGTCCTGCATCTGAGTTGACAGCGGGCCAGTTCGTCGAATTCCGGCTTCGGGAGAAGGCCCGGGAGCCGGCAGGCATGCCGCTAACCGGATTCCTGTTTCTGGACGGTGGCGCGCCCCGCGCCTACCTGAATATCTGCCCGCATCTGGGCGTTGAACTGAACTGGATGCCCGGCCGGTTCATGGATTCCGACAACCTGTTTATCCAGTGTTCGACCCACGGCGCCCTGTTCAAGCCCGCCGACGGGGAATGCATTGCCGGGCCCTGCCAGGGCGATGCTCTCACTCAGTTGGACTTGCGGGAGCGGGACGGCCAGATCGAGATCAGACTTCCAGAATAACGGGCACCGATTCGGTTAGAGTCAACACACCTGTTGGCGTACCGTCGCTCTCACTCAAATCGGCACGATAGGCAATCACTTCCACGCCAGCATCGCAGGCCTCCCGCAGCAACTCACCGTATTTCCGATCGATATGGTCCGCCGGGCGAACGGTTTGAATGCCGGTGTGATTCACCACGAAAAACAGCACCGCGCGATCGCCCTGCTGGACCTGGGCAATCAGTTCTCGCAGGTGCTTCTGGCCGCGCTCGGTCACCGCATCGGGGAAAAAACCCTGAGCATCTTCCGCCAGCGTGACATTCTTGACCTCCACCCAGGCATCGGCCGCGGTGTCATGGCCGGAAAGCAGCAGGTCGATCCGGCTTTTCTCCGAACCATACTTAACCTCGGCGCGGCACTCGGAATAACCGGCCAACTCAACGACGGTGCCGGCCTGCACGGCCTCCCGGGCCTGACTGTTAGGCCGAGCGGTGTTCACACAGGCCAGTTGCCCGGGCGACGTTTCCACCAGCTCCCAGGTGTACTGGAGTTTGCGCTTGGGGTTATCACTCCGGCTGAGCCAGACCCGAGCATCCTCTGGCTGACAGCCCAGCATGGAGCCGGTGTTCGGGCAGTGGGCGGTTACCTCCGAGCCATCCGGCAGCCGTACGTCTGCCAGAAAGCGTTTGTACCGGCGGATAAGCCGGCCTTCAACCAACGGTTCTGGAAACTTCATGTGATCTCCATACAAAAGTCGATGTCACAAGGCTGGCACCCCCGTGACTAATCTGCTATTTTCCGCAAATTCCCGTTTCAGGACGAATGCTTCATCCAGGGTATAACCGCGCAGCCACGGGGGCTCACGCGGAGGGAAGCAAACCGTTCTTGTGAAGTACAAACAAGAGGCCGGGTTCAATGGCAACGACTGCAGAACAACCACGCGAACGTTTTACCAACTTCACCCCCTATGAAATGAAGAAGGGTGAAGAGTACATGAGTGCGGAAATGCTCCAGCACTTCAAAGATCTGCTGCTGCAATGGAAGCAGGAGCTGATGGAAGAAGTCGACCGCACCATGCACCACATGCAGGAAGACGCCGCAAATTACGCGGATCCCAGCGATCGCGCAACCCAGGAAGAAGAGTTCAGCCTGGAACTGCGCACCCGTGACCGGGAGCGGAAACTGATCAAAAAGATTGACCAGACCATCGACCGCATCGACAAAGACGACTATGGCTTCTGCGATCAGTGTGGCGTGGAAATCGGTATCCGCCGTCTGGAAGCGCGTCCGACAGCCACCCTGTGCATCGATTGCAAGACACTGGCTGAGATTCGCGAACGCCAGACCGGCATCTGAGCCCACCACTCAACAGCTGCCGGCTGGGACTTTTTCCAGCCCCGCCGGCTGACTGACCGCCATGAACAATCCTTCGTATCGGGGGCGCTTTGCGCCCTCGCCGACCGGCCCACTGCATTTCGGCTCCCTGGTTACCGCACTTGCCAGCTTTCTGGAAGCCCGAAGTCAGGGCGGCCAGTGGTTTATCCGCGTTGAAGATCTGGATCCTTTGAGAGAACCGCCGGAAGCGACCGGCCAGATCATTGCCAGTCTTGACGCCCACGGACTGTTTCCCGACGAGCCGGTGCGCTTTCAATCCAGACGTCACGACGCCTATCAGCACGCCGTTAACCGGCTGCTCGAAAGCGGCTACGCTTATCGTTGCCAGTGCTCGCGCAAGGAGTTGCAGGCCAACGAGGGGCGCCACCCGAACCACTGCCGCGGTTGCACAGAAATGGACGGTGCCCGGCCATTCGCAATTCGCTTTGCCCTCGAAGACGAGGACTGCCACTGGCAGGACCAGCTGTTGGGGCCACAACACCAGACGGTGCAAGCAGAGCTTGACGATCCGGTCATCCTCCGCAAGGAGGGGTTCTACGCCTATCAGCTGGCGGTGGTGGTCGATGACATTGATCAGGGCATCACGGACGTGGTGCGCGGCTCGGATCTGCTCGACATGACGGCGCAGCAGCAACAGATTTATCGGGCTCTGGGCGCTCTTCCTCCACGGTGGCTGCACATCCCGGTCATACTCAACGAGCAGGGTCAGAAACTCAGCAAGCAGACCCATGCGCCAGCTCTTGATGACGACAAGCCTGTCGACAACCTGTTCGGGGCGCTTATTGCCCTTGGCCAGAACCCGCCTGCCGACCTTGCCAACGGTTCGCTGGATTCGCTGTTGGAGTGGGGCCGGAGCAACTGGCAACGGGGCGCCATCCACCTGACATCCCGGTGAGGGACATGGTATAAAGCCCTTCTCACACCTCAGCGCGGATAGCATGCCTGATGTATATCTACCGTCTGGTCTTCCTGTTGGTACTGGCCATCTATATCTTTTCGCCCAACATCCTTGACTGGTGGACTTCGCCGGGAAACGTCTGGTATAGCCCCTACATTATCTGGGCCGGGCTGATTGCCATCGGTTTCTGGCTTGAATGGCGGCGGGACCCCAATGAGTTTTAGTCCCTCCGGCCTGCTGCTCGCCAGCCTCCTGTATCTGATTCTGCTGTTCGGAATTGCCTGGTTCACCGAAAAAGGCATGGTCCCCCGGCGCTGGGTACGCCACCCCCTGGTTTATGTGCTTAGCCTGGGCGTATATGCCGGCATATGGGCGGTCTACGGCGCGGTTGGTATGGCCGCCGAATCCGGCTACGGCTTTCTGGCCTACTATCTCGGCATCAGCGGCGCTTTCCTGCTGGCCCCGGTGCTTCTGAACCCGGTCATGAGGATCGGACGCGCCTATCAGCTCACGTCCCTCGCCGATCTGTTTGCCTATCGCTACCGAAGCCAGTGGGCTGGCACCCTGGTCACTCTCTGCTCCGGCGGGGCCATTCTGGCCTTGCTGAGCATGCAGATACAGGCCGTCGCCACCTCTGCCAGCATCCTCGCGCCGGACACGTCGCCTGCGGTGATCAGCGTGATGTTCAGCATGATCGTGGTGCTTTTCGCCATGCTTTTCGGGGCAAGGCGCGACCAGAACTCGGAAAATCATCAGGGGCTGGTGCTGGCCATCGCTTTTGATTCGCTGGTAAAACTTGTGGCATTGCTGGTGCTCGGGGGCGTCATTCTCTTCGGGGTCTTTGACGGCATGAGCGGACTGGAAAGCTGGCTCGACAACCGGACGTCGCCAGCCACTACCATGACCCTGAGCATTGACGACGGCAGTTGGCGGGCACTGATGCTGATGTCCTTTGCCGGCGCTCTGGTGCTGCCGCACATGTATCACATGACCTTCAGCGAAAACCCCTCACCCAAGGCCCTGGCAAAAGCCAGCTGGGGCCTGCCACTTTACCTGTTGCTGCTCGGCCTGCCGGTGCCCCTGATTCTCTGGGGCGGCCAGGAGCTGGCGGTGACCACAGGGCCCGGATTCTTTGCCATCGGGGCAGCCCAGGCTATGGAAAGCCCGGCACTTACACTGCTGATGTACATTGCCGGCCTGTCAGCGGCCAGCGGCCTAATGATCGTCAGCACCCTGGCACTGGCGGGCATGGCCCTGAACCACGTGGTGTTGCCCCTGAAAACCCCGAAAGACCAGGGCGATATCTATCGGTGGCTGCAGTGGATCAAGCGCCTGCTCATCGCCGTGATCATTTTCCTGGCGCTGCTGTTTCATGAAGTTGTGGGCAAAAACCTCGACCTGTCCATTCTGGGCGCAATTTCCCTATCCGGCACCTTGCAACTGCTGCCCGGCGCCCTGGGCGTGATTTACTGGCCCGAGGGCAATCGCCGCGGCCTGATCGCCGGTCTGATTGTCGGGCTGGCCATCTGGGTGGTAACGCTGGTGCTGCCGTTCTCGCACACGGCTAATCTGCTGGCCTGGCTGGATGCGCCACTGATACCGGATTACAGCAACTGGCATATCTTCACGTTCGTCAGCCTGACCGCAAACATTACCGTATTTGCGCTGATTTCCATCCTCAGCACCAGCACCAGTGAAGAGAACAGCGCAGCGCAAGCCTGCTCACTGGGCGCGCTATCGCGACCCCAACGCCGTGAATTGCTGGCCACCTCCTCCAGCGACTTTGTTCGGCAGTTGGCGGAGCCCCTTGGCTATGGTGTCGCACGGAGGGAAATTGAGCGGGCTCTGGGCCAGCTGAAGCTACCGAATGTGGAGTACCGTCCATACCAGCTCAGGCGACTGCGGGACCAGGTAGAAATAAACCTGTCCGGCCTGCTCGGCCCCTCCGTGGCCCGGGACATGGTCAAACGCCATCTCGGCTTCAAGCCCATGGCCCAGGGCGGCACCGCCCAGGACATTCGATATGTGGAGCGCGCCCTCGGCGACTACCAGAACCGATTGACCGGCCTGGCTGGCGAGCTGGACAACCTGCGGCGCCATTACCGCCAAACGCTGCAAAACCTGCCGATTCCCGCCTGTTCCGTGGGCGAAGACGGTGAAATTCTCATGTGGAACCACGCCATGGAGGCGCTCACCGGCATTACCGCCGACGATGTGGTCGGTGCCAGGCTGATGGCACTGCCCGAACATTGGCACCTGCTGCTTGATGACTTCAACCGTGGCCCGGACCTGCATCGTTACAAGCACCGGCTGGATCTGCGTGGCAAACCCCACTGGCTGAACCTTCACAAAGCGGCCCTGAGCGGACCGGACCACACCGAAGGTGGCAGCATTATCCTGGTGGAGGACCAAACTGAAACGCGGCTGCTTGAGGACGAACTGATGCACAGCGAACGGCTGGCATCCGTGGGAAGGCTCGCGGCCGGTGTCGCCCACGAGATCGGAAACCCCGTCACCGGTATTTCCTCCCTGGCCCAGAACCTGAAACTGGAAACCGACAACCCGGACATCCTGGACACTGCTGACCAGATCCAGCAGCAGACCCGGCGAATCTCTACCATCCTGCAGTCGCTGATGAACTTTGCCCGCACCGGCAATCACGCCCAGGCCAACCGATACGAGCCGGTAACGATTCACCGCTGCGTTGAAGAGTCGATCAACCTGCTGTCTCTCAGCGACAAGGGTCTGGGCATTCACTATGTCAACGACTGCCCACCCTCTTTGCAGGTGCTGGGAGATGAGCAGCGCCTTGTGCAGGTATTCGTCAACCTGCTGGCCAACGCCCGCGATGCGTCACCGGAAGGCGGCACCATCCGGGTCAGTGGAAAGGGCGATGGCTACTCCGCTATCATCGAGGTGGTTGATGAGGGCTCCGGCATTCCCGGAGATCAACTCGATCATATCTTCGAGCCGTTTTACACCACCAAGGCCCCCAACAAGGGAACCGGTCTTGGCCTTTCGCTGGTGTACAGCATTATTGAAGAGCACTATGGCAACGTTCAGGTGGAAAGCCCGGCTAATGCCGACACCGGCCGCGGAACCTGCGTGAGGCTGAGATTGCCAGCCTACGAACCGGAAACCGGCACTATTGCCATCAGCCAGAACCAAAGGTCTTGAGACTGTTATGCCTCGCATTCTGATCGTGGAAGACGAAGACATTATTCGCTCGGCAGTGCGCAAACTGTTGCTGCATGCCGGCTATGAGGTCGCCGATGCTGCCTCCGTTGAGGAAGCCGAACAGAACCACGAACCCGATCAATTCGATCTGATCATTTCCGACCTGCGCCTGCCGGGCGCAGCGGGCACCGAACTGATCAATCGCGCACCCAACACGCCCGTGCTGATTATGACCAGCTACGCCAGCCTCCGATCAGCGGTGGACTCCATGAAAATGGGCGCCGTTGAGTACATCGCCAAACCGTTTGATCACGATGAAATGCTGGCTGCGGTCGAAAACATTCTGGCCCGGAAACCCGCCGGCCGGAACTCGGGTGACGACTCGGCGCCAGCCCTGGAAACGCCGGAAAGCAGCGATCCTGCCAACATCATGTTCGGCCAGTGTGAGCCGATGCAGCGGGTGTTCACTCTGATCCGTAAAGTGGCACCGACAGAAACCACTGTTTTGATCCAGGGCGAATCAGGAACCGGCAAGGAGTTGGCGGCCCGTGCCCTGCACCTGCTCAGCCCCCGCGCCGCCAAGCCGCTGATTTCGGTGAACTGCGCGGCCATCCCCGAAAGCCTGATTGAATCGGAACTGTTCGGCCATGAAAAAGGCGCTTTCACCGGTGCGGTATCGGCAAGGACCGGCCTGATCGAGGCCGCAGATGGCGGCAGCCTGTTTCTGGACGAAATCGGCGAACTGCCGGCCGAAGCCCAGGCGCGTCTGCTGCGGGTTCTGCAAGAAAGCGAGATCCGGAAAGTCGGCTCCACCCAGAGCCGCACCGTCAACGTGCGGATGATTGCCGCCACCCACCGAAACCTCAAGGCCATGACGCGCACCGGGGAATTCCGTGAAGACCTGTACTACCGGTTGAACGTCATGCAGATTCGTATCCCGCCCCTACGTGAGCGCCAGAGCGATATTCTGGGCCTGGCCGGCCGCTTCCTGAAGCGCCAGGGCGAGAGGATGGGCAAACCCGATCTCAATCTCAGCCCCGAGGCCATGCGCGCCCTCGAACGCCATCGCTGGCCGGGAAACGTACGGGAACTGGAAAACGCCATCGAGCGCGCAACCATTCTGTGTGACCGGGACGTGATCACGCCCTCATTGCTGGACCTGGACAGCGAAGGCAGCGACGAATACATCCCCGAGACCCTCGTGGACGGCAATAACGAGCAGACACATACCCGGGAGGTGGACGCGTCCAACGATCTCTCCCTCGAAGATTACTTCCAGCATTTTGTTCTCGAGAACCAGGACCGCATGAGCGAGACGGAACTGGCCCAGAAACTTGGCATCAGCCGAAAATCGCTCTGGGAACGTCGCCAGCGTCTCGGTATCCCCCGGAAAAAATCCTCGGGCAACTGAGTCCGGCATAATATGAACCCGGACTCAGTTGTTACCCCATGTTCCTGTCGGTAACACTCCTCACGGAAGTAACGTGACCTCAGTAACACTTAGGTTGAATACGGGGTAACACTTATGGCCTACAAAATCGTAAGACTCTGTTAATAAACGAAATTTAAAAACTGGCACATGGACTGCAACCTATTTGGCGCACAACAACAAAAACAAGAGTGACAAAGCAGCGCCAACAACAAGAACAAAAAGCTGCAGAGAACGTTCGGTAACAAAAACAACAACAGAACGTGAGCGAACTGAGTGTTTTGGGTACTTTGCTTTTTAGTGGTCCCACGGCACGTGCGAGTTGTAGATGTAGAGAAGAATCACCTTGGAGGTGACGCTGCAGCTACTCCAAACCCGCCCGATGTCTCTGACTGCTCTGTGTATTCAAAGCTTTCCGTTTGCACTGCTGAGATGCCCCTTAATGGGGATATGCAGTGGGGTACAAAAACCAAGAAAAATCCCGGCAAAAACAAAAACAATGCAGATCGTCAACGCTTTGAGGGCGGATTCGTGAGAACGGATCCGCCTTTTGATTTTCTGGGCTCCGGAAGGTAATCCACGGCAAACGTGTGCAAATCCTGCTCAAACCGTTAAACTCTCGGTTTTTGCTCATCGCAACCACGGATTTCAATGCCTAAACGACTCGTCGATAAACTCCGTTCCTTCATGCCCGGCAACGGAAAAAAGAAAGCCCGCACCTACCAGCGACGGGAAATCCCCCGGGACCAACATAACGTCTCACGCTCGGTGATCAGCGAGCCTGCCAAGAAAGTTCTGCATCGTCTGAACAAGTCAGGCTATGAAGCCTACCTTGTAGGAGGCGGCGTCAGAGACATCCTGCTGGGTGGGAAGCCCAAGGATTTTGACATTGCAACCAATGCCACACCGGAGGAAGTTCACGATCTGTTCCGCAACTCCCGGTTGATCGGACGGCGGTTCCGGATTGTCCACGTGGTGTTTGGCCGTGAAGTGATTGAGGTGACGACCTTCCGGGGCAACGCCACGGAAGCCGATACCGACACCGATGATGACGATCGCAGGACCAGTGAACACGGCCTGCTTCTGCGCGACAATGTGTACGGCAACCAGGAAGAAGACGCCCTGCGTCGGGACTTTACCGTCAATGCCCTGTACTACTGCATCCGCGACTTCACCGTTATTGATTTCGCCAACGGCATCGAGGATCTACGCAACCGACAGCTGCGCCTGATCGGCGATCCGGAGACCCGCTACCGGGAGGACCCGGTACGCATGCTCCGCGCCATCCGCTTTGCCGCCAAGCTCGACTTCGACATTGAGCCCGAGACTGAGGCCCCCATCGGGGAACTGGCGCCACTCTTAACCCACATCCCGCCGGCTCGCCTGTTTGAGGAAGTACTCAAACTGTTTTCCGCAGGCCAGGGCGAAGCCACTTACGACCTGTTGACCCGTTACAACCTGCTGGAACCCTTGTTTCCAGAGACGGTCAGGGCCATTGAGAACGGCGAGCCGGACGAGCTCATTCGCCAGGCCCTGAGAAATACGGATGCCCGGATTGCCCAGGGCAAATCGGTCACGCCTTACTTCCTGTTTGCCGCCATGCTCTGGCCGGCACTCCAGTCGGAATGGCATCGCAGGCAGGACAACGGTGATCCAGTCCAGCCGGCACTGCACGGAGCCATCGGCAAGGTGATTGGCCGCCAGGTACAGGCAACCTCCATTCCGAAGCGCTTCTCAGGGCCCATGAAAGAGATCTGGGAACTCCAGATGCGCCTGCCCCGTCGGCAGGGCAAGCGGGCCTTTGCCACCATGACACACCCCAGATTCAGGGCCGCTTACGATTTCCTGCTGGTTCGCGAAGCGTCTGGCGAGATTGAACCCGGGCTTGGCCAATGGTGGACCGAGTTCCAGGCGGAGGACGAGCGGGGGCAGGAACGGATGCTCTCTCAACTGAGCACCGATGCCCCAAAAAAGCGTCGTCGCCGCCGCAAACCGGTCAAACGCCCCGCCCAGTAATGATGACAGACGCCTTTATCGGTCTTGGCAGCAACCTGAAAGACCCAGCTGCCCAACTGGCCCGGGCAGTCTCCGCCCTGGCCAACCTGCCGGAAACGGTTCTGGTGGCCCAATCGCCGTTTTATGCCAGCCGCCCGGTCGGCCCCCAGGACCAGCCGGACTTCGTCAACGGTGCGGTGTGGCTGAGGACATCCCTGCCACCACACCAACTGCTTGACGAACTGCAGAGCATCGAACAGAAGCATGGCCGGGAACGGCTCATACACTGGGGCCCCCGCACGCTCGATCTGGACATACTGCTCTACGACGAACAGGTCCTCGACGATGAGCGCCTCACCATCCCCCATCGGGAGCTTCGGAACCGGGACTTTGCAATCCAGCCCCTGCTGGACCTGAAGGCCGACCTGACTCTGCCTGACGGCACCCCCATTGCCGAACTGCGCCGCCAATGCCCCGACAACGGCTTGCGCAAGCTTCCACCGGCGGATTACCCTTAACACTTCAATGCCGATACCCCGGCACGCCCAGGCCCATCCACCCAAAAGGCAAGGATTCTATGGCTGTTACCATCAATACCCTGCGTGAGTTCAAGCAGAAGGGCGAAGCCTTCTCTGCCCTTACCTCCTATGACGCCACCTTTTCCCAGGTGGTCAGCGAAGCGGGCGTTCACGTAATCCTGATTGGCGACTCCCTCGGCATGGTACTCCAGGGACATGACAGCACCCTGCCGGTGACCATGGACCAGATGGTGTATCACGTCAGCTGCGTGGCCAAAGGAAACCGTGGGTCCCTGATCATGGCCGACATGCCCTTCATGAGTTACGGCACGGTGGAGTCTGCCCTCGAAAACGCAGCAGAACTGATGCGCGCGGGCGCCCACATGGTAAAACTCGAGGGTACGGACTGGATGAAAGAAACCATTACTGCTCTGACCGAGCGCGCCGTGCCCGTGTGTGCGCACCTTGGCCTGACGCCGCAGTTCGTCAATAAATTTGGCGGCTACAAGGTCCAGGGCCGTGATGAGAAAGCGGCGGAGATGATGATCGAGCACGCCTGCGAGCTGGAAGCCGCCGGCGCCGATGTCATCCTGCTGGAGTGCGTTCCCGCGCCGCTGGCGGCGCGCATCGCCCAGGCCGTCAAAGCACCTGTCATCGGGATAGGTGCCGGGCCAGACACCGACGGACAGATTCTGGTATTGCACGATATGCTGGGTATTACCACTGGCCGCAAGCCACGATTCGTCAAGAACTTCCTGGCTGAAACAGATTCGGTACAGGAAGCCCTCCAGGCCTACGTGAAAGCGGTAGGTGAGCGCTCATTCCCCGCTGAGGAGCATACGTTCAAGGCATGAGAACCGTACATTCCCTGAAAGAATTGAGAACCATCCTTCGCGGCTACCGGCAGCAGGGCAAGACCATCGGCCTGGTGCCCACCATGGGCAACCTGCACGAAGGCCATATCTCGCTGGTGCGCAAAGCGGCGGAGATGGCGGATGTGGTGGTCACCAGCATCTTCGTGAATCCGATGCAGTTCGGAGCCGGCGAAGATCTTGAGACCTACCCGAGAACCCTGGCTGAAGACCAGGACAAGCTCGCCTCGGCCGGCAACACACTGGTATTCGCGCCCGCCGCCGAGGAAATCTATCCGGAAGGGCTGGCAAGTCAGACCCAGGTGGTCGTGCCGGATGTCAGCGATGGCCACTGTGGCGCCAGTCGCCCGGGTCACTTCGAGGGCGTAGCCACGGTGGTCACCATGCTGTTCAATATGGTGCAGCCGGACTTTGCCGTATTCGGCGAGAAGGATTTTCAGCAACTGGCCGTGATCCGGAAAATGGTCCGAGATCTGATGCTCCCTGTGGATGTGGTGGGCGGCCCCACGGTGAGAGAGGACGACGGCCTGGCGAAAAGCTCGCGCAATGGTTACCTGACGCCTCAGGAACGGCAAATCGCGCCGGCGGTCTACCAGACTCTTCAGGCCACGGCGGCCAAGATCACCGATGGTCGTACAGACTTCCAGGCTCTGGAAACCGAAGCTGAGCAAAGTCTCGGGGACGCAGGGCTCAGGCCGGATTACTTCAATATCGTCAACAGTCAGACACTCAAACCGGCGACGGCCGAGGATCGGGAGATTACCATCCTGACGGCAGCTTTCCTGGGCACCACCCGTTTGATCGATAACCTGTCCCTGACCCGATAAGCCAACAGAAAAGGAACCTCTGATGCCCGCACATCCTGCAGTACTGACCTCGAAACCCGAATGGCAGACACTGAAGGAGCAACGGCAACGCCTGGACGGCGTTCTCATGAAGGATCTGTTCAACCAGGATCCCGGGCGGGCAAAGCGCTATTTTATTGAAGGCGCAGGACTGTCACTGGATTTTTCCAAGAATCGGATCACTGACGAAGTGCTCGACGCTCTTCTGGCGCTGGCCAGCGGCTGCAACCTGGAAGCAAGGCGGGAGGCCTTGCTCAGCGGAGCGAGAGTCAACGTTACCGAAAACCGTCCTGCCCTGCACACGGCATTGCGCAACCCGGGAACCGACGCCATCACCGTTGACGGCGAAGACGTAGTCGCCGAGGTGCAGCGCACCCTGCAACGCATGGAAAGCCTGGTGGAAGAGGTGTTGGGCCAACGCCGCACCGGTTACACCGGCAAGCCTTTCACCGATGTGGTAAGCATCGGTATCGGCGGCTCCTACCTGGGACCGAAGCTGGTGGGCGAAGCCCTTCAACCCTATGCCCAGGCCGGCATTCGCTGCCATTACGTGGCCAACATTGATGGCACCGAGATTTGCGAGGCACTGCGCCAGGTCAATCCGGAAACCACTCTGTTCCTGATCCAGTCCAAGTCATTCCGCACCCAGGAGACCCTGGAGAACAGCAAAGTCGCGAAACAGTGGTTTCTTGATCACTGCGGTGATGAGCAGGCGGTTTCGCAGCACTTCATGGCCGTGACTGCCAATGTGCCGGCGGCGCAGGACTTCGGCATCGACCCGGAAAACGTCTTCCCGATGTGGGACTGGGTGGGCGGCCGTTACTCGCTGTGGTCAGCCATCGGGCTACCCATTGCCTTTACCGTTGGCATGGCCAACTTCCGTGCCCTGCTGGCCGGCGCCCATGCCATGGACCAACACTTCCGCAATGCGCCATTGGCGGAGAATCTGCCGGTGGTGATGGCCATGCTGGGCATCTGGTACACCAATTTCTGGGGTGCCGAGACCCATGCGATCCTGCCCTACGATCATTACCTTCGCAGCCTGCCCGATCACCTCCAGCAGCTGGATATGGAAAGCAACGGCAAGAGCGTGACGCAAGCGGGCTCCCCCCTCGCCTGGCAGTCGGGCCCGATCATCTGGGGCGGCGTCGGAGCCAATGGCCAGCACGCCTATCACCAGCTGATCCACCAGGGCACCCGTCTGATTCCGGCGGACTTCATCATACCCCTGAAAACCCACAATCCGGTGGCCACCCATCACGCCGACCTGTTTGCCAACTGTCTGAGCCAGTCCAGGGCCATGATGGCCGGGAAATCACTTGAGGAAGCCAGGGCCGAACTGAAAGCCGAAGGGCGGGATGAAAGCGAGATTGAACAGCTTGCGCCACACAAAGTAATCCCTGGCAACAAGCCAAGCAACACACTGGCTATGGAGAAGGTAACCCCGGAAACCGTGGGCGCGCTGATCGCGCTCTACGAGCACCGCACCTTTGTGCAGGGGGTTATCTGGGACGTGGATTCGTTTGACCAGTGGGGTGTGGAGCTCGGCAAGCAACTGGGCAAAGGCATCCTGCCGCGGCTATTGGGCGAGGAAGGTGGCAGCCAGGCCAGCGACAGCTCGACCGATCACCTCATTGAGCTGTTCCGCTCAACCGGCAGCGTGTGAAATCTGCCGACCCTGCCAGCTGAAGCCCACCGGCCAGAGCTTCTGGCCGGTATTGTACTCCCGCCATAACTGGCCATAGGTTTTCCCGCACACCGGGTGCTCTGCTTCAGGCGCTATGTCGGCCAATGGCCGAAGCACAAAAGCGTTTTTCAGGATTTCACCCCTTGGCAGTTCGACGCCATCGATGCGCCCGACGGCACTGCCATAGGTGAGAATATCGAGGTCCAGCGTTCGCGCACTGAATTTAGGCACATCCCGACGCCGGCCGTTATCCGCTTCCAACTGTTTGAAACGCCTCGAAAGCTCGGCCACCGACAGGGACGTATCAACGCCCACTACGAGGTTCAGGAAGGGAGAGCCATCAAATCCGACCGCTTCGCTGTCGTAGACCGGGGAGATGGTCAGCTCGCCAAACCAGGCGGAGAGCGCATCGAGCGCTGCCCTGACGTAGCGCTCCCTGTCGACATTGCTGCCAATACTGATGTAGACCCGTACGGCCGCTGCCATCACCGAACTCCCCTCTCGATTTTCACACCCACCGCCTGTGCCGCAGGTACGGCGCCCGGCTTGCGTATCGCCAACCGCAGCCACGTGATACCAAATTCATCCTGCAAGGTTTTCGAGAGCACCTCAGCGCCGTGCTCAAGGAGTTGCGGCCTGAGCGCCTGCAGACAGGTCTCCACCCGGGCACTGACCGCCGCATAATCCAGGGCATCGGCGACATCGTCTGTTTGACCCGGCACCCTGTTATCCCAGGCCATTTCCAGATCGATCAACAAGTTCTGGGTGACTTCCCTCTCCCAGTCGTAAACGCCGACCACAGTTTCCACAACGAGGCCTTCGATCAATACAGTGTCTGCCAAGGGTACTCCGGAGTTCTTCCACTCTTTGGTGATTGAATAACGCACAACCAGGGGATACTGTGAAGAGAATGGCCTGCGCTTTCAGGGCGGGCATTTTCGCACATATTGGTTGTATACGTCTTTGCTTCCGAGCCCACAGCATGTTTCCCAGTGACCCGGTTTTAACGGTTTTACTCTGCGCCGCCGCTTACCTTGCAGGCTCGGTGCTGTTTGCCCTGCCGATCTGCCAACTCTGGAAACTCCCGGACCCGCGGGCGCAGGGTTCGGGCAATCCCGGCGCCACGAATGTCTACCGAACCGGCGGGTGGCCGCCAGCGCTGCTCACGCTTGCACTGGATGCCGCGAAAGGCTGGTTACCCGTTTGGCTGGCCCATGCCGCCGGTCTTTCCGTAATGGTTCAGGCTGTCGTTGCCTTGTGCGCTGTAACCGGCCACATGATCCCGATTTTCTATCGGTTCAAGGGTGGCAAAGGGGTCGCAACGGCGCTCGGGGCCGGCCTTGCGCTGGCGCCGGTCACAACGCTGATGATGGCCGCTATCTGGATGCTGGTGATCTGGCGCTGGCGCATTTCAGCGCTGGCCTCCCTGGTGGCGATTGTCAGTGGCCCGCTGATCAGTGTCTTCCTTGAGCCGGAAACCCTGCCCCTGTTCGGCCTGCTCGCGCTGCTCATCGTCGTTCGCCACCGCAACAACCTGATCCGGCTCGCCCAGGGCCGGGAAGCAGGGCTCTGAACGTCAGTCCACCAGGCCGGTGGATCTGGGCTCGTTGATCGGTGGCAGCGTATTCATCGGCCATCGGGGCACCGCCACAATCCGCTCTCCGTCCTGTTGACCCGCCTTCATCCGCTGGGCACCGGCGTAGGCGATCATTGCACCATTATCCGTGCAGAATTCCGGACGGGCGTAAAAGACGTGGGCTTTGAGCTTGTCGGCCATTTTCTCCAGGCCCGCCCGCAACCGTTTATTGGCGCTCACCCCCCCGGCAATGACCAGTCGCTTGCAGCCTGTCTGTTCCAGGGCCCGGCGGCACTTGATGGTGAGCGTATCGACCACGGCGGCCTCGAACGCCAGGGCAATATCCGCCCGGGTCTGGTCCGTCAGCCCCTCCGCCTCACGAGCAGCATTCACGGTATTGAGCGTGAAGGTTTTCAGGCCGCTAAAGCTGAAATCCAGGCCGGGACGGTCAGTCATCGGCCTCGGGAACCGATAACGGCCCTCAGTGCCGTTTTCCGCCAGCGCTGCCACCCGCGGGCCACCCGGGTAATCCAGACCGAGCATCTTGGCGGTCTTGTCGAAGGCCTCACCGGCAGCGTCGTCGACTGATTCTCCCAGCATTTGGTATTCACCAATGCCATCAACCCTTACCAACTGGGTATGGCCACCCGAAACAAGCAGTGCAACGAAGGGAAACGCGGGTGGATTATCCTCCAGCATGGGCGCCAGAAGGTGGCCCTCCATGTGATGCACACCGAGCACCGGCACACCCAGGGCAAACCCCAGCGAATGGGCTACCGCTCCCCCGACCATGAGCGCGCCGACCAGGCCCGGACCTGCGGTGTAGGCAATTCCCTCTATATCGGCACGACCTTTGCCGGCATCCGAAAGCACCTGATCGCACAGGGGCAGGAGCTTGCGAACGTGGTCCCGGGACGCCAGCTCAGGGACGACACCACCGTAATCGGCATGCATGTCGATCTGGCTGAACAGGGCGTGCCCCAGCAGGCCCGCTTCGGTGTCATAAAGCGCTACGCCAGTCTCATCGCAAGAGGTTTCTATACCTAGAATCAGCATAATCTCGGGCCACATTGGTTGGCGGAAATGAAAACGACGCGCATTTTAGCAGAAACCCCAAACCCACTGGCAGATTCATCGAACAAACATTGACCTTGCCATAATGCAGGCGCTATCATTGCCGCCCTAAAATATGCACTGGTCGAGTTTTAGCCAATCTGACCAGGGATCGAGAACCGGTCTGGCCTGGCCAGACGGACAAAATTGAAACCGAATCTATCAGGTAGGTGATTTTCGAATGCCAGCTGTTAAAGTGAAAGAGAATGAACCGTTTGACGTAGCACTGCGTCGCTTCAAGCGTTCCTGCGAAAAAGCGGGTGTACTTTCTGAAGTACGTCGTCGTGAGCACTACGAGAAGCCGACCGCTGTTCGTAAGCGCAAAGCAGCCGCTGCCGTTAAGCGTCATCTCAAGAAGCTTCAGCGGGAACAGCGCAAGTTCGAGCGTCTGTACTAAGTTTTATCTGACGCCGCTTGACTGCAAAGCACTGATTGCCTGTACAGCCGCAGGCTGCACAGAGCGACTCAAAAATGCCGCCGAGGCCTGGCTTCGGCGGCATTTTTGGCTATTGGCCAACTCCGATGACGGCCTGATGTGGAGCCCCCATGAGCGGACTGATCCCTCAACAGTTTGTTGAAAACCTGCTGGATCGTATCGACCTGGCGGAACTGATCGGTTCGCGCATTACCCTCAAGAAGGCCGGGGCCAACTACAAGGCCTGCTGCCCGTTCCACGATGAGAAAACACCCTCATTCAACGTGCGGCCGGACAAAGGCTTTTATCATTGTTTCGGGTGCGGCGCCCATGGCGATGCCATCAGCTTTGTCAGGGAGTTTGAAGGCCTGGGTTTTACCGAGGCGGTAGAGGAACTGGCCAAGCGGGTTGGTCTCGAAGTGCCCTACGACCGGGCCGCAAAGCAGGAAATCCAGCAGGCGCGAACGCTGACCGATGCACTGGACTTTGCCAGTCGCTTCTATCAATCCGCGCTCAAGGGTCAGCAAGGTGCCTATGCCCGGGACTACCTGCAACAACGAGGCCTGGACAACACCATTATTGAGCAGTACCAGGTGGGCTATGCGCCCTCAACTGGCACGGCGCTGTTCGATGTTGCCAGCAAGGACCTGCAGGGTCCGCTGATTGAAACCGGCACGGTTTCCGACAAGTACGGCAAACCCAGGGACCTGTTCCGCAACCGGGTGATGTTCCCGATTCGTAATAGCCGGGGCAGAACCGTGGCCTTCGGCGGCCGCACCCTGGGAGACGACAAGGCGAAATACATCAACTCCCCGGAGTCGGATGTGTTTCACAAGAGCCGCGAGATTTACGGGCTTTTCGAGGCCAAGCAGGCCATCCGGCAGCTGGACAAGCTACTGGTGGTTGAAGGCTACATGGATGTGATCGCCCTCGCCCAGCACGGCATTCACTATGCGGTTGCGACGCTGGGCACAGCAACGAACCAGGATAGTCTCACAGCGCTATTGAAGCAGGTTAGACACATCGTGTTCTGCTTCGACGGCGACCAGGCGGGCTTCCGGGCCGCGGACAGGGCCATGGAGAACGCACTGGAACTGATGGCCGATGGCCTTCACCTCCAATTCCTGATGCTGCCCCAGGGCGAGGACCCGGACACCCTCGTGCGCAAGGAGGGGCCGGAAGCGTTCCAGAAGCGCATTGAAGGGGCAACGCCTCTGTCTCGCTACCTGTTTGACCGGCAGAGCGAAGGGCTGGACCTGCAACTGCCAGAGCACCGGGGCGAATTGCGAGCCAGGGTCGAACCCCTGCTCAACAAGATGCCCAGAAGCACCCTCCGGGATGCCATGTGGCACGAGATGCTCCGCCTTTGTGGTGGCCGGAACCAGTGGCAGAGCCGCCAGCAGGGGCAGAAAGGACGCTGGAACGGCGAGCGACGGGATCGGGTTTCCGAAGATCGGATTGATGTGAAGCTCAGCAAGGACAGCATTCTGTGCCTTGCCCTGCTGGAAGCACCGGACCTGGCCACCGAGGTGACCGAACTGGCCCGCAGCTCACGGCAATTCAATCAGGCCCGGAATTTTGCCGAGTGGATTCTGGCAAACGACATCCGGGACCGGAAAACACTGGTGCGCACGCTGGCACTGGATACGGGCGCTCGTGAGCGCTTTTACCACCTGTTTGACGGGATCGAGCATATTCCGGCGCGGGAGAGCACGCTGGCCGCCGCCCGTGAGCTTCTGAGCCCAAACGAAGAGGCATCCCGCCAGCAGCGGCTTGCCACACTATTGAGAAATCTGTCGAACCTCACAAGCGAGGAACGACAGGAGCTGAGAGCCCTGAGCAGTGGCACCGGGGACTAGCAGCACTTGAAACTTGACGCACTGATCACCATCTAACGTTTGAGCCTAGGCTCCTTGGTGGCAGAGCAACTAAGCGACAGCTATAATGGCTGTTTAACTTTTTTCCTTTTAAAAGCGAGTTTACAGGGTGTCTATGTCAGGCAATTCGCAGAAATCACGTTTGAAAGACCTCATTGCACGAGGCAAGGAACAAGGTTACCTGACTTACGCCGAGGTAAATGACCACCTCCCGGAAGACATCGCTGACCCGGATCAGGTCGAAGACATCATTCGCATGATCAACGACATGGGTATCCAGGTGTGCGAAGAAACACCAGACGCCGATACCCTGTTGATGACCGAGGGCGACTCAACCGCTGACGAAGCTGCCGCCGCGGAAGCCGCTGCCGCTCTGGCCGCTGTAGAGACCGATGCCGGCCGCACTACGGATCCCGTGCGCATGTACATGCGCGAGATGGGCACCGTAGAGCTACTGACCCGCGAGGGCGAGATCGTCATCGCCAAACGTATCGAAGAAGGCATCCGCGATGTGATGGCCGCCGTTGCCCATTTCCCGGGTACCGCGGGCACTGTCATTCAGGCCTACGACCGAATTCTGGAAAACGAAGGTCGCATCAGCGACATCGTAACCGGCTTCCTGGACCCGGATGACGCCGAACCGTTCATGGGCGAAGAAACTACCGCCGAGAGCTCTGACGATTCCGACTCTTCGTCGGACGATGATGACGACGACTCGGAAGAAGAAACCGACAACGGTCCGGATCCGGAAGAGACCCGTCTGCGTTTCGAGCTGCTCAATGAAAAACTCGACGCTGCCAACAAGGCGCTGGCCAAGCATGGCCGCTCCGACAAGAAAACTCAGGAAGCTCTGAACGAGCTTGGCCAGGTATTCGCACCGTTCAAACTAGCTAACAAGGCATTCGACGAGCTGGTGAACGTGGTTCGCTCCACCAACGACCTCGTTCGTGAGAACGAGCGCGCGATCATGCAGATCTGTGTTCGCGAGTGCAAAATGCCCCGCAAGGACTTCATCAAGTCGTTCCCGGGCAACGAGATCAATCTGGAATGGGCCGAGAAGATCGCCAAGAGCAAGAAGCCTTTCGCAGCCCCCATAGCCGAGCGTATTGACGAAATTGTTCGCCTGCAAAAGCGTATCCAGAACGTGCAGACTGAAGTGGATCTGGACGTAGCCGATATCAAGGAAATCAACCGTCGCGTCTCCATCGGTGAAGCCAAGGCCCGCCGTGCCAAGAAGGAAATGGTTGAGGCTAACCTGCGTCTGGTTATTTCCATTGCCAAGAAGTATACCAACCGTGGGCTTCAGTTCCTTGACCTGATCCAGGAAGGCAACATCGGCCTCATGAAGGCCGTCGACAAATTCGAGTACCGTCGTGGCTACAAGTTCTCGACCTACGCCACCTGGTGGATTCGTCAGGCCATAACCCGCTCTATCGCGGACCAGGCACGCACCATCCGTATTCCGGTGCACATGATTGAGACTATCAACAAGCTCAACCGGATCTCCCGCCAGATGCTGCAGGAAATGGGCCGCGAACCGACACCGGAAGAGCTTGGCGAGCGCATGGAAATGCCTGAGGACAAGATCCGCAAGGTACTTAAGATTGCGAAAGAGCCGATCTCTATGGAAACACCGATCGGCGACGACGAAGACAGCCACTTGGGCGACTTCATTGAGGATATCCAGGCCCTGTCCCCGGTGGATTCGGCCACGGCCGAAGGCCTTCGCGAGTCGACCCGAATGGTACTGGCTGGCCTTACCGCCCGCGAGTCGAAGGTATTGCGGATGCGTTTCGGCATCGAGATGAACACCGACCACACCCTGGAAGAAGTCGGCAAGCAGTTCGACGTCACCCGGGAGCGGATCCGTCAGATCGAAGCCAAGGCTCTGCGCAAACTGCGCCACCCGTCACGCTCCGATCACCTGCGTGGCTTCATCGACGATCAGGGCAATCAGGGATAATTTCCCAAACAGTAGCGGGCGCCACACCTCACCGGTATAATGGCGCCCGCTTTGTTTCCCCCCAGGAAACACCTTTCAAAACAGCATTCGCTGAACGGGCCTATAGCTCAGTTGGTTAGAGCAGGGGACTCATAATCCCTTGGTCGCTGGTTCGAGTCCAGCTGGGCCCACCATTCCCTGTGTTTGTATTCAGTCCAATAAATGTTCAAGCCGTGACAATCGCTTGTCGATACATGGTTCTGCAGCCCTTCATTTTCGTCAAAAAAGCCAACGTCCCCCAAAGACAAGCCGAATACACTACCTCCTGAACAAAAATACCAGCCGCCCTTTCGCGGCCCGAGTATAAAAACAACGAAGTAATGGAGTGTATCAATGGCTTTTTCCTCCCGTTCCCGGTCAAGGGCACTTTCCCTTGCGATCGCCACCGCCTCTGTCGGTTTCTCTGTTTCCGTTCATGCCAGTATGGGCAACATCGGCACCACCTATGGCGTGATGCCCGTGGATGTTGCTACAGCCCAGTCACTGTCCATGTTCAATGACCAGGTGTCAGCCACCTATTACAATCCTGCCTACCTCACGAAAGACGAGCGGGGGGAACTGACGGCAGGCATTCTGCACGCAGAGCAGGAGCTGCGTTCTGCGAATCCGAATGCCAACGGCGACATCCTGGCCAACTCTCCCAGCCAGCACGTGCTGATCGGCATGAAAACCAATCTGGGGTCGTTGACTCGCTTCAAGCACCCGATCTATCTGGGCTTCATTGCCGGGGTCGAGAAATACGGTAAGGAAATGCTGGCGTTCGATTCGCAGACCACGGAGAACGGCCAGTTCCTACAGTACGGGAAGGAGCCTTTGTTCCTGAACATTGGTGGCGCAACGCCACTCTGGCGCGGAATCTCCGCCGGGGCGTCGGTGCGTGTTACCCTGGACGCCCAGGCAAACCTCGATGCGGTCTCGACTCTGGGCGGTGAAACCAGCCGCGAGCGGCTTGCAGTCAATGCTGAACCTTCCCTGAAAACCATTCTTGGAACCAGCATTGATCTGGGCAGCACGTTTTGCCCGGACAGCGACTGCTTCCTGAGCGGTTGGGAAACCGCATTCACCTATCGAACGAAGTCAGCAGCCTCTACATCCGTGGATTCCAACATCATTGTTACCCAGACCATTCCTGATCCCGGCCTTAGCCTGGCGGTATCGACCATTGATTCCTTCCAACCGGAAACCTTCGGTTTTGGCGCCCAGTACAAGGGCGAAAACTGGCGGATTGGTGGCAGCGTGGAGCAGCAGAACTGGTCAGAGCTTGAGAACGAGTTTTCCTCCGACACCATCAAGGACCAGCAGTCCGTTGCACCGGGCAGCCGGATCAAATTCGACGACGTGCTCGTTCCAAGGATCGGTGCCGAATATGCCCTCAACAAGAACTTTTCCGTTCGCGGCGGCGTTGCCTATGAAGAGTCTCCACTGAAGTCTACCCGCAACCCGGAAATCAATTATCTCGATACCGACAAAATCGTGGTCGGCCTTGGCCTGAGCGCCACCTATGACCGCACCCGTCTGCTGGCCTACCCCGTCCGTCTGGACATTGGTTACCAGTACCAGCAGCTGCAGGAGCGCGATTTCACACTGGTGGATTTTGACGGCAACGAAACGCCCGTAACTGCAGACGGCGACGTTCACGTTGTCAGCGGCTCCATCACCCTGAAGTTTTAAGGAGGGCACGCCATGAAGTACAACAAAACACTGGCACTGATACCCGCCCTGTTGCTGGCCGCCTGTGGTGGCGACGAACAGACCATGAATGAGAAAGTCTCTCCCGGGTCGGTGGTTTATTCCTACCCGGCTGATGGCCAGCCAGATGTCAGCCCGAAAGCAAACATTGTTCTGCGCTTCAGCCATGCGTTGACCGATGAGGATGCAGATCTTCAAAACAAGATTTTGCTGCAATCGCAGGGACAGCCACAGCCCTTTTCCATCAGCCGGATTGACGGCGGCAAAAGCCTGAAACTGTCGCCCTCGTCGGAACTCGACAAGCTCGGCGACTACACGGTGACGTTCAGCGAACCGCTGGCTGCGGAGGGCGGTCGCCAGATCGACACCCCTAACGCGGTCGGCGATGCCGGCATCCAGTTCGAGACTCGGGGAAGTTTCTCCGGACCAGCAAGCATAACCAACTCGGCCGCGGATTTTGGTATCGCCTGGCAAGTTCCGGCAAACAACAGTCCGTTCGAGGCCATGAACTTCTCCACATTCCGCCTGGCCATGACCCACCCGATCCATCCGGACTGGAAGGCTCTCGGCGGTTCCATCCAGCTCCTGGATGGCAACGGAGAGGCTGTTCCAGCGATGGTACTGGTGAAAGGCAACCGGGTAACGGTGGACCCCTGTCTGGTCGAGGCTCCCAGGGAATGTGGTAGCAAGGACGATGTCCTGGACACCAGCCAGACCTATACCCTGCGTCTGGAAAACCTGGCCAGCCTGACTTCGCCCGAAGCGGACCGGTTCAGCGAGGAGATCACATTCACGCCCCGCGAGACAGGCCCAACGGTCGTACTTCAGCAGTCTGCTGTCGATTCCGGGCTGGCCGCAGGTACTGCGGAACAAGACGTGACCCGATCCGTCCTGAACGGCCAGGTCATTAACGGCGTAACGCTCAACTCGGTGCTCCAGGGAGAAGCAGGCCCCTCCCAACAGACCGGCGACCTGTTTGCAGAGCTGGCTTATGCGCCGGCATTCGAGGCTGATGAAGCACTTCCATTGCGTATCGCCCGGGGCAGTGTCTTGAACAGTACCAGTCTGGATGTTCTGGTGGGCGGCGAGGTTCCCGTGCTGGACGCTGCTACCGGCCAACTTCAGACCACCGGCAACATCAAGGTCACCATGTTGTCAGACGCATCCGGCTACCTGAGCCCCAACCCCTACACCGATGACATTAACGCGCCCAGACATATCTCGCTGTTTATGGATGTCTCCATGAACACCGAAAATGCCCAGCCCAATGCAGCGCTCTCTCAGGATCTGATGGGGGTAGAGTTGCGCGGCATCGCGCTGGTGCAGGATGGTGTACTGACCATCGATGCCATCGGAATGGTGGAACCAAACCTTCTCGGCCAGGAGTACACCGACTCGACCATCGCGTTCCATCTTCAGGCGGCCACCGATGCCGATTCGGTTCTGGACGCCGAGCTACTCCGCGAGCTTGACAGCACTGCGCCCAGCCTGGTCAGCTGGATGCCCGGACCGGACAACGCCATTCCGGATACGCGCCAGTCCATGCAGCGCCCCGGCGATCCGGTCATTCTGTTCTTTGATGAGCCCCTTGCCGCGGACTCCATTGATACCGGAATCTCATTGTTCGCGGATGGTGTTCCTGTTGAGACACTTGAGACACGACTGGACGGAACTGCCGTTATCCTGAATCCGGGCGATGGCCTTCGCCATGGCGTTGACTACGAAGTCGTCATTGATGGTTTGACCGATCTGGCCGGCAACCCAGCCACCGCGGCACCCTTACCGTTTTCACTGGATGATATTGGCGGCTCCACTGTAACTCGACGCCCTGCCCTGGCCCTGACCACCTATCCGGGATACCCCTGCGAAACCGACCATAGTCTGCTGGATCTCTCCGCCGGCGTACTGGGACAGTGCTATTCCGATGGAGGTGTGGGTGACACTCTACCAGTCAGCACCATGCCGTCAGATCGCCCCATTACTGTTGTCTTCTCCAAGTCCATGGACCTGAATTCCATTATTCAAGGCGACACGTTCACCGTTGAAAAAGTGAGCCAGGAGCCAAATGGTTCGGTCACGGTTCTGGAAAGCAACGTGCCTGGCCGGCTTGAAAAGAATCTCCAGCGGATCCGGTTCTACCCGGACCAGCCCTGGGGAGCCGACGCACACTATCGGTACACCCTGAAGTCATCAGAGGATGCAGGAAGCTGCGCCGCTGGAAGCTACACCTCAATTTGCGATTCCGACGGCCTGGCGTTGAAAACCGACCTGCTTGAAGGGCTTGATGACGGGGGTGGCAACAACGGTCCGGATGACATGGTGATCTATTTCACCGGAACCGAACCTATGGACAGCGTTTTCACGCCTCTGCGAAACCTGCCAGTTCGCGACACCAATGCCAACTTCATTGTCGACTGTGACTCCAACACCAACCCGGACTGTCTTGAGCCTTTTGACCACCAGGGCAGCGACCCTGATGGCTGGGCCGCTTCAGCCAATTCAACCAAACTGAGGGTTCGCAATAACGAGGCATCAGCCTCTCCGCCCGTGATAGTAGCCAGTACCGCCGATGCGCGGGTTGGCTGCGAGACCGGTGAGCGTTGCCCCAAAGATAAGTTCATCTACCAGACCTACGCCCTCAACACGGAAGTTATTGGCCCTGGCGTTTATGAGCCAACCGGCGATGAGGGGATTCTGGTCAACCTGTATCCCACGCAGTTGGCGACCACATCGATCAGTGTGTTCACAGAGCTTAAGGTTTTTGGATTTATCCCGCTTCAGGAAGAGTCCATTACCAATACCCAGGTCCTCCGCATGCGCTATGCGAAGGACGACCCGGCGTGTTCCGGCCCGGGCTGCAGCCGCTCTGGCCTGATACCCGGGGTAATAACCGAGGGTGAAAATGGCCAGCCGGTCTTCAAGACCCGGGCCGAATTGATGCTCGATGCGCCCGATATGGAAATCCCGCTGGGGGGCCGCCACGACCTGTACGGTCGGGAGTTTGTGCTTGAACTGGAGGGCAATATCACCTTCTTCGATGACGGCCGGATGCAGATTGAGCAACGCAACTCCAACCTGGTCGACATCAATGTTCGGGCGCGGGCGCTTGGGGTGCCTGGCGGCGAAATCGTGACGATTGATCTGCCCCTGCAAATCCCCGAACAGGGGGTCTACCTCAACTTCATATCCAATCCGGTCAAAGAGATCCCGGCAGAGCCGTAAAACGCTCTGAAACCACTGCAAAGGGCCAGCCTTCGGGTTGGCCCTTTTTGCACAGGGCACAAGCGGTGGTTATTTCCCCATCCAAGCCATTTACTGCTAATCTGGTTGCAGATTGAAACTGCTATTGCAAAACAACAACCCTTCAGGAGAGCCCCTTCATGGAAAACGGCACCCACTATCGTACCTGTCACCTTTGCGAGGCCATGTGCGGTGTCGCGATCGAAATGAAGGACGGCCGGATTGCCTCCATCAAGGGCGATGAGAATGATCCACTGAGCCGGGGGCATATCTGCCCGAAAGCGGTTGCGCTGCAGGATCTGCATGAAGATCCGGACCGCCTGAAAAAGCCCATACGTAAAACCGGGACCGGCTGGCAGGAAATGGAGTGGGCCGAGGCGTTTGACCTCGTCGCCGAAAAACTCCACCAGACCCGCCAGGACCATGGCCGTAACAGTATCGGCGTTTACCTCGGCAACCCGAACGTGCACAACCATGGCTCTCTGGTTGCCACCATGCCATTGCTGCGGGCCATCGGAACCCAGAACCGGTTTTCAGCAACGTCCAACGATCAGCTGCCTCACATGCTCGCGAGTCTCGAGATGTTCGGGCACCAGGTTCTGTTCCCCATTCCCGATATCGATCACACGGATCTGTTTATCTGCATCGGTGCCAACCCCATGGCGTCCAATGGCAGCCTGATGACCGTTCCGGACTTCCGCGGGCGACTCAAGGCCCTGAAAGAGCGTGGCGGCAAGATGGTTGTGGTGGACCCCCGCCGCACCGAGACCGCGAAACTGGCCGACGAATTCCACTTCATCCGGCCCGGAAGCGATGCCCTGCTGATGATGGCCATGGTGCATACGTTGTTTGAAGAAGGCCTCGTGGATCCCGGCCCGGCCGAAAGGCTGGTGAAAGACGTCGACCTTCTGCGTCTGGCCGCCCTCAGCTTCACCCCGGAAGCGGTCAGCGCACACACCGGCATTTCCGCAGAAGACATTCGTGCCCTCGCCAGACAGCTCGCCACCACGCGAAAGGCGGCTCTTTACACGCGCATGGGAACAAGCACCCAGTCCTTTGGCGGTGTGGCAACCTGGCTGGCCTATTGCCTCAACATCCTGACCGGAAAACTGGACCTGCCAGGCGGCGTTCTGTTCTCGCAGCCGGCGATTGATCTGGTGGAGCTTGGCGCCATGGCCGGCCAGAAAGGTCACTTCGGCAAGCGCCACAGCCGCGTGAAGGGACTGCCTGAATTCGGCGGAGAATACCCGGCCAGCACCATGGCCGATGAGATGCTGACCCCTGGCGATGGGCAGATCCGGGCATTTGTCACCGTTGCCGGCAACCCGGTGCTCTCCAGCCCCAACGGGCGGCGCCTGGAAGAGGCTTTGGGTGGTCTCGATTTCATGGTTTCGGTGGACTACTACCTGAACGAAACCACCCGTCACGCGGATATCATTCTGCCACCGACAGCGGCGCTGGAACGCAGCCATTACGATCTGATTTTCAGCATGTTTGCAGTGCGCAATTTCGCGAAGTACAGCGAAGCACTCTTCGATGCCGGCCCGGGCGCCCGCCATGACTGGCAGATCTTACTGGAACTGGCCCACCGGCTGGAAAAGATCCGGAAAGGCGGGCGACTGCCCCTGCGCACGGAGCTCGGCTGGCGCGCCTTCAAGCAGATTGGCCCGGACCCGATCCTCGATCTGCTGTTACGCTCCGGCCCCTATGGCGCCGATGCCGGACGCGCGCGTGGATTGCTGCAGCCTGCGGTCGATCTGGTAATGGACATCTTGCCGAAACGACACCCGCTTCGTGGACTGGCCAAGCTCAGCCCCCTGAACCGCCACTGGCAGGAGCTACCGAAAGGGCTTTCCCTGAGTGCCCTGAAGGACAACCCGAACGGGGTCGATCTAGGCCCTCTCCAGCCGTCCCTGCCTGAACGCCTGTTTACCCGCGATGGCAAGATCAACCTTGCGCCAAGGCGCTACCTGGACGACCTTGGCAGGCTGCATGAGGCCCTGGCTGCGCCGGCCGGCGACTCCCTGCAACTGATTGGCCGGCGCCACGTCCGGAGCAACAACTCGTGGATGCACAACAGTCAGCGGCTGGTTAAGGGCAAGGACCGGTGCACCCTGATGATTCATCCCAAAGATGCCAGCCGCCTGGGTTTGCAGGCCGCTGACTCGGCAGAAATATCTTCGGAATCCAGGCAAATTGTCTTGCCGGTTGAGATTACCGAGGATGTCATGCCCGGGGTGGTATCCATTCCCCATGGCTGGGGGCATGACCGAGATGGCACTGGCCAGTCGGTGGCGGCTGCCCATGCCGGTGCCAGCATCAACGACTTGCTCAGCGACGGTCGAATTGATCCGCTCTCCGGCACTTCCGTATTGAATGGACAGTCCGTTGCTGTCAAAGTCTGGCGCCCGGAGCGCCAACGCAAACGGGCCTGATTCATAAAAGGAGCCGAAAATGCCCCAGTGGCTGCAGTGGAGTCTGATTATTGCCGGTCTCATCGCCATCGTTCTGCTGGCGGTTTTCATCCTGCGTCAGATGAGATTGCTTTCGGAAAATCGCAAACGGCAGGCCAAAGCCGAGGCGTTCCAGACCAACCGCAGAAACGACATGATTCGCAGTGTTCATGTTATTGCGATGGCGGTTGAAGAGGATCAGATCGAATATTCGGAAGCCTGTCTGAGACTCAAGGGCCTGCTGGACCACATTGCTCCGGAGTTGCTGGAGCAGTCCCCTTTCAGGGTATTCCAGGACGTGCATGACCAGTTGCAACACATGCCCACGCACCGGGCACGGCAGGCAACGGAGACAAAGTTTGTGGACAAAATGGACAAGGAACGTTTTGAGGTGGAACAGAAGCATGCCGATGCAATTCGCCGAGCCGCAACGGCTATCCGGCACCATTCCTTTTCAAGTTAGCACCAGCCACTAAAGCATCAACGAAACTGGTCAGACCTTATTTTTGTAACAATTTGTAACAGGGTTATCGGCAAAAAGGATAATTTAGCTTATCAAATCAAAAGGTTCTGACGCGGTGAAAAACTGACACTGCGATCATTCCTTCACGGTTACAACTGTTGACTTTTCTTTTCTCTATCAGGGTCTAAATTGAAAACAGGGAGGCACCTATCATCTGCGGCAGGTGCCACCTAACGTTGTTTTCTCCTGATAAGTTTGGACGACTCTGCAATAAAGCGGGTGAGCTTGCCGGCCTCTGGGCCGGCTTTTTTTGAGTTACAATATGCGGAATGCTGACCCTATTGGCTCATCATGCCGGCCATGGCCATAACGCTATCTTTGTTGTGGACCAGTTCGTCGAACTGTTCCTCAACCTGCCCACGGTCAAGCCCCAACTCGTCGTAGACTGCCGGATCAATCTCTTCACCGGCGCCCAGAGCTACACCTCGTGCCACTAGCAACTGCCGGCCGAGCCATAGCAAACGGGCATACACGCTGTTTGATCCACTGTAAAAGCGATTCTTCTGGTAACGAATTGCCAGTGTCACCTCGTCGGGCATGCCCCAGTTTTCCATGAGCTGGGCAGCAATCTGCTCTCGGGTAATTCCGAGCAAGTAGTGCTCAGTAACTGAGGAATCAATATCAGGATTTACTTCCAGGGAACGGCATACAAGTTTGAAATGTGGCGGAAACACTTGCGCCAGAACCAAGTGGCCAAAGTTGTGGAGAAGCCCTCCCAGATAGGCAAGACCAAATACAGGACGCTCTCCGCGGGGCATCATGCTGGCCAAAATACCGGCAGACTGGGCTTGCCAGATAGCCTGCTGCCAGTAATCCACATAACCTTCGGGATGATCCTGAGGCTGCTTTAATGCCCGCCCCAAAGAAAGGCCCATGGCCAGGTTCATGACGAGGTCGAATCCGAGAACTCGGGACACCGCATCATGCACTGATTTTACCTGGCCGGCGGCGGCATAGAACGAAGACGACGCCCAACTGACTACCTGCGCTGCCAAGCTTGGATCGCTCTCGACGATATCAACGAGGTCCCCCATCACAGCATTGGGGTTTACTCGTAAATGGATGATTCTCTGCGCGGTTTCAGGCAGTGGTGGTAACTCAAGCGTATCTTCAAGTCGCTGCTGTATTCTTAAACCGGTGAATTTTTTGATGGCCGAATGGAATTGATCCCGATCTCTGTCGTGGTCATCATAATTAACCGAAATGGATTCCAGGGCGACCGCAAGAGAGTGTCGATCGGCACTGGCTGTCAGAGCCTGAAAGTCCTCTGCAGGCATTACCATCGCGAGATTTTGTTCGCCAAGCTCCAACGCAACCGCAGAAAGTTGATCCACACGCTCATCAACAAGCGTTGGCCAGCCGGTCAATGACGGCAATGCTGGAAGCGCTTTAAGGCCTGCCCGCTCTCTCACCCGCACTTGCTCTCGGCGCTTCATGAGACGCAGATCCCGCCCGAGTTCCTTGTTCATCTGTTCTAAATCAATCAGATCGTCCTTGCGACAAATCACCTGAAGGTTACCTTGCTCATCAGTCAGCAAGACCATGCGCAGCAGTTCTTTTCGGCTGGCGGTGCTAGCATCCCTCAAGGATACACCCGCTGCGGTCTCACCCAGAGCCTGCTGAACTGCGACAGGTAATTCCATAAATATCTCCCGAATATTGCTGTTTTCCGCCCGATAACCCGAACCTGAAAATCATACTGAACCCAGTATAGGGCAAAGAAATGACCCTGACGTTGACTGAACTCTATTTCCAGAGCGCTTTCATACGCTTTCAGAGAATAAACGGACGCCTTTACACATCGCCGTAACGCGTTCTCTCACCGAGCCATCGTCTCACCAGAGCGCGGACAGTCTCCGGATGAGCCATCAGTCCTGGGGCCATTTTCCGGACTGGCTCGATCCAACCCTTGTCGCGTTCGAAGTCCGCCAGCCGAAACTGCATCATACCGGTTTGCCGAGTGCCCAACACTTCGCCCGGCCCACGAATCTCCAGGTCTTTCTCGGCGATACAGAAGCCATCCTGGCTGTCCCTGAGCGCCTGCAGGCGGGCCTTGCCATTGGCAGACAAGGGCGGGTGATACATCAAGACACAAAAACTCGCCTGCTCTCCCCGACCGACACGACCGCGAAGCTGATGCAACTGGGCCAGGCCCAGGCGTTCGGGATTCTCAATGATGATCAGCGAGGCATTGGGTACGTCAACGCCTACTTCAATGACCGTTGTGGCCACTAGCAGGTCAAGCTCGCCAACTTTGAACTGCTCCATCACCGCCGCCTTTTCCTGGGCCTTCAGCCGGCCATGCACCAGCCCCACTTTCAGGTCCGGCAATCGCTCGGCAAGCTCCTGGGCGGTCACCTCGGCAGCTTGACACTGCAGAGCCTCGGATTCCTCGATCAGGGTGCAAACCCAATAGGCCTGTCGACCTTCCCGGCAAGCGTCCCGAACCCGCTCAATCACATCATCCCTGCGGCTGTCGGGAATCACGATGGTTTCGATCGGCTTCCGTCCCGGAGGCAGTTCATCAATAACCGAGGTGTCCAGATCGGCGTAGGCGCTCATGGCAAGCGTACGGGGAATGGGTGTTGCCGTCATGATCAGCTGGTGAGGTGCCAATGAGCCACCGACGCCCTTCTCCCGCAAGGCCAGCCTCTGGTGGACGCCAAAACGATGCTGCTCATCGACGATGACCAGCGCAAGACGGTGGAACCTGACATCGTCCTGAAACAGGGCATGGGTGCCGATCACCACGGCGGCATCCCCTGACTGGACCGCTTCCAGCGTTTCGGCCCGGGTCTTTCCTTTTACCTTCCCGGATAGCCACGCGAGACGGATGCCCAGAGGCTCCAGCCATGCCCGGAAATTCTGAAAATGCTGTTCGGCAAGGATTTCGGTGGGCGCCATCAGGGCTACTTGTGCACCGGCGCCAATAGCCTGCAACGCCGCCAATGCCGCGACGACGGTCTTGCCCGAGCCAACATCACCCTGGACAAGCCGGAGCATCGGCAGTGGCTGGCTCAGGTTCTGACGGATATCGGCCAGCACATGGCGCTGGGCACCGGTGAGTGCAAAGGGCAGGGAATCCAGGAAACGCTCGGGCAAATCCCCCGTGGGCAGTAGCGGGAGCGCTTCACGAGCCTGAATCTGTTCACGCACCTGGAGCAAGCTCAGCTGATGGGCCAGCAGTTCTTCCATCACCAGGCGCTGTTGCGCCGGATGGCGTCCTTCCATAGGCAGGTTAACCGGCGCGCTGGCTGGCGGGGAATGCACCAGCTGGACAGCTTCGGTGATTCCGGGCAGCTGATACTCGGCCAGCAGGTTCCCGGGCAGCCAGTCACGAATCGGGAACCGCTCAAGATAGCCCAGCGCCTGCTGGCAGAGCGAGCGCACTCGAGGCTGCTGGATACCCTCTGTCAGCGGGTAAACCGGCGTCAGGGTCGCGTCACCTTCCGCCGGCATGGGCGGTGGATTGACTTGGTACTCCGGATGGTAGAACTCATAACCTGCGCGCCCGGGCCGGACTTCGCCAAAGCAGCGAACCCTTGCGCCCTCGCTCAACTGATTTTTCTGGGCCGCGTTGAAATGAAAAAAGCGCATCACCAGAAAGCCGCTGTTATCCCGGAGGGTCACTTGCAAACTGCGTCTGCGACCCATGATCAGGTCCGCTTTCATAACCTCCCCTTCCACCACGGCCACATCACCGATGCGAAGACTTCCCATGGGTATTACCCGGGTTCTGTCTTCGTATCGGTGAGGCAGGTGAAACAGCAGGTCCTGCAGGGAGGTAATACCCAGCTTGGCGAGCTTTTCTGCCAGGGCGTTTCCTACGCCCTTGAGCTGGGTGACCGGTATGTCATCCAGTGACGTCATAGTCAGGCTCAGGCGCTTTCGGCCACAACCGGTGTGTCTGTTTTCGCCTTTTCGATTACCCGGCACTGGCTGGCAGCCAGGGAGAGCACATCAATAGCCTTGGGCCGCGGGAACGTAACCCGCCAGGCCAGAGCCACTGTGCGGAACGGCACCGGTGGCGCAAACGGTCGAACGGCCAGAATGTCCTCGTGGTACTGCATGGCGGTGGCCGCCGAGAGTGGTAAAACTGTGATGCCCAGGCCGGAAGCGACCATATGGCGAATGGTTTCCAGAGAACTGCCTTCGGTCACCAGCGCCGGTGAACCGTTGTTTGCCCGGTGGGTTACGGCTTCTACCAGGGGTGGGCAGGATTCCAGAACCTGATCCCGGAAACAGTGTCCGGGCCCGAGCAATAGCAATTGCTCCTTGGCCAACTCGTCGGCAGTCAACTGCTCCTTGCTGGCCAGCGGATGTCCCGCGGGCAGCAACACTACGAACGGTTCGTCGTAGAGCGGCAGGGTAACTACTTCCGGCTCCTCGAACGGCAGGGCAATAATAATGGCATCCAGCTCAGACTGCCGGAGTTTCTGCCTCAGGTTGGCGGTGTAGTTTTCTTCGATATACAGCGGCATTTCCGGGGCCGCACGCCTCAGTTCCGGGAGCAGATGCGGGAACAGATAGGGACCGATGGTGTAGATCGCACCGACCTTCAGAGGCGAATTGAGCTGGTTCTTGCCATCCTGCGCCATGTCCTTGATCAGGCCGACCTGATCAAGCACCCGCTGGGCCTGCTCGATAATGCGCAGACCGGTTTCGGTCACGCGGATGCTGCTTTTGCTTCGCTCGAACAAAGGGATACCGAGCTCGTCTTCCAGCTTTTTCACAGCAACACTGAGCGTTGGCTGGCTAACATGGCAACGCTCTGCAGCCCGGCCAAAATGCCTTTCGCGGGCCAGCGTAACGACGTATCGTAACTCGGTGAGAGTCATGGTGAGCTCCGGTCAGAAAGATGCGGGTCGAAGTTTCACGAATTTATGAGGTAAAGCATAAGGATTGAAATTGTCTATGGCAATCACTGAAAGTCGTAAGACGCCCCGAATTCTCGTTGCTGGTTGCGGCAAACTCGGTGGCGCCATTGCCAGTCGGCTGACAACCTCGGCTACCGTGTTTGGCCTGCGGCGAAATCCCGAGCGTGTTCCCGAGGGCGTTCACGGCATCGGCGCCGATCTGACAAGGCCTGAGACCCTCGCCCGCAAACTTCCTGCTGATCTCGATATCATCATCTATTGCCTGACGCCCTCCAGCTACGACCAGCAGGGCTATCGCGATGCCTATGTGACCGGTCTGGAAAATTTCTTGGCGGCCATCGGCAGTCAGTCCCTGAAACACCTGTTCTTTGTGAGCAGCAGCAGTGTCTATTCACAGGATGACGACAGCTGGGTGGATGAATCCAGCCCCACAAAACCGGCCCGGTTCAGCGGGGAGCAGGTCCTGGCCGGTGAACAGACCGCATTGGACAGCGGCCATCCAGCGACAATCATCCGATACAGCGGCATTTACGGACCTTCACGGCGGCGTTTTCTCGAGGAGGTCCAGGAGGGGCGCATGAATCCGGCGAAGCCAGCACCGTTCAGTAACCGGATTCACGAGGAGGATGCAGCGGACGCGGCTGCCCACCTTGTGAAGCTGGCACTTGCAGGAGCGTCACTGGAGACCTGCTACCTTGCCAGCGATTGCGAGCCAGTAAGGCTTGATGAGGTAGTAGATTGGGTGCGGCAGCAAACGCCCTGCGCCGATCCGCAGCCCGATGCCCGGAAAGGCGGCCGGGCCGGGAGCAAACGCTGCAGCAACAAGCGACTGCTGGGCACCGGCTTCCAGTTCCGCTATCCGGATTTCCGTTCCGGCTACCGCGCCATGATTGACCAGGGATGAGCCTCCGGCATTAAAAAAGGCGGCCTTGGCCGCCTTTTTTAATGCCGGTGTTATCAGGTCTTAGCTGAGCACCATCACCGCTTCCATTTCAATGGGCACTCCCTTGGGAAGCGCCGCGACACCTACCGCCGCTCGGGCCGGATACGGTTCCTGGAAATAGGTGGCCATGATCTCGTTGACCGTGGCGAAATTGGCCAGGTCCGTCATGTAGATGTTCAGTTTCACGATGTCCTTCAGCTCGCCACCGGCGGCCTCGCAAACGGCCTTGAGGTTATCGAATACCTGCCGGGTCTTGGCCGAGAAATCGCCGGCGACCACTTCCATGGTTTCCGGCACCAGCGGAATCTGGCCAGACAGGTACACGGTATCCCCTGCCTTTACCGCCTGAGAGTAAGTGCCGATTGCCTGGGGCGCATTCTCGGTCTGAATTACGGATTTGTTGGTCATGACCCTTGGTTTCCTCTCTTCCAAAACGCCAATCGTCGCCCTTGCGTAGCGCGCCTGTCAACCGGGCTTTGGTCGGTGTCAGTGCCGCACACGGCTGATGTGGGTAATCGCACGAATGTTGCGGATCCGGCGCATCACCCGAGCCAGGTGTCGACGGCCATTAACGTGCACTACGAGACTGACGACGCCAAAGCGGGCGTTCTGCTCTTCCACGTTGATGCGCTCGATATTGCCGTCCGCCATGGCAACCGCGTTGGCCATCTCGGCAATCACACCGCGCTGGCGCTCCAGCTCTACCCGAAGCTCCACGGAAAATTCGTCGGTAATGTCCTTGGCCCATTTGAGATGAGTCAGGCGAGCCCGACCCTCATCGTCCTCGGGCAACCGGGAGCAGGTATCGGAATGAATCACCATGCCTTTGCCCGAGTCCATCACCCCAACCACCGGGTCCCCCGGAATCGGCTTGCAACAGCTGGCGAACCTTACCAGAAGCCCTTCGGTGCCACGAATGGTCACCGGGCTGTGATTGCCGCCCTCGATATCCCTGGGTGCCTCAATGGCTTCGGCAACCTCTGAGCCGCTCGCAAGCTGACGGGCGACCAGATAGGCCATCCGGTTGCCTAGCCCGATGTCGCTGATCAGGTCGTCAAAACTGTTCACCTGATTGTGGTTCACCACCGCCTGCTTCTGGGCGTCGCTGATCTCGGACAGTTTCGCACCGAACCCCTTCAGGGATTTTTTCAGCAGGGTCCGGCCAAGCTCCAACGATTCCGCGCGCTTCTGGCTCTTGAGCACGTGCCGGATACTGCTCCGAGCCTTGCCGGTCACGACGAAACTTAGCCAGGCCGGGTTGGGCCGGGCGCCGGGCGCAGTAATGATTTCCACGGTCTGGCCACTCTGCAGAGGCTGGCTGAGGGAACCCAGGTTGCGGTTGATTCGACAGGCTACGGTGGCGTTGCCGATGTCCGTGTGGATGGCATAGGCAAAGTCCACCGGCGTTGCCCCGCTTGGCAACTCCATGATGCGGCCCTTGGGGGTGAAGACGTATATCTCGTCCGGGAACAGGTCTACCTTCACATGCTCGATAAACTCCATGGAGTCATCGGCCCGTTCCCGCATTTCCATCAGCCCCTTCACCCAGCGGTCGACCCGGGCCTGGTTGGCGCTGGTCACGCTGCTGGGTTCATTCTTGTACATCCAGTGCGCCGCAATACCATTATTGGCGATATGCTCCATCTCCTCGGTACGGATCTGGATCTCGATGTTCACGTGCATCCCGAACAGGGTGGTGTGGATGGACTGGTAGCCATTGGCCTTGGGCATGGCTATGTAGTCCTTGAAGCGGCCCGGGAGGGGTTTGTAAAGGCTGTGTACGGCACCAAGGATCCGGTAGCAGTCGTCTTCGGTATCGGTGATGATCCGGAACGCGTATACATCCATGATTTCATGGAAGGACTTCTGCTTGAACTTCATCTTGTTGTAGATGCTGTTCAGGTGCTTTTCCCGGCCCAGAATCCGCCCCGGCAGGCCACGCTCCTCCAGCTTTTCCTGCAGTTTGCCGCGAATGTCCTCGATGATTTCGCGGTGGCTGCCCCTGAGCTTGTCCACTGCTTTTGAAATGTACTTCGAACGCATCGGATACAAAGAGGTGAAGCCCAAGTCCTCAAGCTCGGTGCAGATCGAGTGCATACCCAGGCGGTTCGCGATGGGGGCGTAGATATCGAGGGTCTCGGTGGCAATGCGCTGGCGCTTCTCATAGGGCATGGGGCCCAGAGTGCGCATATTGTGAAGGCGGTCCGCCAGCTTCACCAGAATTACCCGAATATCTCTGGCCATGGCCAGAGTCATCTTCTGGAAGTTTTCAGCCTGGGCTTCCGCTCGGGAACGGAATTCGATCTGGGTCAGCTTGCTGACCCCATCCACCAGTTCCGCAACATCGTCGCCGAACTGCTCCGCCAAGGCGTCCTTGGGAATGCCTGTGTCTTCGATCACATCGTGAAGCATCGCCGCCATCAGGCTCTGATGGTCCAGACGGAGATCGGCGAGAATGTGGGCGACAGCCAGGGGGTGAGTAATGTACCGGTCGCCGCTTTTGCGCATCTGGCCCTCGTGGGCCTGCTCGGCATAATAATAGGCGCGTCGCACCTGATTGATGCGAGTGGTATCCAGATAGGAACTTAGCTCTCGAGCCAGTCCTTCAACCGTAGCCTCTGCCGACACCGCGCCTCCACAACTTCATGAAATTCAGGGACAAAAAAACCCGAATGCACGCATCCGGGTCCTTCCAGAGTCCTTCCAGCAACGCTCTATAGATACACTATAAAACCGCGGGGACAGATTTCAATGCTTCTCGCTTGCGGACAGATACTTATATACCTGGGTCCGCAGCTGAATCACTCGTCGTCTTCTTCCTTGAGGAGATCCCGAGTAATCTTGCCTTCGGCAATTTCGCGCAGGGCGATAACCGTGGGCTTATCATTTTCTTCAGCCACCATCGGCTCGGCACCCTTGGTAGCGAGCTGACGGGCACGCTTGGTTGCCAGCATTACCAGCTGGAAGCGGTTATCAACGTTTTCCAGACAATCTTCAACGGTAACTCGTGCCATAACTTCCCCGACTCATAAAATGACTGTTTCAGCAGACCGCACAGTTTACTGTGGCCGGTTCAATTTGTATACAGGAAAACCCCGTATCACGCCGGGCCAGACAATCCAGCCAGCAACGCCCGGTGCCTTGGCTGCTGCACTTCCATTCGAAGGCGCTGGGCCCGAACAATGGCGAGCAGATCTCCGAGAGCGGCTTCGAAGTTGTCATTGACCACCAGAAAGTCGAACTCCACCGCGTGACGGCACTCCTCCTCGGCCTCGGCCAAGCGCCGCTCCACCACCTCCGGCGCATCGGTGCCACGCCCGACAAGTCGCTCGCGCAGTACTTCCGGCGACGGTGGCACGATGAAAATACTGACACACTCGGGAATAAGGCGTCGCACCTGCGCGGCACCCTGCCAGTCGATCTCCAGGATCACATCCTGGCCCTTGGCCAGAGTTTCCCGAACCCAGACCTGGGAAGTGCCGTAGTAATTGCCGAAGACATCGGCGTGCTCCAGAAAGTCGCCCTCGCCAATCATCGCCTCGAACACGGCCCGACTGACAAAGTGGTAGTTCACCCCGTTCTGTTCGCCCTCCCGCATGGTACGGGTCGTGTGCGAGACGGAAACACCGAGCTTGTCGTCATTCCGGAGCATTTCCGCCACAAGGCTGGTCTTGCCGGCACCGGATGGCGCGGAGATAACGTACAGAGTACCCTGCTCAACTGCCTGACTCATAACCCGAGAACTCCAAACCTAGACAAGGCGACCGTGTATTCCGGCCAGTAAAGCACGGAATTATACGGACTTTGGCAAAACACCGCACCCCACAAGGGCGCCAGCTGATACCATTTGCCTATCCAACTGTTCAGCGACTGCAAGAACCCATGCGAACCACCATCGACATCACCGTGAAGCAGCCCGGCAAAGCCATCGACGCCCTGAGCGAGGCAGCCCCCGGGCTTTCGCGTCAGAAAATCAAGGACGCCATGACCAAAGGCGCCTGCTGGTGGACTCACAAGGGCAAGCGCCTTCGGCTACGCCGTGCCACGAAGGAACTGAAGCCGGGTATCCGACTGCAGCTTTACTACGACGAAAAGGTGCTCGCGAGGAAACCGGAAGAGCCAATTCTCCTGGAGAATGTGGGGCGGTACACCGTCTGGTTCAAACCTCACGGGCTCCTCGCCCAGGGCTCCCAGTGGGGCGACCATTGCAGTCTGCTCCGCCTGGCCGAAATCCAGCTTGAGCAACCATGCCATCTGATCCACAGGCTCGACGCCGACGCTGCCGGGCTGATGCTGATTGCCCATGATCCGAAAGCGGCCGGCGCCCTCTCCCAGTGTTTCTCGGGTCGGACCATGACCAAACACTACAAGGCGCGAGTGGCCGGGCTTATGGACTCTCGGGACCAGCTCGTTGATGCACCCGTCGAGGGCAAAGCGGCCGTCAGCCGTGTATCGACACTCGAGCTGGATGAAACCGGGGAAACTTCGCTGGTGGAAGTCAATATCGAAACCGGACGAAAACACCAGATTCGCCGGCATCTGGCTGGCCTCGGCCATCCGATCATCGGTGATCGCCTGTACGGGCGACCGGCCGGCATGCCCTTGCAACTTCTCGCCTTTTACCTCGAATTCGACTGTCCTCTGAAAAAGCGCAAGATGATGTTCGAACTGCCGGCGGAACTGACCGACCTGAAACTGAACTGACCACCGGCGCACAGATCCGGCTTATTCCAGATTCTGCACCTGCTCTCGCATCTGCTCGATCAGAACCTTCAGATCCACCGCAATTCGTGTGACGCCAGCATCGATACTTTTGCTGCTCAAGGTGTTGGCCTCCCGGTTCAGCTCCTGCATCAGGAAGTCGAGCCGCCGGCCGATGGCATCGTCGCTTTTGAGAGTGTCAGTCACCTCACCGATATGGGCATCCAGCCGGTCCAGCTCCTCGGCCACATCGCTCTTCTGGGCCAGCATCACCATCTCCTGGGCAACCCGCTCGGCATCCAGTTCCACTTTGGCTTTTTCAAACCGCTCCCGCAGTACTTTCTCCTGGGCCTCTAGCAGTTCCGGCATACGTTTACGGACGTCGGCAACGAGGTCACCCATGGTTTTCAGGCGATCTTCGAACAGCGGCCGCAGGCGCTCCCCTTCACGCTCGCGTACCGATGCAAGTTCAGCCACGGTCTGCTCGAACAGACCGACCGCGGCGTCTCTGGCAGGGCCGTAGTCCTGTTCGGGCACTGATAGCACGCCCGGCCAACGGAGAATGTCCAGGGCATTGATGTGGGCCGGATTATCCAGCATCCGGTTAATATGGTTGGCCGCCTCGTTCACCGCCTGAGCCATATCCTCGCTGATCTCGAAGCTTTGAGATCCCTTCTCTGCCGACTGCAGGCGCATGGAAACATCCACCTTGCCCCGTTTCAGCTGCTTTCTCAGCTCTTCCCGCAACCGGTTTTCCAGCTCCCGGAAAGCATCCGGCAGCCGGAACGAAGGCTCCAGATACCGGTGATTCACAGTCCGGATTTCACAGGTCAGCGTACCCCAGTCTCCCTGGACGTCCTTGCGGGCAAATGCGGTCATACTTCGGATCATGTCGGCTCCGCTCATGGTTAATGATCAGCAATCGAGTTTAACAGGCTCTTAACAGCTACTGCGAACCGGACAAAAGCCTAACCCCAACGTGTTATACTGACCGCCCTTTTCGACATACGTTCGACCGGGACACGCGCCCGGACATTCAATACTGACTTCAGGAAACACTATGCGTCCAAGCGGCAGAACGCCCGAGCAACCCAGAGATGTTCGAATCACCCGCAACTATACACGTCACGCCGAAGGCTCCGTGCTGGTGGAATTCGGGGACACCAAAGTCATCTGCACTGCCTCCGTCGAAAACAAGGTCCCCCCGTTTCTGAGGGGTGAAGGCAAGGGCTGGATCACCGCCGAATACGGCATGTTGCCCCGCTCCACCGGCAGCCGCATGGGCCGGGAAGCTGCGCGCGGCAAACAGGGCGGCCGCACCGTTGAAATCCAGCGCCTGATCGGCCGATCCCTTCGCGCCGCTGTCGATCTGACCGCCCTCGGTGAACACTCCATCACCATCGATTGCGACGTCATCCAGGCCGATGGCGGCACCCGCACCGCAGCCATCACCGGCGGTTGTGTAGCATTGGTCGATGCCCTGAATCATCTGGTCGCCGAGAAGCGCCTGAAGAAATCCCCCCTCAAGCAGATGATCGCTGCGTTCTCCGTTGGCGTTTACAAGGGGACTCCGGTGGTGGACCTGGACTACCCGGAAGACTCCGAAGCCGAAACCGACATGAACGTAATCATGACCGACCAGGGCGGTTTCATTGAGATTCAGGGAACTGCGGAAGGTGCGCCGTTCGACCAGTCAGAACTGGACAGTATGCTGACTCTGGCCAAACAGGGTATTGAGCAGTTGTTTGAGATTCAGAAAGCGGCGCTGGCGGATTAAGCTTGTCGCCCGCGTGTCCGGAGGGGGAGACCTTTCCGGTGCACAGTGTCGGATTACGGCTTACGCCTAATCCGACCTACGGCTTGTTCAGCCCACCCCAAAGTCTGGGGCGCCTGTGTGGCGATGCTTCCCCAGACTTAAAAGCCGACTTCGATGTCGTAATCCATGATCACCGGAGCGTGATCGGAGAACCGGGTTGAGTCGTCGATCCAGCCATCTTCGATAGTCTTGCGGATTCCCGGTGTCAGCAGGTGGTAGTCCACCCGGATGCCCGCATTCTTGCGCGAACCTTCGGCCTGCTCGGGCCACCAGGTGAACTGGCTGCTCTGCTTGTTGATCTCCCGGAAGCCATCAACGCAGCCCATTTCATCAAACAGGCGGTCCAGCCACGCGCGCTCGTGGGGCAGAAAACCGGAGAAATCCAGCTTGTGGTACAGGGGGCTGGCGTCAGTTACATGGTGTGCGGTCTGGAGGTTGGCGCAGAAGATAAACTGACGACGTTTGCGCAGTGTTTTCTGCATGTGCAGACCGAAGGACTCCATAAATTCGTCCTTGTGGTCCAGAACCGTGAGGTCGTCCTCGCCGATCAGTTCTTCTTCGCGACCGAGGGCACAAGGAGCAAGCACGCAGGCTACGGAGACCTTGTCAAAATCGGCCTGAATGAACCGGCCTTCCCGATCAGCCTGTTCATTGGCAAATCCATACATGATGGCCTTCGGGAAATGACGGGTATAAATGCCGACACCGCCATCCTCATTCTTTTCGCCATCAATAAAGTAGGCCTCGTAACCTTCCGGAATCAGGTTATAGTCCTCAATCTCATAGGCCCGCATGCGATGGTCCTGAACGCAAACCACGTCAGCGTCCTGCTCCGCCAGCCAGTCGAATAAACCTTTTTCAACAGCCTGAGCGAGGCCATTGACGCTGATTGATACTACCCGCATACGTGTTCCCTGATTCGGTTTGTGTGTATGATACCGTTTTTACGCGCTAATTAAAGATCAACACCCGCCAGAAGCCTTGTCATGCACGACTATCAGCAAAAATTTATCGAATTTGCCATCCGCCGAAATGTACTACGCTTTGGTGAGTTCACGCTCAAGTCGGGCCGAACCAGCCCCTACTTCTTTAACGCTGGCCTGTTCAATACCGGGGACGACCTGCTTCAGTTAAGCAAGGCCTATGCCGCCGCCATCGCGCGCAGCGGGCTGGATTATGACATTATTTTCGGCCCTGCCTATAAGGGCATACCGCTGGCCACCGTCACAGCAATGGCGCTGGCTACAGAAGGTAACAGCAAACCCTTTGCGTTTAATCGCAAGGAAAAGAAAGATCATGGCGAGGGCGGCAATATTGTTGGCGCACCATTGCGGGGCAAAGTCTTGATTGTGGACGATGTGATTACTGCCGGCACGGCTATCCGGGAGTCCATCGACATCATTCGGGCCGCCGGGGCTGAACCTGCAGGCGTGTTGATTGCGCTGGATCGCCAGGAGAAAGGCAATGGCGAATTGTCTGCCATCCAGGAAGTGGAGAAGGAATTCGGCATTCCGGTGGTGAGCATTATTCGCCTCGAACAGGTTTTGGACTATCTTAAAGCCAACCCGGAGTTTGCCGGGCATGCCGAGAAGGTAGCCAGTTATCGGGATCGTTACGGAGTCTGATTGATGGCCAATCGTCTGACCGCGCTGTCTGTTAAAACGACGGCACTGGCACTTGCCCTGGGGTTATCTGCCCAGGCAGCGGCCAATATGTACCGTTACACGGATGAGAACGGCCAGATCGTAATCAGCAGCACCATCCCCCAGGAAGCCACCAAGCGTGGCTATGACATCCTGAATGACAATGGCCGCGTGATTGACACCATTCCGCCGGCACCAACCGAAGAAGAGATTGCTGCCCGGGAAGCGGAAAAACAGCGCCAGAAGGAACTCGCAGAACAGCGCGAACAAGACCGGGCGCTGCTGAAACGCTTCAGCCACCCGGATCAGGCCGTGAAAGCCATGCACCGGAAAATCCGCGAGCTCGAGGGTCTTATTCAGCTCAAGCGCGGCAATATATCGGTGATATCCAGCCAGCTGGATAACGAACAGAGCCGGGCAGCCAACATGGAGCGGGCCGGTCGCGAGATTCCCGAGGGCACGCTGGAGAAAATCCGGCGGCTGGAGGCCCAGATTCGCGATATCGAGCGGGAAATCACCTCACAGACCCAGGAAATCGAGGAACTACGCAAGGCCTTTGAAGCCGACATCGAGCGCCTGGAAGAGGTTACCGGCGAGGCACGAACCCTGCCACTTGATCATACCGAGACCGAAAACTGATCCTGCACTGAAATTTCCGAGACCAAAAAAAGGCCGCCGGTGTTACCCGGCGGCCTTTTCATTTCACTCACCTAACGGTGAGACGCTATCCGCATTTCAGGCGGAAGCTGTGCTCTTCTTGGCAGTTGAAGTGGTCTTGCGCGCAGTGGTCTTGCGTGCAGCCGTCTTCTTCGGCTCAACAGATTTCTTCGCATCCTGCGCAGCGTCAGACACGTCTTCCGCGGCTTCTGCGACTGCATCAGCGCCTTCGGCTGCTTCTTTTTCCAGCTTGGCGACCAGGTCACCAGCGAAGCTGCCAAAACGGCTGTTCAGGTTGCGCAGCTGATCGAACAGGCTGTCACTGTAGCCGTTGTAACGCTTGCGCAGGGTCTTCACGCTGTACTCGCGCGCTTCAGACTCGAGCTTCTCGGCGTACTCGAACGGCTTGGAAGCCAGCTTCTTCTGCTGCTCTTCAGCGGCATTGATACCCTTGTCCACGATTTCCTGGAGCTGTTCCTGATAAGACTTGAGTTTACCCATGATAAATCCCCTTGGTTTCCTGAAAGTTCCAAGGCCTTGTCGAAACCAGTGCAACTAAGGCCTTACTTCGATCTCACAACCTAAGCTACGCTCTAAAATTAGAATGTTCATACTAAAAGCAGGAAATGGACGAATAAGGGCTTTTACGGATTATTCACTTGATCCTGAAAACCCGGCTGGCATAATGCGTGGCTGTCAAAGAAGCCCGTCTCCCCGTTTTATTCAGGCTCCATACGCTTAATCAACAAAGGCCTCGATCAGGCCCGTATGCGAGTAACCATGATCCCTAATAAGCCCGGACATCCACGCGTCTCCCTGGTTCTTTTGCCGTTGATTGCCGCGTCTTTCCTACTTGCTGCTTGCCAAGAAGATTCCCGCGCCACCAGCACCAGCTCTGACCGGGCTGCTGAAATTGCTAATTCGCGATTGGACAAGGCGACCGACGGGCTGATGACGACGCTGGGGCAGGCCCACAAATCCGGAGATACAGCCACTGAGCCGAGGGAATTGACATGGACAGCTCCGCTGACCCGGGAAGACGGCTCCTCTCTGGCACTGGGGGAGATTGCGGAATTCAGGATTTACTACCGCCTCAGACACCAGGAAAACTACAACGTAATCCTTATTGAAAGCTCTGCCAAAACAAGGCTTTCACTGGCCGAGATGTCGCCCGGGGCGTACGAATTCGCCATCACCACGGTAGATATCGAAGGTTTGGAAAGCCGGCGCTCAACGCCGGTCACCGTGGATCTGATCTGATTACGATTTACCAGCGGAATATCACCCAACTGGGCACCAGCATGTCGGAATCGGTTTCCCGGATCCAACCGCCCCCATCCGCCGGCACCAGGTAGTACTCCGGTCCAACTTCCGGCACAACTTTAATTTCCATCAGCTGTCCGTTGACCCGGTATTCGTAGAACACTTCCTGCTCGCCCGGGCGAATAACAATCTCGGGACCCTGGCCCGCAGGCTGGTAATCCGAGATCACCACAGGCTCTTCGGGAGTTACCACCGGTGTCTCATCCAGAGCGCCCTCGTCCTGAGCCAGGGCAGCCAGAGGCAGACAGGCGAGCAACAAAGCCGGACAGGCGATTCGTTTCATTTTCGTGATACCCTTTCGTCCATCGATTTCAGTACAGAGTTGCATAAGCCAACCCACGCTTCAATCAGATTCCGGACCTGTTTTGACATGACCAGCAAAAACACACCACCTGTGGTTCTTGTGGACGGATCGTCCTATCTTTTCCGCGCTTATCATGCACTTCCACCACTCACCACAAGCAAGGATCATCCGACCGGAGCCATCAAGGGCGTGATCAGCATGATCCGTCGCCTGGAGCAGGATTTTCCCGGGTCCAAGATGGTGGTGGTGTTCGACGCCAAGGGCAAAACCTTCCGACATGATCTCTATGAAGAGTACAAGGCCAACCGACCTCCCATGCCGGAGGATCTCGCCTGCCAGATCGAGCCCATTCACGAGATCGTAAAGGCCATGGGGCTGCCGCTGCTGACGGTGACAGGCGTTGAGGCCGACGACGTGATCGGCACCCTTGCCAACGAAGCAACCAGCAAGGGCATCGATGTGGTGGTCTCCACCGGCGACAAGGACATGGCACAACTGGTCAGCGATCATGTCACGCTCATCAACACCATGACCGAGACCCGGATGGACCGGGACGGCGTGGTGGAGAAATTCGGCGTTACTCCGGAGCAGATTGTCGACTACCTGGCCCTGGTGGGCGACAAGGTGGATAACATCCCCGGCGTCAACAAGTGCGGCCCGAAAACCGCGGTCAAATGGCTGCAGAGCTACGATAACCTGGACAACGTCATCGAACACGCCGATGACATCAAGGGCAAGATCGGTGAATACCTGCGGGAAGCGACGGAAACCCTGCCCCTGAGCCGTGAACTGGCTACCATCCGCACCGACGTGGAACTGGATTTCGGTCTGGAAGATCTGAAACTCCGGGAGCAGGACGACCAGCAATTGCTCGAACTGTTCAAGGAATATGAACTCCGCAGCTGGATTGCCGAACTGGAAGAGGGAGACACTTCATCTTCCGGCAACGCTCAAGCCGGCGATGAGAATCCCAAACCGGAAACCGGCAAGAAAGACTACAGCATTGTCACCGACCAGAAACAACTGGATCAGTGGCTGGAGCGCCTTAAGTCGGCAGAGCTGTTTGCCTTCGACACAGAGACCACCAGCCTGCGCTACATGGACGCCGAAATCGTAGGCGTCTCCTTTGCCATAACGCCTGGCGAAGCCGCCTATGTCCCGCTGGGGCACGACTACATGGGCGCGCCCGAGCAGCTGGATCGTGATCAGGTTCTGGACCAGCTTAAACCACTGCTGGAGAACCCCGACCTGGCAAAGGTCGGCCAGAATCTGAAGTACGACAAAAACGTACTGGCCAACCACGGCATTACCCTGGAGGGCATTGCCGAAGACACCATGCTGGAATCCTACGTTCTGAACTCTGTGGCCACGCGGCACGATATGGACAGCCTCGCCATGTACTACCTCGGCGAGAAGACCACCAGCTTTGAGTCCATTGCGGGGAAAGGCGCGAAACAGCTCACTTTCAACCAAATTGACCTTGAAAAAGCGGCGCCCTACGCCGCCGAAGATGCGGACATTACCCTGCGCCTGCACCAGACCCTGCGACCGAAGCTGAAAGAAACCGGAAAACTGGCCGCTGTGTACGAAGATATCGATTTACCCCTGGTGCCGGTACTGTCGCGAATGGAGCAGCGTGGCACCCTCATCAGCGCGAGCACTCTGCGCCAGCACAGCCAGGAACTGGCGGAGCGCATGGCGGAGCTGGAAGAAGAGGCCCATGAAGTGGCCGGGGAAACCTTCAACCTGGGCTCCACCAAGCAACTGCAGGCGATCTTCTACGACAAAATGGGGCTGCCGGTCATCAAGAAAACCCCAAAGGGCGCGCCGTCAACAGCGGAGCCGGTGCTTCAGGAACTGGCACACGAACACGAACTGCCGCGCCTGATTCTTGAGCACCGAAGCCTGAGCAAGCTGAAGTCGACCTACACCGACACGCTGCCAGAGCTGATTCACCATCGTACCGGCCGGGTACACACGTCCTACCATCAGGCTGTCACTGCTACCGGTCGACTGTCCTCGTCGGAACCCAACCTGCAGAATATCCCCATCAGGAGCGAACAGGGACGCCGTATACGGCAGGCCTTTATTGCACCCGAGGGATACAAGCTCGTCGCTGCCGACTACTCTCAGATCGAGCTTCGGATCATGGCCCATCTCTCGGGAGACAAAGGACTGCTTAAAGCGTTTGAGAAGGGCGAAGACATTCACAAGGCAACGGCATCGGAAGTATTCGGGGTCAGCCTTGACGATGTGTCCTCAGACCAGCGTCGGAGCGCCAAGGCCATCAACTTCGGCCTGATCTACGGCATGTCCGCCTTTGGCCTTTCGCGGCAACTGGACGTTGAGCGCAAACTCGCCCAGGAATACATCGATCGTTATTTCGAACGCTATCCCGGCGTTCTTAAATACATGGACAACATCCGCAAACAGGCCCATGACGACGGTTTCGTGGAGACGCTCTTCGGACGGCGCCTGTACCTGCCAGAAATAAACGCCCGCAACAAACAGCTGCAGCAGGCTGCGGAGCGAACCGCTATCAACGCCCCGATGCAGGGTACTGCGGCAGACATCATCAAGCGAGCCATGGTGGATGTGGAGAACTGGCTGCTAAAAGAGCACGCCGATGAAGCCCGCATGACCATGCAGGTTCATGATGAACTGATCCTGGAAGTGAAGGAATCGGCACTCGACAAGATTCGGGCGGGACTGGAAAAGCGCATGTCGGCAGCCGCGGAACTGGATGTTCCCCTGCTGGTGGAAGCCGGCGCCGGTGACAACTGGGACGAAGCACACTAACGCACCCCAAAACAGGGCATGGACGCCCTTAAACGCACCGAAAACACTCACACTTTTAAACACTGAACCCGCTCTCAGCTTTCGTGACTTGCCGCCAAGTCGCAGAGGCGCCAACGCCGGCCAATTCTTCCGCCGTTACGGCACGATATTCGCTACGATTCCAGAGTCGGCGCTACCCCATCAGACACTCCGGGCAGCGCCAGGTTGTGACATTTCATCTCCGAGGCTCATACCATGACTTCTCTGGCATCTGAACGTAGCTGGCTGCTGGACCCCAGCGTGCTGAAACTGGTTCACCAGTGCCGCCGCCTGATTCACACGGAATTCGGCGTCAAACTGCACCTCACGGAAGAGCATCTGGAACAACAGCTGGCCGATTACGCGCGAAAAACACGCTCCAGTCAGCTGACTCGTGTCTGGGAGACCCTCAAAGAACGGGTTCCACAGCTCAATATTGAGCCCGAGGAAGAAGATGACGGCCTCAAGCGTAACTATCGAGGCCAGGTCATTGCCGATGCGCCGCCCTCATCAGCGGAACAGGACGAGGAGGGACAGATCGACCCGCCACGGAAGAAGAAAGTCATCTACCGTGGCCAGGTGGTTGGCTGACCGGCCTGCAGCCTGCCAGATTCTCGAGGGTTTAGAAGGACTTGCTTACCTCGATCGCAGCACTCCAGGCGCTCAAATCATAGCTACCGCGGTAATTGCTTGGATCTTCCAGACCGGGCCGCAGCTCAGCAACCTGCGTGGGATTCTCATGCTGGTAGTTTCTTTCATTGACTTGCGCATCGCCATCGAAGATCAGTGTGCCCGCAGCCACATCAACGGCCCAACCACTCTGCGCGTCAGCCCATTGCGCTCCGAGGGTCAACCAATGACGGTCATTGGAGGGAATCCTGGCAGTCACAAAATTCTCGTTGACCGGAGATTCATCAAACGCATAACCGGTTTTGAAAGCCCATTCTGGTGATGCCTGCCAGATTGCCCCAACGTTGAACTGCCAGGTATTTTGCCACTTCTCGGTTACGTGACTGAGAATGGCGCCCTCCTGAGGGGCCCCGGTAATCTCGCCACCAGCCTCACGACTGACAATATCCAGCTCTTCAAAGCGACTCCACTTGGCGTAGGTCGCCCCGGCCAGCAGGGTTACCTGGTTGGTCAGCTTATGCCTTGCACCAAGCGTTACGCTCTCGGGAATCGCAAGCGGCACCTCCACTTTTTCGAAGGCGTTGGTGGGCGTGACAACACCATTGGCTGGATCAACAAAGTTACTCAGCTTGGCATCGCCCTTCAAATTCAGCTCAGTACCGGTCTGGGCGCTGAGACCAAACTGGGTTCTGTTCGAGAGCTCATACAAAAAGCCGACCCGGAAAGTCACACCGATATCATCACCTTCAATATCAGCATACCCTTCGTTATAAAACGCCGGATCGGCTCCCCCGGTTACTGCAAAACTGGCTGCTGAGTTATCCAGGAACCTGGTCAGTTTGCCTTCCGCATACATCAGGTTGATTCCGGCACCCATCGACAGCCCTTCCCCATTACTGACAGAGATCGAGGGCGTAAAGGCAATAACCGTCAACTCGGTTTCATCAGCAAAGTATCGGCCGGCAAAATCGTCTTCGTAATCCGCCGCCAATCCGTAGGGCGCGTGTATGCCGAAACCCACATCAATGGATTCGCTGACTTCATGAGTGAGATAGAAATTCGGCAAGACCGCAGGATCAGCAATATCCCCGCCTCCTGAACCTGAACCAGGCTGGCCTAGCTGGTTTACCGCCTGGGCGCTGTCATCGCTGGCCTCAGCATCAATATCCAGAACGGCAGCACCAAACGAAATATTTGTGCCCGACAACTGGCTCATGCCGGCGGGGTTGAAAAGAACCGTGGTCGCATTTTCGGGATTGGCGGCAGCACCGGCATTAGCGGTGCCCATCGCACTGGCGCTCTGCTCATTGAGGGAAAAGCCGCCTGCCAGGGCAGAGGCAGGTGCGGCGAGCGCCGCGAGGGTGATAAGACGTACAGCTCGTGCAAGCATTGAAGAACGGTGGCGCATGGTATCTCCTTGTTGAATCGCGCGGAGTATACGCACCACCCCTTATTGGCCTCAAATGCCATTCCTAACGGTTCGGGGCCCTAACTTTCTACGACTAACGTCTTATGACCTTGCAGCCATCAGTCATCCTGGATCGAAAGCTTGTCAACCGAGGAAGACAGCTTGTCGGCTCCCTGGGCATCCGCGCCCAGCTTGATCATCAGGCGCAGATCGTTGGCAGAATCTGCGTGAGCCAGGGCATCCTCGTAGGTAATCGAACCCTCTGCATACAGGTGATAAAGCGCCTGGTCGAAGGTCTGCATGCCGGATTCGTTGGATTTGGCCATCAGTTCCTTCAAACGATGCACCTCACCTTTACGAATCAGGTCTGACACCAGAGGGGTATTGATCAGCACCTCAATAACCGCCTTGCGGCCCTTGCCGTCTGGCGTTGGGACCAGCTGCTGGGCGACGATCGCCTTGAGGTTCAGGGACAGGTCCATCCAGATCTGGTTATGCTGTTCCGGCGGGAAGAACTGGATAATCCGGTCCAGCGCCTGGTTGGCGTTGTTGGCGTGCAGAGTCGCCAGGCACAGGTGACCGGTTTCGGCAAACTGTACCGAGTACTCCATGGTCTGCCGGGTACGAACCTCACCAATCAGAATAACGTCGGGCGCCTGCCGCAGGGTGTTCTTGAGGGCTACTTCGAAGCTCTCGGTATCAATGCCCACCTCGCGCTGGGTGACAATGCAACCCTGATGCTGGTGCACGAATTCGATCGGGTCTTCGATGGAAATGATGTGGCCACGGCTGTTGCGGTTACGGTGCCCGAGCATGGCCGCCAGGGACGTAGACTTACCGGTACCGGTAGCGCCCACGAACATGATCAGACCACGCTTGGTCATGGCCAGTTCTTTAATCACCTCTGGCAATGACAGATCGTCGATTTGCGGGATCTTTACCTCGATCCGACGCAGCACCATCCCGCACAGGTTGCGCTGGAAAAAGGCGGAAACCCGGAAACGGCCAATGCCACGGGCACTGATTGCGAAGTTACACTCATGGGTTTCCTCGAATTCGGCGCGCTGCTTGTCGTTCATGGCGCCGTAAACGAACTCCCTGGTCTGCTCCGGCGTCAACGCGTTCTTGGTGACCGGCAGAACCTTCCCGTTCACCTTCATGCTCGGCGGCACACCCGCTGTAATAAACAGGTCCGAGCCACCCTTTTCCACCATCAACCGAAGCAGTTTTTCGAATTCCATTTTTCTACCCAATTTTCACTGTTTGGCGCCGAGCGCACCTTGTCAGAAGTTATCCGGCATCTTGGCCTTCGCCCGCGCCGCTTCGCGGGAGATAAGCCCTTTCTGCAGCAGCCGCTCAAGGCACTGATCCAATGTCTGCATGCCGAGGGAGCCACCGGTCTGGATCGACGAATACATCTGCGCGATCTTGTCTTCACGAATAAGGTTCCGGATCGCAGACGTACCGATCATGATCTCGTGTGCCGCGATCCGGCCGCCGCCCATCTTCTTCATAAGCGTCTGGGAAATAACCGCCTGCAAGGACTCCGACAGCATCGACCGCACCATGGACTTTTCCTCTGCCGGGAAAACGTCGACCACACGGTCAATGGTTTTGGCGGCGGAGGTGGTGTGCAGGGTGCCAAATACAAGGTGGCCCGTCTCAGCCGCCGTCAGCGCCAGACGGATGGTTTCCAGATCCCGGAGCTCGCCAACCAGGATGATGTCGGGGTCTTCCCGCAGGGCCGAGCGCAGTGCTTCGTTAAAACCCAGAGTATCCCGGTGCACTTCCCGCTGGTTCACCAGACATTTCTTTGAGTCGTGTACGAATTCGATGGGGTCTTCAATGGTAAGAACGTGTTCGTAGCGGCTGTCGTTGATGTAATCGATCATCGCCGCCAGCGTGGTGGACTTACCCGAGCCCGTCGGGCCGGTCACCAGTACCAGACCACGGGGCACTGAAGACACGTCCTTGAACACCTGCCCCATACCCAGGTCTTCCATGGTCAGAACTTTGGAAGGGATGGTCCGGAACACAGCGCCGGCGCCACGGTTCTGGTTAAAGGCGTTAACACGGAAACGGGCGACGCCCGGAACTTCGAAGGAGAAGTCGGTTTCCAGGAATTCCTCGTAGTCCTTACGCTGCTTGTCGTTCATGATGTCGTAGATAAGCCCGTGGACCTCTTTGTGCTCCATGGGCGGCAGGTTGATGCGGCGTACATCACCATCAACACGAATCATCGGGGGCAAACCGGCAGAGAGGTGCAAGTCAGACGCACCCTGTTTCGCCGAAAAGGCAAGCAGTTCAGTAATATCCATAGGAATCCTCGGAAGGCTTTTTCTTTTATCCCGGTAGCTTCCGCCCGGCGGGGCCCGGCGCGGTTCACTTGGCATTTCAGTGACCTGCGGGTAACGTGTCACCGTACAAGTGACAGACCGAGCGTGGCATTCTCACACTATGAGCAGCATAGCAGACAACATCGGGAGCGTAACCCGACGCATACAAAAAGCAACATTGCAGGCAGGCCGTGCGCCAGAGTCTGTGCATTTGCTCGCCGTCAGCAAAACCCGACCACCCGAAGACCTGCGGGAAGCCTTCGCTGCCGGGCAGCGGGCCTTCGGTGAGAACTACCTCCAGGAAGCACTCGAGAAGATCGAGGCGCTTGCAGATCTCGAGGGCGTCGACTGGCATTTCATCGGGCCAATCCAGTCCAACAAGACGCGACAGCTGGCCTCCGCCTTTTCCTGGGTGCACAGCGTCGACCGCCTCAAGATTGCCCGTCGCCTCAGCGAACAGCGGGATCCTGCGCTGCCGCCATTGAATGTCTGCCTTCAGGTCAATATTAATGAGGAAGAGAGCAAGTCCGGCTGCACTCTCGATGAGTTGCCGGATCTGGTGGCCGAAATCGGCGAATTGCCGAACCTCAGCTTGCGAGGCCTGATGGCCATTCCGGATCCGGATCAGCCCGAAGCAGGATTGAGAGCCAGTTTCCGGAAACTTGCCAATACCCTGAAACAGCTGCGGTCAGACCATTCCGACGCCGGCCCCCTCGACACGCTGTCGATAGGCATGTCCGGCGATCTGGAAGTCGCGATTGCGGAAGGCGCCACCTGGGTACGGGTCGGCACCGCCGTATTCGGCAAACGCCCAGTAAAGAGCTGAACCGGCCGGTTCCTGCTATGATCAGGGCCGGACGTTTAATCGATCAACCGGGGAGTTAACCTTGAGCACATCACCAACCATTTCTTTTATTGGCGCCGGCAACATGGCCAGCGCCATCATTGGCGGTATGCTGGATAACGGCTACAAGGCCGGCAATATCTGGGTCAGCGCACCGGATGACGCTCACCTGCAGACAATCCGCAAGCGCTTCGGCGTAAGCGTCACCACAGACAACCGGTACTGCGCCCAGCAGGCTGACATGGTGGTTCTGGCGGTGAAACCCCAGGTCATGGCCGATGTCTGTCGCGACATTGCACCAGTGGTCCAGAACACTCGCCCGCTGATGGTATCCATTGCCGCCGGTCTAACAGCCGATACACTCGACGGCTGGCTTGGCGGCGGCTTGCCCATGGTTCGGGTAATGCCTAACACACCGTCCCTGGTCGGCAAAGGGGCTGCAGGCCTGTTCGCCAACAAAGAGGTGAAAGACAAGCAGAAGAAGATGGTGGAATCGGTGTTCGAAAGCATCGGCTCTGCGCTCTGGGTTGAGGACGAAAACCTGCTGCACGCGGTTACCGCCCTCTCCGGCAGCGGACCCGCCTATTTCTTCCTGATGCTTGAGGCGCTTGAGGAAGCGGCTACCGAGGCTGGCATTGCCGCCGGAACTGCCAGGGAGCTGGCCATCCAGACCATGGCGGGAGCCGCGGAAATGGCCGGTCGAAGCGAGCACGATCCTGGCCAGCTCAAGCGCAATGTGATGTCTCCTGGCGGAACCACCGAGCAGGCCATAAACACCTTCGAGGAAGGTGGTATGCGCGATCTGGTGGCCAAAGCCTACAAGGCGGCCTTCGAGCGCTCGGAAGAAATGGCCAAAGAACTGGCAGGCAAACAGTAACCGATAACGGAGACACGGCTTCATGCTGGCAGACATTCTGATTACCATCCTGCTCATCGCATCCACCTTTTACTTGACCATTGTGCTGCTTCGGTTCCTGCTTCAACTGGCCAGGGCAGACTTCTATAACCCCATCACTCAGTTCGTGGTCAAGGCAACCAATCCACCGCTGCGCCCGCTGCAGCGTGTCATTCCTGGCCTGGGCGGTTTCGATGGAGCTTCGCTGGTTCTTGCAGTTATCATCCAGGGCATCACCTTCTTCCTGATCCTGGTGGCACTGAACGGCGGCATTCCCGCCATAAATCCGATCACACTACTGGTCTGGGCCGTACTGAACGTGCTGGATCTGATCGTGAAGATCTATTTCTGGTCGGTTATTGCAGTGGTGGTCGTCAGCTGGATCGCGCCGGGCAGCGGCCATCCGGCCATCCAGCTGGTGGCCCAGATCACCGAGCCGGTGATGCGCCCGGTGCGCAATATCATGCCCTCGATGGGCGGTCTGGACCTGTCACCCATCATCGTGTTCCTGATTCTGAACGTGATTTCAGTGGTGATTGAGCACATGAAAATGGCCGCAGGCCTCGGCTCCATCGGGCTCGGTATGTAAACCCCGTCTCAAAAATACACTCTGTAACACTTAACCACGAAATCCATCATTCCCGAGCTGCAAAGTCATATGACTGATTTTGCAGCTTTTTTATTGCATTTTCGGCGAGCTTGGCCGATCCTTCCACTCCGGCCCAGCCACAAACTTTGAAATAACAGGATAGTATTAACGGTAATTAATCCGTCACCCGTGAGCACCCCGTCCTGACCGGGATACCAGGAAGTCGCGCAGAAGGAAAATCCGATGAACCAACAGGGAACTCTGTCGCAGCAGGTAGAGGCTTATCACAACTGGAAAAAAGAGCTTATCCGCCAGATCGGCCGGTACCGGCTGTGGCTGCAGGATAACAACCTGTTCTCCGATGATGTCAGCACCCGCATCCGCCACGGGCTGGAGCTGCTGATCGAGGATGAGCTGACCATTGCGTTTGTCGGCGAATACTCCCGCGGTAAAACCGAACTGATCAACGCCCTGTTCTTCTCCGATTACGGCCAGCGCATGCTGCCGTCCCAGGCGGGCCGCACTACCATGTGCCCCACCGAGCTGTTCTTCGATCGCAGCGCCAATGAAAACTACCTGCTCCTGCTCCCTATCGAAACCCGTAACGGCGAACTGTCCCTCCAGCAACTGCGCAAGCAGCCGGAACGCTGGGTCAAACATGAGCTGGATGAACGCGATCCTGAGATCATGCGGGAGGTGCTTGCGGAAGTTGCCAGGGTCAAGAGTGTGCCACCAGAGGAAGCCCGCGCACTCGGTTTCGACGAAGGCATGCTCGAGCATGATCGCAACAATCCGGGCAATGTACTCGTACCTGCCTGGCGTAACGCCCAAATCAGCATCCGCCACCCCCTGTTCGAGCGTGGCCTGCGGATCCTTGATACTCCGGGCCTGAATGCCCTTGGCTCCGAGCCGGAGCTGACCATCAGCATGCTGCCCCGCGCCCATGCCGTGATCTTTGTGCTGAGCGCCGACACCGGCGTGACGGCCAGCGACATGACCATCTGGAAAGAGCATATCGACACCCAGCACGCAGATCATCGCGCCGGCCGCTTTGCCGTGCTGAACAAGATCGACGTGCTCTGGGATGACCTCCAGGGCGAGCGCCACACCAACGAGGCGATTGAGCGGGTGCGCGGTTACACGGCCGACCACCTGGGCATGCGCCAGCACGATGTTATCCCGGTTTCTGCCAAGCAGGGACTGGTCGCGAGGGTCAAGAAAGACAACGAGCTGTTTGACCGTTCCAATATCAACCAGCTTGAGCAGCTGATTATCCAGCGCATTCTCATGCACAAGGAACAGCTGATCACCCAGAGTCTGATCAACGACCTGCTCGGCATGCTCCAGAACAGCCAGGCGGCGATGCAGTACCGCCTGGAATCCCTGGAGGAAGAACTCCAGGCGTGCGCGGGCGTTACCATGGACAAGGCAGCGCTGGGCCGCCTCGCAGAACGCGCCCAGAAAGACTACGACTTCTACTACAAAAAGCTGATTACCCTGCGCTCGAGCCGGCGTCTGATGGACTCCCAGGGCGACCTGCTAAAAAAACTGGTGGGCGAAGACCGGTTCGAAGCCCACGCAGAGCGGGTGCGCACCAGCATGTCGAAGAGCTGGACCACTGCCGGCATGAACCGCGCCATGGACCAGTTTTTCGAACTGCTTGAAAGCGACTTGACCAACCTTCTGAGTGAAGGGCACCTGGCCGAGAAAATGGTGGGCGCGATTTACCGTCGCTATAACGAAGACAACCGAGCCCGTCACCTTGAGCCCATCCCGCTTCGGGCAGGTCGCCATGTGATTGCCATCCGGGAGTTGCGCAAGAAAGCGAGACGCTTCCGTATCAGCCCGAAGAATCTGCTCACCGAGCAGTCAGTTCTGGTTCGCCGTTTTTTCAATGTCATGGTGGGCGAAGCCCGCACACTGCATGCCCGTGTACGCCAGGACGTTGAACGCTGGCCATCAGAAGCCCTGCTACCGATCATGCAGTACTCCATGGAGCAGAAGCAGCTTCTGGAGCACCAGATCCGGCGCCTTCGCGATATGGTCCGAAACGACAAGGACAGCCGCACCGAGCGTCAGCGCCTGACCAACACCATTGCCGACCTGCGCAGGCAACTGGAACTGGCAGACGCGATGCAGCGCCAGATCCGCAAACCGGCCCCTACCCTGATCCAGCAAAAAGTGGTGAACATCTCCGGCGCTGTGTAAGCGCAGCAAACGCGACCATTCAGGCGGTTGCAGCCATCACGCCCCGGCTTTAAACTGCTGGGCTGGCGATGGCTTTGTCATTGCTTTTCCAGACACTTACGGATCGAACCAGGAACCATTCGCGCCGATGCCTGATACCCTGCCTGCGGATTCTGTCGGGATTGTCTCCCCGCAGACCTATCATTTCGACGCTCCCATCGATCTGGCCTGCGGCCAGTCCCTGGAAAACTATGACCTGGTGGTGGAAACCTACGGCACCCTGAACGCCGAAGCCAGTAATGCCGTTCTGATCTGCCATGCCTTGAGCGGCCACCACCACGCGGCCGGCTACCATTCTGCGGAGGACCGCAAACCTGGCTGGTGGGACAGCTGTATCGGCCCCGGGAAACCCATCGATACCAATCGTTTTTTTGTTGTCAGCCTGAACAATCTGGGCGGCTGCCACGGCAGCACCGGCCCCAACAGTATCAATCCCGAAACCGGAAAGCCGTTTGGCCCGGAGTTTCCGGTTATCACCGTGGGCGACTGGGTCAAGAGTCAGGCGCTGCTGGCAGACCGGCTCGGCATTCAATGCTGGGCGGCCGTTGTGGGCGGCTCCCTGGGCGGCATGCAGGCCCTGCAGTGGAGCCTGGACTATCCGGATCGCCTGCGCCACGCCGTGGCCATTGCCTCCACCCCCCGGCTAACGGCCCAGAATATTGCTTTCAATGAAGTGGCCCGCCAGGCCATCACCTCGGACCGGGAGTTTCACGATGGTCGCTACTACGACTTTGATACCGTTCCCCGACGCGGCCTGATGCTGGCGCGGATGGTCGGACACATCACCTACCTGTCCGATGCGTCCATGGGCGAGAAATTCGGCCGCGAACTTCGAGACCAGGCCTACAAGTTCGGCTATGACGCGGAGTTCCAGGTTGAAAGCTATCTGCGTTATCAGGGCGAGCGCTTTTCAGAGTCTTTCGACGCCAATACCTATCTGCTGATGACCCGGGCCCTCGATTACTTTGATCCGGCCTATGAGTACGGCGGGGACCTTTCCAAAGCCCTTGCAGCGGGCAACTGCGAATACCTGGTGTTGTCATTCAGCACCGACTGGCGCTTCACTCCGGCCCGCTCGGAAGAAATGGTCAATGCCATGATTGGCGCGCGCAGGAAGGTCAGCTACGCCGAGGTGGACGCGCCCTGGGGACACGATGCATTTCTGATTCCGACCCCGCGGTACACTGACATCTTTAATGCCTATATGGACCGGGTAGCACGGGAGGTCGGCGCATGAGACCGGATCTCGAAATCATCCAGCAGTGGGTTCAGCCCGGCCACCATGTTCTGGACCTGGGCTGTGGCGATGGCACTCTTCTTGATTTCCTCCAGCGGGAACGGGGTGCCAGTGGCTTCGGCCTGGAGATAAACCCGGACCACATCACCGCCTGCATGGGACGCGGGGTGGCGGTTATCGAACAGAACCTGGACACTCAGGGGCTGGGGAACTTCGAAGATGGCAGTTTCGATATTGTTCTGATGACCCAGGCGCTTCAGGCGGTCCGGCGTCCTGACAGGGTACTGGATGAAATGCTGCGGGTTGGCAGCGAAGGCATCGTGACCTTCCCCAACTTTGCCCATTGGCGATTGCGCTGGGGACTGACTTTGAGCGGTCGTATGCCCGAATCCGAGGCACTGCCGTATAAATGGTATAACACGCCCAACATAAGGTTGTGCACCTTCAAGGATTTTGAGGCACTGTGCCGTCAGAAAGGCATCAGGATCAAAAGCCGCCGGGTGGTCGACGGGCAGCACCAGAACAGCTGGCTGGCTCGTCTCTGGCCGAACTTGTTGGGCGAAATTGCCATTTACCGAATCACACGGGAGACCTAGCAATGATCGCAAAAACCTTTTCCACATTCCGTACGCTGCTGGCAATCACGCTGATTGGTCTGTTCAGCCTGCAGGCACAGGCCGGCTCCAAGAATTTCGGAGACTACAAGGTACTCTGGAGTGTCCTGCCCAGCACCTTCCTGGCTCCGGAAGTCGCCCAGGCCAATAATCTGCAGCGGAGCAAGGGCATAGGCATCGTCAATATCTCCATCATGGAGGAAAACGAAGATGGCTCCATGTCTCCGGTGAGTGGCCAGGTTGAAGGCAAGGTAACCAACGATGTCCAGCAGGTTCGGTTCCTGGCGTTCCGCCGCATTCAGGAGGGCGACTCCGTGTACTTTATTGCCGAGTATCAGTATTCCTCCGGCGAACTGATGACTTTCAATATTACCGCACGCCCTACCGGACACCAGCAGGACCTGGCGGTACGGTTTGCTCACACACTGTTCAGCGATTAAGCCTATATGACCAACCGACTTGTCATCGCCAGCAATAACAGGGGCAAAATCGCCGAGTTGACCGAACTGCTCTCGCCTTTAGGGATGACGCCGGTTGCCCAGGGCGATCTGGGTGTCGGTGAAGCCGAGGAGCCCGCGGTTACCTTTGTAGAAAACGCGATTCTCAAGGCACGCCACGCGGCCCGGGAAACCGGGCTGCCAGCCCTCGCTGACGACAGTGGTCTGGCGGTGGATGCGCTTGAGGGCCGCCCGGGCGTGCGCTCCGCCCGCTTTGCCGGCGATGATGCAACCGACCGGGACAATCTGGACGCCCTGCTCGACGCCATGGCTGGCGTGCCGGACGGGCAACGGGGCGCCCAGTTTCACTGTGTGCTGGTATACCTGCGCCATGCCGACGACCCGACCCCGATCATCTGCCATGGCCGCTGGCCGGGCTCGATCCTGAGATCCCCTCAAGGCGATGGCGGCTTTGGCTATGACCCGGTGTTCCTGGCACCAGAGCATGGCTGCAGCGCGGCGGAACTGTCTCGCGCCGAAAAAGGCAACATCAGCCACCGCGGACGGGCCCTGAAGATTCTGCTGGATCAGCTGAAGGCCGAGGCCTGAGCCAGTTGAGCAATACCAGCCCCGGGGAAGATCATCAGCCAGCGGCGGTTCGGCCGCCGTTGAGCCTCTACATTCACGTGCCCTGGTGCGTGCGGAAGTGCCCCTACTGCGACTTCAACTCCCACGCTTTCACCGGGACTATCCCCGAATCCGCCTATCTGCAGGCTCTGCTCGAAGATCTCGACCAGGACCAGGCCTTTGCCACCGATCGACCAATAGAAACCGTTTTCATCGGAGGCGGCACCCCGTCCCTGATGAGCGGCGACTTCTACGATCGCCTGTTCCGGGAACTGCGGGCGCGTCTTACTTTCGCGACAGATGCCGAAATTACCCTGGAAGCCAATCCCGGCACGCTCGAAGCCGGCCGCTTCGACGCTTTTCGGGCAGCGGGAATAAACCGTCTCTCCATCGGGGTCCAGAGTTTCAACCCCGACCATCTTAAAGCCCTGGGGCGTATTCACGACTCCGATGCCGCCCACCGGGCCATACGCGCCGCTCGCCGCGCCGGCTTCGATAACTTCAACATCGACCTGATGCACGGCCTGCCGGGCCAGACTCCGGAGCAGGCCATCGAAGACATTGAGACGGCCCTGGACTACCAGCCACCGCATCTGTCCTGGTATCAGTTGACCCTGGAGCCCAATACCGAGTTTTACAGCCGCCCTCCAGACCTGCCGGACGACGATCATCTCTGGGACATCTATCGCCAGGGTTCTGACTTCCTGCATCGAAGGGGCTACCAGGATTACGAAGTCTCGGCCTGGAGCCTCCAGGGAAGCGCCTCTCGCCACAATCTGAACTACTGGACCTTCGGAGACTATCTGGCACTTGGGGCTGGGGCCCACGGCAAGATCAGTCTGGCCGACGGGAGTATCAGGCGATACTGGAAGACCCGGCAGCCCGAAGCTTACCTGAACCGGATCGGTAGCCGAACGGCCGGATCTGATGCGATAGCGGTGGAAGATCTGCCGCTGGAATTTCTGATGAACGCCCTCAGACTGAAAGAAGGAGTGGATGAAAGCCTTTTTTCTGAGCGAACGGGTTTACCCCTGACAACAGTTGGAGTAAAACTTGAACAACTGCGGAATGAAAAGCTGCTGGTAAGCGATCGACTCCAGGCAACCGACCTGGGCCAAAGATACCTTAACAGCCTGTTGGAGCGTTTTCTGTAATGGACCCTGCACACGGAGTGGCAGCCTTTCCTAAAAGCCTCAAAGCCAGCCTGGTGGTGGCGGCGGTGCTGCTTTTCGCCCTGCTTATGGTCAACCAGCCACTGCAGACCGCTTCTGCACCCCAGGGTATCGTCAGCTATCAGTTGGCCGGTACCGCAGATCAGGCCCACGCCATTCTTCGCAGTTGGCGAAGCGAAGGTGTGGCCTGGGCAAGGGTGTCTCTGTGGCTGGACTTCCTGTTCATCCCCGCCTACATGCTGGCGCTGATAAATCTGACGAGACATTTCACACGAGACCGGCCCGGGGTTCGCGAGCGGATGGTAGCAAGATGGATTCGTGCCTTGTTCGTCGCAGCCGGCTTCAGCGATGGCGCGGAGAACATGCTGCTGCTGAACAATTTCAATCCGCCTACCGATGAAGTAAGCCTATCCGCAACCCTGTGCGCGCTGATCAAGTTCACGGCACTCACGCTCGGCATTGCCGGGCTGGTGATTGTCCGGGCGTCGCGGCGCCATCCACTGGCACATCACTGACCCCCGCTCCCCGGCTATCAGTTGGTCCGGTAGAACAACAGATCCCAGACGCCGTGACCCAGGGTTTCGCCACGCTTTTCAAACTTTGTAATCGGACGGTCTTCAGGGCGCGGTGAATAGCCACCGGGCTCCTGGGTGTTGGCAAAGCCTTCGGACTCGCTCATCACCTCAAGCATATGCTCGGCGTAATTCTCCCAGTCGGTCGCCAGGTGCAGAATGCCGCCCACCCTCAACTTGTGACGAACCCGCTGGACGAACTCGTGCTGGATCAGTCGGCGTTTGTGATGTTTTTTCTTATGCCAGGGATCCGGGAAAAACACCATTACCCGGTCCAGACAGGCATCCGGCAGGCAAAGATCAATCACATCGTTGGCATCGATACTGTAAATCCGGACGTTTTCCAGGCCACGGTCCTCAATCTCCTTGAGCAACGCGCCAACGCCGGGCTGATGAACTTCAACCCCGATAAAATCCTGCTCGGGAGCGGCCTCAGCCATCTCGGCCAGGGACCGGCCCATGCCGAAACCGATTTCCAGGTTCAGCATGTTGTCGCGCCCGAACACTTCCCTGGGATCAATCATTCCGTCCTCACGGGTTAGCCCGTACTTCGGCCAGCTCCGCTCGAACGCCTTTTTCTGGCCTTCCGTCATCCGGCCCTGGCGCAGAACAAAGCTGCGCACACCACGACGGGTGGTTACCGGCGATTCAGCGGCCTTATCCTGGGAATCTTGCGGTTCTTTATGGTCTGTCATCTGCAATCCTTAACCGCAGGCAGCGGGTCATGGTTAACGGGATTTGCCAACAGTTTACCAGAGTGTTGTCGCTCAGGCGGAGACCACCGAGTTGCGGCCCTGCTGTCGGTCGAGCTGCCGGTAACCCAGAGCCTCAACCAGATGGCTCTGTCGTAGCTCCTCGCTGCCTTCAAGATCGGCAAGCGTTCGGGCAACTCGCAATATGCGGTGCAGTGCACGGGCCGAAAGCCCCAGCTTTTCCATGGCACCGGTGAGCAACTGTTCTCCCTGGCGATCCAGCCGGCACGCAGCCTGCAACTCACGCCCGGCTAAGGCGGCATTCAGGCAACCCCGCTCTGATTGCCGGGATCTGGCAATCAGGACACGCTCCCGAACGGCGGCGCTGGTTTCACCATCCCCGCCCGACTGCATCAACACGTCGCCGCCTTGCACAGGCACTTCCACATGCAGATCAAACCTGTCCAGAAGGGGGCCGGAAATTTTCGACCGGTAACGGGTTACCTGTTGCGGCGTACACTGGCACTCGATGGTGGGATGACCACTGTAGCCACAGGGGCAGGGATTCATTGCACCCACGACCTGAAATCGCGCCGGAAAATTCACCTGCCGTGCCGCCCGGCTGATCGAGATTTCGCCGGTTTCCATCGGCTCCCGGAGCACTTCAAGCACCCGTCGTTCGAACTCTGGCAACTCGTCGAGAAACAGTACGCCCCGGTGCGCCAGGGAGATCTCCCCCGGCCTCGGGCTGCTGCCACCACCGACCAGCGCAACCGCTGAGGCGGTATGATGGGGCGCCCGGAAAGGCGGCTGACGCCAGCCCCCGGCCCGAACCGGGAGCCCGGCCACCGAATGCACGCTGGCCACTTCCATGGCCGCAGTATCATCCAGCCCCGGCAGGATTCCGGGCAAGCGACTGGCAAGCATGCTCTTGCCGGTTCCCGGGGGACCGAAGAACAGAAGATTGTGCCCTCCCGCTGCCGCCACTTCCAACGTGCGGCGCGGGACCTGCTGGCCGCGGACATCCGACAGATCGGGCACCTCACGGTTGCCGTCCGGCGCTTCGTCCAGGGGAGACCTGGGCACCGGCACCAGACGGGCACGGCCACTCAGATGCTCGCACACGGCCAGCAGGTGGCCGGCGGCCAGAAGATCACCCCGGCTTGCCAGCGCCGCTTCCTCGGAGTTGGCGTGCGGAACCAGCAAGGCCCGACCATCCTCCCGTGCGGCTAATACAGCCGGCAGAACACCTTTCAGGGGGCGCAGTGCACCATCAAGGGACAATTCGCCGAGGAATTCGCAATCGGAAAGGCTGTCGACCGGGATCTGGCCAGACGCCGCCAGAATGCCCAGAGCGATGGGCAGATCGAACCGGCCACCCTCTTTTGGCAGATCAGCGGGAGCAAGATTGATGGTAATTCTTCGGGCGGGAAACTCGAAACCGGCGTTGAGAAGCGCGCTTCGGACGCGTTCTTTGCTCTCCCTTACACCGGTTTCCGGCAAGCCCACGATCGAGAGCGCGGGCAAGCCGCCGGAGAGATGGACTTCAACGGTAACGGCAGGCGCTGACACGCCAATGGCGGCGCGGGAATGAACAATAGCAAGCATGACAACCATCCATGGTAATAACCGGATATGTTTGCCCGGCATCCTGCCGGGCGTGTCCGGGATTTATTGTTTCTGCAGGGAATTTTCCAGTTCGGCCACCCGCTTCTCGAGCGCGTCCACCTTTTCACGGGTCTTCAGCAGGACCGCCTGCTGGGCGTCAAACTCCTCCCGGGTCACCAACTCCAGGCGAGACAGAACGGCCATCACGGTGGCCCGGGCCTGGGTTTCAAAATCTTCCCGTGCAGCGCGGGCCATGTCGGGAACAAACTGGCCAAACTGGCCCTGCAGCTGAGAAAAAATATCCTGTGGACCTTTCACACGTCACCTCACAAATTCCTGAAATATCCGGCTTCGACTAAAAGACAGGGCCGGTTGCCGGTTAGCGGGAGTGTATCACACCGCAGCCCCTGCCATACTGTAGGTGGTCGACCCTATAATAAGTGGCGAAGGGCCAGGGAGCCCGCTCCAAATTGGCTCACTGGCCGGCTACCCGCTCTATTTTGGTGCACAAGTTTGCGCCATTCTGGTACGCGGATATCGTAGTCTATTGTTTTTTAAACATTTTTTTGCGTTGGCATACACGATGCTAAAGCTCTCGTACGCAATCCGCACAATTGGTGTGCGAGGTGGCAGCATCCCGAGCTCAACAACCGGCCGACGGGCCCTCACTGTTGAGACGGCTTTACCAAGGAGAAAGCAATGAAACTTGTGACAGCGATCATCAAGCCTTTCAAATTGGATGATGTCCGTGAGGCACTATCCGAGATTGGCGTACAAGGCGTAACCGTCACTGAAGTCAAAGGCTTCGGTCGGCAAAAAGGCCACACAGAACTCTACCGTGGCGCGGAATACGTGGTGGATTTCCTGCCCAAGGTGAAGGTGGAAGTTGCTATCGGCGACAACCTTCTGGACCAGGTTATCGAGTCCATCACCAAGGCGGCTAACACCGGCAAGATCGGTGACGGCAAGATTTTCGTGACTGAACTGGCTCAAGCCATCCGGATCCGGACTGGCGAAACCGGCGAAGAAGCGGTCTGAACCAGCTCTGATTTTTCGAACAGCCAACGCAAAAAAATTTATAACCTGAAAAGCCTCGTGCGGAGGGCTTCATATGGAAAGCAATCTTAATCACATTTTTGAACTCCAGTATGCGCTGGATACCTTTTACTTCCTGATTTGCGGTGCTCTGGTCATGTGGATGGCCGCTGGCTTTGCCATGCTGGAAGCCGGCCTGGTGCGTGCCAAGAACACCACCGAAATCCTGACCAAGAACGTGGCCCTGTTTGCGGTCGCCTGTACCATGTACCTGATTGTCGGCTACGACATCATGTACGACGGCGGTATCTTCCTGAGCGGTGTAACAACTGTTGCCGAGATGGACGACGCAGCGATTGCAGGCGTTATTGCAGCCTCCACTGAAGCCGGCTTCGGCGACATGGGCGAATACAGCGGCGCTTCTGACTTCTTCTTCCAGGTTGTCTTCGTTGCAACCGCCATGTCCATCGTTTCCGGTGCTGTGGCTGAGCGTATGAAGCTCTGGGCCTTCCTGGGTTTCGCCGTTGTTATGTGTGGTTTCATCTACCCGATGCAGGGTTCCTGGACCTGGAACGGCGACGCGGTATTCGGCATGTACGAGCTGAGCTACAGCGACTACGCCGGTTCCGGTATCGTTCACATGGCCGGTGCAGCAGCAGCTCTGGCAGGTGTGATCCTGCTTGGTGCCCGTAAAGGTAAATACGGCGCCAAAGGTGAAATCCGCGCGTTCCCGGGCGCCAACCTGCCCCTGGCAACTCTTGGTACCTTCATCCTGTGGATGGGCTGGTTCGGCTTCAACGGTGGCTCAACCCTGAAACTGGGTGGCATCGGTGTCGCCAACGAAGTGGCCAACGTGTTCCTGAACACCAACGCGGCTGCAGCCGGTGGTCTGATCGCTGCCCTGATCGTGGCACGCCTGATGTTCGGCAAGGCCGACCTGACCATGGCCCTGAACGGCGCTCTGGCTGGCCTGGTTGCGATCACTGCAGAACCGGCGGATCCCTCTCCCCTGCTGGCCACCATCATCGGCGCCATCGGTGGCACCCTGGTTGTGTTCTCCATCGTAACCATGGACAAGCTGCGCATTGACGACCCGGTCGGTGCCATCTCTGTGCACGGTGTGGTCGGTATCTGGGGTATCTTTGCGGTCCTCCTGTCCGACGCAGACGCTACCTTCATGGGCCAGCTGGTCGGCATGCTCACCATCTTCATCTGGGTATTCGTCACCAGTCTGATCGTCTGGGGCATCCTGAAAGCCGTCATGGGTATCAGGGTCACAGAAGAAGAAGAGTACGAAGGTGTGGATCTGTCCGAGTGTGGTATGGAAGCCTATCCGGAGTTCGTCAGCGGCAAGCAATAAACGCTGACACTGCAAGTAAAAAGGGGCGCCAGTTGGCGCCCCTTTTTTGTAAGTCCGATCTTGCCTAACCTTCTGTCGGTCTTACCTCATCTTCAAGCGCATCCACCATGAACTGTGGCATCGCCAGCGCGCCGCGATGAACACCGGCATTGTAGTAGCGAGTTACGAACGGGCGATTGTTGGCATCCTCCTCCCGGAAATACTTGACCGGATTTTCCTTGCTCGCCATGGTGCAACTCCACCAGCCCGTCGGATAGACAGGCTGCGGAAATGGCAGGGTCTGTACATGCTCGAACCCTGCCTTGCGCATGTCCTCGTGAATACCTTTGATAATGCTCTGCGTGTGGAGCAGCGGCGATTCGCTCTGCTGCACGATAATCCCTCCCTCGCGCAGCGCCAGCATGGCATCCCGATAAAAATCCAGGGCAAACAGGCCTTCAGCGGGGCCTACCGGATCAGTACTGTCGATAATGATAAGGTCAACGCTGTTCGGCTCAATATCCCGCATCCACTGGATCCCGTCGCCAAAGAAGAAATTGGCGCGCGGGTCGATGTTGGCCTCACATAATTCCGGAAAGTACTCTTCAGACACGCGGGTTACCCGTTCATCAATTTCCACCTGCCAGGCTTCCTCGATGCCCGGATGCTTGAGCACCTCTTTCAGGGTGCCACAGTCTCCGCCACCAACAATCACCACCTTTTTCGGATCGCGGTGGGTAAACAGGGCCGGGTGCGTCATCATCTCGTGGTACAGAAAGTTGTCGCGGGTGGTCAGCATCACGCAGCCATCCAGAACCATCAGGTTGCCAAAGGTCTCGGTCTCGTAGATTTCCAGTTTCTGGAACGGCGTCTGTTCCTCATGGAGCTTCTTTTTCACCTGCAGGGAGAACGCGGTCCCCTGATCCTGGAATACCTCGGTAAACCAGCCGTCATTGAGTGCTGTCATGTCTTGCCTCCCGCTGTGAGCCTTGGGCTGAATTGAAAGGGCGTATTGTAGGGATGCCCCACCGTGAGCTAAAGCGATAATCGCGGCGAAACGCCATGTATTTTCCGCAGCCGATGCTTTTAGCCAGGGATGGGAATCCATACAATGGCGGCCAGTGTTTCCTGACAGGATAGCAAGCATGAGCGAAGCCAGCGCCACCCCGGCCCACAAGGTTTACAACATTGCCCACTGGAGCGATGGCTACATCGGTGTCAATGATCAGGGCCAGGTGCTCATCCGCCCGGATCGTGGCCACAGCCCGGCCCGCATCAATCTGCCCGAACTGACCCGGACGCTGACCGAGTCCGGGGTCCAGCTGCCGGTACTTGTGCGCTTCGTTGACATCCTGCACGACCGCGTTAACAAACTCTGCAATGCCTTCAACAAGGTTGCAGAGGAGCACGCCTACCAGGGCGGCTACACGGCGGTTTACCCCATCAAGGTCAACCAGCAGCGCCGCGTGGTCGAAGAGCTGCTGGCTGCCGAGCCCGCCGCCTCCAACGGCCAGATCGGGCTTGAAGCGGGCAGCAAGCCTGAGCTGATGGCGGTGCTGGCAATGTCGCAACAACCCGGATCAGTGATTGTCTGTAATGGTTACAAGGACCGGGAATACATCCGCCTGGCCCTGATTGGCCAGACTCTGGGCCATCGGGTGTTCATCGTGGTCGAGAAAAAGTCGGAGTTACCGCTCATCCTGGAAGAGGCAAAAAGTCTGGGCGTGTCACCATTGATCGGGGTCCGGGCCCGGCTGGCCACCATCGGCAAAGGCAACTGGCAGAACACCGGCGGTGAAAAGTCCAAATTCGGACTGTCCGCCAGCCAGGTTCTGGATGTCCTCGACACCCTTCGCGAGGCAGGTGCCCTGGACACCCTGCAACTCTTGCATTTCCACCTTGGGTCCCAGATTGCCAATATCCGTGACATCCAGACCGGTCTCCGGGAATGCGCACGCTTCTATAGCGAGTTACGCCAGATGGGCGCCCCGATCGGCACAGTGGACATCGGCGGGGGCCTGGGCGTGGACTACGAAGGCACTCGCTCCCGCAGTAGCTGCTCCATGAACTACAGCGTTTACGAATATGCCTACAACGTTGTGCATGTTTTGCAGGCAGAGTGTGATCGCCACGGTACGCCTCACCCGGATCTGATCAGCGAATCCGGCAGAGCCCTGACCGCCCATCACTCCGTGCTTGTAACCAACGTGATCGACCACGAAGCACCGGAAAACCGGACTCCGCAACAACCAGGCGCGACCGCCTCGGCGCCGCTGCACGACCTCTGGCGCGACCTTGAAAGCCTGCAGGACACAAACACCCCCCGTTCACTGGCTGAGATCTACCATGACGTACTCCACGCCATGGCCGATGTTCACGCCCAGTTCGCCCACGGCGTAGTGTCGCTCCAGGAGCGGGCCGATGCTGAAACCCTGTACACTCGCTGCTGCCGACTTCTCCGGGATCAGCTGGACAGCAGCAACCGGGCCCACCGTGAAATCATCGACGAACTCAATGAGAAACTGGCGGAAAAACTTTTCGTTAATTTTTCCCTGTTCCAGTCACTGCCTGATGTCTGGGGCATTGACCAGATCTTCCCGGTTATGCCGATCAATGGCCTGGATCGCCCCCTGAACCGACGGGCAGTTATCCAGGACATTACCTGCGATTCGGACGGACGCATTGACCGCTACGTAGATGGACAGGGCACCGAGACAACACTGCCCCTGCCGGAAGAACGGTCGGGCGAGCCCCTGCTGATGGGCTTTTTCATGACCGGCGCGTATCAGGAAATTCTCGGCGATATGCACAACCTGTTCGGCGACACCCATTCCGTGGATGTCCGCCTGACGCCAGAGGGCGGCTACGAGATCAGCGCCCCCATCACCGGGGACACCGTCGCCAAGGTGCTGCGCTATGTGAACTTTGAACCGGAGGCCCTGATGAAGGCCTATCAGGGCAAGTTTGCAGCCTCCGCCCTGGCAGCGGAAACCCAGGCCGCGCTTCTGGCGGAGCTGGCCGCCGGCCTGGATGGTTATACCTACCTCGAGGAATAGCAAGTCAGGACTTCTGATGCTCACGACGCCAGGCACTGGGTGACAAGCCTTCCCACTTGCGGAAGGCCCGGCCAAAGTTGGAGGGGTCACTGTAGCCCAGAGCGTCAGCTATCTCATCAATGCTCAGCTCATTGCGGCGCAGCAGTTCAAGTGCTCGGCGGTGGCGAATGGAATCCTGCAGTTGCTGGAATCGCACCCCTTCGGATGCCAACTGCCTGCGCAGCGTCCTGGTGGACATTTTCAGGTGTTTTGCGACATCCTCCAGGGCCGGTAACCGCTGGCTTCGCCCCGTCTCGAGCAGGCGCACCACCCGGTCCGAAACCGATGTAGAACCCTCGATGAATCGCATTTCCTCCTGACACTGGGCCTCGGCAATCCGACGGGTCACCGGATTCGACAGCGACATGGGGGAGTCCAGAAAAACCCGTTTGAACCGCAGCTGGTTCACGCCGCTGCCAAACGAAATCTGGCTTCCAAACAGCTGCCGATAGGCCGAGACATCGCCAGGCTCCGGAAAATCCAGCAGGCAACGGCCCCCATCCAGCAGCCGATGGCCAAAAAGCAGGAGATTTACATCCATCAGTGAAGCCATAACGACATCAACATTGAACCGGTACAGGTCCTCAATGCTGTGCGCCAGGTCCAGCTGGATCACAGCCTCATGTTCCTCCACGAAGAACGACAGGCTCATGTAGACAAAGCGGATCTGGAAATACTTGATCAGCACCGTGAGCGCCTGCTCAAGCGTATCGCAGCTGATGGCTGCCTGGGCCAGCGAGCCATGGGTGGTAAACTTCAGACGCTTTCCGAATTCAAGCCCAAGGGCAGGATCACCGCTCTGGACAAGAGCTTCGCGGCACAGGGCACTGAACTGCTCGACAGTAATGAAATTGTCCGGATGACCAAGCATGGATGGGCGGATACCGGAAGCCGACAATAGCCGGGACCGCTGAAGGCCACGGTCCTCTGCCAACTGACAGAGGATATCCGCATAGTGCGCCCGGATAACGGGCAGGTTTCCGGTAAAGCCGGGAGCATTCATGGAGATGATTGTCGTCCGGAGTCAATTTATTGCTCAGACTAGACCCCTCTGCCAGTTACGGCAATCACCTGCGAGACGATTGCAAAACGTCGCTGGTGCCAGCTTTCTGCTTTTTTTCCAATCAGGCTGATCCACCCGATAGACCGATCCGTAAATCTAGGCACTGACAAACCCGGGACGAGTGCATAGAATGATGACCAGAACAAGCTCAAATCATGCGACTGTCAAGGAGCGTCCGGTGACCACACTGGATAAGAAGCCGGCCAGTTCCGAGGGCCGCAAGGACCCTTGGAGCCAGATGCTGCAGAAAGTGGGCAAGAGCCAGGACCGCGAAGCATACCACGCGTTGTTCGAGCATTTTGGCCCGCAAATCAAGTATTACGCAATGGCGAACGGTCTGGCGAGTCACGCCGAAGAGCTCGTGCAGGAAGTCTTTGTGTCCATCTGGAGACGGTCCTGCCTGTACGACTGGCGCAAGGCTGCCGCTTCTACCTGGATTTTTACCATCGCCCGTAACCAGCGCATCGACATGCTGAGAAAAATGCAGCGAACCAGCGCTGAAATGCCGGTTGAGACAGAAGACCTCTGGCAGATTCCAGGTGAAAACGAGAACGAGCCGGTCACGTCTTTGCACCGCCTCATGTCCGAGCGGCGGATCAGGGAGTCGCTGAGCCACCTGCCGGAAGAACAGATCACGGTGATTGCCAAAGTGTACATGGAAAACAAATCGCATCAGATGGTTGCAGACGAGTTGGACATCCCTCTTGGCACCGTGAAAAGCCGGGTCCGCCTGGCATTGAATAAACTGAAAGTGATTTTGCAGGATCAGAACGTATGACACGGCACCATCCCGACAGCCTGAGCCTGATGGAATACAGCGCAGGTAATCTGAGCGAGCCCCATGCTCTGTGCATCAAGCTTCACCTGGACAAATGTTCCCACTGCCGTAGCCGTGTGGACACGCTCGACAGTCTTGGGGCTGTGATGATGGAGCAGCAGCCAAAGGTCACCGTCTCCGAAAGCATGTTCGACAGCATTCTTTCAAGAATCGATAGCGAACCGTCGGCTGAGCCTGCGGCTCCGGCGATTCCGAGGGTCAGCGCCCTGCAAAAGCTTCTGGGTGAAGACCTTAATAGTCTGCCGTGGAAGCGCCAGCTGGGCGATGTGAGTGTCCTGGACATTACCGATCGGTTCCCCGGCCAAAAGGAACAGGTTGTGCTCCAGAAGCTTGCTGCGGGCGGTAAAGCGCCTGCTCACACGCACCGCGGGGAGGAAACGACAATCGTTCTCCAGGGCGCCTTTGCCGACCAGAAAGGCGTTTTCAACCAATGGGATTTTGTGGTCCTGAACGACGAGGATGAACACAAGCCCGTCGCGGTTGGTTGCGAAGACTGTATAACACTCTCCGTGTTGAGTGCCCCGGTTAAGCTGACCGGCACATTTACCCGGATGCTCAACCCTTTTATTCGGTAATATTTCACCGAATGGCGGGCAAGAAAAAGGGGCGATTTCCATCGCCCCTTTTTTTAATCCGATTCCAAGGCTGATCGACCTACCAGGGCAGTTCTGTACCATCCCAGCTCAGAAACGTCCCGTTGTCGTTCTCCCCCAGTCCATCGAGCACCTCCAGAAGGTTGGTGGCCGTTTCCTCCGGAGTATGCACTTTAAGCTTGGCGAGAGATTGGCTGAATGGTTCGCTCAACGCCGATTCGGTTGTACCCGGATGCAGGGATACGCAGGCAACCGGTTTGCATCGGCGCGGCAACTCAATGGACAGGTTGCGAACCAGCATATTCAGCGCCGCCTTTGAGCTGCGATAAGCGTACCAGCCGCCAAACCCGTTGTCGGATATCGATCCAACCTTGGCGGAAATAGCCACCACCCGTTTGAATTCGCGATGCCGCAGCCATGGCAATAACGCTTGGGTCAGCAATCCGAAACCGGTTGCATTGACAGCAAACGCACGCGCCATACTCTGCGAATCCAGATCTTCAAGCCGCTTCTCCGGGAACATACCCGGCCCATGAAGCAGCCCGGCGGCATAAATAAAGCTATCAATGCCCTCCTCCCTGTTCAGCAGCGATTCCAGTGCCTCGGCAATCGCTCCGGGCGCTGCACTGCGTTCCGCATCCCAGGACAGCAAGATACTGCGCTGATGGCTGCGTAAGGCGTCCGGCGCACTCTCCGGATCACGGCACAACCCGATCACCCTGGTTTTCGAATCACGCTCAAGCAACCGACTCGCCAAAGCGCCACCGATTGCGCCGGAAACCCCGGCTATCACCACTTGTTTCATCTGAGACCTCCTCGGTTCAGGAGGACATACGAAAATTCTAACGTCCAGACTGCCAAAACGGTGAACCAGCGTATTAAAACGGGCGTATGAAACCAGTGTTCAAATCATCTTTGGGTCGCTGGCGAATGTTGCAGCGCTCCCGTTAAAACGGCGCACCTAGGAGAGTATCCATGCAATACCAGGCTCCGGCGAATGACCTTCGCTTTCTGTTGTTTGATGTATTGGGCGCAGACCGGCTGCATGAGCTGGAAAAATACGCCGATGCCACCCCGGATCTGATTTCCGCGGTCATCGATGAGGCCGGCAAACTGGCAGCTGAGGTCATCCAGCCCACCAACCAGGCCGGCGACCGCGAGGGCTGTACCTACGATCCTGAAACCCGTTCGGTAAAAACACCTGACTGCTTCAAGGATGCCTACAAGAAGTTTATTGAGGGCGGCTGGACCGCGCTGGACGCACCACTGGAATACGGCGGTCAAGGCCTGCCCCACACCCTGAAATTCGTGGTGGATGAAATGGTCTGCTCCACCAACCTGTCGCTGGGCATGTACCCCGGTCTGACCCACGGCGCCATCAGCGCCCTGCATGCCCACGGCTCCGACGAACTGAAAAAAATCTATCTGGAAAAGCTGATCTCCGGCGAGTGGACCGGCACCATGTGCCTGACCGAACCCCAGTGCGGCACTGACCTGGGCCTGATTCGCACACGCGCCACTCCGAACGATGACGGTAGCTACGCGATCGAGGGCACCAAGATCTGGATTACCGGTGGCGAACACGACCTGGTGGACAACATCGTGCACCTCGTCCTGGCCAAGCTGCCTGGCGCGCCGGATACCACCAAAGGCATTTCGCTGTTCGTGGTTCCCAAGTTCCTGCCGGAGTCTGGTGAGCGCAACCCTGCCTTCTGTGGCGGCCTTGAGCACAAGATGGGCATCAAGGGCTCTGCCACCTGTGTCATGAACTTCGAAGGCGCCAAGGGCTGGCTCGTGGGCGAGCCGAACGACGGCATGCGTGCCATGTTCACCATGATGAACGAGGCGCGCCTGATGGTTGGCATGCAGGGCCTTGGCCTGGCGGAAATGGCTTACCAGGAAAGCCTCGGCTTTGCCCGCGAGCGTCTTCAGAGCCGCTCGCTGAGCGGTCCGAAAAACCCGGATGGGCCCGCTGACCCGATCATCGTGCACCCGGATGTACGCCGGATGCTAATGCGCCAGAAAGTCCTGAACGAAGGCATGCGTGCCCTGGCCCTGTTTGCTGGCCACCAACTGGATCTCTCTGTCGCCCACCCGGACGAGACCGTTCGGGAATCCGCGGACGATCTGGTTCAACTGCTTACCCCGGTGGTGAAGTCGTTCCTGACGGACGAAGGCTTCAACAACGCCAACACCGGGCTGCAGGTACTGGGTGGCTCCGGCTTCACCACCGACTGGCCGCTGGAGCAGCTGGTTCGGGACGGCCGGATCGCCAGGATCTACGAGGGCACCAACGGTATTCAGGCCATGGACCTCGTGGGTCGAAAGCTGGGCCTGAAAGGCGGTCAGCTGGTGCGCACCCTCTTCGGTACCCTGAGCGGTTATCTGAAGGACAACCCGGAAGCGCCGCACCGCGAAGAGTTGAAAAACGCCATGAAGGCACTTGAGACAGCCACCATGTGGCTGGCCAGCAACGCGCCGAAAGATCCGGAGCAGGCGGGCGCCGCCGCGACACCGTATCTGCGCCTGATGGCGCTGACGGTCATCGGTTACCTCTGGTCCCGGATGGCCAACGTTGCCAACGAACAGCTTGCCGCCGGCGAAGGCAACAAGCCCCTGCTGGAGAGCAAGGTTGTCTCTGCCCGCTTCTACTTTGAAAAGCTGCTGCCGGAGGTCAACTGGCTGCTGGGCGACATTCAGAGTGGCAAGGACAGCCTGATGGCGTTCTCGGACGACCACTGGGCCGCGTGATCCGCTATCCGGCCAGGATTCTCACGACCTGGCCGGAAATGACCGATCAATGACAGCTTGTGACCTTCAGAGGAATGCACTGGGCATTGATAATGATCACGTTGATTAGTGTCTCTGAACTAGTCCCGCCCAGCTCCCCGTCGGACTGGGTGCTTTGAAAGCCACGCCCTGCGTGGCTTTTTTTATGGTCCTTTTTTGTCTGTGCGGTCACTGGGTTACAATTGCGATCTTTGATTCTGTCCGGCCTACGACCGGACCTGCACGGGGATACCATGAACGCCGACGATTACGCTTTCCGCTTTGGTGGCATCGAACGACTCTACGGGCGCCGGGCCCTGGAAGCCTTTCGTCACGCCAATATTGCCGTGGTCGGTCTTGGCGGGGTCGGGTCCTGGGCTGCTGAAGCCCTGGCCCGAAGTGGCGTTGGCACCATCACCCTGATCGACATGGACGATGTCTGTGTGTCCAACACCAACCGGCAGCTCCACGCTCTCGAAGGTCAGTACGGGCGCACTAAAACCGACGCCATGGCGGATCGGCTGCGGGCCATCAATCCGGACGCAGACATTCGGGTACATTTCGGTTTTCTGACCACAAAAAATGTCAGCGAACTCATCACCGACGGCATGACCGGCGTGATCGACGCCATCGACAGCGTCAAAGCCAAGGCCGCACTGATTGCCCACTGCCAGCGCCGGAAAATTCCGCTGGTGTGTGCCGGTGGCGCGGGGGGACAGATCGATCCTACCCAGATCCAGGTGGCCGACCTCAGCAAGACCACCCAGGACCCACTGTTAGCCAAGGTACGAAACCTGCTGCGTCGGGAATACGGCTTTTCAAGGAATCCGAAGCGTCGCTTTGGCATTGAGGCCGTATACTCCCTCGAGCAGCTAACGTATCCTGCCGGAGATGGGGAAGTGTGCCATCAAAAACCTGCCACCGATGGCCCGGTGCGCCTGGATTGCGCCTCCGGCTTTGGCGCCGCCAGCCCGGTGACCGCCAGCTTCGGTTTATTTGCGACTTCCCGACTCCTGAACCGGATTGCCCGGCGCGCCAACCAATAGATCAACGGACCTGAGACCATTATGCCTGTCAGCACTGTCCTGCTTCTTGCCAGCATTGGCGTTTTATCACTGTTCTGCCAGTGGCTTGCCTGGCGCGTGCGTATGCCAGCTATCCTGTTCCTGTTGGCGGGCGGTATTGCAGCAGGGCCTGTCCTGGGGTTTCTGGCGCCGGAAATGGTGTTCGGTGATCTGCTGTTTCCGGTTATTTCCCTGGCCGTCGCCATAATCCTGTTTGAAGGCAGCCTGACCCTGCGCTACGACGAAATACGGGGCCACGGCAAGATGGTCCGCAACCTCATTCCGGTCGGTTCTATTGTCACCTGCATCATCGGCACCCTGGCTGCCCGCTGGCTTCTGGATGTCTCCTGGGCGGTCGCCCTGCTGTTCGGCGCCATCTCGATTGTTACTGGTCCGACCGTTATCGCGCCGCTATTGCGCTCCGTACGACCGGATTCGAAACTGGCCAACATACTGCGCTGGGAAGGCATCATCATTGACCCGGTCGGGGCTTTGCTGGCGGTTCTGGTATTCGAAGGGATCGTGTCCTGGGGTCAGGGCAACGTGTTTGGCCACTCGTTGTATATCTTTGGAAAAACCCTGGCCGTGGGTTTTGTGATTGGCGCCGTTGCCGGGTATCTCAACGGCATCGTATTGCGCAAGCACTGGATTCCGCAATACCTGCATAACGCCGGCACACTCACCTTTATGCTTGGCGTATACGCCATTTCCAATGAGCTGGCCCATGAGTCTGGCCTGCTGACAGTGACCGTCATGGGCATATGGATGGCCAACATGAAGCAGGTGCCCATTGATAGCATTCTGGAGTTCAAGGAATCCCTGAGCGTTCTGTTGATCTCCGCACTGTTCATTATTCTGGCGGCGCGGGTTGAGTTCGCCGCCATTGCCGAACTGGGCTGGGGCCTGGTAGCGGTGCTGGCCCTGCTGATGCTGGTTGCCCGTCCGCTGAGTATTTTCCTGTCTGCCATCGGCACCAGCCTGAACTGGCGCGAGAAACTCTTTCTGAGCTGGATCGCCCCCCGGGGCATCGTTGCCGCTGCGGTGTCAGCGCTGTTTGCCTTCCAGCTTCAGAAACTGGGCTATGAGAGTGCTGGCGCGCTCGTACCTCTGGTGTTCATGCTCATCATTGCCACGGTTACCCTGCAAAGCCTCACCGCACGGCCGGTTGCGCGCCTGTTGAAGGTCGCGGAACCTGCGGAGTACGGCTTTCTTATCCTGGGCGCCAATCCGGTTGCACGCATGATTGGCAAGGCTTTGAAAAAGTACGAAGTCCCGGTGACCCTGGCCGATACCAACTGGGAAAACGTTCGCCAGGCGCGCATGGACAACCTGCAGGTGTACTTCGGCAACCCGGTTTCCGAGCATGCATCGACCCACCTGGACCTGACAGGCATCGGCAAGCTGCTGGTGATCTCCCCGTACAAGCACATGAACTCGCTGGCCACGTACCACTTCCTGGACTGGTTCGGAAACAAGTGCGTGTTCAGTCTGGCGGAAGGTGATCAGGACCAGAAGGCCCGACATCAGACGGCTGAAAAAATACAGATGACCCGGGGCCTGTTCGATGGCGTCAGCTATGCCAAATTGGCCAGTCTGGTGAGCCAGGGCTACACCGTGAAGACCACCCAGTTGAGCGAGGAATTCGGTTACGAGGAGTTCCTGAACAAATACCAGAACCAGGCCCTGGTGCTGTTCACGTTCGACAGCAAGGAACACGTCGCTCCGGTTTGCAGCATGAAAGACCTGAAACCGGAAGACGACTGGATCCTGATCAGCCTGGTACCGCCCCAGGCCCGCAAGGAGCGCAAAGAGAAAGAAGGAGGAGAACCATCGGCCAGTCAGGATCAACCGGCCGATCAGGATCCCTCATCGACAATCTAGCACCAGCTTGCCGCGCACGTGCCCGCCTTCCAGCAGTTCGTGGGCCTGCGCGACATCATCCAGCGCGAACGCCTTTTCGATGTGCACCTTGACGTCGCCGTCCTCAATCAGCTCGGCAATCTCATCCAGGTGAAATACGTCCGGACGCACGGTCATGCCATGGGCGCGTAAACCCATTTCCTCGGCAGCACTGATGATTTCGTCGGCGGTCACCGTTGGGATGGTCACTAGGACGCCCTGCTCACCCAGGGTGTGCAGGGAGCGCTTGCCGGTATCACCGCCAACAAGATCCAGTACCACGTCCAGGCCATAACACTCTTCGCCGATATCCGTGTTGCGGTAGTCAATCACTTCGTGGACCCCGAGTTCCGCCAGGAAATCCCGGTTATTGGCCGAGGCCGTTGCTATCACATGGGCACCGCGCTCCAGTGCAAACTGCACCGCAAAATGGCCAACGCCACCGGCGCCGGCATGGATCAGGATTTTCTGCCCTGACTCCAGTTTCGCCATCTCGAACAGGGCCTGCCAGGCGGTCAGTGCCGCCAGGGGCAAAGCACCTGCAGACACCAGGTCCAGTTCTTCCGGCACGATGGCCAGTTCATCGGCCGCCGCCAGGGCATACTGCGCGTAACCGCCACCGCCGGCCGGGAATCCGACCATGCCCATGACCCGGTCACCGGGCGCCAAAGTGGTCACATTGGCGCCCACTCCGACAACCTCTCCGGCCACATCGTAACCGGGTGTCCATGGCAACGAATTCTCAATCTGCCGCGCCGCGAAACCAAGCCCCTTCCGGGTTTTCCAGTCAATCGGATTGAGCCCGGCACCGTGCACCCTGACCAGTACCTGATCGCCTCCGGGGACTGGCACGTCAGCTGTGGCCACCTGCAGGACATCACGGTCACCAAAGCGATCATAGATCACATGGCGCATCGTGGCTTCAGCATTCTGATCGGCAGTATTTTCCATGAGGATCTCCGGACAACAGGTTAAACGGGATTGGCTTTGAACAAGGCTAGCTGAAGTAAAGCACAAAAGACCTCGGGTGACCTACAGCCCTTTGCCTCCGGCTACCACAGCGGAACCGAGAATCTCGGCGAATTCTTTTGGCGCACGGGCAGGCCGCTGGCTTTTCAGATCAACACAGGCGTGGGTGGAAACCGCTCTGACAAGCGTCTTGCCATCAGATGGACGCACGAGCTGGAACTGCCGGGCAGACCGGAACCGACCATCGTAGTCGGTCAGCCAGGTCCCCAGAACCAGTTGATCGCCGGCATTCGCCGAGGCCAGATAATCGATTTCCGTGCGGGTGATGGCCATCGCCTTGCCGGTTTTTTCGTGCAGTTCCCAGGTCATACCCAGCGTTTCTATGTGTGCCCAGCTGACGTCTTCCAGCCAGCGCACGTAAACAACGTTGTTAGCGTGCCCCAGCCGATCTGTGTCCTCGGCCCGCACCGCTATCTCGATCGTGAAAGGCGCCGGCAGATCCCAGGCAATATCGTGTTGCTGCATCAGTTGCTGTCCCCCAGACCCGGAATGGCTTGCAACGGTAGCCGGCCAATACGATCATTGTGAAGTGAACCAAAGTACAGGTTGCCATCGTGAGGATTCACCGAGGTGATTTCCTGCAGATGGGTACCCCGAGTGTCGTGAAGGCTGGTGATCACCTCACCGTCCCGGTCGAAGGCTATGACAAGGCCATATTCTTGTGGCGCAGGTTTCAGGCTGCTCGGGAGTTTGGCAACCAGATCCTTGAGCCAGGGCCGGGGGTGCATGGCGTCCATCCTCGAATCTCTAAGGGTAGGAAACGCCACCCAGTAGCGCTCCTGATCATCCACCGCGAGGTTGTCGGGAAAGCCGGGCAGATTGTCGGCAAACACTTCCGCCTGCCCGGCTTTGGGCCCGTGAATCCAGTATCGGAGGATGCGGTATTTCCACGTTTCGTTAACCAGCACATAGTTGCCCTCCGGAGATACCGCAACGCCATTGGCAAAATGCAGGTTGGCCAGGAGAACTTCGGCCTTGCCGGTTTTTGGAGAGTAGCGGAGCAAGCGGCCGTGGGGACGCATTTCCAGAAGATCCAGCATGTATTCCGGCTGGTGGAACTTGGAACTGGCGTCGGTGAAATAAATGCGCCCGTCATCAGCAATGTCGACATCATCGGTGAAGCGGAACAGCGTACCCTCCGCCTCGCGGGCCAATACGGTAATCTCTCCCTCGGGACTGATAGACAGCAATCCCCGCCAGGAATCTGCAACGATCAGATTACCCTGTTTGTCAAACACCATGCCCAGGGGCCGACCATCGGTGGACAACCAGTTTTCAACCCGGCCATCCGGGAACACCCGCACGATATAGCCATCCTGGGTGCCGGTATAAAGCACACCGTCCTCGCTCACGGCTGTGTCCTCGGGGCCGTACACCTGCCCGCGAGCAATCAGGTCCGCAAGTCTCAAACGCTCATTCGGGGCAACCTGCCCGGTCAGCGGGGGTGGCGACGGCGGGTTCCAGGCTTTGCTGTCGACGGGCGAGGGAGTCAGCAGGAAACTGCCAAGCAGCAGGAATACAACCAGCAAACCCACCATCAGCCATTTCATACACTCTGCCCGCCTGTTGTTGTGTCCATTCCGTATGTCAGCGATTGACTTACCTTAGCAGACGGGCCGGTGAGCAGGAAAATGCCCTACACGGTCCCCGTCATTCATCGGCGCTGAGGAAACGGCGGCACAGGGCAGCAAAGGAGTCGGCTTTTTCAGCGTGCAGCCAGTGGCCGGTACCCTCGATGATGCGCAGCTGTGCCTGTGGGAACAGCCGCTGGATATCATCCCGGTGTTTTTCCTGGATGTAGGCCGAATCCGCGCCCTTCAGAAACAGCACAGGACCATCAAACGGTCCATCGCCCTCCGGCGCCCTGGCCAGATGTTCATAGCAGGCATCGATAACCGGCAAATTAAGCCGCCAGCGAAACATTGGCCCGCCCTCGTGCTGGTCTTCGCGGGGAATCCGTTCCAGGTTTTTCAGCAGGAACTGGCGAACACCTGGCTCTTCGACAAAATCTGCCATCAACTTGTCTGCGTCCTGACGGGAACGCACACCGGTCAGATCCATGCTGGTCAACCCTTCCAGAATAGCATCGTGCCGGGGTTTGTAGTTTACCGGGGCAATGTCGGCCACGATCAGTTTTTCCACACGCTCCGGCGCCTGCAGCGCAACCTGCATCGCCACCTTGCCACCCATGGAATGACCCAGCAGGCTCACCTTGTCCAGGGCATGGGCGTCCATGTAGGCAATGACGTCCGCAGCCATGGCCGGATAATCCATGGTATCCGTGTGGGGCGAGCTGCCATGGTTGCGCTCATCCAGTGCGTGAATCTGCCACTGGTCTTCCAGACGGCGGGCGATACCTCCCAGGTTATCGAGGGAGCCGAACAGCCCGTGCAGCAGTATCAGGGGCGGGCCTTCGCCGGTAATGCGGTGGTTCAGCGCAACAGTCATGGGCAGTCAGTCTCCGGATTGGTCTGTGTTCTCAGACCGGATACATTACCACTGCCAGTCTTGCGAGCAAGTGCCGGTATTAGCGGTCATTTTCCGTGGACGAAAAAAAGCCGGGCAAAGCCCGGCTGGAAGGTCATAGACGTGACATCTGAAGGATCAGCAGTAGTAGATGCTGTTCAGATACTCAGCAAGCTCAATCACGTTTTTACGCTCAAGCTCGGTATGAGGTACGAAGATTTCCTGTTCCATAAAACACCTCCTGATTGCTTTTCCATTGCTTCAACCTGATATCTTGATGCTATCGTTAAAGCCACGGGTAACCCTTGACAGGCGGTTGCACACACTTGACATTTTGTATCAGTCATCATGACAGGTCGTTAACTATCAACGTGACATCTGCCCAATCAGACTCCACCAGCGCTCCCCTGGTCGCTGCCTCCAGCACGCTGGCGCTGGTTCACTATCTGGAACGCCAGGGCGTTCTCAATGCGCCACGGGTAGAACAGCTGACCGGGCTTGCCATGTCGGAACTCACCGACCCTGACCGGCGCGTGCCCGCCGATGCCCATTACCGGCTGTGGGAACACGCCGAGCTGGTAACGGGCGATCCGGCTGTCGGGCTGCACGCCGGAAAAGTGGTGGATCCCGAGCGGATGGGACTGGTCGGGCATGTGTTTTTCAACTGTGACACCCTGGGTGAAGCCGTTACCCAGTATGTGCGCCTGCATCGGCTGATCAACGAGTCGGTATTCCTGAGCTTCGAGCAGACCGCCGACCAGACCATTCTCTGCTGGCAACCGGACATGGCCGAACATTACTGCCGGCAGGATATGGACCGGACCCTCGCTGCTGCCATCACCCGCACCCGCCACTTCATACACCCGGGCATCCGGGCGGAATGGGTGGAGATCGCCCATCCGGCGCCGGTTTACGCCGACGAGTACGAAAAGCTTCTCGGTGGTCCGGTGCGGTTTGACTGCGGTATCACCCGGCTGGCGTTCAATAGCCGGCATCTGGGGCACCCGATACCGCGCCGCAATCCCTACGTGTATTCGGCAGTACTGAAGCAGGTCAATACGCTGCTGGCGAGGCTTCAGAGCCGCCGCTCGTTCGGCCGCAAGATTCGCCGGCTGATCTCGAAGCAGATGGCGACTGAGAGAATCGATGCCGACAGTCTGGCCCGGCAATGCCATATGAGCCGCCAGACGCTCTACCGCAAGCTCAAGAAGGAAGGCCTGAGCTTCCACGGCCTGGTTGAGCAGGTTCGCCAGGACAAGGCGCTCAGATATGTTGCTGCCGACCAGTACGCTCTGGGTGAGATTGCTTTCCTGCTGGGATTTTCAGAACTCAGCGCCTTCAGCCGAGCGTTCAAGCGCTGGACCGGAACCTCACCGGCAGAGTACCGGGCAAGGCATCTGGCCGCATCGGGGCCCTACCGCCACCGGGCAGACGAGGGAGCTCAATAATGGACGAGCTGTCTCTCGTTGCACTGGTGGTCGGGGCCGTTTACCTGGGCGCATTTGCCTGTATTTACCGTATCCTTCTGACCTACCGGACGACACAGGGCGCCATTGCCTGGGTCATTGCCCTGATCGGCCTGCCGTACCTGGCCGTGCCCATGTTTGTGCTGTTCGGGCGGCATCGGTTTGGCGGCTACGTGAAAGCCCGACGGCTTGGCGACGAATCCCTGACCAATCTGCTGAACCGGTTCGAACAGCAAACAACCTCCATACCCATCCCCGCCAGCGACCGGTTTACCGACGAACTTCAGGTACTCTGCCGACTGGGCCGGCAACCGTTCACCGATGGCAACCGATGCACCCTGCTCAGGGACGGTGAGGCCACGTTCGAGGCCCTGTTCGAAGCCATGGAAGACGCCGAGCACTATATCCTGCTGGAATTCTATATCGTGCGATCAGACCGGGTGGGCCGCCGGATCAAATCGATTCTCGAGCGCAAACTGGCCCAGGGTGTGGAAGTCTGGTTTCTGTATGACGACATTGGCAGCGTCTGGCTGCCACGCAAGTACCTGAACCAGCTTGCGGCCGCCGGCGCCCGCGTGGCCTCGTTTGGCAAGGGCAACATCCGCCGGAGGCGGTTCCAGATCAATTTCCGGAACCACCGGAAGCTACTGGTCTGCGACGGTAAAATCGGCTTTGTGGGTGGCATCAATCTCGGGGACGAATACCTGGGCACCGCCATGGACCAGGAACCCTGGCGCGATACCCACTGCCGGATTGAGGGTCCGGCAGTCACCGGCCTGCAGCTGGCCTGGCTGGAAGACTGGAACTGGGCCAGCAATGACTTCCCCAGTCTCGACTGGGAGCCGTCCGAAAACCAGCCCGGGAACGACGAGGTGCTGATGCTGCCAACAGGGCCCGCGGACACTTGGGAAACCTGCACCCTGTTTTTCCTGAACTGCATCAATAACGCCCGCACCCGACTCTGGATCGCCTCGCCCTATTTCGTCCCGGATTTCCAGATCATGAACTCCCTGCAGCTGGCCGCGCTTCGGGGCGTGGACGTACGCATCCTGATTCCGGAGAAATCGGACAGCCGCCTGATCGGTCTGGCCGCCTACTCTTACCTGGTCCAGGCCTGCAAGACCGGCATCGGGATCTATCGCTACCAGCCTGGCTTCATGCATCAGAAAGTGATTCTGGTGGATGATCGTTACGCCGCGGTGGGAACCGCCAACATGGACAACCGCTCGATGCGACTGAATTTCGAGATCACCGCCATAACCACCGCAAGGCATTTCATCCGGAGCGTGGAATCCATGCTGGAACACGATCTGGACAATTCCCGCCTGATGATCGAGAGCGATTACAAGGATCGGTCGATCCTGTTTCGCCTGTGTTGCCGGGCCGTCCGCCTGCTGGCCCCACTGCTGTAGGCCATTCGTCCACTGGCTCCGGAATAGCCGATGTGCGACTATGCCGGGACGATTCAGCCAGTATGCAGTAGCGACAGATCACCATGAATGCCTTCAAGCCCAGAGAAACACTGACCGAACAGGTCGCACGCCACATCGAAAACCTGATTGCCTTTGGCCAGCTGCGCTCCGGTGAACGGATCTACGAGGGCGCCATGGCAAAACAGATGGACGTCAGTCATGGATCCATACGGGAAGGCTTGCTGCTGCTGGAGAAGCGGCATCTGGTCCGCAACGTGCCCCGCAAAGGCGCGTTCGTGACTCCGCTGGACGAATACTTCGTTCGCAGTCTGTACGAGACCCTGGAGCTCTACCTCACGCACACCGGTCGCAAGCTCGTGCGCCACTGGCAGACCGAGGATATGGCGCGGCTGGAGAGCCTGTATGAGCAGATGCAGGCCTGCTACAGGAAAAACGACCTGATGGCGTTTCTGGAGCTGGGCATTGAGTACACCAAGGCATCGCTGGCCTATGCCGACAACTACTTCATTGTCTCTGCCATTGATGACCTCTGGCCTTCGGCAAAGCGCTGTGCCTTCGTCGCCTTCCAGGAAGGGGGCAATCGTGTACTTGAGGACAACCTGTCCCACATGGAGCAGTCAATCAGTGCCATCAAGGATCGGGACGAGGACCGCCTCGCAGACATCCTGCATCGCTATGCCCTGCAACAATGCCAGCAGGTTCTCACAGCCATTGAGAAGACCGGCAGCAGAACGGCCTGACGGCACTCAGTAAAAGAGCTGGGTGAACGAGAAACCAATGTTCAGGTAGGCCGTCCAATTGTCTTCGTTGTTGTAAGCGGCGGCCAGCTGAACGGGGCCGAGGAAGGTGTCCACGCCTGCGAATACGCTGGACGATTTCACCGAGCTGTCCCAGCTCGCAGCATCCAGAGAGGGCCAGGCATTACCCGCCTCGAACCCGGCGCCCACAAACCAGGGCAGCAGGGGGCCGCCAAAGGACTGGCTGGCATAGGCTGAGACCATTAACGCGTTGTCGCCGGTGATCTCACCCGGCGCGTATGCCGATAGCCGGCGGAATCCTCCCAGGCGAACAGCATTTTCAATTCCGGGGGTGCCCCGGGTTACCGCATGGCCGAAGACCAGCCCGGTCAGGGTCAGGCCTTTCCAGCTTCCGGTTCCCAGCGCCAGGCCGGTTATCGAATCGAACTCCCGGTCGGATCCCAGGCCCTCGCGCTCAAAGCGTCCACGTAGGCCGGCAAAACCACCGTCGCGAGGATAGAAAGTATCGTCCAGCGAGTCATGGACCAGCTGCACCGCCAGACCTCCCTGGTGCACCGACCCCTCGGGCGCTACCGGTTGGCCGATCTGCTCGTCAACCGTGGCATAGCCCCGCGCATATATCAGACGAACTTCGGCATTGCCGCCGATCTCCATACCCAGCGCCAGATCCGCTTTCCGGAAGGTCACATCCACCTCCGTAACACGGGTGCCGGCGGCATCAAACAGGCTGAGGGTATCCCGGGAGTACTCGCCACCGAGCACCAGAAACCGCTCATAGCCGTAATCCAGTGGCTGGTACCACTGGCTGCGAACCCAGGGCTCGGTGCCCAGCTGGACACCGGTCTGCCACTCCCCCCCCAGTGCATTGAGCTCGGTCATTCGAAGAGAAGAGGCAAGATTGAACCGGGTTTCCCCGTCAAAGTTGTCCTCATAACTCAGACCGAAAGACAGGTAGTTCGGCCCCCAGCTCTTCTCCTGAACGCGGATGGTCAGAACGGTGCCGTCGGGCGACGACGCCGTCGAATACGACACAATTTCGTAGTAGCCGAGGCCATAAATTCGTTTAAGATCGGCCTCCAGCTGCTCGGTATTCAGAGGTTCGCCGGTTCTCTGTCGGATTCGCTCTTTGAGGAAGTCGCGGGCCAACCGACGACTGTCTTCTATCTCGATGCGTGACACGATGCGCGCACCCGCGTCCCGCGCTGAAACGTTGTCCCGCCACTCGGCCCAGGCCTTGCGGGATAACGCCAGCGGACGCAGTTCGACGCCGTGTTCCCGGGCCGAGCTGGCGCCCAGCTCAAACAGCACCGGCGCATCGTAAAAGTCAGCTGAGGTGTAGCCTTCCAGGTCGGGGCGGATCAGGACATCGTCATCGGCGAGCAGATCCAGCTGCTGGTCGGTGTTTCTCCGGGTCATGATGGTTGTGAGTTGACCGACAACGGAAAACGCGCCCCGGAGCTCGTCGGTTTCCATCAGACTGTCGGTAATATCCACTGCAATGATGATGTCGGCGCCCAACTCCCTGGCAACGCTGATGGGCAGGTTGTTGGCGACGCCCCCATCTACCAGCAACTGGCCATCACGTTCCACCGGCGCGTAAACCCCGGGAATACTCATGCTGGCACGAATCGCCTCGGAAAGATTACCGTCACCGATGACTACCTGCTCACCGGTCTCAAGATCGGTGGCAACAGCCCGGAACGGGATGGGGAGCCGGTCGAAGTCTTCAACCAGGGCGGCGTTGCGGGTCAGCTCGTTGAGGATAAAACCAAGATTCTGCCCGGCAATCAGCCCACCACCGACACGCAGACCATCGGCGCGAACACCGATGCCCGGGACCACCGGAAACCGCCAGTCGTCCTGCTTGCGCCTAACCGGCTTGTAGACCCGGCCGGGGTCGTCACGAAAACTGGAAAGCCAGTCCATCTCGATAAAGCGCTGCTCGATGTCACTGACCGGCATACCGCTGGCGTAAAGGGCACCGACCGCGGAACCCGCGCTGGTGCCCACCACCAGGTCAACGGGAACCCGCATTTCCTCCAGAACCCGCAGCACGCCAACATGGGCCATACCCTTGGCGCCGCCGCCACTGAGAACCAGCCCTACCTTGGGACGCTCCTCAGCGGAAGCCAGTGGTGCCAGGAGAATCATGATGACGGCGATCAGTCGAGGGGCATTCCGGTCCCAGGGGTTCCACTGGCTCACAACTGGGTCATTTCCGCTCCGAGGAGTCGTCGTCCGCCAGTGACAGGTGGGATACGTCAGGTACCATCGGCGGCGGCAGGTCACGTTCGACACCCAGATCACTGCCAGCCGGAGCCAGGCTCCACTCGTCCAGATGCTGAAACATCGGTGGCTCCACTTCGGTCTTCTCTGTCAGGCTGACTCCGACCGGATCCAGACTCAGACCGGAGCCGGAAAGTATCGTGTCCACCTTATCGCCCGCCACCGGCAGACGATCGCCAGGCTCGGTTTCAGGAACCCCACTGCGCTTCTCTTCCGCCGGCAGGGCAGAGGACGCCGGCTGCGGACGGGGCTGACTTGCGGGGGCCGACGGTGCTGGTTGTGGTGCCGCACCTGCGGCAGGCCGGTCGTCAGCCATCGGCTGAACATAAGCCACCATGCCGTGTTTTTTCAGCACCGCCCGGTATTTTTCAGCCTGAACCTCTTCCAGCTTGTTGCGAATAACCACCGGCTGGCCACTGAACATGCGGTCAACCTGACCAAGAGAAGCCTTGAACAGGGTTCTGGCATTGTTGCGCGCCGTTTCCAGATCCGTTCCGGGAACGCATTCCCCTTTAAAGACAAGCTGAAACATGCGTTTTCCTCTCTAAGTCCGTCTTACCCACATCATAGTTGATCGTGCAGCGGACCGGGAGCCCGAAAGCCCGGTCGTCACTGTATCGAGACTGCAAACAATTGAAAAATTAATGTCAGATATCGCGCAAAATGCGACAGACTCTGCAATAATCAACCGTAACCAAACTTTACAATTGGTTACAGACCAACCGGAATGTCACCAGGGAGTGGCCTCCAATGACTATCACACGCTCACTTCGCCTCGCTGTCGCAGCCCTTTTTCTGTCGGCACCGCTTGTCCATGCCGAAAATCTTGACGTACTCATGAGCCAGGTATTTCCGGAAGCCCAGGCGACCTATATCGGGTACGAGAGCGTTGAGCGACAGGATATTCCCGCCAGCGCGGCGGTCGAGCGAAAATACCTGATCGTGGATTTCCGCCTGGCTTCTAACGACATGGCATCTGAACAGCTTCAGGCCAGTGTGCACAAGGTCTGCATGACTCTGCTGAAAGACCGCGACCTTATCCGACAACTCTCGGATTCCGGTTACGACATGGTCTCGGTCGCTTTCGACCGTCGCTCCCAGTTCGATTGCCTGTAACCCACCCGATTCTTACTCTTCGCGGCCGAGCAGTTTCGGGAAGGCCTCAAGAGCACTGTTGACCGCATCCAGGTTGAATGCCTCGACATCAGCAAGCAGCTTCTCCCCGTAACGGGTAACTGAGCGTGACCGGAATCGCTGGCCCCAGGCCAGTACCCGACGGGCAAAGTCTTTCATCTGTTCCGGATCGCCGCTCTCTCTCACAGCTTCCCACTCATCACCAAAATCCGCCGCGAGCTGTTCCCGGAGCCAGCCCCGTTCCTGCATGCTGAGAGTCTGGGCCAGCAGCCGGTCGGATTCCTTGGGAACACCCTCGTCTTCCGCCTGCTCCACCGTCGCCTCAACCCGCGGCAAGGTCACCGTAAAGACCGAACCGGCACCTGGCTCACTCTCAACTTCCAGCTCTCCGCCCATCATACGGGCCAGCTTCCGGCTGATGGCCAGCCCGAGACCGGTTCCACCATAGCGCCGCGTGTTCTGCCCCTCCTGCTGCTCAAAGGCATCGAAAATCCGCTCCACCTGGTCCGGCGGGATGCCGATACCGCTATCGCTGACCGTGACGATCAACTTGTAATACTGGCGCTCCGGCGCTTCCGGGTTCTGTTCTGCTTCTGCCGACCGCTTCTTGAGCGGCTTCGCGGTTGCCCGAACCGTCACACCACCGTCGTGGGTAAACTTGATGGCGTTGCCGACCAGATTGAACAAAACCTGCCGGAGGCGGGTTTCATCCAGCATCATCGCGCCGGGCATTCGCGAGTCGACACTCACTTCCAGGGTGATGCCCTGCTCCCGGGCACGCAGATCAAAAATGTGGCGAACATCGTCCAGGAGACGACGGACCGATACCGCGGAATAGTCCAGCCGCATTTTTCCCGCCTCGATGCGGGACAGGTCCAGAATGTCGTTGATCAACATCAGCAGACTCCGGCTTCCCGCCCGGATGGCGTCCAGATAATTTCGCTGCTGCGGATCGGTAACGCTGTTGCTGAGCAGATCGCTGTAACCGATCACAGCGTTCATCGGCGTTCGTATTTCGTGGGACATATTGGCGAGGAACTCACTCTTGGCAAGGCTGGCGGTCTCCGCCTCCCGGGCCAACCTCTCGGCTTCGAGTTTGGCAGCCCGCAACTCGTCCTCGCTCCGGCGCAGGGCATTCTCTGACCGGATGCGCTCATCCACCTCCCGCGACAGTTTGCGGTTCCAATACAGGAAAATCAGCACCACCAGGATGGCGATCAGCACTACTCGCCGCACCACGGTATAATCGGTCTCCTGCTCGATATCCAGGTGAATCCAGCGGTTGTAGATGGATTCTGTCTCGCTGGCTTCGAGGCTGCCCAGCGCCTTGTTCAGCACCCGATGCAGCTCAGGGCTGTCCTTGCGCACGGCCAGTCGCAGATCGTATTGGTAGGGGGTGATGCTGGTGATCCTGAGGTTTGAAAGCCCCAGCCGGGCCACCGTGTAACTGACCGCCGGAATATGGGTAACCATGACATCCAGATCGCCATTGGACAGTGCCAGAAGCCCCTCCTCCACGGTGTCCATGGGGTAAAGGTCCAGGTTCGGATGGTTGATCAGGAGGTAATCGTGGGCCGCATGCCGGTTCACCACACCCACCCGTTCAGAGCGGAGTTCCCGGAGATCGCCAATAAAGCGACCGTCGTCCCGGATGGCGAGGGCAATCGGTACGGTCAGATAGGCCCGGGTAAATAGAAATGCTTCTTCGGTACGCGGCGTCCGGGACAACCCGGGAAGAATATCCACCTCGCCCGAACGCAGTTTCTCTTCAGCATCCATGCGGCTTCCAGCCACAGAGCGCGTAAAACGCACGTTCAGCTCGGTTTCCAGCCGGGTCAGCAAATCCGGAACCAGGCCGGTGGGCCGGCCATCCTGGGTGTATTCAAACGGTGGCCAGTCCGAGCGAAACGCGACCTTCAGATCCGGATGCTGCTTGAGCCACTCCATATCCGACCCGGACAGTTCCAGGCCACTTCGTTCCAGGGACGGCTGATCGGCCTGAAGCCACGACTGGCGGATGGTACGGTGCTCGTTGTGGCCGATTGCGGCAATAGCCTTGTTCAGCACCTGGTAAAGAAGGTCCCGATCGGTATCCACCCGCAACACCACATCTACCGGGCTGTTATCGAGCAGTACCGACAGGCCGATACCATTCACCATCGCCGACTGGAGGTAATCGGAAACCACTGGCACCGGCGCCAGAAACGCATCGGCCTGCCCAGAAAGAATCTGGCCGACGGCTTCGCTGACGTTGCTGACCGGCACCGGCGTAAACTCCTCGACTGGGTCCAGCATTGGATACTGGTTGGGGTCACCGGCAATAACCGCAATCCGGCTGCCCTCAAGATCGGCAAGGGTCCGGATGGCCGCGTCGCCGGCGCTGACGAACACGCCATAGGTAAGAGACATCAGGGGGTCGGTGAAACGCTTGCCGGGCACCACCGGCATCCCCGGCATTCGAGTGGTCAGCACCGCATCGGTTGCCAGTTCACTCCTGACCGGACCGCTATCCTGCCCGGCTTCCAGGACGATTGGCTCCATGGCGACGCCCAGCTTGTCCGAGAGCCGGGCAAGGTAGTCAATGTAGGTGCCGGCAAGCACACCGTTGCCGGTATCGAAAACCAGCGGCACCTGATCACTGCGAAGACCAATGCGAAACCGGTCCTGCCCTTCCAGCCAGGTCAGCTCCTCTTTGCCAAGCACGGGGGCCGGCGATGCTTGTGGCGGTTCCGCCCGCAGGGGGGATTGAAACAGCGCCAACAGGCAGCATAGTAGAAAGGCAAGGGTAACCTTCACTGGATATCCTTAAGGGTTCCGCTACATTTCAGGGAACAATACCTGCAAACGCCATTGATTTCATTCAGGCAAACGGCCAACGGGAGACGAATATCCATGGACACCAGCAAACACACCCTCAGTACTCTGTTCGAGCAACTAGGCCTGGCGTCCGACGCCAAAAGCATTGAGGATTTTGTCGCCAAGTACTCGCCCCTGCCAAGCGAGGTTGCCATCCAGGATGCTCCCATCTGGTCCGAAAGCCAGTCTCACTTCCTGGAAGAAGGCCTGGAGGAAGACAGCGACTGGGCGGAGGTGATCGACGAGCTGGACGCAATGATGCGTCACTGAACGTCGGCACTGTCGCTGATCATCACCTGATCCCGGCCGGCGTCCTTGGCCTGATAGAGGGCCCGGTCGGCGCGGTCAAACACCGACTCCTCGGTGTCGCCGGCAATGAATCCCGCCAGGCCGGCTGAGAAGGTCACGGTGACCGGCTCGCCGCGGAAGTGGAACGGCAGCTTGCCGACATGCTCCCGCAACTTGTCCACCACTGCTCGCGCGCCTGAAGGCTCGGTTTCCGGGAACAAAACCACGAATTCCTCGCCGCCAAAACGAGCCACAAAGTCCGTGGTGCGCAAGCGATCCCTGAATTCCCTCGCAACCAGCTGCAGCACCCTGTCGCCGGCCTTGTGACCATAGGAGTCGTTGATCCGTTTGAAAAGATCGATATCCAGTACACCGATGGTCAACGGATGGCTGTAGCGTTGCCACCGGTTGTACTCGAATGACAGTCGCTCCTGCCAGGCTTCACGATTGGGCAACTCGGTAAGCAGGTCGGTCATGGCCCGGAGCCGCTCCTTACGGACCTGTTCCTGCATCTGCTCGGAATGGGCCTCCATGGCCGCCACTTTCTCCTGCATGGCCTCAAGCTGCTCGGAGAGCGCACGCTCCCGCTCGGATTCCTGGGTACGGAAACGGCCTACCGCCTGACCAATGGACTCAAGATGACGACTGACCGACTGTTTGAGATCCTGAAGGTCATCGCTCTCCTGCAAACGCTGCCCGACCCGCTCAATCTCCTCACGGATCTCCCGATCAAGGTGCTCTGAGGCATCCAGTCGGCCGGACTGGGCCGAGGACTGGGCCGAGAAGTGCTCCCTCAACAGCTCCAGACGTTCATCGAGACGCTTGAGAAAGGCTTCGAACTCGCGCTTGCTCCGGGTAACCGCAGCGATTACCAGCTCAGCCACGTGGTTCAGGCCTTCGCGCAATTCGTCCCAGTCGTTACTGGCCAGCAGGGATTGCTGCAGTGCCCGGGCCCGGGCTTCGGCTGCGGGTTCAAGAGAAACCTGGGTAAGCATCTGGCCCAGCAGCTGGCCCACACGGCGGGCAATGCGCAACCGCTGGACGTTGTCCTCGATATCCTGTGCATTATCCGGCAGAGACTCCGGCTGCTCGCTGCTTTCTGATAAAGGTTCCGGGCTGGCCTGTTGCTGCTGTTGCTGGGGCTGGGGCTCTTGCTCTGGCTCTCGCGCCAGACGAGAGAAAAAGGAAGGCTTCCTGTCGTTGGCAGACTGACGTTCATCGAGCAGGGCGACCTGACGATCAATCTGATCCTGCAACTCTTTCCAGGCGTCGACATCGACCCGGTTCTTCCGCAGATCCTTGCGGATACGAGCCAGCAAACGATCCAGCTCCGGGGTCTGGCCTTCGGAGGCGAGACTGGTGCGCACCAGCATGCGTTCAAGGGTATTCCGTTCCGCCTTCCACTGCTTTTCCCGGTTATCTGCAGACTCGAGTTCCTGAAGGTATTTTTCCTTCCAGGACTGATCCGATGCCATGGAGCGCTCCCGCCTATCCTTGCTGTACTGTTGATGTTTGAAAAACCCCTAAACGACCCTTGCTGGTCTCAGGAACTCTCGCCACTGGTTTTACCATGATACCGATCGCGTCGTGCTCTGGGATGACTCTGGTCATAAACCCGGGCCAAATGTTGGAAATCAAGATGAGTATAGACCTGGGTCGTGGCAATGTCGGCATGCCCCAACAGTTCCTGTACGGCACGCAGGTCACCACTGGATTCAAGCATGTGGCTGGCAAACGAGTGTCGCAGCAGGTGTGGATGGAGTTTCTGGTCGGCACCGCGGCTGATTCCCCAGCGGCTGAGGCGGGCCTGGATACTTCGGTGGCTGAGTCTTTCGCCCCGCTGACTGACAAACAGTGCAGCCTCACCGACATTGGCCAGCGCCTCTCTGTACGTTAGCCAGGCCTCGATGGCTGCAATGGCTTTTCGTCCGACCGGTAGCAGGCGCTCCTTGCCACCCTTACCCACCACGCGGACTTCACCACTGCGCAGATCGACGGTATCCAGATCCAGGCTTGCCAGCTCCGCCAGCCGCAACCCGGAAGAATACATCAGCTCGAACATGCACAGATCCCGCACTTCCAGGGGATCGTCCGGCTGTCCGTCCAGGAGATGGTTCAGTTGATCCACGTCTGCAACGCGGGGCAGACGGCGGCCACTCTTGGGGGCCCGGATATCCAGCGCCGGATTATCCGACGCCAGTTTCTCCCTGAGCAGGAACTGATAGAAACGGCGGGTCGCCGAGAGATGTCTGGCAATGCTCCGGCCTGACAGCCCCTCCCGGCTGAGCGTCGCCACGTAGCGGCGCAGATCGTGGTTGGTCACCCGTTGCCAGGCAACGAACCCACTGCGGCCCAGCCACTCCGCCAGACGCAGCAGATCGCGCTGGTAGCTGTCGCAGGTTCTTGGCGAATGGCGTTTTTCAGAAGCCAGGTGCCGGATAAACTCCGTCAGCGGCCCGGTCAGCTCGTTGGGCACTGCCGGACGCTCCGGGACCTCTGACACGTTAGCGGGACTCCGTCGCCATGTCGGTGACCGGAGCAGCCGCGGTGTGGCGCTGCACCATGGGCGGCAGCAGGCGGCTGAGTGTGTCGCTGATGTAGCTCAGGAACAGGGAACCCATGCTCTGGTCAAAATAGCCCGGCTGGCAGCTACCGACCGCAAACACGCCCACCAGTTCGTCATGCCTCAGCGGCACCAGAGCTACCGAGGCAATGGGTTCTTCACGGTCCGGGAACAGGAACTCCCGTTCGCTCTCACGGAACTGACCACACACAGCCCGTTCTCCTTCCAGCAAGCTGCCAAGACGCTCACGGGCCGCAGAGGGACTTACCACATGCAAGGCGCCCTGGGAGGCCTCAGGCAACTCAGCATCGGTAAACAACAACACCGAGGCGGCGTCGAGACCGAAATCACCACGGATACTGTCATCAATGGCAGCAGCCATATCGTTCAGCGTCCGGGCTTCAATCACCTGCATCAACAGACGCTTGCTCTTTTCGAACAACCGGTCGTTGTGGCGAGCGATGGACACAAGCTCTACCAACTCCCTGCGCAGGGTGTCCCGCTGCTCCCGGAACAGATGCACCTGGCGTTCGACCAACGAAATGGCCCGGCCACTGTCGTGGGGCAGGGTCAGGCTGCGCAGCAGCTCGTCCTGATCGATGAAGAAATCGGGGTTGGCGCGCAGGTAGTCCGCCACCTCTTCCCGGGTGAGCTCTCCGGCCTTCTGGCGGGCCGTTTGTTCTGTCATGGAGTACTCCTGGCTGTCAGGATCGTTGTTTATGGGGGCGAGCGCTCCTGCGTCGACGACCGCCAGAATCACCCGGCAGCCTCAACTGGCCCTCAAATACGCTGGCTGCAGGCCCCTCCATCATAACAGGGGTCCCTTCACCCTGCCATTCAATGACCAGAGGGCCACCCCGCAATTCCACTTCCACGCGGGCATCCAGCAGGCCTCGCAGGCAGCCGGCCACCACGGCGGCACAGGCACCACTACCGCAGGCCAGGGTCTCGCCCGAGCCACGCTCAAACACCCGCAGGCGGATATGGGTACGATCCAGAATCTGAAGAAACCCGATGTTCGCCCGTGCCGGGAAGCGGGGGTGCCGCTCAAGCTTGGGCCCCAGTGTTTCTACCGGCGCCTGGTCAACATCCTCAACCAGCAGCACTCCATGGGGGTTGCCCATGGACAAGGCGCTCAGCTCCACTGTCTGGCCGTCCACATCTACGGTGTAGACATCCTTTCGACGGTCGGCGGCGAACGGAATAGCCGGCGGATTGAACTCGGGGACGCCCATATTGACCATCACCATGCCTTCCCGGCCGATACGGAGCTCGATCACGCCCTTGGCGGTCTGAACGCGGATGACCTTTTTGTTGGTCAGTCGCTGGTCCCGGACAAACCGGGCGAAGCAGCGCGCACCATTGCCGCACTGCTCCACCTCGGAGCCGTCCGCATTGAAAATTCGGTAGCGGAAATCGACATCCGGCAGCCCGGGCGGCTCCACCACCAGCAACTGATCGAAGCCAATTCCGAAATTCCGGTTGGCCAGTTCGCGGATCATCTCGGGGCGCAGGCGAAAAGGCTGGCTGATAGCATCCACCACCATAAAGTCGTTACCCAGCCCGTGCATCTTGGTAAATCGAAGCATGGGGCCCTGGGTCCGGCGTTGCTGTGTCATCTCCTCGCTCCCGCTCATTCCGAAAGGCAGCTCTCGGGTGCGAGCTGGTCTTCGAGAGTTTCACGGCGACGAACCACATGCACCTGGTCACCGTCGACCATGAGTTCCGGCGGCCGGTTCCGCGTGTTGTAGTTTGAGCTCATGACAAAGCCATAGGCTCCGGCGGAGCGAACCGCCAGCAGATCCCCGGCCTGCAGGCGCAGGTGCCGGTCCTTGCCCAGGAAATCGCCGGTTTCACAGACCGGACCGACCAGGTCCCAGGCTTTTTCCTCACCATCCTGATGCGGCTTGACCGGGATAATCGCCTGCCAGGCGCTGTAAAGGGCCGGCCGGATCAGATCATTCATGGCGGCATCAATGATGGCAAAGTTCCGGTGCTCGGTACACTTCAGGAATTCGACTCTGGTCACCAGGATGCCAGCGTTGGCGGCAATGGATCGACCGGGCTCCAGAATCAGCTCCAGTTTGCGGTCACCCAGGCGTTCGGCCAGCGCCTTCACATAATCCGACGGCTGTGGTGGCTGTTCCTGGTTGTAGGTGACACCCAGACCACCGCCCATATCCAGGTGGTGAATGTGGATGCCCTGCTCCGCCAGGGAATCAATCAGGGCCAGCACCCGGTCCAGTGCGTCGAGGAACGGGGACACGCTCGTCAGCTGTGAGCCGATGTGACAATCCACACCCTTCACGTCGAGGTTCGGCATACCTGCCGCACGGGCATAGACCTGCGGCGCTTCGGCAATATCAATCCCGAACTTGTTCTCTTTCAGACCGGTGGAAATATAGGGATGGGTACCGGCATCAACATCCGGGTTCACCCGCAGAGAGATCGGTGCCTTTACGCCGAGTTCTCCCGCCACAGCATTGAGCCTGTCCAGTTCGGTATCGGATTCGACGTTGAAGCAGCGCACACCCACTTCGAGGGCTCGCTTCATTTCCCACTCCTGCTTGCCAACGCCGGAGAATACCACCCGCGACGGATCACCACCGGCCCGCAGTACCCGCTCCAGCTCACCGGCCGACACGATATCAAAGCCGGCACCAAGCCGTGCAAGAACGTTCAGCACCGCCAGATTGCTGTTGGCTTTAACGGCGTAGCACACCAGATGCGGGTAATCCCGAAGGGCATCATCATAGGCCCGGTAATGACGCTCAAGCGTGGCGCGCGAATACACGTAGGCCGGTGTACCAAAACGATCGGCAATGGCAGATACAGGGATATCCTCGGCGTACAGCTCGCCGTCGCGGTAGTTGAAATGATCCATGAGCTTCCTGATTCGTTTAACGGGGCCGGGAGGCCATAGCGCTAGTCGCTGGTTTCTTTGCGATCGGGCTGTTCCTGGGCCGAATCCGGCCCGGACGTTATCGAAGCGGCCGGACTGTCACGGTACAACGGACCTTTCTGACCGCAACCGCTCACAACCAGAGCCAGCATCAACGTCATGATCGACAGAGTCCACGCTCGCATATCGGCTACCTACCCCTGAGTTCACTATGGGCGCAGTATACCTGACACCCGCCCCGGGCCGCGAGGTCAGCGAGCCCTCGCGAGATGGCGGTTCAGGGAATCTTCCAGCACAGACCGGTAATACAGGTATTGGCTGGTTTGGATATCCTGCTGATACACCCGGGGGTCGAGGTCGTGGGGCAGGTGGACATCGGTCAGGTACACCGGGTAGACCTCTTCGCTATGTCGGAGGGAGCGAATGTAGTGGGCCACCGCCGGAATCAGCTGGTCGCCATATTCCTGGACGCTGAATTCCTGGTCACCACAGAAGATGTCAAAGCGCAGGCGACTGTCGCCCTCGTGGATGCCCACGGCCTGCACCTCAAACCCGGGGAGTGGCAAGCCCGAATCCGACTCCGGCCGGTACTCGGCCCGCCAGGCCCCGTCCCGCCGGACAATCTCGTAGCACTGGACACCTGCCACAACGCCAGCGGAATCGGTATGGCGCAGCAATCGCCGCTCAATCAGGTTATCCAGGAAACGCAGTACCGGCACCAACAAGTGCCGTCGACTGGTCACCGCCTGTTCCCAGCTGAACACCGAACCCAGCTCGTCAACGACCCAGAGCCGGGCCTGATCGCCGAGAATACGATAAAACACCTGGATGTTGTCCGGTTCGCTGGCCAGGCAAACCGCCCGCAAGGCTGGCTCCTCCTGCAACGCGTAGCGATCGAACACCACCGGCAGGTAGCGCTCCTGGGGAAGCGCCAGATGCTCCATCAGCGCCTCAAAGCTGTCGAATGCCACAAACCCCGGTTCCAGGCCGTTGAACTGGAGCAGGAAGTAGCGACGATCCATTTCAATCACATAACGCAGCGGATGCGGGCCGGTACCTCCGGCAAAAAAGGGCCGGAGCACATCGGCAAACAGCTCCTGAACCCGGCGGGCAATGGCAGAGCCATGGCCACGGTTGTGGCAGTGCACCTGAACGGCCGGCAATTCGTCGGGATTGGCTGCCACCGAGGCGAGAACATTCTTCAGGCACTGGATCAGTGTATCGCCCGCTGCGTAATGCTGGAGACTGACTTCATGCCAGCTGTTGAAGGTAATCTGGTCGATACTGATTACCAGATTCTCCCGCCCGCCGCTAAAGCCCAGAGAATCGTGCCGGGAACTGAGCTTGTGAAGCCCTTTTTCCGTGAGGTGGGCCTGAGGGTCAATGCCGACGTTCACCAACAGCAGATTCCTCAATGGCCGGACACCCCGGGACAACGCTTCCCGTTCCGCCGGTGCAATCGGAAATGGCAGGAACGCGGACAGGGCATCGAGCATTTCACGCAACTCGCTGACGGAGGCAATACTGGTGCCCGACCGCACATTCAGTCGCGTCGAGCGGGTCAGCAGACCGTTGCAGTAGCACCAGACCATCAGTTCTGCCAGATTGCCGGAGCGACGGATAACCGGCTGCCAGAAAGCGTCTGCCGGGTCTTCGAGGTCCCGGTACAGCAGCCAGCCGTCGGCGTCGCCGCCCTGCTCCGACTGATGATGAAATGCCAGGTTTTCCTCCGCCAGCGACGGAGCCAGTCCCGGATTGATCTGCTCGATCTTGCCCGCCTTGCGCTGAAACGCTGCATAAAGCTTGCGGCCCAGCAGGTTGATATCGTTCGCGCTGATGGCGGCGCGTTGGCCATGCTCCCTGGCCATTTTCGACAGCAGGCGGTAACCGTGGGTCAATTCGTTGACGATGGTGCGGCGCAGGGTGGTGACATCCTCTGCCCGCCAGCGTTGACGATCATCCAGCTCCGCCAGCGTGGTTTCGCTCCAGCCCCAACCTGTCACCAACTGGCGCAGCAGGCGGGCACGCCACTGCTCACCGGAGACCTCGGACCGCGTCAGTGGCAAACCGGCTTTCAGATACAGGCTCCGACGAATCAGGTCCAGCCTCGACGCCACTTCCGGCCCGGCCAGCCAGCCCTCCAGCCGATTGTAGAGCATCACGTAAGGGTCTAGACGGTCGGCATCGGTTTCGCCGCGGAAAACGGCTCGCTTGAACTGGCTGGACAACAGAGCCTCACCGGTGGTCCGCGCATAACATTCGATCAGAAGCAGTTTCAGAATCGACTTCCAGGGCGCATCAATCCCCTTGTACAACTGCCAGACTCCCGCACCAAGGAATTCTTCCTCGGGAATCGCCGGCACCGGACCAAAGTCGATATAGTCCTCGGCGCGCACAAACCGGTAATCCACCAGCTTGCGCATGCAGTCATCGTAGGTCTCTTCTCGCTCCGCAGGAATCAGCCACCACATGGGCCAGGCACCGGCAAGGTGGATGCTGGTCCGGTAGAACTCGTCCAGCAGCAGGAAATGCTGGGCACTGCCACAGTTCTCGCCGGTCACCTCCACCCGCTGCCGACCGGCACGCCAGTCCGAGGCACAGAAGACGAATACGTGCAGTTCGACACCGAAGGATTCCGCCCAGCGGGCCAGCTTCGCGGCCTTGCGCTCGAGACAGCGGATGCCCCGTTCCGGCAGGTCACTGCGGTGGCAAAGCCAGACGTCGAGGTCACTGGCCACGGAATGACCAAGGGTTCCCGGGCTGCCCATCAGGAACATGGCGTCCAGATCCGGTTTGCGCTTGCCTTCATCCTTCAGCGAAAAGGTCCTTGCCAGGCGACGAGCCGCATTGATTGTGGCCGGTGACGGCTGGTAATTGCTCAGGCCATAGGGGCAATCGCTGTCCAGGTAGCCAGGCAGGGCCGGATGGTTGAGATGAAAAACCAGAGGCAGAATCTCCAGCACCATTTGCTGGCGATAGGACAGGGCCGAATGGGCACGATTCCAGCGCTGCTGATTGACCAGCAGAAACCGGTCCCTCAGACGATGGAGGGTCTTGCGATCTATTCCCTCCTCAAAGTCGAGGGAAATCGGGGCAACGTGGGCGGTCAAGGCGGCTCCGCAGAGAGGTTCTTTTCAGGATCAGTATGAGTATGATGTCGGCATCGTGGCAAAACCTTTAAAAAAATAAAAGCTGCAGGACACGCGAGGCTCACCCGCTGTGAAAGAATTCATCATTCGCCGCTACCGTTCGGACCAGTCCCCGACCTCCGAGCGACAGACCGTTTTACGCATCGACGATGAAGGAAAAGTACTGTTCGCTGATCACTGGGCCGAGGCTGTACTTGGCTATGAGAGCAGTGAACTGGAAGGCCAGCCAGTGCACCGGATCCTGGCATCACGCCAGGACGACCCCTTTGCACCGGCAAACCGCCACCGGATCGAGCGTGGTCAGAATGTTCTGGTGACCTTCCGGCACAAGGAAGGTTTCTTCTACACCGCCTGCCTGAGCCTGAGACTCGACGTACGGGATTCCGACAAGGCAGCGACTGCCACGATAGCCCTGTGCGACAGCTCAAGCAGGGATCCTCGTCTGTTGCGAGCAGCCGAGAGCAGTGCCGGTTTCGGGATCTGGGAACTGGACACCCGCACGAATGAAATGACCTGGACCGAGGGTATGTTCCAGCTTCTCGAGCTGCGACCGGGCGCCGAAATCACTCCCGAACAGGCGCTTTTCTACTGCCAGACCGGCCAGGCCAGAGTCCGGGCCATGTTCCGGCGCTGCCTCCGAACCGGAGAAGCGCTTTCCATCAATCTCGACATTGTCACTTCGCAACAGAATCAACAGCGGGTGACGCTAAGTTGTCGGGCCCTGAAACAGGGCGGCCGGATTACGGGGCTCGGCGGCACCCTGGTGGACCGGACCGCCGATATGAAACTCGACAGGGCTCGCCAGCACGCAAACACCATGCTCGCAGCGATCAGCAGCGCCACCTCCGATCTGATTGTGGCGGTGGATCTCTCGTTCAACCTGCTCCACTTCAATGACGCCTGGGCGAGACAGTTTGCCGAAACCTTTGGCGGGCGCCCGGAGGCCGGCGACAATCTGAGCGACCTGCTTCAGGAGTTCCCGAACGAACGCAGGCTGATGGAACGGCTCTGGCACCGGGCCTTCGAACGTGACAACTTCGTGGTCGAGATGCCCATGGCCCAGCAGTCGCGCCAGTTACCGGTGCATGAGTTCCATTACCAGCGCCTGACCAACGACCAGGGCGAAATCACCGGTGCGGTGCACGTGGCCCGTCGCATTGAGCCCAGGTTGAACCACGCCTCCAGCGAGGAATACCGGATACGTCACGATCCGGTTACCGGCCTGATGAATCGCAAGGCATTCATCGCCCGGGTACTCAGGACCCTGGAGCAGAAAACCCATAGGGAATTCTGTGACAGCCTGCTCTACCTGGATCTTGATGAATTCGAACGCTTTAACGATCTTGCCGGTAGCGGCACCTGCGACCGCTTTCTCCGGGAACTGGCCGGCAACCTCGGCGTGCGCGTCCGGCAGCGTGACGCCCTCGCCCGCCTGGCTGGCGACACCTTCGCCCTGCTGATCGAGAACTGCCCGGAAGCGCGGGCCCGCAAGATTGCCCAGGAAACCCTTGATCTGATCGGCGACTTTATCTTCGACTGGCAGGGCCATAGCCTCCAGACCACCGCATCGGGCGGCCTGTTGATCCTGGACAACGACGTCCCCGCAGATCCGGAGCAGCTTCTGGGCCAGGCAGCGGACCTGTGCCACACCGCCAAAACCTCAGGACGCAACCGGGTTCACGCGGCCAGGGCCATTGCCAACCCGACCGACGATTCGATCGCCAGCAAACGGGTCGAGCAGATCCGAGAAGCGCTGGACAAACAATCGCTGATTCTCGAATACCAGGCCATGAGACCGGTGGCCAGCCCCACCTGGGGCGATCACATCGAAATCCTCTGCCGGATCCCAACAACATCGGATGATGAGGCGACACTCCTGCCCGACGATTTCCTGCCCATTGCGGAACGGTTTGACCTGGCAAAACGTCTGGATCGGCAGGTGATCCGGCAAACTCTGGACTGGTTGGGCAACCAGCCCTTGCTGGAACCGCGATTGAAGTACTGTGGATTTAACCTCTCGCTGGCAACTGTGCTGGATGACACCTTCGCCGACTTCATGGCCGATGCCCTGAACCAATCCCCATTTGCTCCCGACTGTTTCTGCCTGGAAATCCGCGAGGCCCATGCCACCCAGTATCCCGACGACGTGGCCGTACTCTGCGATGCCCTGCATCAAGCAGGCTTCCGCATTGCCCTGGACGGTGCCGGCGCATCGGTGGAAAGCTACAGCCTGGCGGCGAGGTTACCAGTGGATATCATCAAACTGGACCGGAGAATGGTTCAGCAGCTGGAGGAGGACCCAGTGCAGCAGGTGATGCTGGAGGCGCTGCACCGGATTGCTGAGGCCGCCGGCAAAGTGACGGTGGCCACGTTTATCGAAAGCGATGATGCTCTTCGCAAGGTCCGGACTCTGGGCATTCACTACGGACAGGGCTACCGGCTATGCCGACCTGAGCCACTGGACGAACTCACGCCGGCGGCGGTGGACCTGGCTACGGGGCGAATTGGCGGTTAACCGTTTCGCCCCGCTGAGTGCTCCGGGTCAGCCCAGCTGGTTGCGGGCCCGACCGACCGCCGCACGCACCTGATCCGGCGCTGTGCCACCGAGATGATCACGCGCCTGGACCGAACCTTCCAGGGTCAGCACATCAAAGACATCGGCACCGATATGATCGGAGAACTGCTGCAGCTCTTCGAGGGTCATATCAGACAGATCACGACCTTCAGCCACACCGAACGCCACGGACTTGCCCACGATCTCGTGGGCGTCCCGGAACGGCACGCCTTTCTTGACCAGGTAATCCGCCAGATCGGTGGCGGTCGAGAAACCGCGCTTGGCTGCCACTCTCATGTTATCGGCCTTGGCTCGAATGGCCGGAATCATATCGGCATAGGCCTTCAGGCAGCCCTTGATGGTATCAACCGTGTCGAACAGTGGTTCCTTGTCTTCCTGATTGTCCTTGTTGTAGGCCAGCGGCTGGCTCTTCATCAGGGTCAGCAGGCTGATCAGGTGGCCGTTAACACGCCCGGTCTTGCCCCGAACCAGCTCCGGCACATCCGGATTCTTTTTCTGGGGCATGATGGACGAGCCGGTGCAAAAGCGGTCGGGCAGATCAATGAAATCGAACTGGGCGGACGTCCAGAGCACCAGCTCCTCGCTGAACCGTGACAGATGCGTCATCAGCAGCGCACCAAAGCTGCAGAACTCGATGGCAAAGTCCCGGTCGCTGACGGAATCCAGACTGTTCTCGCTGGGCCGGTCAAAACCCAGCAGCCTGGCGGTCATTGCCCGATCGATGGGATAGGTGGTACCGGCCAGTGCCGCCGCACCCAGGGGCATCACGTTGACCCGCTTGCGGCAATCCTGCAGACGCTCGGCGTCCCGCACCAGCATCTCATACCAGGCCAGCAGGTGGTGCCCGAAGGTTACCGGCTGGGCGGTTTGCAGGTGGGTGAAGCCAGGCATAATGGTATCCGCTTCACGCTCGGCCAGGTCCAACAGGCCGGCTTGCAGGCGCTTCAGTTCCTCGGCAATGACGTCGATCTCGTCCCGCAGGTACAAACGGATATCGGTGGCCACCTGGTCGTTGCGGCTACGGCCTGTGTGCAGTTTCTTGCCGGTGATGCCGATACGGTCGGTCAGACGCGCCTCGATGTTCATGTGCACATCTTCAAGACTGACGGACCACTGGAACTTGCCGGCCTCAATGTCCGCCTTGACCCCTTTCAGGCCTTCGATGATCTGATCCCGCTCCTCAGTGGTGAGTACACCAACTTCGGCCAGCATGGTGGCATGGGCGATGGAACCGGTGATGTCGTGATGGTACAGGCGCTGGTCAAATCCCACAGATGCGGTAAATTTCTCAACAAAAGCATCGGTAGGTTCACTGAAGCGTCCGCCCCAGGGTTTTTCAGAGCTTGTGGTCTGGTCAGACTTTTTCTGATCCGTCATGGTCTATCTTTCCTGCTGACAGCCCGGCATCATCTGGCGGGAACTGGGTACATTGAACGTGGCGGGAGTATACCATTCTGACCCGGGTAAAGGAGACACCCCGTAACGGGGACAAAGGTGTGACAGCGAGCGAGTTCTTCGTTCCGGACCTGTGCCGGGTAAGAGCCGTATTCCTGTTGCTGGTAACCAGTGAACTGCTGGTTCTCGTGCTGGCTATCGTGCAGGCGGATCGAGGCTGGATCGACTGGAATTACTTCGGACTGCTGTCGCTGTTCGTGCAGTGGACCACCCTCACCAGTGCTGCCCTAATCTGTCTCCTCCGGTCCAGGCTCAGCCGGATGTCAGTCTCCGGCGCCACAACCGCCATTGTGGCCATTGTGCTGCTGGATGTGCTGGCGTTCAGCCTGTTTGCCGACAGCGTACTGCACCCCCAGGCTGGCGTGGCAGTCTGGCAGGGCGTGGCCAAGAAAATGCTGCTGGCCTTGCTGATCGTGCTCATGGTGCTGCGCTATTTTTACCTGCAACATCAGTGGCAACAGCAGCGGGAGGCGGAAATGCAGGCGCATCTGGCATCGCTTCAGGCTCGCATACAGCCCCACTTCCTGTTCAACAGCATGAACACCATTGCCAGCCTGATTGCGGTCAACCCGGAACGGGCGGAAGAGGCGGTGCTGGACCTGTCGGAACTGTTTCGCGCCAGCCTTCGCACCGGCGATCAGTTGATCCCGCTGTCCAGGGAACTGGAATTGTGCCAGCGCTACCTGGCCATCGAAGCACTGCGTCTCGGCGACCGCCTGAAGCTGGAATGGCAGATTGAGGACGGCCTCGAGCAACAGGCAATTCCCCCGCTCACTCTGCAGCCACTGGTAGAAAACGCCATCTACCACGGCATTCAGCCCCGCCCGGACGGGGGCACCGTGCGAATTGAGGCCCAGGCCAAAGGCAACTTTGTCTACCTGCTGGTGCAGAACCCGAAGCCGGACCAGAATAATCAGCAACACGACGGCAACCGTATGGCGCTGGCCAACATACAGGCGCGGCTCCAGGCGCTCTTCGGCGAACCGGCGGTCTTGAAACACAGCCACCAGAACGATGTGTATACCGTTACCCTCAGGCTGCCCCGGCAAAAGGCCAGCGAACACAAAGCCCGCAAGGCATGAATCCATGAGCAAGCGAATTGAGGCCAGTCATGACTGATACCCGCAGTGTCCTGATCGCCGACGACGAACCCCTGGCCCGGGAGCGCATCCGCCGGCTGGTGGAAGCGCTCCCGGGCTATAGGGTCTGTGGCGACGCTGCAGACGGCGACAGCTCTCTGAAACAGGTCGCGGAACTTGAGCCGGACATTTTGCTGCTGGACATCCGCATGCCGGGCATGGATGGCATGGAGGCCGCCAGCCGCCTGAGTCAGCTCGCAAATCCACCCGCCCTGATTTTCTGCACCGCGTACGACCATTACGCCATCCAGGCGTTCGACGTTCAGGCCATCGCCTACCTGCTCAAACCGGTTCGCAAGGAGGCCTTGGCGGATGCCCTTGCGAGGGCCGGCAGGGTCAACCGGGTGCAGCTGCAGACTCTGAGCGGACAGACGGGCCAGAGCCAGGAGCAGCTGGCGGTGCGCACCCACCGGGGCACCGAGCTGATTGATCTGTCGGAAATCCTCTACTGCGAGGCAGATCAGAAATACGTCACCATTCATCATGCTCGGGGTGAGACCGTGTGTGACTATACCCTGAAGGAGCTGGAAAACAGTTACCCGAGCACTCTGCTAAGAATCCATCGGAACACTCTGGTGGGCGCGCGCTTTATCCAGGGGCTGAAACGGACGCCGGATGGCCACAACCTGGTCGTGCTAAAGGATGGTGAGGGTGAGCTTCCGGTCAGCCGCCGTCACGCCAGCAGCGTTCGCCAGCGGCTACAGGAGCACCAGCCAGGCTGACTCCGCAGCACTCCCAAAGGTGGTAGCCACGGGACTTTTATGCCGCCACAAGGTAACCTTGGCGGACATTTTTCGAACCGACAGTGAGTGTCATGTCCAAACGTACCCTTCGCATTGCAACCCGCAGCAGCGCACTGGCGCTGTGGCAGGCGGAATTCATCAAGGCCGAGCTGGAAAGGCTGCACGACAACATCACCGTGGAACTGGTCAAGATCAAGACCCAGGGTGACAAGATCCTGGACGTGCCACTGGCCAAAATTGGCGGCAAGGGCCTGTTCGTCAAGGAACTGGAAGAAGCCATGCTGGACGGTCGGGCCGATCTGGCGGTCCACTCCATGAAGGACGTGCCCATGGAATTTCCGGAAGGGCTTGGGCTGGTCGCTATCTGCGAGCGGGAAGACCCGACCGACGCCTTCGTCAGCAATCGTTACGACAACGTTGACGCCCTGCCCCATGGTGCCGTAGTCGGCACCGCGAGCCTGCGCCGGGAGGCTCAGCTTCGGGCCTACCGGCCGGACCTGGAGATTCGCGTGCTGCGCGGCAACGTCAACACCCGGCTGGCCAAGCTTGATGCCGGCGAATACGAAGCCATTGTGCTGGCCAGCTCCGGGCTTAAGCGCCTGGGCTTTCACGAGCGCATCCGCTACTGCCTGCCCGACACGGTGTCGCTGCCGGCGGTCGGCCAGGGCGCCCTGGGCATTGAATGCCGGGTCGATGACGAGGATCTGCTAGCCATGCTTGAACCCCTGAAACATAAAGACACCTGGGATCGCGTCACCGCCGAAAGAGCTCTGAACCGTCGGCTGGAGGGCGGTTGTCAGGTGCCAATCGCGGCGTACGCGCTTCTTGAGGACGACGATACAATCTGGCTGCGGGGCCTGGTAGGCGCGGTTGATGGCACCCAGATTTTCCGGGTCGAAGGCCGCGCGCCAAGGGCGGAAGGCGAACGTCTGGGCCGCGAACTGGCCGAGGACCTGCTCGCTCTCGGGGCCGACAAGGTGCTGGCTGAAATCTATGGCCATACACCAACCTGAGCCTGATCTGGTTGGTCGGCGGATCCTGATCTGCCGACCCGAACCCGAGGCCTCCCGGCTGGCCAGCCGGTTTCGTTCAGCCGGTGCCGATGTACATATCCTGCCGCTGATTAACCGGGAACCTCTGCCGGAAACGCCCGAGCGCCGCACACTCATCCTCAGCCTGGATGAATTTTCCCATGTGATCGCGGTCAGCCCGTTTGCCGCCCGACTGCTGCTGGAAGAGGTGGACACCTGGTGGCCCCAGGTGCCTATGGGCATCCGCTGGTATGGCGTTGGTGCCGGCACCGCAGCCGTGCTTGCGGAACACGGTCTCAGCCCGCGGCGGCCGCCCGAGGGCTGGACCAGCGAGGCGCTGCTGGCACTGCCGTCACTACAAAACCTCCAGGATGAGCGGGTTCTGCTCGCTCGCGGGGAAACCGGACGCGAACTGATCCGCGAAACCCTTGAAGCCCGGGGCGCCCGCGTTACTCTGCTGCCCCTGTATCGTCGCTTTCGCCCTGAACACGCGCCGGAGCGGATCCGGGCCACCCTCGATACCTTTGCTCCGGAGGCCATCGTCGCCCTGTCGGGCGAAACCTTGAACAATCTCATCGCACTATGTGCGAATAGCGGCCATAATCTATACGATAGGTTATTGATTGTTCCCGCAGATCGGGTTGCCGAACAGGCCCGGGCAGCGGGATTCCGAAATCCGTGTATACCAGGAAGCCTTGCCGATAACGACATCGTGGCCACGGTTGCAGCGCAACTTGCCGGCCGGGACGGTGGCTCCGGAAAAGCCAAGTAAGGACGCCCGTGACAGAGACAACGAATCAACTGCCCGCAACCGTTTCCAAGGAACCGCCTGCTCGCCAGAAACTCTGGCCGGTATGGCTGGTTGCCATTCTCGCCCTGATCATCGCAATCGCCCTGGCGCTCTGGAGCTGGCAGCAGTGGAACAACCACCAGGCTGTCATGCAGACACTCCAGGGCCTGGAGCAAGACACCGCCCAGCTTGAAGATCTCTATGGCGACCGTGGCAGCCAGCAAAGCCAGCGCCTGCAGTCCCTGGAAGAGAAACTGGCAAGCCAGCGGGAACTGATTGCCACCCAGCAGCGCCAGATCGACCACAATGCCCGCGAACTGCTGGAAGCCGGAAACCGCACACGCACGGACTGGCTGCTGGCCGAGGCGGAATACCTTCTGCGCATTGCCAATCAGCGGTTGATGATCGAAAAAGACATCCGCGGAGCCATGTCGGCCCTGGAAGCGGCCGACGAAGTGCTGACTGAATCCGACGACATCGGTGTCTACCCGGTTCGCCAGCAACTGGCCCGGGAAATCCTCGCACTCAAGGGCCTGGCCGGCGTTGACCGCACCGGCCTCTACCTGAAACTGGAAGCGGCCATCGACAGCATTCACCAGCTTACCGACCAGGCCCTGATTAGCGAGAACGCGCCCGGCTTTGTCGTCAACGCTGCACAGGGAGAAAGCGCTGGAACCGGCGAAGAACCCGGCGCCGTGGCACAGGCCTGGAACAAGGTGAAAGCAACACTGATGCAGGTGGTGGTTGTGCGCCGCATGGACGAGCCGGTCAAGCCGCTACTCTCTCCCGACCAGAGCGCCTATGCCCGACTCAACCTCCAGCTGATGCTGGAAGAGGCGGAGATGGCGGTATTGCGGGGCAACCAGCCGCTGTATGAGCGCGCCCTTACCAAGGCCCTAACCACCATTGACGACTGGTACAACGCAAGCAATCCCCGGGTCACCGCCCTGAGTGAAACCCTGGCTGAGCTGGCTGGCAAGAACGTGGACCCGGAACTGCCGGATATCAGTCAGTCCCTCGACCTGCTCAAGGAGCGACTGGCCGGACGCCTCAATGCCAACAACGGTAATGGCGAGGATAACGCCGACGGCGGTAATGGAGGCGATGATTCATGATTCGCCTGTTACTGATCGTTCTGCTGGCGCTGCTGATTGGCACCGGCCTGTCCCTCGGACTGCAATATGATCTGGGCTACATCCGGATCAGCCTTGGCCATTACCTGATCGAAACCAACTTCTGGGTGGGACTGGGCCTGATTGTGGCCCTGATCGTGCTGACCGTCCTGACCATCAACCTTATCCGCCGACTCAGAACCAGCACCGGCCTGGTGGCGGGCTGGATTGCCCGGGGCAATGAACGCCGGGCCCGGCGCCGGACTACCCAGGGTTTGCTGGCGCTGGCCGAGGGCAACTGGCCCAGGGCCCGCAAACTGCTGACATCCTCCGCCAGCCATGCAGACACGCCCCTGATCAATTATCTTGCCGCCGCTCAGGCATCGTTCGAGACCGGTGATCACGAGGCCGTGGATGAACTGCTGCGCAAGGCCTTCGACAGCACCCCCGGTTCTGACATGGCCGTCGGTATTACCCAGGCCCAGCTGCAACTGGCAGGCAACCGCCTTGAACAGGCCCTGGCCACGCTGGTTCGCCTTCGCAAACAGTCGCCCCATCATCCCTTTGTGCTGAAACTGCTCAAAAACACCTATTTGCGCCTGGAAGACTGGCGCGAGCTGTCCAGGTTATTGCCTGAACTTCGCAAACGCAGCGTGCTTTCGGAAGCGGAACTCAATGATCTGGAACGCCAGGTCTGGCATAACCTGCTGGAGCGTGCCGCGGAGGATTGCCGGCGCCAGCAGAAACAGGATCCCGAGGCATCCCTGGAACCGCTGACCAGGCTCTGGGACGAACTGCCGGGCTTCCTGCGTCGCGACGAATACACCATAAGGGACTACGCCCGCCTGCTTGCCAGCCTTGGCGACGAGGTACAGACCGAAACCCTGTTGCGCAAGGTGCTGCGCAACCACTGGAGCGATGAGCTGATCAATCTGTACGGGCGGGTGAAGGGCCAGAAACCGGATGAACAGTTGTTACTGGCCGAACAATGGCTGAAAGACCGGCCCAACAACCCCGAGCTTCTGCTGGCCCTGGGCCGGCTGAGCCTTCGCAACGAACTCTGGGGCAAGGCCCGTGAATATTTCGAGACCAGCCTGCGGCTGAAGCGGAGCCGGGAGGCACTTGCGGAGCTGAGCCGCCTGAATGCCCATATGGGCGAGGAAGAAGCCAGCGTCAAACTGCTGATGCAGGGGCTGGCCAAGGATAACGGGCTGCCGGAGCTGCCAATGCCAAGGGCTTAGCGCCAGGGTGTAATGAGAAAGGGCCAGATGAAAGTCTCATCTGGCCCTTTTTTATCCGACTACACAGGCTGCTTCACGAACGGGGGGCGTACTCCAGCACGTCTGAAAAGAACGCCTCTTCGGGCAGGCCCGCATCTACCAGAGCATCCATCAGTGTGTACACCATGGTGGGCGAACCGCTGGCATGGACTTCCACATTCTTCCAGTCCATACCGGACGCAAGAACCGCGCGAACCAGCTGGTCGTGATGGCCGGCCCAGTCATTATCCTCGTCATCCCCCACCACCGGCAGGAACGTGAATCGGGGCCACTCGTCCTGCCACTGCTGTGCCAGGGCGCGAAGATACATGTCCTCGTGCCGACGAACTCCCCAGTACAGTTTGACCGATTGGTCGTAGGACGTTTCGCGTAGGTAATCCACCAGGCTTTTCATCTGGGCAAAGCCAGTGCCGGCAGCCACCAGCAACAGCGGTCTGGTCGGCACTGACGCCAGGCAGGCCTTGCCATGGGGCAACTCCACAGTCACCTCGCCGCCGGACGTCAGGGCATCAATAACCTTCTGCGCTGACACCCACTCGGGGGTCGCCTGGATATGCAACTCGATATTCTGGTCCGATGGGCTGCTGGCGATGGAAAAGTAACAGGGGTCCGCATCAGGCAGATTGACCGACAGATATTGCCCGGCATGAAACGACAGCTCCCGACGCCGCGGAAGCTGCAGCTCAACGCGATAGACATCGTGACTGATGGACCTCACGTCCACGACCTTTGCCTGAAACTTGCCAGGCTGATTGTTTCCAGCTGCCATAACGGCGGATATCTCCAGTTCCAGATCCGTGAGCGCGATGCTTCGGCACATCATCAAGCGCTCGCCGATCTTTATAGTCTGTTGGTTTCGGGTATTAAGCACGGCGCCCTTCAGTAACCGGGCCTCGCAGATTTCACATACCCCGTTGCGGCAGGCTGCCGGCACGGCTATGCCAGCCCGCGCGGCAGCGCCTAGCAAGTCTGCCTGCGACGCCGCAGTGAAGGCGATACCAGAGGGCCAAAGCCGCACCGCCCGGTGTTCACTGCCCATATCAGTCGGGGCGGGATGCCGGACTTTCAATGCCCAGGGTATCCCACATCTCGTCGACGCGTTTTTTCACGTCTTCGGTCATGGCGATCGGCTCACCCCATTCCCGGGTGGTCTCACCCGGCCACTTATTGGTGGCATCCATCCCCATCTTGGAACCCAGGCCGGAAACCGGCGAGGCGAAGTCCAGGTAATCGATGGGCGTATTCTCCACCAGCGTGGTATCCCGGGTCGGATCCATCCGGGTAGTGATCGCCCAGATCACGTCTTCCCAGTTACGGGCATTCACGTCGTCATCCGTGACAATCACAAATTTGGTGTACATGAACTGCCGAAGGAACGACCATACCCCCATCATCACCCGTTTGGCATGGCCGGGGTACTGTTTCTTCATGGTCACCACTGCAAGGCGATAGGAACAGCCTTCCGGTGGCAGGTAAAAGTCCACGATCTCCGGGAACTGCTTCTGCAGAATCGGAATAAAGACCTCGTTCAGGGCCACCCCGAGAATCGCCGGCTCATCAGGCGGGCGACCGGTATAGGTGCTGTGATAGATCGGATCCCGGCGGTGAGTGACCCGTTCTACGGTGAATACCGGGAAGTGGTCCACTTCGTTGTAATAGCCAGTGTGATCACCGAACGGCCCTTCCGGCGCCATGTCATCCGGGTAGATGAAGCCTTCCAGCACGATCTCGGCGCTCGCCGGCACCTGCAGATCGCTCAACCCCGCCTTGACCAGCTCGGTCCGGCTGCCGCGAAGCAGCCCGGCAAAGGCGTATTCCGACAGCGTATCCGGCACCGGCGTAACCGCCCCCAGAATGGTCGCAGGATCGGCACCAAGAGCCACAGCCACCGGATAGGGTTGGCCAGGATTGCTCTTCTGGAACTCCTGAAAATCCAGGGCACCACCGCGATGACTCAGCCAGCGCATGATCAGACGGTTGCGGCCGATGACCTGCTGCCGGTAGATACCCAGGTTCTGGCGTTCTTTATGGGGCCCACGGGTAATCACGAGAGGCCAGGTTACCAATGGCCCGGCATCGCCCGGCCAGCAGTGCTGCACCGGAATCTGGTACAGATCCACCTGATCCTTTTCAATCACCACATCCTGGCAGGGCGCGGAACGCAGTACCTTGGGACTCATCCGCATCACCTGCCGGAATAACGGCAGTTTCTCGATGGCATCGCGGAAACCCTTGGGGGGATCCGGTTCCTTGAGAAACGCGAGGAGCTTACCGATGTCCCGAAGCGCCGTGACGTTATCCTGCCCCATGCCCAACGCAACCCGCTTCGGTGTCCCGAACAGGTTGGCCAGCACCGGCATGTCATAGCCCTTGGGGTTTTCAAACAACAACGCAGGACCACCTGCCCGCAATGTACGGTCGCAGATTTCGGTCATTTCCAGATGAGGGTCGACTTCAACGCTGATGCGTTTCAGCTCACCCAGCTTTTCCAGCTGGTCAATGAAGTCTCGCAGGTCGTTGTATTTCATCGGTTACTCCGTTCAGATATGCCAGTACTACGGAGATCGGTGGTCGCTGGACTGCTTTAAAGCAGTTGGAACAAGCTGCGCGCACGTTGCATGAACGGCGGAGCCGGGGAGAACCTCCCCGGACCGTGCATTGCCAGGGATGGCAATGCCGAGCCCCCAGGGATGGGTTCACGGCGTGTCCGGGGAGGTTCTCCCCGGCTCTGCCCGCCCCCAAAACCAGAGGCGCTAGTCCTAGCTAGGAAGAGATCAACGACGCTTCATGGACTGGAAGAACTCGTCGTTGGTCTTGGTGTCCTTGAGCTTGTCCAGCAGGAACTCGATGGCGGCGGTGTCGTCGTCCATGGAATGCAGGAGCTTGCGCAGGATCCAGACCCGCTGGATGTCGGCTTCACTCATCAGCAGATCCTCACGACGGGTGCCGGAGCTGCGGATGTTGATCGCCGGATAGGTCCGCTTCTCGGCAATCTTGCGATCCAGATGGATCTCCATGTTGCCGGTGCCCTTGAACTCCTCGTAGATAACCTCGTCCATCTTGGAACCGGTGTTGACCAGCGCCGTGGCAAGGATAGTCAGGCTTCCGCCTTCTTCCACGTTACGGGCGGCACCGAAGAAGCGCTTGGGTTTTTCCAGGGCGTGGGCGTCAACACCACCGGTCAGGACTTTGCCGGAGGACGGAATCACCGTGTTATAGGCACGAGCCAGACGCGTGATGGAATCCAGCAGGATAACCACGTCCTTCTTGTGCTCGACCAGACGCTTGGCCTTTTCGATTACCATTTCAGCAACCTGCACGTGACGGGCCGGCGGCTCGTCAAACGTGGAGGCGATGACTTCGCCGCGCACGGTGCGCTGCATCTCGGTCACTTCCTCTGGCCGCTCGTCAATCAGCAGTACCATGACATGGCACTCCGGATTGTTGCGGGTGATGGACTGGGCGATGCTCTGCATCAGCAGCGTCTTACCCGCCTTGGGCGGGGAAACGATAAGCCCGCGCTGGCCTTTGCCGATGGGCGCCACCAGGTCCAGGACCCGGGACGAGAGATCCTCGGTGCTGCCGTTACCGGCCTCGAGCATCAGGCGCTCGTCCGGGAACAGCGGAGTGAGGTTCTCGAAGAGAATCTTGTTTCGGGCGTTATCCGGCTTGTCGAAATTGATCTCGCTGACCTTCAACAAGGCAAAGTAGCGCTCGCCGTCTTTGGGCGGGCGAATCTTGCCGGCCACCGTGTCGCCCGTGCGCAGGTTAAAACGGCGGATCTGACTCGGAGAGACGTAGATGTCGTCAGGTCCTGCCAGGTAGGAGGCATCAGCGGAACGGAGGAAGCCGAAGCCGTCCTGCAGAATTTCCAGTACGCCGTCGCCGTAGATGTCTTCGCCGCTTTTTGCGTGCTTCTTCAGGATTGTGAAGATCACATCCTGTTTGCGCGAACGAGCCAGGTTATCGAGGCCCATCTCTTGCGCAATATCGAGCAATTCGGGCACGGATTTCTGCTTGAGTTCAGTAAGATTCATAGTTTGTTGGATTTTCAGGAATGGAAGTAAACGAGTATTGGGATGACAGGGGTGCCCCTGAACGTATTGATCGTAAAAAACGCTGAACTTGGTGCTGGCCAGTTGGAGCAACCGGTGTAGATGGAGTCCGGAATTAAGGTACTGAAGCCAGAGAGTGGGAACAACCGTTCGCCGGGCAAGAGGGATCATCGGCCACCTGACTGGCGAATGTCAAGTGCGCTGCACAAATTAACAGCAATTTCACGCCAAACCGGCCACAACCGGCCTTTGGCGCCTCCCCCTGATGGGTTACTCCCTTCCATTGGAAGCCCGTGATGGCGATACTGGCGTATAACAACTTTTCTACGATTCTGGAGCCCATCCATGAGCAGTGTACCCAGTACCGAAATGAAAGCCCTGAACGTTGCCCTGCTGACCGTCTCCGATACCCGTGGGCCTGAACAGGACACGTCCGGGCAGTTTCTGGAGGACAGCGTGGTCGAAGCTGGCCACAACCTGGTCGCCCGCCGGATCCTGCCGGACGACGTCTATCTGGTGCGGGCATTGTTGTCCAGCTGGATCGCCGATTCACAGGTGCATGCCGTGATCATTACCGGTGGCACCGGCCTGCTTGAACGAGATAGCACACCGGAGGCGGTAAGGCCTTTGCTCGACAAAACCATCGAAGGCTTTGGTGAGGAATTCCGTCGCCTGTCAGCCGCCGAAATCGGATCTTCAACCGTGCAGTCACGGGCGATGGCGGGAATGGCAAACCACACGGTGATTTTCTGCCTGCCTGGCTCGACCGGTGCCTGCCGCACCGGCTGGCAAGGCATTCTCCTCAGTCAGCTCGACAGCCGTCACACACCGTGCAATTTCTCGGGGCTGGTCTTGCGCAAACCCGAGAAGCCAATGTCGCGACTCAACGAAGTCATTGGACAGCGCGCCAAGCGCTGAGGCAGAAGACATCCCGATCGGAGTTAAGATTTGATGGCCAAGCCAAACCTCACGCCCCTGGAAGATGCCCTGGACCACGTGTTGTCGGAAGCACCGGTGGTTACGCAGATTGAAACCGTCGCCCTGGCCGACTCCCTGGGCCGGGTACTTGCCGAAAACCACTATGTACCGGCCGACGTGCCGCCGGCCGACAACAGTGCGGTGGACGGATACGCCCTGCGCAAACAGGATCTGCAAGGAGACCAGCCCATACCGGTCTCGGCCCGGATTCCGGCCGGTGAAGCGCCGAAGCCACTGGAACCCGGCACCGCTGCGCGCATTTTTACCGGCTCCGAGATTCCCGAGGGTGCCGACTCGGTGGTCATGCAGGAGCGGATTGAGATGACGGACTCCGGCATTCTTGTTCAGGCGGAGGTAGACGAAGGGCAGAATATTCGCCGCCGGGGGCAGGATCTGACCCGGGGCGATCTTGCTCTGGCAAAAGGTACACAGGTGCGTCCTAACGAGATGGGACTGCTGGCCTCCATGGGCGTTGCCCGTGTCGCCGTCCTGGCGCGGCTGAAAGTCGCGATCCTGTCAACGGGAGATGAGCTGGTGGACCCTGGCTTGCCGCTCGGGCCGGGCCAGATCTACAACAGCAACCGCTTCACCCTGATGGGGCTGCTCACCGAGGCAGGCTGCGAGGTGGTGCTTTGCGAGACGCTGAGAGACAGGCGTGAGGCGACGCGCGAAACGCTGCTGTGTGCCGCGGAGTCCGCCAATCTCATTATCACCAGCGGTGGTGTATCCGTGGGTGAAGAAGACCACGTGCGCGCGGTGCTGGAGGAGTCCGGCAGCCTGTCGCTCTGGAAAATGGCTATCAAGCCCGGCAAACCCGTGGCTTTTGGCGCCATCGGAGGGACGCCGGTGCTGGGACTGCCCGGGAATCCGGGGTCTGTGCTGGTCACTTTCCTGATGGTGGGCATGCCCTATATCCGGAAACGCCAGGGACGCAACCTGAAACCTCTCTCGGGCGAGCGGATACCGGCAGACTTCACCATTACCTCGCCGTCGGTACGCCGGGAGTTTGTCCGGGCCCGCAAGGAACCCCGGGGATCCGGGCCGGTGGTGGCCGCATACCCCAACCAGAGCTCCGGCATCCTGAGCTCTACCTGTTGGGCCGACGGTCTGGCTGTGGTGCCTGAAAACAGCACGGTCAGCCCCGGCGACCTGCTAACCTACTACTCGTTTGCGGAACTGTTGAGCTGACCATGAGTGATAACACGATTACGGTGCGCTTCTTCGCCCGTCTGCGCGAAGACCTGAAAACCGACCAGCTGGCTATCGACGCCAGGCCTGGCCTGACAGCGGGCGATGTAATTGCAGAGCTGGCCAGCCAGGGCGGCCCCTGGGTTCAGTTGCAGGGCGACCAGCCGGTTATGATTGCGATCAACCAGGCCATGGCAAAACCGGGCACTGAGGTGAAAGCCGGCGATGAGCTCGCCTTCTTCCCGCCGGTCACCGGAGGTTGAGATGATTTCGGTCCAGTCTGAAGACTTTGATGTTGCCGCTGAATACGCGGCCCTGCGTGACAGTGGCGCCGGCACCGGCGCCATAGCAACCTTTACCGGTCTGGTGCGGGACAGCGGCGACTTGCAGGGTGTTACGGGACTTTACCTTGAACACTACCCCGGAATGACCGAACAGGTGATTCAGGGGCTCATTGATGACGCCTCGAAACGCTGGGATGTGCGCAAGGCCCGGGTGATTCATCGGGTGGGGCGGCTGGCGTTGTGCGACCAGATTGTCTTCGTGGGGGTGTGCAGCGCTCACCGTGGGGACGCGTTCGCGGCCTGCGAGTTCATCATGGACGCCCTGAAGACATCGGCGCCGTTCTGGAAGAAGGAAATCACCTCAGACGGAGAACACTGGGTGGAACAGAAAGAGTCTGATCTGGCGCGCTCCGACGACTGGAAGTAACTGGCCATAAAAAAACCGCCCGTGAGCCTCGACTCAGGGGCGGTTTCTGGTGACCTGACTGCAATCAGAGATTGCTGTCCAGGAAGGCCGCCAGCTGGGATTTGGAGAGTGCGCCGACTTTCGTGGCGTCCACATTGCCGTTCTTGAACAGCATCAGGGTGGGGATACCGCGGATGTTGAACTTCGGCGGGGTCTGCTCGTTCTCGTCAATGTTGAGCTTGCAGACTTTCAGTTTGCCGTCGTATTCGTCGGCAATTTCTTCAAGCACCGGGGCAATCATCTTGCAGGGGCCGCACCACTCTGCCCAGTAGTCCACCAGTACGGGGACGTCGGACTGCAGTACATCCTGCTCAAAAGAAGCGTCGGTTACATTTACGATATTTCCGCTCATTACCTTTTCCTGATTCATGCACTACTGCTGCACATCGGCATATCCCTTTCAGGGAATACCCTGCCGGGCACAGGTGCTGTTGACTGTCGCTGAAGGCTGTCCGGGCTATACAGACAACCTTTCACCCAAATCACGGTAAGACATACTTTACGCGATTGATCAGCCGGATGTGAAGCGGTAAGAACCGATCCATGCCTGCCCCCCGGCAAATGCCCGGTTTTCCGGCTACTGACAGGCCTGAGGGATTTCGCTTATAGTACCCCGCACGTTCATCTCAAAAGGATTCCGACCACGTGACGGCCGCATCCACCGCCGAAAACGCTGCCGCCTCATCCGAGGTACTCGCAGCCATCGACATGGGCTCGAACAGCTTCCACATGGTGGTTGCCCGACTAGTGCATGGGGAAATCCGGACCCTCGAGAAGATGGGAGAAAAGGTCCAGCTCGGGGCCGGGCTGGACCAATACAACCGGCTCACCGAAGACGCCCAGGAGCGGGCCCTGGCCTGCCTGGGACGCTTCGCCCAACGGCTCAAGGGAATGCCGCCAGAGGCGGTGCAGATTGTCGGTACCAACGCGCTTCGCGTGGCCCGCAATGCCCATCAGTTCATGGCCCGGGCTGAAGAAGTGCTGGGCTATCCGGTAGAGATTATTGCCGGCCGCGAGGAAGCACGCCTGATCTATCTGGGGGTTTCCCATACCCTGTCCGACGACATCGGGCGTCGACTGGTTATTGATATTGGCGGTGGCAGCACCGAATTCATCATCGGCCAGCGGTTTGAACCCCAGGAGCTTGAAAGCCTGCACATGGGCTGCGTGTCGTTCCGCAACCGGTATTTCCCCGACGGCAAGATAACCAGGCGGCAGATGGACAAGGCAGTGACCCACGCCGAACAGGAACTGCTCAACATCCGTCAGCATTACCGCTCCGTGGGGTGGCAAAGTGCGGTGGGCTCATCCGGCTCGATCAAAGCCATTGCCAGCGTATTGGCGACCCTGAAGATCACCGACGGCACCATTACGCTCGCCGCCATGCAGGAACTTCGCAAGCGGCTCGTAGACATGGGTAAAACAGAAAAACTGGGAGATCTGGGCGTACGCTCGGACCGCCAGAGCATCTTCCCGGCCGGATTTGCCATCCTGTTGGGGGCATTCCAGTCCCTCGGCATCAAGGACATGGCATTCGCCGATGGTGCTCTGCGGGAAGGTTTGCTTTACGACATTGTCGGGCGAATCCAGCACGAGGATGTCCGTGAGCGAACCATTTCCGCACTTCAGGAGCGTTACCACGTTGACCAGGAACATGGCACTGCCGTTGAGGAGACTGCCGTGGCGGCCTGGCAGCAGGTTGCCGACGCCTGGGCCCTGAACACTCCGGCAGATGAAGAAGTGCTGCGCTGGGCCTGCCGACTGCATGAGATCGGCCTGACCATTTCCCATAGCCAGTACCATAAACACGGCGCCTACCTGTTGCGCTACTCGGATCTGCCCGGCTTCACCCAACAGTTCCAGCGCGACCTGGCCACCCTGGTGCGCGGCCACCGGCGAAAATTCGCTTCGGCAATCTTCGAGGGCCTGGACTCGGAAGACATTGCCAGGCTGCGTTACCTCTGCGTGCTGGTGCGCCTGGCGGTTCTGATTCAGCACCCACGCAACATGGAACCACCTCCGGCATTCACCCTGACCGCACACAAAGACAAGCTGGTGCTGGAGTTTCCGTCAGGCTGGCTGGATGACAGGCCACTGACCCTGGCCGACCTGGAAAACGAGCGGGACTATCTCGCCAAACAGGACTTTGTTCTGGAACTGAACGGCGGCTGAGCGCGCTCAGCCAGTTAACTCTGCCTCCAGGGACTCCACCTCTTCGCTAACCTCAAGCCACTGCGCCTCCACCTCTTCCAGGCGGGCGGTTGCGGTGGCCTGCTCACCCAACAACTCTTTCAGACGGGTCTTGCCGCTGTCGTCGTACAGGTTAGGGTCGGATAGCTGCTCCTCCAGAGCTGACAGCTTCTGCTGAAGCTGGTCCATTTCCTTTTCCAGAGCACTCTGTTTTTTACGATAGGGACTGAGTTTCTGGCGAAGAGCTGCCTCGGCCCGTTTGCGCGCCTTCCGGTCCTCGGCACTCTCGCCCACCGCCTCGGAAGTCTCTTCGGCAGCATACTGCCCGACTGGTATTCGTTTTGGTGCTTCCGTGTCGTCTTTCCGACGGTCCGCCAGCCAGCGCTCGTAATCCTCCAGATCGCCCTGGTACTCCGTTACCTGGCCATCATTGACCAGCCAGAACTCGTCCACGGTATTCCTGAGCAAGTGCCGGTCGTGAGAAACCACCACAATAGCGCCATCAAAGTTCTGCAGCGCCATGGTCAGAGCCTGGCGCATTTCCAGGTCCAGATGGTTGGTGGGCTCGTCCAGCAGCAGCAGGTTGGGTCTCTGCCACGCGATCACGGCCAGCGCCACGCGGGCCTTTTCGCCGCCGGAAAACGACCGGATAGCACTCAGGGCTTCATCGCCATGAAAATCAAAGCCACCAAGGAAGTTCCGGATACTCTGTTCTGACGCCTTCGGGGAAAGTCGCTGAAGATGCAGGAAAGGGCTGGCATCCAGATCCAGGGATTCCAGCTGATGCTGGGCAAAATAGCCGATGGCCAGATGCTCGCCACAGGTGCGATCGCCAGACATCAAGGTGCCCTCACCCCGAAGTGCATCCATCAGGGTGGACTTGCCCGCGCCATTGGGACCCAGCAGACCGACCCTGCTGCCCGGTAACAAGGTCAGGTTAATGCCATCCAGGATCGCGGTACTGCCGTGCCCGGCCTTGCCATTGCGTATCGACAACAGCGGATTAGAAACCTTCTCGGCCACGGGAAACTCGAAGCTGAACGGCGAATCAATATGGGCCGGGGCAATGCGCTCCATCCGCTCCAGCGCCTTGACCCGGCTCTGGGCCTGGCGGGCCTTGGTGGCCTTGGCCTTGAACCGGTCGATGAACCGCTGGATTTCGGCGATTCTGGCCTGCTGGCGTTCAAAACCGGCCTGCTGCTGGGCCAGACGCTCACTGCGCTGACCCTCAAATGCTGAGTAATTACCCGTATACAGCTCCAGGTTACGACGGTCGAAATGCACCACATGGGTAGCGACCCGATCCATGAAATCGCGGTCGTGGGAGATGAACAGCAGGGTCCCGGGATAGCGACGCAGCCAGTTCTCGAGCCACAGACAGGCATCCAGATCCAGGTGGTTGGTGGGCTCGTCAAGAAGCAGCAGATCGGACGGTCGCATCAGGGCCTGCGCCAGGTTCAGGCGGATTCGCCAACCACCGGAAAACGCTGATACCGGCCGGTCAGCGTCCTCGTCCGAGAATCCCAGCCCGCGAAGCAAGGCCTCGGCCCGGCGGCCGGCGGACCACGCCTCGTGCACATCCAGCTCGCCGTGTATGCGGGCAATGGCATGATCGTCACCTGCTGCCTCGGCCCTGGCAAGTTCACCTTCCAGGCGGCGCAAATCCAGATCGCCATCAAGAACAAAATCCCGGGCGCTGCGCTCGGTGGCCTCCACCTCCTGCGCCATATGAGCAATGCGGCAACCGCCAGGCAGAGAGACCGCGCCTTGCTCCGGCGCCAACTGGCCCAGCAAGAGCTGGAAAAGACTGGATTTACCGGCACCATTGGCACCGACGATCGCGACACGCTGGCCTGGTTGCACCGTCAGGCTGACGGATTCTAGCAACCAGACGCCGCCCCGTTGTAAACTGAGATCGGTTATCGTTAACATGCTTTCATTTTATCAACGTAAAGTGTTCAGGGAAGGCACAGCGCCTATGTCGGTCGGCTCGGCTACCATCCCGGATTTTTCGACACCGCCGCTGGAACTTCCGGCAGATCTGGAACCGGACAACCCGCTCTGGCGTTTTGCCTTGGCGTTCTGGAAACGTCCGGATGTCCAGAACAGCTGCCTGGCGCTTCAGAATCAGGGCTGGAGCGTAACGCGGATTCTCAGTGCGGCCTGGCTTGCACTCTCTGGCAGGGTCTTCGCCGGGGTCGAGGACGCTACGGTAACAGAGTGGCGCGACCGTGTAACCGTTGCCCTCCGCAGCGCGCGAAAATCGCTGCCCGGTAGCGCCGACAACTGTCAGAAGCTTCGCACCGGCATCGCCGGCCTGGAGCTTGAAGCCGAACAGATTGAACTCGCCCTGAGCTGGCGAACGCTAATGACCATTAACCCGGAACACGCAGACATGCAGGGACGCGACGCACTGATCATCAACAATCTGTTTGCGGCAGCACCGACCTTACCCATTGAGGACGATGCAAGGCCCTTGCTGAATACACTGGCCGATACTCTGGCCCACTTTCCCAAGGGAGACCATCAGCCATGATGATGAAATGGCTCATACGGCTCTCGTTCCCGGCTCTCGGGTTGTTGCTGTTGCTGATTTTCTTCGGTCTGAACGACCCGGAGCAGGTCTCCGAACCTGTGGCAGAACACGAGCAGCCCGAGATTCCCGCGTTTGAAGGACTGGTGCCGTCCCCGATTCCTACCGAGGGCCCCGAGATCGTGTTCAAGTGGCAGGATACCGACGGCAACTGGCACTACGCTGACCAGCCGCCTGAGCAAGGCCGCTGGAACACCCTCGCTATCGAGCGACGCGACAAGGCCTTTCCCCGGATTCAGCCGCAGGAGCCTGAAACAGACTGGAAATCGCCCTACAGCGCACCTTTCTCTCTGGGCCCTTCCGCTGCCGGCACCAACGGCAGCTGAGCTGACACGTCCGGTTTCTTAACACATGTTCAGTGGCATCTGATGCCGGAACCCGTTACCTTCTGCGTTCTGACAAACACAACGCGGGGCCCTGCCCCGAGCACCGACGTTAAAGGATAATGCAATGAAGAAAACGCTCCTTGCACTGGCAGTGACCGGCCTCGTGGCTGGCTGTTCCACACCACCCGAAGCCCCGGAACAACCAAAACTGGATTCCACCGACCAAAAGGTTAGCTATGGCATGGGCCTGGTTCTCGGTGAGCGCATGGGCAACGACCTGCCAAATCTGCAGATGGACCAGTTCCTCCAGGGCATCCAGCACGGCCACGCCGGCGATGAAGAAGAAAAGCGCATGAGCCGCGAGGAAATCCAGCAGGCTCTGATGACCTACCAGCAGCAGCTGCAGGAAGAGCAGGGCAAGCAGATGGAAGAACTGGCACAGAAGAACCTGGATGCCGGCGAAGCCTTCCTTGCCGAGAACGCAGAGCGTGAAGGTGTAGAAACCACCGAGTCCGGCCTGCAGTATGAAGTGCTTGAGCAGGGTGACGGCGAAAAGCCGGCAGCAACAGACACCGTTCAGGTGCATTACTCCGGTGAACTGCTGTCCGGTGAAGTGTTTGACAGCTCCCGCGAGCGCGGCGAGCCGGTAACCTTCGCCCTGAACCAGGTGATTCCCGGCTGGACCGAGGGCCTGCAGCTGATGAGCGAGGGTGCCCGTTACAAGCTCTACATTCCGTCCGATCTGGCCTACGGCCCGGGCGGCAACAGGGCGATCGGACCGAACGAGACCCTCGTGTTTGATGTCGAGCTGCTCGAGATCAACCCTGGCTCCGGAGACTGAGCGCCAGGACAGGCAGCGGTCAGTTCTGACGCTGCTACAAAAAAGCCCCATCCGGTGATCACCGGGTGGGGCTTTTTTATTCGGGGACTTCTCAGGCAGAGGCTACTTTGCCGGCATGGGCATTGTGCAGATGCTCGATCAGGAAATCCTCCATCTCGAACCGGGTCTCAAGGGTTTCACCCAGCTTCGACAATTCACCGAACAGTTCTTTGACATCCTCTTCGGACAAATCCCGGCCATCCAGACGGTCATTGAAGTTGAGGGCAACCTCGGTGGTCTGCTCAATCCGGGGGTAAACCTTGGCAGCCAGTTCCAGCCCGCCATCATTGAATTCCCGGGCCTCTCGCACCAACTGCTCGTAGATCTCGAAATGACCGGTAGACACGTAATCCACCAGAACTTCACACAGGCGTACGAACTTTTCTCTCAATGCCTCGGTCTGCGAGAAGTCGCCTTCTCCGGACAGGTCGCAGTAATGCACCAGAAGCTCCTGACGCTCCTTGAGCCAGCGATCAATCAGCTCGCTGACGCCACCCCAGCGCTCCCTGGCATTTCGGCAATTTTCTAACATGACGCCTGTTCTCCGCTTGTCTTAGCTACTTCTGTTTCGGTTTTGATTTTTATTAGGTTTGGATCAAGTTACCCCATGGCTGCTGTTCCCCGCAACCGTTTCAGCCTCGAATCCATTCCCGGGGTTTTTGCCGGCGAAACATCAAAACCAGACCGGTGATGACCAGCAGCGAGAAAAATACAGCGGTCCAGCCGGGAATGCTCAAACCCAGGAACCGCCACACCACTTCAGCGCAGTCCCCGGTGCCCTGGAGCGCGGTAGAAAGGACCTCAAACCACGGCAAGACGTCCAGCATGTAGTCCACCGAAGGCCCGCATGCCGGCACCTGGTCCGCCGGCAGGCTCTGCAGCCACAACTGCCGCCCGGCGACACCCAGTCCTGCTCCGGCGGTCAGCACCAGCAGGAAACCGTAGATCCGAACGCCGAATCCGGTGGGGCCCTGGAGAAAAGCCAGGAAACTGACCAGCCCGGCGCCCATGAAGCCGAAACGTTGTAACCAGCAAAGCGGGCAGGGCTCGAGCCCCATTACATGCTCCATATAAAAAGCCACACCAAGGAGTGCGGCACATACAAGGAAAATAAGCCCGAAAACCCATCTGCTGGTCAAAAGAACACCTCGAATCGTGAATTGAAACTGCAAGCGGCCACTGGGCCTGCTATTCTCGTCACTTAACCCTAAACCACGATCAACTTCAAGCCTATGACACGCCAGCCAAAATCTGTTCTGACGCTTCTTTTTCTGTTGTTCGCAACGATCTCTTTGCCGGCCGTTTCCCAGGATGAGGAAAATACCGAAGAGGACGTGGCTGAAGAAGAAAGCAGCTTTACCGACTACATCAGCATGGATCCACCGTTCGTGACCCACGTGGGCACGCCCGGCAACAAGCCAACCTATCTCAAAGCCGCGGTCAGTCTGCGGGCCAACAGCGCGAGCGCAAGGCCTGCCGTGGATGCTCACATGCCCCGATTGCGACACGAACTGGTCATGCTGTTTGGAGAGCAAACCGATACGGATCGCCTCACCTCAATGGAAGGCCAGGAGGCGCTGCGCGAAGAAGCCAAACAGCGAATCAATGCGATACTGGAGGAGCAGCAGACCGGCGAAAGCATAGCCGGCGTGCTGTTTACGGAGTTTGTGGTACAGAAGTGAGGCTGGAACCGGCCAGTAGTTCAGGCAATCCGCGAGAACAGATCGTCTGACTGGTCGCGGTCATCACGGGCCACCTGATCGGCATCATCCCAACCGGCTTCCCAGGCCGCAATAACGACTTCACCACGATAGGGGCAGCGGGATTTGTCCATGCCCATGTTGGCAGCCATATAGCCCTGACGGTAAGCCTTGTTCAGGGCTTCCACGTCCCAGCCGAGTTTAATATCCCTTGCCATAGCAATCCCCTCCCGATCCTGATGTTACAAAAATTAACAGCCGGACCGGAGGGAGACAAATCTTTGTTCGGTTTCTGTGCGTCAGGTCCGCAGACTCCTGCGACGACTCCCAAACTCACCACTCAAGAGCGCAGGTACTGCTCCAGAAACTCGCTGAACGACAGGGTATCGGCTTGTTCCATTTCGGCCTGCTCGGTCAGCGATTCTGACGTCATGGCCTCAAACGCCCGGCGTACATCGGCACCAAGACCTTCCTGCTTCAGGCTCTGCTGATGCTGCCGCGCCATTTCCATGCCCCACTCCCGGTGACTCAGGCCAGAGGAACGCATGGCATCGAGAACCCGGGCAGACGGCACGGTCCACTCACCGGTCAACACTTCGCGCTGGGTGGCCAGGGCGTTGCGGTAGGTGTCATCACCCCGCCAGCTGTCGAGCAGTTCCGCCAGGGGCTCCAGCTGCGACAGAATGTCGTTCGCAGCCTCTGACACCGGAGTACGATGCCCGCCGCGGCAAAGCGCCAATTCGCGATAACGCCCATTGGCGACCACATCCTTGTAGTTGTCATCCAGGCGCTCACATTCGGCATCGCCAATTCGGGGGGAATCTGATAACAGGCAGTCGAGCAGGAACAGATCCAGGAAGTCAATCTGGGCCTCGTTCACACCAACCGGCGAGAAGGGATCAAGGTCCAGACATCGCACCTCAATGTACTCCACACCCCGGGATTCAAGGGCCTGGATGGGCTTTTCTTCCCGCTGCGTCGTGCGTTTGGGGCGCACCGCGCTGTAATACTCGTTCTCGATCTGCAGTACGCTGGTGTTGATCTGGATGAACTGGTCGCCCCGGCGGATGCCAATTGACTCATACGCCGGCCAGGTGGTGTGAATGGCCCGATCCAGAGTCTGGGTGTAGGTGCTCAGCTCGTTGAAACAGATATTCAGGGAGGCCTGCGCGTTGTTGTGGTACCCCAGATCGCCCATCCGCAAAGAGGTTGCATACTCACCGAACCAGGTGCGCTCATCAAATCGCGAGAGATCATGGTTCACGCCGGCAACAAAGCTGGCATCCAGCGCTGGCGAGGCACCGAAGAGCAACATCAGCAGCCAGCTACGGCGGCGGAAATTGCGAATCAGCCAGAAATACTGGTCCGACTTGAAGTCTTTCAGGCTTTGTTCGTTGCCCAGCAATTCCTGCCACTTCTGCCAGAAACTGTCAGGCAGGGACAGATTGTAGTGGGCGCCGGCGATGCTCTGCATCATGCGGCCGTAGCGCACGGCCAGCCCCTGCCGGTAGACGTGCTTGAGCTGGCCAATATTGGAACTGCCATACTCGGCGATGGGGATACTCGGGTCGCCATCCAGCTCACAGGGCATGCTTGTTGCCCAGAACACTTCGTCACCCAGGTTCTGCTGCACAAAGGTGTGGGTATCCCGCAGCGATTTCAGCATGCCTGCCGTGCTGTCGAACACCGGCGTGATCAGCTCCAGCAAGGCCTCTGAATAGTCGGTGGTGATCCTCGGATGGGTCAGCGCCGACCCCAGGGCTTCGGGGTGCGGGGTCTGGGCGATGAAGCCGTTGCGATCCACCCGCAGCCCTTCTTTTTCGACACCCTTGAGAAAACCATCCCAGTCGCTGGCAGCGAACTGACGAAATACGGAATGGCGGGATTCAGCCATGGTCGACTCCTGCTGCGGCCGGTTTGCTAGTTTGCACAACCGGCCGGTGAAAAGATTGTAAACCCGTCAGTTGTCCTTGCGCGCCGAGGCAAGTGCCTGGGCCAGCGCACCAGCCATGGCGCCCTGCGGGGATTTCTGACTGGAACCCCCATTACCGGCATTCCGGTTTCCGCCCTTGCGGCTGGCTCCGGAGCGGTTGGCAGCCATAGGCTTGCCTTCATTTTTCTCGCCGGGCTGATCATCCATACGCATAGTCAGGGCAATTCGCTTGCGCGGGATATCCACATCCATCACCTTGACCTTGACGATATCCCCGGCCTTGACCACCTCACGGGGATCTTTGACAAACGTGTGGGACAGCGCAGAAATATGCACGAGGCCGTCCTGATGCACGCCAATATCTACGAACGCGCCGAAATTGGTGACGTTGGTCACCGAGCCTTCCAGCACCATCCCGGGCTTGAGATCATTGAGGGTCTCAACGCCCTCCTCGAAGCTGGCAAACTTGAACTCCGGGCGCGGATCCCGGCCCGGTTTCTCCAGTTCCGAGATGATGTCCTTGATAGTCGGCAAACCGAACTGTTCTGTTACGTAATCCTGGGGATTCAGACCACGCAGGAAAGAAGAATCGCCGACGATATCGCCCACTTCGCGATTATTTTTCCTGGCGATGGCCTCGACCACGCCATAAGCTTCCGGGTGCACAGATGACCGGTCCAGGGGATTCTCGCCGCCGGCGATGCGCAGAAAGCCCGCCGCCTGTTCAAACGTGCGGTCACCGAGCCGGGTGACCTTGAGCAGCTGTTTCCGGTTGCGGAACATGCCGTTCTGGTTGCGGAACTCAATGATGTTCTGGGCAATGGTGTGGTTCAGGCCGGAAACCCTGGCCAGCAATGGCGCTGAGGCCGTGTTCAGATCCACGCCCACGCCATTCACACAGTCTTCCACCACGGCATCCAGGCTTCGGGACAGCTGCACCTGCGACACATCGTGCTGGTACTGCCCTACCCCGATGGATTTCGGTTCGATTTTTACCAGCTCCGCCAGCGGATCCTGCAGCCGGCGGGCGATGGATACCGCGCCACGGATGGTGACATCCAGATCGGGCAGTTCTTTGGAGGCAAACTCGGATGCTGAATAGATCGAGGCGCCGGACTCACTGACCACGATCCGGGCCAGCTTCAGTTCGGGGTAACGCTTGCTAAGGTCGCCGACCAGCTTCTCCGTCTCCCGGGAAGCGGTGCCATTACCAATGGCCACCAGTTCGATCCTGTATTCCCGACACCAGGCCGCCAGTTGCTCAATGGAACGGTCCCACTGGTTCTGCGGCGCGTGGGGAAAGATGGCGCCATGGCCGGCCACCTGGCCAGTGCCATCGATAACAGCCACTTTCACACCGGTGCGTAGCCCTGGATCCAGGCCCAGGGTCGGACGTGGACCGGCCGGCGCAAGCAGCAGAAGATCCTTGAGGTTGGCGGCGAACACGTTGATGGCTTCGGTTTCCGCCGCTTCGCGGACCTGTGCCATGAGATCGGTTTCAATCTGGGTGGAGAGTTTCACCCGCCAGGTCCAGCGAACCACGTCCGAGAGCCATTTGTCGGCGGCACGACCATTGTCCCGGATATTCCAGCGAGCGGCGATGCGCTGCTCGGCCGGGTGGGGCGCACGGCGATCATCCTCGGCATCACCGACAACAATCGTGTAGCCAAGAACGCCCTCGTTCCTGCCGCGCAGGATGGCCAGGGCACGATGGGACGGAACTTTCTTCAGGGGCTCAACGTGGTCGAAATAATCACGGAACTTGGCCCCCTCATTCTCCTTGCCTTCCACCACGGTAACTTTCAGCTGGCCTTCCTGCCAGATGAAGTCACGCAGACTGCCCAGCAGCTCGGCATCCTCGGCAAAGCGCTCCATCAGAATGTAGCGGGCGCCATCCAGGGCAGCCTTGGTATCGTCCACGCCTGCTTCTTTGTTCAGGTAGCCCTGGGCCGTAGTTTCAGGGTCCAGAGTCGGATCGTCATAGAGCGCATCAGCCAGCGGTTCCAGACCCGCTTCCCGGGCAATCTGGGCCTTGGTCCGGCGCTTGGGTTTGTAAGGCAGGTAAAGATCTTCCAGGCGGTTCTTGGCATCCGCCTCGTTGATGCTGGCCTTGAGTTCATCGGTCAGCTTGCCCTGCTCCTCAATGCTTTTGAGGATGGTGGCACGACGGTCTTCCAGTTCCCGCAGATAGCGCAGACGCTCTTCCAGGTTCCTCAGCTGGCTGTCGTCCAGTGAGCCTGTGATCTCTTTCCGGTAGCGGGCGATAAACGGAACGGTCGCGCCTTCGTCGAGCAGTTCGACGGTGGCATTAACCTGTTGCTCGCGGACACCGAGTTCCTCGGCGATACGCCTGGAGATACTGTTCATGCAACCTCTGTCTGATGCTTTGCCAATAAACCAGCAAAGGTACAGCGGCTTACTGCTGCAGGCAAGCGGCCTGGCCCCGCTTGTTCAGGAATTGCACAAGATCCGCCCAGGGCATGGGCCGGGCGTAGTAATAGCCCTGGATTTCATCGCAGTGCTGCTGGCGCAGAAACTCCAGTTGCCCCTCGGTTTCCACGCCCTCGGCGACCACGCTGATCTGCAAGCTGTGGGCCAGACTGATAATGGCCCGGATAATGTGTTCGGCGTCTGCAGAATTACCCAACTCCTGCACAAACGACTTGTCGATCTTCACCAGCGAGATAGGCAGATGTTGGAGATTGCTCAACGATGAAAAGCCGGTGCCAAAATCGTCCAGGGCAAAACTGATACCCAGCTGGTTCAATTCCCGCAGGCAGCGCTGGGCATACTCCGGGTCATGCATCATGGCGCTCTCGGTCAGCTCCAGCTCCAGCAGACTGGTATCCACGTTGGCGTTGAAGATGATGCGAAAAATGGTTTCGGTCATCTTGCGATCGTGAAACTGGCGGAATGACAGGTTGACGGCGAACACCAGACCGGGAAAGCCAAGTTCGGCGGATTCCTGCAAGCGTTTGCAGGCCTGTTCGATCACCCAGTAGCCAATGGGCACGATCAACCCGCTGCGCTCGGCCACCGGGATGAATTCGTCCGGCCCCACCAGCCCACGCTCCGGATGATTCCAGCGTAGCAGGCATTCCACGCCCCGGACTTCTTCGGTAGCCAGATCAATCCGGGGCTGATAGTAAAGTTCCAGTTCCTTGCCCCGCAGGGCGTTGCGGAGGTCCGCCTCCAGGCGAAGCTGGTAACCGGCGGAAATGTGCAACTGGCGGTCGTAAAAACGGTAGCTGGTGCCCGGGTCACGTTTTGCTTCAAACATGGCACGGTTGGCCCGGCGCAACAGATTTTCGGCGCTGTCTCCGGCTTCCGGGTAGGTTGCGACGCCAAGGCTGGCACTGACAACGACCGTCTGGCCATCAATCGTAACCGGCTCATCTAGGGCGTTAACCACCTTGCGGATAATCTGGGTAATATCGAGGGAGTCCTCGACCTTTTCGACAATAATAGCCAGCTCGTCACCCCCGATACGCATCAGCGAATCGACGCGCCTGAGAGAATGACGAAGCCGTTCTGCCAGCTTCATCATCAACTGGTCGCTTTTCTGGTAGCCAAACGATTCGTTAATGCTGCGGAAGTCATCGATGTTGAGATGCAACAAGGCCAGCCGGTGGCCTGCACGCTCGGCCCGCAGCAAGGCCTGCTGGAGACGATCGAAGAAAAGGTCCCGGTTGATAAAACCGGTGGCGACTTCGCGGCCCAGTTGGCCATGGGCAGACTCGGACAACTGATCCCGGTACCACAGGCACTTCACGGCCCGACGGAAATTCCAGTGGTCCAGAGTTTGACGAGAGAGATAATCGGCGGCGCCGGCTGCCAGCAGCTCTGGCGCGCGTTCCATCGGCAGCTCGGCACTCAGGGCCAATACGGGCTTTTCATTGCTGGCAACCGCCAGATACTGAAGGAAAGACGCCTCTGAGCCACCGTGGAACACGCAATCCCAGACGATGACATCGAAACTGGCGTTGCGAATCAGATCATCACAATCAACCAGGTCCGGGCACCAGGTTGCGTCCGCACTGATGTCGACGTCACCCGCCAGAAGAGCATTCAGCCAGAGAAAATCAGCGTAATCTGGTGTCAGGACCAACAGGCGCAATTGTCCGGGCCTCATGGTTTCCAGTGGCAGTGTCATCAAGCAGGATCCATTTATGCGTGAACAACCGAGTCCGTTCTATTAATCATAGTCGATAGATCCCCAAGGTACAGTAACTCTGTCTGGTGTAGAATAAGTCCACGTCCGTCATCCCCATTTCGTTCCATTCTGGCCATTTATTTGTGAACAAGCTCAACCCGAGACAAAGCGAAGCAGTCCGCTATGCCGATGGCCCGATGCTGGTACTCGCCGGCGCAGGCAGCGGCAAGACCAGCGTGATTACCCGCAAGATTGCCTACCTGATCGAGCAACTCGGAATCCCGGGGCGTCATATTGCTGCAGTCACCTTCACCAACAAGGCCGCCCGGGAAATGAAGGAGCGGGTTGGCCGAATCGTCGACAGAAAGCTGACCCGGGGCCTGATTGTATCCACTTTTCATAATCTTGGCCTCAATATGATCCGGGAAGAGCACACGCATCTCGGTTACCACCCCGGTTTTTCCATCTTCGATGCCGAGGATGCCAAGGCCCTGTTACAGGATCTGATGCTCCGGGAAGCCAGCGCCGAGGCCGGGGACGAGCTCAACGACATCCAGATGACCATCTCGTCCTGGAAAAACGCCATGCGGGGGCCGGCCGAGGCCTTGAGCAAGGCGGCGGATGAGCGGGAACAGCGCATCGCCATCATCTACAAGAAATACAACGAATACCTGAAGGCCTACAACGCGGTCGATTTTGATGATCTGATCCTGCTTCCCGTGATGCTGTTCCGCTCAAATCCGGACGTGCTCGCGAAATGGCGGCGGAAGATTCGCTACATGCTGGTGGATGAATACCAGGACACCAACGTGTGCCAGTATGAACTGGTCAAGCAGTTGGTGGCCGAACGGGCCGCGTTTACCGTGGTTGGAGACGACGACCAGTCCATCTACGCCTGGCGCGGTGCCCGGCCCGAAAACCTTGCCCAGCTCAAGGAAGACTTCCCGAGCCTGAAAATCGTCAAGCTTGAGCAGAATTACCGGTCCACTGCCCGGATCCTGCGTAGTGCCAACACAGTGATTGCCAATAATCCCCACGTGTTCGAGAAGGCGCTATGGAGTGATCACACCATCGGCGAGGAAATCCGGATTGTCCGTTGCCGCAACGAAGACGCGGAAACCGACCGGGTGGCCACCGAGATCCTCGACCAGAAGCTGAAGAAAGGCCTCGATTTCCGGGACTTTGCCGTGCTTTATCGGGGTAACCACCAGGCACGACTGCTGGAAATGAAGCTGCAGGCCTACCAGATCCCCTACCGCATCTCCGGCGGCCAGTCGTTTTTCTCGAAGAACGAGATCAAGGACGCCATGTCCTACCTGCGCCTGCTGATCAATCCCGACGACAACGCTGCCTTCCTTCGAGTGGTGAACGTGCCGCGCCGGGAAATCGGCCCGCGCACCCTTGAACAGCTCAGCCACTATTCACGCTCTCGAAATATCAGCCTGTTCAAGGCCCTGGGTGACATGGGCGCAGAGACCCACGTGACCGAGAAGGGCCTGGACCGTCTCCGGCGCTTTGCCCACTGGGTAGATGCCACCTGCGAGCGATTGCACAGCGAGAATCCGATACCGGTGATCAAGCAACTGTTCACGGACATCGAATACGAGGAGTGGCTGCACCAGCACTCCGGCACCCCAAAGCAGGCCGAGCGAAGGATGGAGAACATCTGGTATCTGGTGGAGTCCATCCAGCGCATGCTTGATGACGGCAAGGGCACGGCCGATGAGCTCGGTATCGAAGATGCCATCACCAAACTGATCCTTCGGGACATGATGGAACAGCGGGAAGAGGACGACGACAGCGACAAGGTTCAGCTGCTCACCCTGCACGCTTCCAAGGGCCTGGAATTCCCCCATGTATTCATCATGGGGCTTGAGGAGGAAATCCTGCCCCACCGAAGCAGCATCGAGGAAGGCAACATCGAGGAAGAGCGGCGACTGATGTACGTGGGCATTACCCGCGCCCGGGAAACGCTGACGCTGACCTATGCGGCTACCCGGAAACAGTATGGGGAAAAACTGGAAACCATCCCGAGCCGGTTTCTTGATGAGCTGCCCGAAGAAGATCTCAAGTGGGAAGGTACCGGCGACCTGGATGTGGAAGCCAATCAGAAAAAGGGAAAAGCGACTCTCAGTGCCCTTCTGGGCGACCTCGGCCTGTAGATTTCAATTTTTTTTACAATCACTGCAACTTTTGACGCTCCTGATCCGTTTCTGCAAACGGGATACCACATCCCGTTTCGACAACAACAAGATCAGGAGGGCTTCATGTCCCGATATTCCAATCGCCTGTGTCAGTTTACCGGCTCCCTCATTCTCATCACGGCCTGGGCCACGCCAGCCAGCGCCGGTCTGCTTGGCGGCCTGCTTGGATCGCCTACCGATGAATCAACCGTGCAGACAAATGAAGAACGAGATCCGGCAAAAGGCTACTTCAGCGAACCTTTTGCGGAACCAACCATCATCGTCGACGGTGAGGCTGTTGAAACCGACGAAAAATGCATAACCCGCGCCGATGGCATGGATGAATGCAAGCCGGCCGCTGGGACCATGGCGCTGCTGAAAGATGGTCGCCTGCTCTACCTGAACGCGCTGGAGGGAACGGAAAACGTCGAACTTTCCATCATCGCGGAATTCGGCGAAGTCTCGGTCAACGATCAGACGCGGGTACTGTCTCTGGATGAAAACGACAACCCGTCCTGGCTGAAACCATCGCCTCTGGATGCGGGTGCCAACCCAAACGGTAATGACAGCGAAACCCTGCTCAACGGCACCGGACTCGACGGCGTGATTGATACCGCAGACAACACTAGCAAGAACGACGGCGCCCTGTTCTGCTCGGACGTTATCGGCCTCGCCAACGGCGATGTCATGGCCGTCGGCGGCACAGACTATTACTCGGAGCCCGGCATAGATGGACTGCCGCTGGGTGTTGCCGAGCTGGAAGGTATCAAGAATTCCCGGATATTCGATGAGGCCACCAACACCTGGCGGCAAAGTGGCGACATGGCCTATGGCCGCTGGTACCCGTCGCTTGTCACACTGGGCAATGGCGACATCTTTGTGGCCAGCGGTGTCACCAAGCTCCTGAAGCCCGTCTACCCGGATGAGCCTCTGAATAGCGGCCGCAACGTGGTCCAAACGGAAACCTACGACCCGTGCGAAGGTGTCTGGAGGGAGAATCCTTCGACCGCCGACAGATCATTGCCGCTCTATCCCCGCATGCACCTCCTGCCGAACGGCCACGTGTTTTATAACGCAGGCGGTCAGGCGTTCAATCCCTTCGGCCAGGGGTATGACCAGGCCTTGTGGAACATCGTCGCGAGCTACAATCCCCGCACACAGCGCTGGAACGATATCGGGTATGCCGGACTGCCCCTGAGACTCGACGAGATCGGTCTTGGCCAGCTTAGCAGTACACTGAACATCACCAATCTTTCCCTGGACCAAGTCGGTTCGCTTCTGGGCGACGTGCTGGAAGCTCCGTCCGATCTGTTGGAAAGCGGCGCAGAGCTGGGCGTTTCAGAGGACAACCTTCGTATGGCCATTGCCGGTGGCATGCGCGGCTCCACATCCTCAACAATGCTACCCCTGAAGCCAAACGCCAACGGTGAATACACCGACGTCGAGCTTCTGACTGCCGGAGGCGTGCCGAGCTACGCTCTGCTGACCAATCCCGGCGGCTACCTGCCCACGGACCAGAGCCGGATCGACCGCATCACCACCAACGGCGATGATATTGGCTACGAGTCACGCCTCACGGGTTCGCTTAACCAGCCCCGGTGGTATGGCACCAATGTTCTCATGCCCGATGGCAGCGTCATGGCATTCAGCGGCGGCAACCGCGATGGCGTCGTGGCACCCGGTCTTGAGGGCCCGATCCGCACGGCCGAGCGGTTTGATCCCGAAACGGGAACCTGGACTGAAATGGCCACAGGCCACCGGGCACGGACCTACCACAATACGGCTGTACTGATGGAGGACGGGCGCGTGATGATTGCCGGTCATTCGCCAATCAACACTGCGTATCTGACTTTCGTGGACCTGCAGGATTTCGGCCTGGCACCCTATGACGGTCGCGACCCGAGCTTCGAAATCTACACTCCGCCCTACGCCATGCGTGATGACCGCCCGAAGATCCAGAGCGCGCCTCGCAACTTGACCGCGGGTGATCGCTTTAACATCAAGGTCGATCAGGCAGATCAGATCGACAAGGCGCTGCTGGTTCGCCGAACGGTGATGACTCATGTGATTGATGGCGACCAGCGCGCCATCGAACTGATCATGGAACGAGGCAATGGCAACAAGCTGACCCTGACAATGCCGGACAACCACAATGTCGTCCCCGCCGGCGAATACATGCTGTTTGTGAGCAAAGAGACCAGTGAAGGGCGGGTGCCTTCTGTGTCGGCTCCGATCACCGTGGTCAATGAAAACCTCGAATGCATGGCGCCAACACAGGTGGCGGGTGACACCACGACTGCCGACGGAATTATCGAATCAACACTTGAGATTCTTTAACCAGACAACGGGAGTCACCTTATGAAAAACGGAGGAATCAGCACTGGCGGGTTGCCACTGGTTTTGTTCGGCCTGCTGCCCCTGATGACCCCTGCGCCAGCAGGGGCGCACGGGGCACCTGACACAGAGGGCGCTCCCTCTGAAATCGTACAGGCCCGCATTACCGTGCAGCCGAATATTCAGGGCTTGAACGCCATGATTCTGGATGCCCCACGCCCGGGCATCCTGTTGAGCTATCGGGGCGACACTCCGCTTACAGTACTTGGAACCCAAGACGAGGCTTTTCTCAGGTTTACTGGCAAGACCGTTATGGTCAATACCGACAGCTCGAGCTGGCGTTCCCTGCCAAACGCCCCTACGCTCTCGGGAACGCCCGAAGAGGAGAGTGACAGTTGGGCAATACTGTCACAAAGTGCCAGTTTTGGCTGGCTGGACCCACGCCTGGAAGCAACGGAAAGCATGCACCATCAGGGAAAAGAGCTTCAGGGCTGGTCGATCACCCTTCAAACCGCAACGGGCGAGACCGCAACGATTGACGGCGAGCTGAGGCGTAAACCGCTGCCCTGACCCCTAAAACCGGAAGGCCGAACGGCCATAAGAAAAAAGCCCCCGAACGTCGGGGGCTTTTCTTTTACTCAAAATTGCCTTACTCGCTTTCTGCCACCAGGTGCTCGACAGCCGCCTGGATTTCCTCATCCGGACAGCTTGCACAACCGCCCTTGGCCGGCATGGCATTAAAGCCATTGATCGCGTGACTGACCAGGGTGTCCAGCCCCTTATCGATGCGAGGAGCCCAGGCATCGGCATCACCAATTACAGGTGCGCCAGCAGCGCCAGTGGTATGACAGGCCATGCACACAGCGTCGTATACTTCGCTGCCTGAACGAGGGCCGGAGCTGGCGGTCTCGGTCGGAGCAGCGGCACTGCCACATTCGTCACCCTGCAGGCACACTTCGCCAACCGGCTGGATACGTGCACGGATTTCATCTTCGACGCTTGCCATTACGGCGCCAGCTGTCAGGCCTGCAACGACCAATACAGCAGCCAGGACTCTCTTCATCTTCACAATGCACCTCGCATTTGAGCGTTATAATCTTCGGTCGCCGCATTATAGCGACTGAAACACGGCAAAAAAACCAAACAGCAAAATCATAAATTGATTTCAACCATTTTAATTGCGATTTCGTAAGTCAGAGGGTGTTTCGCGAACAATCCGGTTACCATGGTGTTCGCCGACGTTTCATCATTCAGGACCTGTTTCAATGACCAATTCGGAACCGACTTCACCCCACCCGTTGCGCAAACCGCTACTGATTGCTGAATTTACGGCGCTTGCTGTTTTGCTGGCTTCCATGGGGTGGTTTTCCAGCCAGACCAGCGACGGCCAAACCATCAGCGCCGGCTGGCTGCTGATTCCAGCCTTCGCCAGCCTCGGGGTCTTCATCAGTTTCATCGGGCTAATGTACCTGCGCTGGGTAGCCTCGGCAGAAAGTGGCAACCGGTTCAAGCACAAGGTTATTTTCTCACTTCTGGCCGTCACGTTGATCGGCGTCTGGATCTATGGCATTGCCAACACCTGGTTCAGTCTGACCGCCAGCTAGGAGAGCACCCGATGACATCCCCACACCTGTTGGCGCCGCCCAAGGCCATCACTACGCTCTCGTTGATGCTGTCGGTGCCTGTAAACGTGGCGGCACAGACTGAGGAAGCGCCCTCCATTGATTCGCCCGAACAATGCGCACTGATTGACGATGGCATCAAGCGACTGGCCTGTTTTGACAGTCTCTACCAACCTACAGAGAGCCAGGCCCAGGCATCGGAAAGCGCCAAAGAACAGGCCGAGAAGAGCGCGGAGCAACTGGCGCCCAATGGTAAAGATCTAGATGCCGTTGCCGGCAATGGCCTGGAAGGCGATTCCGACGCAGGGGTCATGTCTGCGCTGGTGGACCGCTATGTGGCGGCCGAGAAAGCCGTGTTCTCCTTCTCTGGCAGCTTTGTGGGGCACCGGCCCACCTACATCCTGCCGGTGAGCTGGGTGAAAGACCCGAACGAATCACCATCCAGCCCCCGGCTCGGGTCCATCGGTTATGACTACGACCTGGAGCGCGAAGAAGCCAAGTACCAGATCAGTTTCAAGGTACCATTGCTGACGGGGATTCTGGATGACCGCACAACGCTCTGGTTTGGCTATACCCAGACCTCGTTCTGGCAGGTGTACAACCAGGACGACTCCGCGCCTTTCCGGGAGACCAACTACGAGCCGGAGATATTTGCCCGATACCAGGCCGACTGGGATATCGGACCGGGCCGACTAAACGGGTTGACTCTGGGGTTCAACCATCAGTCCAACGGCCAGTCGGATCCTCGTTCCCGAAGCTGGAACCGGATAATCGGTTCTGCCGCCTACAGCTATGATCGCTGGCTGTTCATGGTTCAGCCCTGGTATCGCATTCCCGAGAGCAGTGAGGATGATAACGCGGATATCGAGCGCTATCTGGGGTATGCCAATTACCATGCGGTATACAAGCTGACCGAGGATCGGACGTTTTCGTTGCGCCTGATGAATAATCTACGGTCGGATGATAACAAGACGTCGGTGGAGTTCGGGTACAGTTTCCCGGTGGGGGATACGGTTAAGGGGTTTTTCCAGTACTACAACGGGTATGGGGAGAGTCTGATCGACTATAACCACCGGATTCAGCGGTTCGGTATCGGGATTATGCTGAACGACTGGCTCTGACTTTGCCTTGACGCTTCGGTGCAAGACCGCTCGTCACGGTTCCCCTTCCTGAAACACGCTCCTTGCGGCACATCCCTGTGGCGCTTGGGCTCCGCCATCCATGGCTCCGCACAGTTTCAGGAAGGGGAACCGCGCCGATCGGCCCCAAGCTGCAGCGCTAACCCTCTTCATTCAATCTCTGCATTTCAGCCAGCAACTCTTCCGTCTTTTCTTCCATCAACGGAATATTCGCCCTTGATTCTACATTGAGGCGCACAACCGGCTCGGTGTTGGACATTCGCAGGTTGAAGCGCCAGTCGTCGAATTCGATGCTTACGCCGTCCACGTGGCTGACGTTCTTGGCGCCAACGCTGTATTTGGCTTCGATTGCAGCGATGACCTTGGGAGGATCAGCGATGGTGCGGTTGATTTCGCCGCTGGCCGGGTAGGCTTCGATTCGAGCGTCGATGAGCGACGACAGGGTCTGACCTGACTGGCAGAGGCGCTCGGCGACCAGCAGCCAGGGGATCATGCCGCTGTCGCAATAGGCGAAGTCGCGGAAGTAGTGGTGGGCGCTCATTTCGCCACCGTACACGGCATCTTCGTCACGCATTCTCTGTTTGATGAAGGCGTGGCCGGTCTTGCTCTCGATAGCTTCGCCACCGGCGGCTTTCACCAGATCAAGGGTGTTCCAGGTCAGACGGGGGTCGTGGATGACTTTGCCGCCGCCAGTTTTGCGCAGGAACTGGTCTGCAAGCAAACCAACAATGTAGTACCCCTCGATAAAACGGCCGTTTTCGTCGAAGAAGAAGCAGCGGTCGTAGTCACCATCCCAGGCGATGCCCATGGCGGCGCCTTCGGCGATAACGGCGTCGGCCGTCGCCGCCCGGTTTTCCGGGAGGATTGGGTTCGGTACGCCGTTGGGAAAATGGCCGTCTGGCTGGTGGTGCACTTTCACGAATTCAAAGGGCAGGTGCTGTTCGAGTTCGTCGATCACCAGGCCGGCGCCGCCGTTACCGGCGTTGCAGACAATGGTCAGCGGGCTGAGAGAGCCGGCATCGATGTATCCCAACAGATGGTCCACATAGGCGCTCATCACCTCAAGCGGTTCGTAGCGGCCCTGCTGGGGTGCATCACCGAACGGTTCCAGCACCCGGTCGCGGATTTCGTTCAGGCCGTTGTCGGAGCTGATAGGCCGGGACTCAGGGCCGACCATTTTCATGCCGTTGTGATCTTTGGGGTTATGGCTGGCAGTCACCATGATGCCGCCGTCCATCTTGTAATGGCTGGTGGCAAAATACACCTGCTCGGTGCCGCACAGGCCGATATCGAACACGTCTGCACCGGCGGCCATCAATCCGGAGCTGAGCGCTTCGGCAATGTCAGGGCTGGAGAGACGAATGTCGTAGCCCACAATCACTTTCTTCGCACCGGTGATTTCCACGTAGGCGCGTCCGATTTTTTCAGCCAGGATCGGATTCAATTGGTCCGGTACCCGGCCTCGCAGGTCGTAGGCTTTAAAACAGGACAAGTCCATTGTCTGGAGTTACTCCGCGGCGGATGACTGAAGCTGGATGTAGTTCTGGATACCCATCTGGGAAATCATTTCCAGCTGGGTTTCCAGCCAGTCGATATGCTCTTCTTCGCTATCGAGAATGCTGCGGAAAAGTTCACGGCTGGTGAAATCCTGCACTTCCTCGCAGTAGAGGATCGCTTCTTTCAGGTCAGTGTGAGCAATTTCTTCCAGTTTGAGATCGCAGGAGATCATTTCCTCGACGTTCTCACCAATCAGCAATTTGTTCAGATCCTGGAGATTGGGCAGGCCTTCGAGGAACAGGATCCGCTCGATAAGCTGGTCTGCATGCTTCATCTCGTCGATGGATTCTTCGTATTCCTTGGCGGCCAGCTTGGCAATGCCCCAATCCTTGTACATGCGGGAATGGAGAAAGTACTGGTTAATCGCGGTCAGCTCGTTACCGAGGACCTTGTTCAAGTGCTGGATGACCTTTTTATCGCCTTTCATGGTCGGGCTCCCTGATGGCCGAATGAATCAGCCTCTTAGGATAGCCCCTTATCGGACAGGAGAAAAATAGAACCGGACAATCGTGCCGGTCAGGCAGGCTGGGCGAGCATATTGGCCATGGTCAGGTAGTCGGGCGTGCGGCTCTCGCGCAGGATTTCGCGTGCAGTGCAGGCACAGCGTCCACACTGGGTGCCCACGCCCAGCTCTTTGCCAAGCTGGCGCATGGATGACACGCCGTTATCGGCAGCTTGGCGAATTTCCCGGTCGGTTACGCCGTGGCAAAGGCAAACGTACATAGCAGTGACTCACCCATGGCAATAAAAGTTAGTGATAATTATTGTCATTGTCATCTAGAAATGCAAGCTTTCTGGCTTAAATTTGTGCAACATTTTGCGTTGCGAGACTCACGAACCCCGGGTCAGATTCCGGGAGCCGGCCTCGGTGACCACCACGTTATCCTCGATACGAATACCCCCGCAGCCTCTCAGAAGGCCAATCAGCTCCCGATTCAGGTGCTGCCCCAACTCCCCTTCCAGCAACGGATCCAGCAGGGAAGGAATGAAATAAAGACCCGGCTCGATGGTTACCACCATGCCGGATTCCAGCCGGCGGGTCAGGCGGAGAAATGGCGCGTCTTCCGGAGGCGGCGTTGGTTTCCCAGCCACATCGTGAACCTGGACGCCCAGAAAATGACCGATGCCATGGGGGAAGAACACACGGGTGATGCCTTTTTCGACAATGTCCGCGTCGTCCAGGCCGGTGACCAGACCGGTGGCCGACAGCAGGGCAGCAAGCCCCTGATGGGCTTTGCGATGGATGTCGATGTAGTCCACCCCGGGCGCGACCATATGGCAGAGCCTGATCTGAAGTCGGTCGAGACCGTGGATCAGCGCCGCGAAGTGCGACTCTTCCGGGCCTGCCGTGGTGCGGGTGATATCGGAGCAGTATCCCCGAAAACGGACCCCGGCATCGATCAGCAGACTGCGGGGCTGCCCCGGAGGCTGAGTATCGTAATACTGGTAGTGCAAGGTGCCGGCGTGCTCGTTCAGGCCGATAATGCTGTGATAAGGCGCTTCGGCTTCCCGCTGACCAGTCGCCTGCTGGTAGGCCAGGTTGATGCCAAACTCGCTCTCACCGGCGAGGAACGCATCCCGGGCCGCAGCATGGCCTGCCAGAGCCAGTCTGTTGGCCTGTGCAAGACACTCGATTTCATACGAGGTTTTGCGCACGCGGGTCTCATCCAGTTCCCGCAGCAGGGCCTCCGGGTTTTTCTCACCCGGGATATTCGAAATCAGGGCAGGATCCCCGATCACCGCAAGGCTTTCGGGATCATCCAGCAACGGTGCCTCGGGTGAGGCACTGCTGCGAACCTCGATGAATTGCTGCCAGGGCTCTTCCGTCAATGGCGAGTTGGCGTGCCAGAAGTCGATCGGCTCGAACAGCCAGAGCACGGGCTTGTGCCCGGTCCGGATCCAGAGCCAGCAGTGTTCGCGACCGGCCATCCCGGTCCAGTGCAGAAACGGACCATAACCCTGGAAATGCCAGGCCTGGTCATCTCCATAACGGTAAGGCGCGGCGCCAGAAGCGATGAGCAGGCTGTCGTAGCCATGCTCTGCCAGGGCCGATTCGTATCGGGCCTGCAGTTCTTTCAGGTGATCAGTCTGCAGCAACGACAGGGCATCATCAGGCATAGCCATCTTCCAGTGTTTTCCAGAGCGTTAAAAGATCGTCCGAGCGGGTGTCACGGAGACGGATCAGGCGAATTTCCAGGGGGACATCCCAGCCTTCGTCACCGGCTCGCACCAGACTCCCGAACTGCTCGCTTTTTTCCGTCATTCGCCGGGGCAACCACCCCATGCCGAAACCCTGCTTCACCAGTGCCTTGATGCTGGCGGACTGGGTGTTCTCGTTCAGAGGTAACAGATTGGCGGTCAATCTGCTGCGGGCAAGATGGCCCTCAATTGCCGATTGCAGGAAACCACGACTGTGATAAGCAATCAGCGGCACGGGCTGTTCCGGGCTGCCGGGCAAGGCAAACCGGGGATGCCCCTGATCGTCAGCAACACTGACCGGAACCAGAGATTCGCGAGCCAGCACCAGCCAGTCGTAATTGTCGGCAGTCAGCCTCCCGCCCCAGGGCAGATCGGGATGCCAGTAGCACAGCACCAGATCACACTCGCCACTGTCCAGCGCTTCCAGAAACTGTTCGCCAACCCAACTGGTGGCATTCAGGTTCAGCTGCAAACGCTCGGCAATGCCCGCGTCTTTCGCCCAGCCCTGGTAAAAGTGCGAAAACAGACCCTGCGTGGAACCCACACTGATCCTTGCCGACACCTCGGCTTCAAGGGCGCTGATTCGATCACGGGTATCCCGGACATCCCGGGTGATCCGCTCGCACAGTTCCCGGAATATTTCGCCAGCGGGCGTCAGCGAGAGTGGCAGCGTCTGGCGGTTGACCAGCGTGCTACCCATGGCTTCTTCCAATAATTTGATCCGGCGGCTGAACGTAGGCTGGCTCACATGCTGCAACTCGGCAGCACGTGAGAAATGGCGCGTACGGGCAAGCGCCAGAAAATCTTCCAACCAGCGTACTTCCATGGAGTCCCCTGAGGGTATGTCGTTGTATCGATGCGAATTCTGCTGCTGGCATCATAGCCTATCGCAGCGGCGCCGTTACAACCTGCCCTCTTCCACCGCGTGACAGGCAACCTGAGTTCCGCCATCGGTAGTGATCAACTGGGGCACTTCCTGCCGGCATCGCTCGTTGGCATAGGGGCACCGCCCATGGAATACGCAGCCCGACGGCAGATTCACCGGCGTGGGCACCTCTCCTTTCAGGCGGATGTGGTTGGGGCGGTCGTCCTCCAGTTTCGGAATGGCCGACAACAGCGCCTGGGTGTAGGGATGCCGGGGCGCGGAAAACAGCGTTTTTGTATCCGCCAGCTCACAAACCCGCCCCAGGTACATTACCGCCACCCGGGTGCCGAAATGCTCCACCACCGCCAGATCGTGGGTAATAAACAGGTAGGTCAAGCCCCGGCTTTCCTGGGCGTCCATCAGCAGGTTCAGCACCTGGGCCTGGATGGACACGTCCAGGGCCGAGATCGGCTCGTCGGCCACGATGAACTCCGGGTCCACCGCCAGGGCCCGGGCAATGGCGATCCGCTGGCGCTGGCCACCGGAGAACTCGTGGCCGAAGCGGTTGCCCCAGTCCTGATCAATGCCCACCGAATGCATCACCTCGTGGATCTTGTCCCGCACCTGGACCTGCGACCAGTCCGGATGATGGAACCGGATCGGCTCCTCCAGGGTCTGCTGGATGGTCATGCGCGGGTTCAGGGAGGCATAGGGGTTCTGAAAGATCATCTGCATCTTGCGACGGTAGGGCAGAGAATCCTTGCGCTCGAGATTATCGATACGCTGACCGTCGTAGTGGATCTCGCCGGCGCTGGGCGAGAGCAAGCCCATGACGGTTCGGGCCACGGTCGACTTGCCACAGCCGGATTCGCCCACCACGCACAGGGCCTCGCCCTTCTGCACTTCCAGGTCCACGCCGTTGATGGCGTGGACAGCCTCCTGTTTGCGGCGGAAACGCCCGCCTTCGAAGGTGATCTGCTCCAGCAGGCTGCCGGATAGGTCGAAGCGTTTCTCGAGACCGCGGATACTTACCAGAGGGGAGGTCATGATTCGGCCTCCTGCATGCGTTTCTCCTGTTCAATCAGGTTGGCGACTTCGTAACAGGCCACATTCACATTGCCCGAGCGCACATACTCCGGCATTGCCTGCTTGCACTGCTCGGTGGCGAAGTTGCAGCGGGGGTGGAACGGACAGCCCGAGGGCACGTTCTTCAGTGACGGCATGGAGCCGGGAATCTGGAACAGCCGCTCGCCGGGCTCGCCCATCTGGGGCAGCGCGTTGATCAGGCCCTGGGTGTAGGGGTGCTGGGCATCGTTGATAATTTCCCGGGTCGGCCCCTGCTCGATGATCCGGCCGGAGTACATGACCAGCATCCTCTGGGTCACCTGGGAGACCACGCCCAGATCGTGGGTAATCAGCATCAACGCCACATTCTCCTGCTCGCACAGGTTCAACAGCAGGTCCATGATTTCCGCCTGGATGGTGACATCCAAAGCCGTCGTAGGCTCATCGGCGATGATGATTTCCGGATCCAGCAGCAGGGCGATGGCAATGATCACCCGCTGACGCATGCCTCCGGATAGCTCATGGGGGTATTGGTCCAGACGTTTCTCCGGCGACGGAATCTGCACCTTCTGCAGCCGGTCCAGAGCAATGGCACGAGCTTCTTTTTTACTGATTTTCCGATGGGCCAGGATAGCCTCCACCATCTGGGTTCCAATGGTGAGCACCGGGTTCAGGGTCATCATCGGATCCTGGAAGATCATGGCGATACGGTTACCACGGATTCGGCGCAGCTCCCGCTCGCTCATGGCGGCCAGGTCCTTGCCCTCGAACAGGATCTGCCCGCCGGCGATGTAACCGGGTTGGGCAATCAGGTTGAGGATGGAAAAGGCAGCCACCGACTTGCCGGCACCGGACTCCCCCACCAGACCCAGCCGCTCCCCCTTGTCCAGGGTGAAACTGATGCCGCGTAGCGCTGTCAGGTCGCCGCCGCGCACGGCGAAGCGCACATCCAGATCTTTTACTTCCAACAGTGCCATGGTGTTACCCCTTGTACAGCCGTGGGTTCATCACATCCCGCAACCAGTCACCCAACAGATTGATGACCAGTACGAGCACCACCAGCACCAGGCCCGGGATCAACGTGATCCACCAGGAGCCGCTCTGGATGTAGTCAAAGCCGGATTTGATCAGCGAGCCCAGCGACGGCTGGGTTTCCGGCATGCCAAGCCCCAGGAACGACAGCGCCGCCTCGGAGATAATGGCGTTGGCAATCTGGACCGTGGCGATAACGAAAATCGGCGACAGCGTGTTGGGCAGGATGTGCCGGAACATGATCCGTCGGGTTCCGAAACCCATCACCTTGGCGGCGTCGACGTACTCCTTCTTTTTCTCCGCCAGCACCGAAGCACGGACGGTCCGGGCAATCTGGGGCCACTCGGCAACACCGATGATGAAGATCAGCATGTAGATGGCGATCTCGCCGAACATCAGGTTACCGAAGCTGGCCTTGAACACCGCGCCCACAATGATGGCAACCATCAGGGTGGAGAACGACAGCTGCACATCGGCAATGCGCATGAGCACCGCATCCACCTTGCCACCCAGGTAGCCGGCCAGCAGACCGAACAGAATGCCCAGAAACGCCTGCAGGACCACCGCCCCAAAACCGATCATCAGGGACACCCGGGTGCCGTACAGAATGGTGGACAGCAGATCCCGGCCCTGGGCGTCGGTGCCCAGGGGAAATGCCGGATCGGCACCGCTCATGCCCACCGGGGGCAGTTCGGAATTCATGATGTTGATCAACGCCAGATCGTAGGGATCGGCGGGCGCCAGCAGCGGCGCAAACACCGCCGCCAACACCATCAGCAGCAGCACGGCAAAGCTGACAATAGCCACCTTGTCGCGCTTGAAGCTGTACCAGAAGAAGGACTCGCGGAAGCGGTCCCAGCGGGAAACCGTTGCCGTTGTCATGCTTTCTTTCCTGTCAGTTTGACGGTGGGATTCACCAGACCGTAGATCAGATCCACCAGAGTATTGGTAACCACGAAGATCAGGCCCACCACCATCAGGTAAGCCACGATCAGCGGAATGTCACTGCGGGTAATGGCCTCCAGGAACATCAGGCCCACGCCCGGCCACTGGAACACGGTTTCTGTGAGAATGGTGTAGGCCACCATGATGCCGATCTGCACGCCACCCACAGTGATCACCGGCAGCATGGTGTTCTTGAGTGCGTGCAGGAAGTTGATGCGGCCGGCGCTCAGGCCCTTGGCCCGGGCGTAACGCACATAGTCGCTCTGCAGTACTTCCATCATCTCGGCCCGGATCAGCCGGATAAACAGCGGCAGCATGATCGAGGCCAGCGACACCGACGGCAGGACCAGATGCATCAGCCCGGTACCGGTAAAGAAACCGGACTCCCAGGTGCCGAAAAGGTGAGTCAGCTCATCACCACGGCCGTAGGAAGGCAGCCCGCCTTCGGTGCTGAAGAAATCGTTGAGCCACTGACCCCAGCCGGTGTCCGACGGGAACCAGTTCACCGTCACACCAATGGAGAACAGCTGAATCAGCACAATGGCCGTCAGGAACACCGGTATGGAAATACCCACAGTACTGATGCCCATAAAGAATTTGGATAACCATGCCTGGGGCCGGATAGCGGCATAGACACCGATCGGCACGGAGAGAAACACAATAATCAGACTGGCACCGATGACCAGCTCCAGCGTCGCCGGCAGGTGTTCGGCGATCACCTCCAGGGTCGGCTTGCTGTAGAAATAGGAGTTACCCAGGTCGCCCTGGAGCGCATTGCCTGCAAACCGCAGGTACTGCACCACCATCGGGTCGTTCAGGCCAAGCTCCTCTCGAATGGCTTCCCTCTCCTCTTCGGAGACGGACATCCCCACCATTTCCTGAAGCGGGTCCCCGAGGCCATCCTGAATGGCAAAGGCAATCACGCTGATCACAAACATGACCAGAAACGCCTGGGAAATCCGCTGAACCAAAAACGCTAACATGGAAAGCTTCCGGATAAGGCTTGCAAACAAAAGGCCGGCGCCGGATCACTCCAGCGCCGGCCGGCCATCAAAGGCAGTTACTCAACAACCAGGTCACCCAGGTACGGGAAGTTCATGACGTTGAGCACCGGCTCAATGTTCACGTTCTTCTTCGAGGCCCAGGCCAGGTCCTGCCAGTGCAGCGGAACAAAGGCGGCATCGTCGTAAAGACGCTGTTCCACTTCCTGCAGCATGGCGGCACGCTTATCCAGGTCGGTCTCGACGTTGGCCTGCTGCACCAGAGCGTCAATTTCTGGGTTGCAGTAGTTGCCGGCGTTGTACTGGCCAGAACCGCTGTCGGCATCCGGGCAGAAGGTCAGGAACTCGTAGAAGTTGGCGGAGTCCTCGGTATCCGCGTGCCAGCCGATCATCATCATGTCAGCGGCGCGGTTGTCATATTCCGGCCAGTACTGGGCTTTCGGCAGGGTCTTCAGATCCACCTTGATGTTGATGCGTGCCAGCATGGCAGCCACCGCCTGAGCGATCTTGTCGTCGTTCACGTAGCGATTGTTCGGCGCCATCATGGTGATGGTAAAACCGTCCTCGTAACCGGCTTCCTTCATCAGCTCCTGGGCCTTGGCCACATCGAAGCGCGGTGTCAGGGACTCGTTGTAGCCCTGGTAGCCTTCAGGCGACATCTGGGCGGCGGGGGTAGCGAAGCCTTTCATGATCTTGGCAGCGATGCCTTCCTGGTTGATGGCGTAGGCAATCGCCTGGCGCACCTTCGGGTTCTTGAAGGCTTCCACCCGCTCCTGGTTCATGTGGAACAGGATGATGCGGGTGCCACTCATGGTGACCAGGTTGGCGTTCTTGTCGTTGCGGATCCGCTCCAGATCATTGGGCGGAACCGGGGCGATAAAGTCGACACCACCGGACAGCAGGGCAGACACCCGGGTGTTGTTCTCTTTGATCGGAGTCAGCACGATCTTGCCGACGTTGCCCGGGGACTCGGTATCCCAGTAGTCGTCAAAGCGCTCGAACTCGACGCGGACACCCTGCTTGCGTTCAGTCACGGTGTAAGGGCCGGTGCCCGACAGATTCTCGGATGCGAAGGAGTTGCCATGCTTGAGGATGGCGCTCTTGTCTTTGCCGTCTTCGGTCTGGCCGCTGTAGAACTCGCTGTCGAACGGGAAGATATAGGTGGCGGTGTTCAGCAGCAGCGGATAGGGCTCGCTGGTGACTAGCTCGAAGGTGTAATCATCGATGATGTTGATGCCGCTGAAGGGCTTGAAGATGGCCTTGAAATCTTGGCTCTGCTTCAGGCGGTCGAAGGTGAACTTCACATCCGCGGTCGTCAGCTCGTTGCCAGAATGGAACTTCACGCCCTCGCGGAGTTTGAAACGCATGGTGTTTTCATCAACCCGGGTCCAGCTCTCTGCCAGGCGCGGCTCGAAACCAAGATCCTTGGTCCAGCGCAACAGCGGATCAAAGGTCATGTGGGACAGCTGGAGAATGCCACCAGACAGCTGCTCATGAATGTCGAGGGTCACGGGGTCGGCGTCGTACGCCATCTTCAGTTCCTTGGTCGCCTCGGCAGACAGGGCTACCGGCGCCGATGCCAGGGCCATGGAACCGACAAATGCTGCAATCAGTTTTTTCATCGCGTTTTCCGTCGCTGTTTTAGGAATTTTCACGGAACATCGGCGCAGAACGGCGCCGAATACCTGGCCAACAAGCTAGTCTCGGAAAACACTTAGGGCAATCGAAATTGCGACATGGGGTTATACGCCAGGTGAATGACCTGATTTGGCGCAGTCTTAAAGCCGGAAAACCAGAGGCAGGATCAGGGCAGTAAACACGCCGGTAAGCCCCATCCCCAGAGACGCAAACGCTCCCGCGGTGTGGCTGATTTCAAACGCCCGGGCAGTGCCAATGGCATGGCCGTTCAACCCCAGGGCAAAGCCCAGAATCCGCTCGTCTTTAACGGGCAAAAGCCGCGCCAGCAGGTCAACGAAGAGGGTTGCCACCACGCCCGTGATCAGAAGCCCGCCCATCATCAGAGGCACCGAGCCACCCAACTGCTCGGTAATACCGATGGCTATCGGTGCCGTTACCGACTTGGGCGCCAGCGAGGCCAGGACCTCCGGCGTCGCGCCCAACGTCCAGCCAATCACGACGGCGTAAACCGCCGCCATGGTGGCGGCAATCGGCAGAGTGACCACAATCGGGCGCCACATGGCACGGATATGGTGCATCTGCTGGTACAGGGGAATCCCGAGGGCCACAGTGGCAGGACCCAGCAGCACCGTCAGCCAGTGGGCGCCCTGCTGATAGTCCTGATAATCCACCGTCAAAATCGCAATGACGCCGGCCAGCAGACACGCCGACAAGACAACCGGCGGCAGCCACAAGGGCCGGCCAATGCGGGAGAACAGCCAGTTGCCGGCGAAAAAGGCGCCGAGCGTCAAGCCGATTGCCAGAATCGGGGTGGCGGCAAGCAGATCCGGCAAGGCCTGGAAGCGGGCGAAGACTTCACTCACGATCGCTCACTCCCCTCGCCGTCACTGCCTTCATCAACAATAAGGTAGTCAGCACACTCAGAAAGGTGCCCATCAGCAGTGCCGCAGCAACAGCCAGCCATTGCCCCGAGAACTGATCGGCAGTGAAAAACACGCCCACAACCCCCGGCATGATCAGAAGCACAAGCACCGATATCAGCCCCTGGCTGGCCCGAGCCAGATCATCACTCACACTGCCTTTGACCATCAGCGTGAAGGTAATGACCACCATCCCCAGCACGCCTCCACTGACCGGCAACGCCAGAAGAAGGCGCACAGACTCACCAAGAATAAAAAACAGCACCAGAACCAGAAAACCACGCAACATCGGCATGCGCTTACACTCAACCGGGAAAGAATTGCATTACACTAGCCCAAACCACTATCCCGATACCAATGCAGGAAGCCCATGGCGCTCAAAGCAACCATCCTCAAGGCGACGTTAAACATCGCCGATATGGACCGCCACTATTACGCGGACCATCAGATGACCATCGCCCAGCATCCGTCGGAAACCAACCTGCGCGTGATGATCCGGCTGCTCGCCTTTGCCCTGAACGCCAGTGACACCCTGGAATTCACCAAGGGCCTGAGCACCGATGACGAGCCAGAGCTTTGGCAGAAAGACCTGACCGGCGAGATTGACGTGTGGATTGAACTGGGCCTGCCCGAGGAAGACAGAATAAGAAAGGCCTGCAATCGCGCCGGGAAAGTGATCCTCTATACCTATGGCGATCGAGCCTTTCCCGTATGGTGGGACAAACACCACGGCAAGCTGGAACGTTTCGACAACCTCACCATTGTTCACCTGCCGGGCGACAGCACTGAGGTCCTGGCCGAGCTCGCCGACCGCTCCATGAGCTTCCAGGTGACCATCCAGGACGGCGAGGTAACCTTCAGCAACGACAACAACCTGGTAACGATTACCCCCGAGCAGCGACTGCCCCAAAACTGAAGGCGGGACTTGCCTTCAGGGGCTGGACAGAGACCGGCTACGCACGTAAGATTGCGCACTCGAAATCGGCGAGCCATCGTCGAACTCGAAGCGCCCGTAGCTCAGCTGGATAGAGCGTTGCCCTCCGGAGGCAAGGGTCAGAGCAAAAATCCGGAACCGAAGGCAACGGTCAAACATGCCAAACTTGTTGAAATCCGCCCGTAGCTCAGCTGGATAGAGCGTCGCCCTCCGGAGGCGAAGGTCTCAGGTTCGAATCCTGACGGGCGGGCCATTAACATGGCAAATCAATGAGTTATCACCAAGGCAATACCCTCACCTGTATCGCTCGCGCTTGAGCAGTCCGAACACCTCCGATTCGATCAGTGACCTTTGCACGGTAAGATTAAAAGCAGGAATTTTTCTCGATTATTGCGCCTGTGCCCAAATGGTGCCCTGGCAGTGCCCAGTTATTTTAGGTGAATGCATCGCAACCTACCGACGTGACCTTTGCACTGTTTTCACCTGACTCTCTTCATGGCACAGCCGCGCTGCGCCATCCAAGCAGACATTTTCACTTGGCACCCTCAGCTTTGGTCGCGAAGCGAACGTTCAGGCAAATAGATTTAGGAATATGCGCAGTAGAGGGGTAGGCACCCTGCGAATGATCGTGATAACCGGTATAGACGTGATAGCAAGGTGCCAGGCCGAATCCTGGCACCTTGCTATCGGCGTTACTCACTAAGAGTTCGCTGTTTCCAGAGATAAAAGAGCACAGGAATCACTAGCAACGCCAGAATGACAGCGGAAATCATACCGCCCACCATGGGTGCTGCAATCCGGCCCATCACCTCCGACCCTGTACCGGTGCCAATCATAATGGGCACAAGCCCCCCGATAATGGCGGCCGCCGTCATCATGATTGGCCGAACCCGCATACCGGCACCGTGTAGTACGGCATGGCGGAGGGTTTCTCGCCTTGGCTTCAGCCCTTTGTCTTCACACGTTTCCAGCATTGCGTTATAGGCCTGGTTCAAATACACCAACATTATCACTCCAATCTCCACGGCAACGCCGGCCAGCGCGATGAAACCGACACCGACGGCTACCGAAAAATTATAGCCAAGCAGATACATCAGCCAGATAGCACCGATCATCGCAAACGGCAGCGTGCCCATAATAATTCCCACTTCGGCAAAACGGCGGAAGTTAAGAAACAGCAGGATGACGATGATAGCCAGCGTTAACGGCACCACATAGGTCAGTTTTTCCTTCGCACGGAGCATGTACTCATACTGGCCAGACCAGTTGATTGAATAACCAGCCGGCAGATCCAGTTCTTCACCAACCGTGGCCATGGCTTGCTCGACATAAGTTCCCACATCAACGCCTTCAATATCCACAAAGGTCCAGCCATTCAGCCGCGCGTTTTCACTCTTAATGGCCGGCGGGCCATCCTCCACGCCGATATCCGCCACATCTGCCAGGGCAATACGCTGGCCGGATGCGGTCACGATGGGCAGTTGTTCCAGCTTCTCGGGCGAATCCCGGTAATCTTCCGGATAACGAAGATTAATGGGATACCGCTCAAGTCCCTCGATGGTTCGGGAAACGTTGATGCCACCAATCGCCGAGGCCACAACCTGTTGAACATCCGCGATATTCAGCCCATAACGAGCGGCACGCTCACGATCAATATCCACCTTGATGTAGCGGCCCCCAGCGACTCGCTCAGAGTAAACGGAGGCTGTACCGGGGATGTCGACCATGACTTCCTCAAGGCGTTTACCGATGTTCTGGATGACGGCAAGGTCCGGACCGGCAATCTTGATGCCCACCGGCGTTTTAATACCCGTTGCCAGCATATCGATACGCGTGATGATCGGCATAACCCAGGCATTGGTTACCCCCGGGAACCGAATCAGAGTATTGAGCTCCTGCTTCAGCTTTTCGGTGGTCATGCCCTCCCGCCATTGATCCCTCGGCTTGAGCTGGATGAAGGTCTCGATCATCGTCAACGGCGCCGGATCGGTAGCGGTATCCGCCCGCCCCACTTTGCCGAACACGGTTTCGACTTCGGGGACGGTGGCGATCAGCTTGTCCGTTTGCTGCAACAGCTCCCGTGCCTTACCAATGGAAATGCCCGGGTAGGTAGTGGGCATGTACATCAAGTCGCCTTCATCCAGTGGCGGGATGAACTCACTACCGATTTTGGTGGCTGGCCAAAGGCCCACAGCCAATACCAGCAACGCAGCAATAACCGTCGTTTTCGGGAAGCGTAACACCAGCTTCAGAACCGGCATATAAACGCCAACCAGCAGACGGTTCACGGGGTTCTTGTGCTCCGGCAGCACCTTGCCACGAATGAAATAGCCCATCAGCACCGGCACCAGCGTCACCGCCAGGGCAGCACTCGCCGCCATGGCGTAGGTTTTGGTGAACGCCAGGGGCGAAAACATCCGCCCTTCCTGCGCTTCCAGCGCAAACACCGGCACAAAACTGACAGTGATGATCAGAAGCGAGAAAAACAGCGCTGGTCCGACCTCAGAGGCCGATCTGGCCACGACCTCCCATCGGTTCTCAGGGGTTAACGGGGTTCGCTCCATGTGTTTGTGCATGTTCTCGATCATGACGATGGCGCCATCAATCATCGCCCCGATCGCAATGGCAATCCCCCCGAGTGACATGATGTTGGCGTTGATTCCCTGCCAGTGCATGACAATAAAGGCCGCCAGAATACCCACGGGAAGGCTGAGAATCGCCACCAACGACGAGCGGACATGGAACAGGAAGATAATGCACACCAGGCCCACCACCAGAAACTCTTCAAGCAGCTTGAACCCGAGATTGTTGACCGCCCGCTCAATCAGACCAGAGCGATCGTAAACCGTCACCACCTCGACGCCTTCAGGCAAACTGGATTTCAGGTCTTCCAGTTTCGCCTTCACGCCATTAATGGTTGCCTGAGCGTTCTCACCAAAGCGCATCACCACAACACCGCCGACGGTTTCACCTTCCCCATTCAGTTCGGCAACCCCACGCCGCATCTGCGGGCCAACTTCAACGGTGGCCACATCTTTCAGCAATATGGGGGTACCGTTATCATCGAGGCCTAATGGAATCGACAGAAGATCCTCACGAGACTTTATATAGCCAGACGTGCGCACCATGTATTCCGCCTCGGCCATCTCGATCACGGAGGCGCCCACTTCCTGGTTGCCTCTCTTGATGGCGTTCTGGATGTGAGCCAGAGGAATTCCCAGCGCCCTGAGTTTTTCCGGGCTGACCTTGACCTGGTACTGCTTCACCATACCGCCTAGCGCAGCCACCTCAGAGACACCCGGCACCGTTTGCAGTTCGTACTTCAGGAACCAGTCCTGCAGGCTGCGCAACTGGCTTAGGTCCTGGTTCCCAGTGCGGTCTACCAGCGCATACAGGTAAACCCAGCCAACTCCGGTAGCGTCTGGCCCGAGCTGAGGCCTTGCAGAGTCTGGAAGGCTGGGCGCAACCTGGGACAGGTATTCCAGTACCCGTGAGCGGGCCCAGTACATGTCGGTGTCTTCATCGAAGATCACGTAAACATAGGAGTCACCGAAGAACGAGTATCCCCTGACCGTTTTCGCGCCCGGTACCGAGAGCATGGCTGTCGTCATCGGGTAGGTCACTTGGTCTTCCACCACCTGCGGCGCCTGGCCCGGGAAACTGGTTTTGATAATGACCTGCACATCGGACAGATCCGGCAGAGCATCCACCGGCGTTTGTTTCAGCGAATAAAGGCCGAGCCCTGTGATAAGCAACGTCGCCAGCAACACCAGGAAGCGGTTACGAATAGACCAGTGAATAATAGCGGCAATCATGACTCGCCCCCGCCATGGCTCATGGTGCTGTGATCCATGCCTTCATGATCCATCCCCTGCTCATCCATATCCTGAGGGGATGACATCCGTTGGAAGTCCGAGGTTTTGCTGGATTCCGAATCGATCAGGAACTGGGCGGATGTGACCACCGTGTCGCCTGGCGAGAGGCCATTGAGTATTTCCGCATACTTGTCGCCGACGCGCCCAACGGTCACGTTAACCGACTTGAAGGCGCCCTCTTCCATCGCCAGAACCAGTCGGTCGCTCTGTCCGGTGCGGATGACCGACTCCCGTGGCACCAGAAACTGCCGCTGTCCCCGTTCGCCCTGAACATCCAGGCGAGCGAACATGCCTGGCATCAGGACACCATCATCGTTATCAAAGCGCATCCGCACTTGCGCCGTCCGGGTTTTCGGGTTCACTTCGGGGTAGACGTAATCCACGTTTCCGCGCCACTCGCGACCGGGCATGTAATCCAGTGTCATCTGCACCCGGTTACCAGCCTCTACGGCGGAAAGCTGGCTTTCAAACACTTCGCCGATCACCCAGACCTCATCCAGCGCGGCAATCGATAAAACCCGGTTTCCGGGCTTGATGAACATACCCTCACGAACATTCAGATTCTCGATCACCCCGGAACCCGGAGCGTAAACCGTCATGGTTCTCTGGACTTCGCGCTTCTGGCGCAGTTGGCTGATCAGACTAGCCGGTACGTTCAGCGCCAACAATCGCTCGGTAGCAGCATCAACCAGTCTCTGATTGCCACGGTTCATCGCGAGAAGCAGTTCTTCCTGCGCATTCACAAGGGTGGGCGAGTATAGCGTGTACAAAGGCTTGCCTTGCTCAACAGGCTCGCCCTCGGCTTTGACATAAAGCGCTTCGATCCAGCCTTCAACACGAGGGTGCACGTGGGCCATCTCGTCTTCGTTGTACTGCACGTAGCCTAAGGTAGTAATGTTGTTAGGCAGGCGCCCCTGAATCACCGGCTCCGTTCGAACCCCAAGGTTGTTGACGACCGTTGGTGAAATTCGGACCGTGCCGGCTGGATCCTCAGCTGACCCACCCTCCTCGTATACCGGGATTAGATCCATCCCCATCGGGGATTTTCCGGGTTTGTCACTTTTGAAATTGGGGTCCATCGGGGCTACCCAATACAGCGGCTCCTTTGGGCCAGAAGCGGCCATTTCAGCTGCAGGCGTCGAAGTCGCGTCAGTGTCAAGCCAGTACGTGGCCCCTGCACCGGCGAGGCCGCCGAGCAATACAAAGCCCAAAGGGCGAGCAAAATTAGCCATGATGGTCAATCCTGATAACGATTCAGTGAAAAGGAAGGTATGTCGGAAGTGTCGGACGTCAGATAACGGAAACTCGCCAGATTCTTGGCCCGCTCGGCCATCATCTGTATCAATTCAACCTGGGTATTAAGCTCTGCAATTCGCGCTCGTACCGCTTCGGCGAAGTCGCCGTCATCGTTGTTGTAAGCAGTCAATGCTGCGCTTGCCTGCGCCTCCATTTGCGGCAGCAAGGTCTGTTCATAGAGCTCTATGCGGTCATCCAGTCGTTCGATCCGGGCCACGGCCGCACGGGCTTTGGCATGAAGTCCCCGGATCTGCAAAATACGTTCTGTTTTTGCCGCCTCCAGTCGCGCCACTGATGCATTCAGTTTTCGATCCTGCCGGTTGCCCGTAAAGATCGGGAGATCAAAGCCAATGCCTACAGAAAACAGGTCGGCCCTGTCCTGACCGTTTGGTGCCCGCTCCCTGTATCCATATTGTGCAGATACTGACCATTCCGGCTTGTAGGCCTGGCGAGCCAGGTCAACGTCAACACTCTGGGCATCAATCAACTGATCAGTCGCGCGGATTGACGGATGGCGGATCAGTGCCTCTGCGGATGTTTCAGCCCAGCCCAGAGGAAACACTCTCAGCAACTCGTTGGGTACATCTTTACTGACAGCCAGCTTGGCCTGGTCCGGGCCTATCCACTCTGCCAACGCCTCGCGGTTCGATGCCTGTTGCGAATGCAGCACCGTCAGCCGGTCCTCAAGTCGAGTCAATTCTAGCGAGGCACGGATAACATCCTGCTGCCTGGAGCCCATGCTTGCTGAGGCATACCCAGCCTCTGCGACATCCTCTAACTGTTGAAACAGCGTGCGGTTATCTTCAATCAGTCCGATGCTTTGCTGGGATCGCCAAACCTCAAGCCAGAGATGGGTTACCGATTCCTTGACCTGCGCCCGGCGGTTCTCGCGTCGAAAAGGCTGAACGCCTGCCATTTCCTGTTTTTTTGCGCTGGCCAACTGACGGCTATTACCTCGCGGAATTCGCTGGGTAAATCCAATGGTGGCCTGAGTCATTGGCTCCTGTCCGGTATCAAAAGTATCCGTGGGCAAATTCGCGGCACCAATCGTCATCCGGGGGTCCGGGAGTGCCCCGTCGGCAACAGCTTCTTCCAACAGCGCATCCTGCATCTGCACACTCTGACGCAGCCAGGGATCGTTCTCGATGGCCGCATCAATCGCGACGGTTAACTCAAGTCTGGGTGCCGTCCAAGCGGGCAAACTGGTCAAAACCAGAGCACCGAGAAAGGCCGGCTTTATAAGGTGAGGAAGAATGGACAACGTTATATCTCCATTAAAATTTTTCTGAATCGCAATCTTATAGCGCTTATCTGAAACCAAACTGAATTGCAGAACGAAAATGCACAATTTGATTTACATCAAGACACTGTTATTCCTGAAAAAAGTTACTTTATTTTATATTATTTAGTTTCTTTCAGGATCAATTCAGAAACCGATGTTTTAATTAACTCACCAACCAACTAGGAGGTGTAAACATGAAAACGTTACTTATATTTGCAGCAGCAGTTACTGTTTCAACATCCGTACTCGCCGGCAACATGTCAGACAATAAGGACATGAAGGCCATGCACAGCCAAATGATGGACAAATCATCTATTGAAGAAATACTTAAGAATGAAGAGATGCAGCGCTTACACAGAGACATGACACGTAATGCGATGTCCGAAGGGGGCTTTGAGGCTCGCGTGCAAATGATGACGGAAGAAGGCCGGGCTTATCATAAGGCGCTGAAACAAAGGCAAAAAAATACCGCAGGGTAATTCCTACGGTAAAGTCAACTGGTGGAGACGCAAGCGTCAGCTGGCTCGGGCTTCGAGCAGTCGACGCTCTGATCACGCTCAAGTAAACCACAGAAACCTGAAACTGAACTGAATTTCTTGAACGGTTTAAGGCAATTAAGGAGAGCATCATGAAAAAAATCATTATCGCTGCCGCAGCTGCCACTTTATTTTCTACCATGGCCACTGCCAATTCAGGGTTGGCCGACCGGATTAATGAAGCGCGCACTTACCCGAACAAAACAGCCAGCACCGAAAGTACGCAAATGCACTGTATGAAAAACAAACAAAGCGATCGGCATATGGGTAAGCATCAGGTAATCCGGGGTGAGTTACGACATTTAAATTACGAAGCAAAGGATTCAGATGCCCATTCCATGGGTCATACTCATTCCTGATAAAAGCAGTGATTATTAAGTAAATAAATAGTCGATCACCTTTTATAAAAGGTGATCGACTATTTATTGAATATTTAAACTTTTAAAGGTACCTCCCCTCAGTTTCCATAGTGAATCTTTCATTTGGCTCTCAAGGTCAACCATCCAAGAAACATCCATTCGACGACTAATACCGTTAGCAGTGGCAGGAAGACCCATTGAGCGAGAGGGAGCACCCCGGTGCCTGTCCATGAGAGCACGGGCATCAACTCACTATAGTTCCACCTTTCACCTTCCCCTGTCGCCCAATACTCAAAAACGATCGTTACAACTAGTCCGCCTGCAAGGTAAACCGACAGACTGGTTCGTCTCCAGCCGCTCACTGCCCAAAACCAGTCCCTTGATATCAATGCCGCAACGGCATATGCGCCGATGGCTATATTGGCATCTCCGATAGTGGCGCGGGTGCATAACCACACCACATCCAAATGACGGGCCTCAGTCATATCGGTGAAGAACGGAACCTGCACCATTTCCCAGAAAAAGTGCAGAAAAAAACTGACGCCCCAGATCATCAGAACGAGTACAACAGCGGCTCCTGGCCGGTAGGTACTATTCAGAAAAACCACTGCACCTCCATCAATCCTAATGGTTCAAGTCTTCCGTACTCGCTCTCTCTGTCACCCCCGAACCACTGGGCCCCAGCAGTGAAATAGATCTCGTGGCTCAGCGGTAGTATCCACGTGGATCTCGGGTAAAGCACCCAACTGGCATCATCGACATTCCGGATGGTCACCAGCCGATACTGCCAGAAGGGGGTGATATCCTGCCATACCAGAAGCCCGGCATAATGGCGCCCTGCATAGACTGGTTGCGTGGACACCAGGCCGGCCAAGCCAGGAAGTCCCGGTGATACGGGCCGACCATTGTAGAAATATTCAACGGCTAGGTTGAGTCCGTTGCGAAATGCCCAATTCAAATCTGCAACTCCTTGCCAGTAGCTGTCCCCGGCATCCGGCTCGCTCCAGACGAGCTCAGAACGCCAACCGGTGCCAGCCACTGAGCCACTGCCGCTGAAACCCGCTTTGGTGACGTCGGCGAACTCACCCACCATCAATCCTGCATCAACGCCGGCGAAAAAACGCTTGGCCCGCACCGCCGTGCTGGCATTCTCGCTACTATCCTGCAGTGCATGAACGGCACTGAATCGGCCGGTTGCGCCCCAGGATCTATCCCATAACAGGGCGTCTACGCCAATCCGTTCATCGGGCTCCAACTGAAGAGGGCTGACAGGATTGAGGATGTCCATGGGGTTCCATATCAGGGCAGTGGACCAGTTGACCTGTTGACGCCCCAGTCGGAAGTCGCCTACCGGCGAGCGCCATTGCAAGGTACCCCGGTAGAGTTGGTGGCGGGCGACCAGATCCCCGGACTCATGGAACTCGTCTTGCAGCGTCCAGTAGCGCGGGTCCGGCGCACTCTTGAGTATTGCGAATTCCGGTGAATCCAGGAAGCTGCCGGTAAGCAGCTCCAGATCGTAAGCCGCCTCCAGAGTCCAATCGCCCTGACGGTAGCGCGGCTCCAGGCGCAGCCGGGTCAGATTGGACAGGTAATGGTCACCGTCCACCAGCGAGCGTGAACCCACTGTCTGATTCTTGAGGGAGCCAGAATGGCTGAAATCCCCCTGGACCCCGGACGCTGAAAGGGCCGCCAGAAGCCCCAGAATGGGGCGAAACCGCCTAACCATGGCGAATGGCCTCCACTGGGTCCAGCCGGGCTGCCCGTCGCGCCGGGTACAGCGCCACCAGCACCGAGCAGGCGAACAGCAGCAGGCTGGGCAACCAGACATGGTCGATGATGAGCACCGGGTACACCTTGTCGGTGATGCCGGGAATGGTCTCGAAGGAGCCAGCGATGGCAGACAGGTCGATGCCGCTGCGGTTCAGCCAGGTGACGAGCAGCCCGCCCAGCACTGTGCCCGCCACCATGCCCAGCAACGCCAGGAACAACGCCTCGAACAGGATGGTCAGCACCAACTGGCTGCCCCGGGTGCCCAGGGCAAGCATGACCCCCAGTTCCCGGGTGCGTTCCATCACCGACATCACCATGGTGTTCATCACCCCGATGGCCACTACCACGAACACCACGGACAGAATCAGGTAAAAGTCGATCTGGGTCATTTCGATCATCTGCACCACCACCGGCAACAGGGTTTCCCAGTCCTGGGCCATCAGTTGGGTATCGGCCAGTTCGCCATTGAGCCGTCCGGCCAGCGGCGTGCTCTGAGTGCGGTCCTGCAACCGCAGGGCGATGCGCGAGGCCTGGTCCGGGGCGAACCCTGCCAATTGGCGGGCCTGGGCGATGTTCAAGAACACGTATTCGCTGTCGAACAGGTCACTGCCGGTACGGTAGATGCCACGAATGGGATAGGCGCCGGAGGCCAGGTCACCGCCGGCCTGCTGAACGGTCACCACCAGCTTGTCGTTCAGGCGGGCGCCCAGCTCGTCCGCCAGCTTTCGACCGATGACGACGCCATCACCACCAGTCTGAACGTACCGGCCTTCCACCATGTAGCGGGCCAGTTGGGTAACCTGCTGCTCCTGATCCGGCGCCACGCCCACCAGCTCCATGGGCTGGCTGGTTTTGGGATTGGCCACCATACCTTTCAGCAGGATACGCGGGGCGGCGGCCTGAACGGCGGGTTGATCGCCCAGCGTCGTCAGCTGTGCGCTCACATTGTCGATGCGTAGTTGGGGCGAAAGGTCCACATCGTGCCCCTTCGCCATCACCTGAACGTGGCCACTCAGTTGCTGGGTGGAATTGCGGATCATCTGCTCAAAGAAGCCGTCGGCAAAACCGTAGAGAAACAGATAGGCCGCCAGACCGAAGGCCGTGGCCGAGGCGGTGATGAGCGAACGGCGAGGGTTGCGGAAGACCGAACGGAGGGCCATCTGGGCAAAGATCACGACCATCCGGTTAGACGTCACCTCGCTATGGATGCGACGTAACCGGTTGGTGGCACTGCGGTGGGCATCCATAGCCTCCAGGGGCGTATGACGGCTGGCAATCCAGGCCGGCAGTATTGCTGCCAGCAGGGCCACCACGATGACCACCACGCCGATGATCGCCCAGCGATCGGGGCTGGTGGCGGGATAGACGATGCCGCTCAGGCCGGGCATGGTATCCATCGCCTTGATGTAGGCGGTGAAGTCCAAGCCATGGCTGGCAAAGTAGGCGGTTACCGCCAGCCCAAGGGCCAGGCCGAGGGCATAACCCACCAAGGCCAGCAGCGCAGTCTCCAACAACACCAACTGCACAATGCGCGAACCCGAGGTGCCCACCGCCATCATGACGCCGAACTCCCGCCCGCGCTCCATCACCGACATCAGGATCGTGTTGACGATACCGGCGGCCACCACCACAAACACCACCAGGATAACGATGTAGGTCACGGCATTGTGAAAGTCCACCATCTGCATCAAAGACGGCATCAGCTCGGGCCAGCCCAGCACCTCCACCTGTCGCGCCTGTAATTGCGGTTGCAGGCGGTCTATCACACTTTGCAACTGGTCGGGGTCGGCCACCCGGGCGGCCACTTCAGTGACCCGGCCCCAGAGCGCGTAAAGGGCCTGAGCCGCCTCCAGGGGAACCTGAGCAACCTGGCCGTCTATGCGTTTGACGCCGGTTTCAAACACCCCCACCAGGGTGAAACGATCTGCGCCGATGGAGCCGTCGGCGGCCTGCACCACCAGCGCCAGTTCGTCGCCCACCTCAGCTTCCATGGCGTGGGCCGCGCCAGTGCCGAGCAGGATTTCGTTTCCAGATTGCAGGTAGCGACCTGCCACCAGGGAGCGGTCGAGCCGCGTCACCGCTTTTTCCCGGGCGGGGTCAACGCCGATCACCTGCATCGCCCGGGATTGGTCGGCCAGGCTGGCCAGGGCGTGGCCGGTCAGGCGCGGCGCTGCGGCCGTCACCCCTTCGGTTTCGGCCACCGCCTGAGGCAGATTCCATTGTTGCGGCAGGGCGATGTTCATTTCCCGTTCGTCATGGAAGCCGCGCTTGTGAACCTTGAGATCACCGGTGACATAGCCGGTCATGTTGTTGATCATCTGGGCGTTGATGCCGTCGATGAACGCCCACAGAAACACCAGGCCCGCCACACCCACGGTCAGCGATAACAGGGTGATCCCCGTGCGCCGTCGGTTGGTCCGCAGGTTACCGAGAGCCAGCCGCAGCGAGGCCATCATGGGCGGCGTTCCTCGCGTTCGATCTGGCCGTCCTTGAGATGGACCACCCGCCGGGCACGCTCCATAACCATGGGATCGTGAGTGGAAAAAACGAAGGTGACGCCCTGCTCGTCGTTGAGTCGGCGCATCATGTCCAAGAGCGCCGCGCCAGTCTTGGAATCCAGATTGGCCGTGGGCTCGTCGGCCAGCACGATGGCCGGTTTGCTGACAATGGCCCTGGCCACCGCCACCCGCTGCTGCTGGCCGCCAGAGAGCTCATTGGGCAGTCGGGTTTCCAGCCCGCCCAGCCCCACGTCAGCAAGGATCGCCCGGGCCAGCCGGCGGCGCTCGCCAAAGGGCACACCCCGCAGCATCAGCACGTATTCCACGTTTTCCTGGGCCGAAAGTACGCCAATCAGGTTGTATTCCTGAAACACAAAGCCGATCTTCCACAGGCGCAGGACGGTTCGCTTCTTGCGGCTCAGGCCGGTGATCTCCTGGCCATTTATCTGAATTTTACCGGAGGACGGTTCATCCAGCGCTCCGATCTGGTTCAGCAGGGTGGTCTTGCCGGAGCCGGACGGCCCCACCAGCGTGGTGAACTCCCCGGCCTCGATGGCCACCGACACATCGTCCAGAGCTTTCACGGCAACGCTGTCCTGGCGGTAGATGCGGGAGGTGTGTTCGACATTCACAAGCGTCATGAGCATGCCTCACTGTGGATTGCGCAAGCGGCGCAGAGTGAACAGGTCGTCGTCAAGCGGAAGATCGAACTCGATGGCGTCAATCTCAATCACCGTGCGGGACTTGGGGTTGTCCGCATCCACCATGGTCCAAACGGTGGGAATTTTCCGGCCGCCCAGACTGTTAATGTCGCTGTAGGTGATGGTCTTGATCGCCCGGTCCCGTTCGCCGAAATAGGTCATGGCAACCGGAATGTGATCGTCACGGATCTGGAATTCCAGGCGGCTCCAGACCACCGGCGCGTCGGGCCTGGGGGTGGAAACCACGCGATAGGTCGTCGCCCCGCCCTGCTCTTCGCTGTCGGTCACTTCATGGGTGTAGTCATCAACAAACGAGCTTTCCTTGACCAGGTCGTCGTTGCTGAAGTTCGAGCCCATCCAGGGTTGCAGCATCATCGAGGGCGGGATTTTGAGGGTGCGGTCCACCTTGGGCAGGTAGTTCCACATGGCATCGCCTATTCGTAGCGAGCCGATGCCGGCTTCCTTCCTGGGGGCGTGGATGCGGATCAGGGTTTTGTCCGGCCGGTCCATCCAGGCTTCCAGGTCCAGTTCCCGGGTCCAGTATTCGGTTTCTATACGCATGGTGAAACGGCCGTGGTTGCTGTCCGACCACAGGGTGGCCTCCATCCCCTCAATCAATGATTCCGCCGAAGGCGCACCACCCAGCGCACTGCCCGGAAAAACACTTAGAAAAGCCACCACCCATAAACATTTCATACCCTGCCTCCTTGAGTTAATCGTCTGATTACCGAGAGAAATCAGAGCCCACTCCTTTCAGACCATGCCTCATAGATCCGCTTTTCCCATTTGCTCTGGAAATAGGCGATAGCGGCTTTTTGATCGTCCCTGGAGAGCTCGCCTGCGAAGGCCGGCATTTTCCCACCCATGGGGGCGCCACCTTGATTGATCGTACCCATCAGCGTGTCGAACGAATGGTGCCAGGCATGGCCCCTTCCGTTGAGCGGTGGCGGCGGATAGGAGCCATCCCGCAGGGGCTTTTTCCAATTGAAAGCCCCTTGGGCATTGCCGCCATGGCAGCTTGCGCAGTTGTCGTCGAAGACCATTGCGCCGCGCTCGACCTGGGCCTGTGTGTACCAGCGGTCATCCACCGTCTGTTTACCGCAGCCGCTGATTAGCGCGACCAAAAGAACGCCTAGTGAGATTTCTGCCATATGCATCATTTTGCTCCTCGACTTCATGGGCACCAGAAGCACGCTACCGATAAACCTTATTCGGTGCACTTTTCCTGATTGGAACCAGGATAATCACCATAAGCCCAACCACAGTGATCACGACCCCCGTAATTTCAACTGCACTGAATGTCTCACCAAAAAATAGCGCTCCGATCATTAATCCGAAGGCCGGTGTCAAAAACGTAAAAGGGTTAAGCTTATTTAAAGGCGCTCTGGCCAGAAGCTCGTACCAGAGCACAACCATTAACGCAGTTGCCGGAACGGCAAGCACGAAAACAGCTCCGGAAAATGACCAGGTCCAGTCCACCTCAAAGCCTTCACCCACCAACATGGAAGCGACAAACAAAAACGCGGCGCCCAGGACCAACTGAATTCCCATCGGCCAGTACACCTCCCCCTCGCCAGCCTGAAGCTTTAACAGAACGTTACCAATTGCGGTCCCTACGGCACCAACAAGCACATACACCGCCCCTATGAAGCGATCCGTTCCGAAGTCAAAACCGGGTGACGCGAGAACAGCAACGCCAACAAAACCAATGAACAAACCCAAAAACAGACGGACTGTGATGGCTTCCCTGAGTACAAAAATCGACAGTATCGCTGCGAACAAAGGTTGCGCATTCGCCAGCACGGTGGCGACGCCTGGCCCTACATTGCCCGCCCCGAGAAACATGCCACCCAGACCTAGGGCGGTGTAACTGAAGCCAATTAACGCGAGCATCGCCAGGCGCCTGAATGAACAATGGAAGCTGTGCCCCATTTTCAACCCGATACCAATCAAACAGGCGCCAGCAAAAAATGCTCTCAGCGACGCAAACAGTAACGGGGGGGCATTCGGCAACCCAACACTTATAAATGGAAAGCAGATGGCCCAAAGAATCGCCACCACCACCATTCCGACAACCGTTTGCGATGAAAGTGACTGATTAGATGACAACTAAGAACCGCTCCCTGACAATCATTCTGGACCTATGCCCCCCCGCGGTAAAAACCACCGCTACGCCTTGCGCCTCAAATTCCCCAATCGCGGAATAAAACGGGGAGTTCTGGCTGCATAGGCCCGCCAATCGGAGCCGAACGCTTTTTCTGTTTCACGCTCCTCGTAAATAGACAGGCGCGAGTACATCCACACCAGCACCGGGAACATGGCCAGCGTCAGCAGCGTTGGCCACTGCAGCAGAAAACCGAACATGATGAGCACGAAGCCGGAATACTGGGGGTGGCGAACGTGGGCATACAGGCCGGTTGTGGCCAACTGCCCTGCCTTTTGCGCGGCATACAGGGTACGCCAGCCAGCCGCAATCAGATAAAACCCGAGGCCAATAAACACTGTGCTCAAGAGATGAAACGGCCCAAAGTGTGGGGACCCCTTCCAACCAAACAGCATTTCCAGCAAGTGGCCACTGTCGTGAGCCAACCAGTTAACGTTGGGATACTGGCTCTGCAGCCAGCCGGAGAGGAAGTAGAGCGTCAGCGGGAACCCGTACATCTCGGTGAACAGTGCCACCAGAAACGCGCTGAAGGCACCAAACGAACGCCAGTCCCGGCGGGTCTGTGGTTTGAAGAAACTGAAGGCGAAGAATATGAAAATCGCCGAATTCAGCACCACCAGGCTCCAAAGGCCATAATCCGATGCACCATCAGTCATCACGCTGCTCTCCACTCTTTCCCGGTTGCTCTGCCTGGTGGTTATGTCCGCCATGCCCTCCATGCCCTCCATGCCCTCCGTGCATAAAAATATGGATCAGCGGACAAGCAAGCAGTATCAGCCAGGGCAAGGCGCCAAGCAGATGAACCTTGTGTTCTCCCCAGAGTAAAACCAGTGCGATCACGGCAAATATTGCCAAGGTAATTTTAAAGCGTCGATCCATGAGCGGTTCCTTTGCGAAAAAACCAGTGTCAGAACAGAGTACTAATGGGCTTCAAGGGATATCTGATGGCCTATGCCGCTCAGCGCGATCTCATCAACCACATCGAGGGATTCCGGGTCGAGCACCCAAAGCTTGTTCTCTGCCCGACTGGTCACCAGTAGCTGGCCATCGTAGGGAGAGACCGCAAGATGATAGGGCGCAGGAGCCAGCGGTCTGGTGTGGCGGGCGCCGCTGGCTAGCTCAATCCGGACCACCTGGTTGCCGCCCTGGCTGGTGGCATATAAGGTCTGGCCATCTACGCTCAAGCCAACGCCATGGGGCGCCTCCCCAACCTCGTACCGGTTCTCCACCGCGCCTTTGGCAAGCTCAAGGGCAAGAACCTGGCCGGATGCAGCATCATTCACGTAGAGCCGCTGGTTGCCGGGGGCAAGCACCATATGCTCTGGGTTGCCGCCAACCCGCAGGTTGCGCTCGACGAACCAGTGCTCGGTATCCACTTCGCTGACCGTGCCATTACCGGTATTGCTGACCAGGAGGGATTGGCCGTCGTCGGTTTGCACCAGATAGTTGGGGGCCGGCCCCGTCGCCACAGTTTTGACCAACTGACCGGAATCCAGATCCACAACGCTGATACTGCCACTAGCAGGATGCGTGGAAACGGCATAGCGACCGTCGGAAGTCGCCAGCACATGGTGCACCGGCCCCGGCACTTCCAGTTTGCGGTCAATCGTCTTTGTGGCCGTGTTCACCAAATAGAGCAGCCCGGTACTCCCTGCTTCCAATTCAGTAGACTTCCCGCCCCCATGATGAGCGGCGTGTTCATCTTCTGAAACGCCTTCGGGGCGACTAACCGGCTCCTGACGATCATGCGCCGACAAACTACCCACCACCAGATACCGGCCATCCGGGGTCAGTGCCGAACCGTGGGTATTCCGTGTGCCGCCAATGGACGACGTCACCTTGCGGTTTTCCAGATCAATAACGCCGACGGCATCCGCTGTGCCCATGGGAACAAATGCCCGGTTCGTGTCTGCGGCCACCATCAGCGAAAAACTCATAGCGACACTGGCCGTAATTCCAGCAATCCACTGTTTGCGCAACGAATGTTTCATAGCGTGCCCTTTTTGGTCAGAGAGTTTCAGTAAGATTTCCTCGCCCGGTTAGCAAAATCCCGAACAGGCATGGTCATTACTTGGCAGTCCATCACACCAAGCTGAAACAGGCCTGAAAACAGTTGCGAAACATGCATCCGTTTGACCAGAATCAAGGTGGAACGATTCACAATGACCATGGACGACCAATGCAAGACGAGCCCCAGGAAAACCAGCGAACAACCAAAACCCACGCCGACCAGCTCAACCGGCAGTGTTACTGCATCACTCTTGATCGGAAAGCCCTCACCGATACCCTCAAAAAGCAGTTTTCAGACGCCGGGAACGAATCGTCGGCGGTTCCCGAGCTCCACCACCTGTTTTCAAACACGCCGGTTTTTGTACCCCGGGCGGACATCGCGACGATGGAGCGGATCGTTCAGGCGATCGAATCGGCTGCCGAGCTTCCGTTCTACCGGGAACGAGCTCTGTCCTGGGCGCCCGGCATCGCGGGTTTTGATCCAGGCCCCATCGGGGCCTTCATGGGCTACGACTTTCACCTGGGCGAGAACGGACCTCAGCTGATCGAAATCAACACCAACGCCGGCGGCGCATTTCTGAACACGGTATTGGCCCGGGCTCAACACCGATGTTGTGACCCGTCCCAGCAGACCGCTGGCACCAACCGTGCATTGGATGGGTTCGAGGACGCGGTGTTTTCCATGTTCCAACAGGAGTGGCAACGCCAAGGTGGCGACTCGACGCCCGGTTGCCTGGCCATTGTGGACGATGCCCCAGAATCCCAGTTTATGTTCCCGGAATTCCAACTGGCCCAGCAGTTATTCCAGGCCAGAGGCATTGAGACCTTGATCCTCGACCCATCGGAGCTTGAGTATGTTGATGGCGCTCTGAGCGCCCACGGCAAGCCTATCGACATGGTGTACAACCGCCTGGTGGATTTTGCCTTGGAGGCCCCGGCTCTTGGAGCATTAAGGCGCGCCTACCTCGACGGCGCGGCGGTCGTCACGCCCAATCCACGCGCCCATGCGCTTATGGCCGACAAACGGAACCTGATCCTGCTATCTGATGCCCAAACCCTGCGCGACTGGGGCCTGAGTGAAACCGAGGCAGGATTTCTGGATAGAGCTGTACCGAAGACCCGGCTGGTTTCAGCAAGTGATGAGGCGGAGTTGTGGAGCAACCGGCGTAAACTGTTTTTCAAACCGGTGGCGGGCCATGGCAGCAAGGGCGTCTATCGGGGCGAAAAACTGACCCGCCGCGTTTTCGAAGAGATCCTGAAGGGTGATTACATCGCGCAGAACTTCGTTCCCGCCGGAGAACGCACGCTGAGAGTGGATGGCACGGTCACCACCAGAAAGGTCGATATCCGTTTGTACACCTATGCTGGGCAACTTCTGCTTTCCGCCGCACGGGTTTACCAAGGCCAGGCCACTAACTTTCGTACCCCAGGCGGTGGGTTCGCACCCGTCTTTCAGGTGTGATCACTACCGCTTACCCTGGCCTCTCGATCTATTTGGTTGCTTTAAAGGTCGTCCATGCGCCCTACCTGGCGAGCGAGACGCATGGATTCGTTCTGCTCCATGGTCAACAGTGATTCCAGCAGTTCCTTTGCTTCTGGAATCTCGGCCTTTCCAACCAGTGTCTTGTAGAGATCAATAATCTGATCGTGGAAGTCAAAGACCTCGCGGGAGATGCCAGCAAAATCAAGCTTTGCGTAGGGCTCGTCGCAGGTTCGGTGAGTTTTGATCGGGTTATGAGAGAGGTAGTCGATAACTCGGGTCTCCAGGGCCTTCGCATCTCCCTGGCGCTCAAACTCGTTTACGATGCGCTCCATCTCGGACTCATGGGTTGCCAGGTAGTCCAACAGCGCCCTTGCCCGTTCCTCTTCATTCTTTGTTGCGCAATGGGACATGCAACGTGCCAGGTTCGCATGAAGATCACGTGTCCACTCAATCAGCTCTCGAAATGTTCTAATGTCCATTCCAGATTACCTCTTACACATGGTTAATGATGTTGGATGCAAAAACACGTCCTTGTTCGGGCCCAGGAGGGAGTCGGTGACGTTCTGTCAGCAAACCACATTCACCTGAATTCAAACTGAATGACCAGAGCGGTCCGGCTCGGACGTTGATCTCAATCAAATGCCTCATCGCCCGACAAAAATAACATTGTCGTAGCTTGACGTATGACCAGATCAAAGGTTTTATATTGAATAAAAGGGACATCAGGATCGCTATAGCCGTTCAACTCATGGAAACCAACATGCCTTCTCGCCAATTCCTTGCAGCATTGTTAAGCATTCTGCTGTTAATCGGCGGCCCGACTCAGAGGCTTGCCGGGGTAGCGAATACCGATGCGGCGAACACGAGCATCAGCGCAGCCGACTGGGACGGAATGACCCAGACCAGGGCCAGTACCTCAGGCATAAATCATTCCAAAATGGCTGTGGATTGCGATACCTCCGAGCAACAAAATTGTCACCGGGCGGCCTCTCACTGCGCTTCAGCTTCGGTTTATGGCATGGCCACAGCAACATCAGTGCCTTCCATTCAAACTGCTGCCCACGTTGACGCCATACCTTTCTGGGCGGTTTACCGCAGCCCGATTTCCGATGTCCTGACACCCCCACCTGACACCCTCTCCTGATCCTCTCACAGCTTCATCACCGTGGGCCGCAACGCCCGGAAAACCGGATTTACATTCATATTAACAGGCTGGACCGGCTTCACAGAGTCATAGGCGGGCAAGCCTGTCAGGAGATCACCATGAAGACCAGAAAACTTGCCCTTTACACTGGCGTAGCTGTCATTGCGCTCGCCGCCGGCGCCACCACGCTGGCAATCCAGGCCAACGAATCCGCCGAAACATCACCCCCTCCGGCCTCGGTCAGCCAATCCGGGCCGGCCATTACCATCTATAAAAGCCCAAGCTGTGGCTGCTGTGAGGGGTGGGTTGAGCACCTTGAGGCTAGCGGCTTCAAGACCCGGGTAATCGATACCGACGACGTCAGTGCGATCAAGCAGACCCATGGCGTACCCGGAGAGCTAGCCTCCTGTCACACCGGGCTGATCGGTGACCTGGTAATCGAGGGCCATGTGCCGGCGGACGATATCCTCGCTTACCTGGAAAACCCCCAATTCAATACCGTCGGACTGACAGTTCCGGGTATGGTCCAGGGCAGTCCCGGCATGGAAACCGGGCGAAAGAACGACTACCAGGTTATCGCCTTCCGCGCCAACGGCCAGCAAAGCGTATTCCGCGAACACAGCGATTACTGAGACCAGTCCCTGCCAACGGCAAGGAATACCACGGATTCTGGAGATTCTGAATGCCAGACCTTGCAACCTGGGGCACCCTGGCCGCTTTTCTCGGCGGCCTGGTGTCCTTCTTCTCACCCTGCACCCTGCCACTGGTTCCGGGCTACTTGTCCGTGGTTACCGGTGGTGCCGTAACCGAGGCTTCGAACCGGCTCAAAGCCCTGTGGCTGAGTGTCTGTTTTGTGCTCGGCTTCAGCCTGGTATTTGTAGCCCTGGGCGCAAGCGCAAGCCTTCTAGGGCAATGGCTGATGGCCTACCGTCAGGAAGCCAATCTGGTGGCCGGCGTACTGATTATTCTCATGGGCCTGTTCATGCTGAGCTGGTGGAGCATGCCAGCCCTGCAACGGGACTGGCGTCTAGGGCATACGCTGGAGGGCGGGCGACCGACCGCCGCTTTCGTGCTGGGGGTGGCATTCGCCGTCGGCTGGACGCCATGTATCGGCCCCATACTCGGAGCCATACTGGCACTCAGCTCAACCCATGCCAACGCGGAAACGGGCATGCTGTATCTTGCGGTGTATTCGCTGGGTCTGGCGCTGCCATTCCTTGGAACCGCACTGTTCATCGAGCACTTTCGCGAGCGAATGCGAGGATTCAGTCGTTGGAGCAGACCACTGAGGGCAGTGGCGGGGCTGGGGCTGGTGTTAATGGGCGTGATGGTGTTAACCGGCCAGATGACCCGCTTTGCTTCGTGGATGCTATCCACCTTTCCGGTTCTGGGGGATCTGGGCTAGTAGATAAACAAACTCCCGGCTCAAATATGCCGGGAGGTTTTTATGGTTTCGGGTCGATAACAGATTCCTCTTCGTGTTAAGACAATCAGATCGCCTGAACGACTTCAGAAAGCATATCCCTGACTTTCCCGGCAACCTGCTTGAGATCTTCATTATCAATGGCGGACATGGAAGCCACCGGATCCACTGCACTTACCTCAATACCCTCCGAAACCTCACGAAGAATAACGTTGCAAGGCAGCATGGCACCTACGCGAGGCTCCACACCGATGGCTTCCCAGGCCATGCCAGGATTGCAGGCCCCGAGAATCCGATAAGACGACATGTCCTTGTCCAGCTTTTTCTTCATGGTGGCTTTGACATCAATTTCCGTCAGTATCCCGAAACCGTGGTCGGTAAGGGCCTGGCGCGCTCTTTGATCTACGCCCTCGAAATCTGCATCTTTGATAATTCGATTGATCGTGTATGACATGGCTATCTCCAATGATTCGGAAGTTCATTGTTTATTGATTGAGCTTCACCACCCTCAAACGCAGCGCATTCACTATCACGCTGACTGAGGACAGCGACATAGCGGCCGCTGCAAAAATCGGCGAAAGCAGTATGCCGAAAAACGGATACAGCACTCCTGCCGCAATAGGAACGCCAGCAGAGTTGTATATAAATGCAAAAAACAGGTTCTGCCGGATATTGCGCATGGTCGCCAGAGACAAACGGCGCGCTTCCACAATACCCATCAAATCGCCGCGCAGCAGGGTAATGCCGGCGCTTTCAATGGCCACATCGGTGCCGGTGCCCATGGCCACACCGACATCCGCCGTTGCCAGTGCAGGCGCATCGTTTACGCCGTCACCCGCCATCACGACAACACGGCCTTCATCTTTCAGACGCTGGACGATCTTGCCCTTATCTTCCGGCAGGACTTCCGCTTCCACTTCGTCGATATGCAGTTTTCGGGCAACTGCTTCAGCTGAAGTGCGGTTATCGCCGGTCAGCATGACCACCCGGATGCCGTCTTTTTGCAGCGCGGAAATAGCGGCTTCGGTGGTTTCCTTGACGGGGTCGGCGATGGCCAACAACCCCGCGATGCTTCCGTCGACGGCGGCAAAAATCACGGTAGCGCCATCTTTACGGAGCTGGTCGGCTTCCCTGTCAAATCGAGTCGTGTCGACATTCTCTGACTCCATGAGAAGGCGGTTGCCAAGTAGCACCCGCTTGCCGTCGATTCGACCGGTGACCCCTTTGCCATTCGGGGAGTCAAAGTCTTCCGCATCCGGAAGCTTCACGTCCATGCCCTTGGCTTTATCGAGAATGGCGTGAGCCAGTGGATGCTCACTGCCTTTCTCCAGGCCGCCGGCAAAGCGCATCAAATTACTGTCATCGAAACCATTTGCCGCGACGATTCGGGTGACTTGCGGCTTGCCCTCCGTCAGCGTGCCGGTTTTATCGACCACCACGGTGTCCACCTTTTCCATTCGCTCCAGCGCTTCCGCGTCGCGGATCAGCACACCACTCTGGGCACCGCGCCCGACACCCACCATGATCGACATGGGCGTTGCCAGACCGAGCGCGCAGGGACAGGCAATGATCAGCACGCTAACTGCAGCAATCAAACCGAAAGCCATGGGCGGTGCTGGCCCAAAGAAAGACCAGGCAATAAAGGCAACAATGGCAATTACGATCACAGCGGGCACAAACCAGCCTGCTACCTTGTCAGCCAGCCCCTGGATCGGTGCGCGGCTACGCTGGGCGCTGGCCACCATCTGCACGATCTGGGACAGCATGGTATCCCGGCCAACCTTGTCGGCCCGCATGATAAAACTGCCCTGCTGGTTGATACTGCCACCGATCACCTGATCGCCGGATTTCTTGCTGACCGCCAGGGGCTCGCCGGTCACCATGGACTCATCCACGTTGGAGCTGCCTTCAAGCACCTCGCCGTCCAGCGGCACCTTGTCACCGGGGCGCACCCGCAGGCGGTCACCGACCTTTACCTGATCCAGCGATACATCGGACTCACCGCCATCATCGTCCAGTTTTCTGGCGGTGGCGGGCGCCAGGTCAAGCAGAGCCTTGATGGCACCGGAGGTTTTCTCCCGGGCCCGTAACTCCAACACCTGCCCCAGCAGCACCAACACCACGATGACCGCTGCCGCCTCAAAATACACTGCCACCGAGCCATCGTCCTGCCGGAAGGCGCCCGGGAATACCTGGGGTGCAAGTGTGGCTACCAGGCTATAGATCAGCGCTACGCCGGTGCCAATGGCAATCAGCGTGAACATGTTCAAATTTCGACTGACCACGGATTTCCAGCCCCGGACGAAGAAGGGCCAGCCGCACCAGAGCACCACGGGCGTTGCCAGCACTAACTGAATCCAGTTGGACATCTGAGGAGCAACAATATGGTCAAGCCCGGTCAGGTGCCCGCCCATTTCCAGCACCAGGACCGGCAATGTCAGCACCAGGCCAACCCAGAATCGGCGGGTCATGTCCTTGAGTTCTGCCGACGGCCCGTCGTCCAGGCTCACCTGCTCTGGCTCCAGGGCCATCCCACAAATGGGGCAGTCCCCCGGTCCTTGCTGGCGAATTTCCGGATGCATAGGGCAGGTATACATGGTCCCCGGCGCTACCGGCTCTTGCTGCTTCTTTTCCTCACCGAGGTACTGTTCCGGGTCCTCGTCAAACTTGGTCTGGCAGCGTGACGAGCAGAAGTACCAGGTTTTGCCACCGTGTTCGCTACGGTGCTCTGCCGAGTGGGGATCCACCGACATGCCGCAAACCGGATCCTTCACTGCGTGCTCCCCGGCAGCTTTTTGATCATGACTGTGGTTATGACTGTCATGGTGATGGGCGTGATGATGCTCAGCCATTCTGATCTCCTGTTTTATCGGCGGGCCAGTCTGCAAATGCAATGAAATACAGCAGAACCAGATTGACGATAGGGATCAGTATCAGTACACCCATCCACCCCGGATACCCCGTGCGCTGGCAAATACGCCAGGCCGGAATGACGACCACAATGGCAATCACCAGCATCCACAGCCAGTGGCCTGCCCACATGGTGTTCCCGAACATGTTATCTCCCATCATGGCAATAGCCTCTCTTCCTGATTCTGGTTAATGGTGACGATGCGCGTGACTCTCTTCCTGTTTCGCTTGCGCGGATTCCGGCGATCTTTTCAGGAAAATCTGCTCGGAAACTGCAAGCACAATCATGGTGACCACTGCCACACCAATGACGAACGGGTCCGTATTCAGTTTTACCCAGACAAAGCCGCCAAGCACCAGCAGATCCAACAGGATGGCTGTCGCCGGTACCCACACATTGGACTTCACGTCCTCACGCAGGTAGCGCAAAACGCCCCAATGGATGGCAATGTCCATGATCAGGTAAAAAATGATGCCTAGCGCTGCAATCCGGGAGAGGTCAAAGAAGGCCGTCAGAATCAGCCCCAGGACCACGGTGTAGACCAGCGTGTGCTTTTGGATACTGCCCGGCATACCGAAATGACGATGCGGAACCAGCTTCATTTCGGTCAGCATGGCCAACATGCGCGAAACGGCGAATATGCTTGCGAGGATGCCACCCGCGGTGGCCATCATGGCAATGGCGACGGTGAACCAGACCGCATACTCTCCCAATGCCGGGCGCGCTGCGGCAGCAAGCGAATAGTCCTGCGTTTCTATGATTTCAGCCAGCGACAGGTTGCTGGCCACAGCAAAACCAACCAGGGTGTAAATCACCACGCAGGCCGCGATGGAAATAATGATGGCTCGCCCTACATTTCGCTTGGGATCTATTACTTCGGAGCCGCTGTTAGTGATCGTGGTGAAGCCCTTGAAGGCGAGTATGCCAAGTGCTGTCGCACCCAAGAAATTACCCGTTGCTCCGGCTTCGCCCGCGCTTGAAAAGTCGACCGACAGACTATCGGCAACCCAGACACCCACCAGCCCGAAGACCAGAATGCCGCCAATTTTCAGAATGCCGATGAACGAGGCCACCCCCTGAATCATCCGGTTACCCAGCAGATTGATCAGAAACGCGGCCAGGATCAGAGAGACGCCAAGAATGGGCACCATGCGGCCGCTGTCATCACCGCCGAACAGCTGCATGGTGTAGGAACCGAAGGTACGCGCTAGAAAGCTCTGGGCAATCACCATCGAGAAATACATCAGCAAAGCGTTAAACGCCGTCGGCAGGCGGTTGCCGTAGGCTTTGTGAAGGTACATGCCAATGCCCCCGGCTGACGGGTAGGCATTGGATATTTTGATGTAGGAATAAGCGCTGAAGCTGACGATTACCGCCGCGGCCAGAAACGCCAGCGGGAAAAGCACGCCGGTCATCTGTGCCATCTGCCCGGTCAACGCAAAGATACCGGCGCCAATCATGACGCCGGTACCCAGCATGACAGTTCCTGCGAGTGTGAGACTGCCTTCCTTATAACGAGTGGTTCTGTCCTGCTCCCCGCTCATCTAACCTCCGGTTATTTTCGCTTCATGGGTGGGATTTTTGAACAGCAAAACGGCTCATGCTTGGCATTTGCCCGGACGTTGTCGTCGGTAAACCGGTACCAGGCCAATTTACGCCGGGTCCACCATCCGGTTTTCAATCGGCCACCGTAAGCCTTGATCAGTTCCAGTAATTCATCGACGGACCAGTGGGTTCCGTCGTACGTCACCTGCAATGTGCCATTCGGCTCACGCTCGGCGTAATCAACGCAGGGGTGGTGATTAAGATCGTGGATGAGCCCCTCCCACTGATCCTCTCCAAGCCCCTCGACGGCCATTTTTCGGCGCAACAAAAACTGCTCCTGATTGGTTGCTTTGTGTGCTTTGGTCATGGGGTGGCACCTCTCTTCCTGATGACTTCTCCCTGTATCAAAACACTTCAATCTGAACTGCGACTGAAAATGGACACAGACTTTCGCTGGATTTGAGTTACATCAAATCATAGACGAAAAAGGGCCGTGGGTTTCCCCATGGCCCATCAGCATCAGAATGCGATTCGAGCGCCGATCACGGCAAACCAGTCTTCTGTCCCACCGCCTTCAGCTTTCGTAAAATCGGCCGTATCGCCGTACTTGCGTTCATGCACCACGCCCACGTAGGGAGAGAACGCACGATCGATCAGGTCATACCTCAGCCGAAGGCCAGTTTCGGTGGAAACCAATCCCTTCCCGACACCGATTTCTTCATCCTCGCTAAACGCAAGAGTGGCATCCAGCGTTGCGGCCAGGATCCAGTGGTTCGTGAACAGCAACTCGTACTCTGCGTCAAGTTGGGCTGACGTATCGCCATCTTTGCTCACATAAAGGTTCGCATCGATCTCAAACCACTGAGGCGCCAACCCTGCTACGCCCAATACCGCGTAGGTCCGATCCGGACCCTCGGGGGTATCGAATCGAACACCTGCCTTGGCATCAAAGAACTTGGAGATGGGCACTTGGCCTACAAGCTGGTTTTCCAACGTTTCGTAGGCCTTTTCTTCAATCGCATACTCACCTTTTGTCAGCCACCGAACTTTCAAATCGTCCGTGCCGTAGAAGGCATCTGCATTCCAGACACCCAACTCCTCATCGTCGTCGCTGTAGCGGTATTCAAATTCCTCGAACTGAATGCCCCAGATTGTGAGCGGCTGTTTGCGAGCGGTGGTGTCGGAGATCATTTCCTGAGCTGTCGCCGCCGCTGAGAATCCAATGGAGGCAAGAAAACTGACAGCAACAAGTGATCGAATAGATCTCATGCATCACCTCCTTCCGCGGTTGTTGCGTCCGCCTTTGCTTGAGTCGACTCGGGGCCACCCTCAACAATCACTTTGCGGAACATACCGGCCGCCGCGTGATAGGACAGGTGGCAGTGGAAAGCCCACTGGCCAGGCTCGTCCACCTCGGTTTCCATATACACCGTCGTGCCCGGCTGGACGCTGACCGTGTGTTTGATCGGGTTCCACTGACCAGCGCCAACATCGAGGATGGACCACATGCCATGCAAGTGCATGGGGTGCGTCATCATGGTTTCATTGACGAACTTGAAGCGAACGCGCTCACCGTATTTCAGGCGAATGGGGTCAGCGTCCTCGTACTTCACGCCGTTAATACTCCAGGTGTACCGTTCCATGTTGCCAGTCAAACGAAGCTCGACTTCCCGCGTCGGTTCGCGGTCTTCATACAGTGGGTCCTGAGCCTTCAGGTCTGCGTAAGACAGGAACTTGCCGCCATTGGCTGCCGTGGGCACAAGGCCGCTTCCCTTGGCATAGAAGGGATCGCTTGGGCCTTCTTTTCCCATCGCCATGGAACCATGGTCCATGCCGGACATGCTCGAATGATCCATGCCTTCCATATTCGACGGGTCCATTCCTTCCATTGAGGAGTGATCCATGCCCGGCATCTCTTCTGAGCTATTCATATCCATGTTGCCATGATCCATGCCAGCCATATTGCCGTGGTCCATGCCGGGCATACCGCCCATATCCGCCATAGTCAGACGGGCAGGCTCGCGCAGTTGCGGCACGGCGGCTTCCATACCCTCTTCAGGGGCCAATGTGGCTCTCGCATAGCCTGAGCGTCCCATGGATTCGGCAAAGATGGTGTAGGCCTGTGCATCCTTCGGACGCACGATGACATCGTAGGTTTCCGCCACACCAATCCGGAACTCGTCTACATTGACAGGCTGAACGTTGTTGCCGTCGGCCTGGACAACGGTCATATCGAGACCGGGGATCCGAATGTCGAAGTAGGTCATCGCAGAGGAGTTGATAAACCGAAGCCGGATCCGCTCGCCGGGCTCAAAAAGTCCGGTCCAGTTCTGGGCCGGCCCTTTGCCGTTGATCAGGCCGGTAAAACCTTGGAGGTCCTCAACATCCGCTTTCATCATACGCATGTCACCCCAGGCCATACGGTCACTGACGGTGTTCATCAGGCCGTTTTCGGACACGTCCGAGAAAAACTCGCCCACGGTCTGCTGCTCGCGGTTGTAGTAATCGGGCATCATCTTCAGGTTGCGCATGATGCGGTCGCCGGAGTGCGGATGCTTGTCAGTGAGCTGCACCACGTATTCGCGGTTGTAACGGAACGGCTCACGGCCTTTAGGCTCAATCACAATGGAACCATAAGCGCCATCTGGCTCCTGGAAACCAGAGTGGCTGTGGAACCAGTAGGTGCCCGCCTGCTGGATCGGAAACTCGTAAGTAAAGGTTTCACCCGGCTTGATACCCGGAAAGCTGATGCCTGGCACACCGTCCTGATCAAAGGGAAGGATCAGGCCGTGCCAGTGGATTGATGTCATCTCATCCAGGTTGTTGGTCACATTGATCTTGACGTTTTCGCCTTCCTTGAAGCGCATCACCGGTCCAGGGGATTTTCCGTTGTATCCAATGCCCTCCTTAACGAAATCACCGGTGTCAATTTCAACTCGGTCGACCGTCAGGTCGTATTCTCCGGCCAAAACCATTACCGGCATCAACAGGCTCAGAAGCCCCGTCAGTAGACGTGTTTTCATCTGTTTTACTCCAAACTGCACTTCGTTGAAGCTGGGCTGGGAAACTTTCGCCAACCCTTGCATTCGCATGCTCTTCAGCACACCAAGTCACTCAAAGTTAACGTCACCGTACATGCCAGCCTGGTAATGGCCCGGCACATTGCAGGCAAACTCAATATCGCCCTTTTCCGTAAACTTCCAGACAACTTCCTTACTTTTACCCGGTTCCAGCAACACGCTGTTCGGGTCGTCGTGTTTCATGGAATGCCCGTTGCCCATATCCATGTTCATCATGTGCTGATTGAGCTTGCCGCCCTGAATCACGCCATGCTCGACCATCATCATCATTTCCTTCTGATGGCCTTCATGCATGGAAGGCGTACCAATGTTGAACTCGTGGACCAGGCTGCCTTCGTTCTTGACAACAAAGCGTACGGTTTCGCCGGGTTCAACATTGATTTCTTCCGGTTCGTAGTAGTTGTCATACATTTCGACGGTAATAGTGCGCGAGGCTTCTGATGCCTTGCCCGGTTCGCCACTGCTGGCGCCGTGGCCACCGCCATGGGCACCAGCGGCGAGGGTCACTGCCGACATCGACATGGCAACGGCTGCGACAATCAACTTGGATGCATTCATCTTGTCTTCTCCTCAGATTACTGGCCGGAAATACCGGCAACGGTTAGCCCTGAACTCAGAGCAGTGCCAAAATACGAGTGACACCATCGCGCACCAACCTGAATTCTTGCTGAAAATACCCAACTCTTTTGTTGTTCAGCCTGAATTCAGGTAAGTGGGCGACACTGTTCGCCCATCCGGTTCAAGAGAAGGACAGCCCGATGCGATTACTGCTCGTTGAAGATGACCGTTTGCTGGCTGATGGATTGAGCGGCCAGCTCGAAAAGGCGGGATTCAGCGTTGATACGACCTACACGGCCAGAGAAGCCATGGTTCTGGGAGAACAGGAGAATTATCGAGCTGTTATCCTTGATCTTGGCCTCCCCGATGGCAACGGTCTGGACATCCTGCGAAAGTGGAGAAGAAATCGTATCGCCTTTCCGGTGCTCATCCTGACCGCTCGTGGAGACTGGCACGACAAGGTGGAAGGGCTCAAAGCGGGGGCCGATGACTATTTGGCGAAACCCTTTCAGACCGAAGAACTGATCGCCCGCCTGAATGCCATTGTGCGTCGAAGCGAAGGCCGAATTCACTCGATGGTGAAAGCCGGGCGATATGAGTTGGACGAAAATCGCCAGAGCCTGAAGTCGGACGATGGCACTGAACACAGTTTGACCGGCACTGAATTTCGCCTTCTACGCTGCCTGATGAGCCGCCCGGGCCATGTGTTTTCGAAAGAGCAGTTAATGGAACAGCTCTACAACCTGAACGACACCCCGAATGAGAACGTGATCGAAGCTTACATTCGCAGATTACGAAAACTGGTTGGCAACGACGCCATCTCAACCCGTCGCGGCCAGGGGTACCTGTTCAATGACACTGTTTAGAAAGCCCACATCCGTCAAGGGCACCCTGCTGGTACTGCTGTTGCCTGCGGGCATCGCTCTGATGGGGCTGGCCTGGCTGGTTCATGGTCTGCTGCTGGACCGCATGTCACGGGAATTCGTAGAAACACGCCTAAAGGATGAAGTTGCTTTCCTGGAACACCAAATCCGTGATTCTGGCGGTAAGCTGGATAGTCTCCAGACCGGTGATTACTTTCAGGAAGTCTTCCACCACGCCTTTGCCATCCACGCTCCTTCCAAAACCATCCTGTCACCAGATTCCTGGGGGCCGGTACTGAGGTCGATGATCGAATCCGGGCAGGACGGAACCCTTCGTGTACAGGGGTTGGAAAGTGCCGGAGCGCCGGAGGATATTCTTGCGTATCGCAAAACATTTCGCCTGGGCGAGACCCCCATCGTAGTGATTGTGTCGGAGGATCTGGGCGCACTAAAACGCAGCCAGGCCGAGCTGCATGCCTGGACCGCCATCGTCTCCGTATTGCTGATTCTGCTTCTGGTTGCGGTGATCTGGTTCGGAATCAACCTGTCCATGCGGCCCGTTGTCGAGCTGAAGGCCACATTAAAAAGGCTCCAGGACGGCGAGGTTTCGCGGATTCATGTGCAGGCGCCCGAGGAATTTCGCCCGCTGGTTCAACAACTCAACCAGCTACTCGATTCCTTGGATCAGCGCCTGGAACGTTCCAGGGATGCGCTGGCTAACCTGTCTCACAGCGTCAAGACTCCCATTGCAGCCGTCCGGCAGGTACTTGAGGACACGAGCCGCCCGCTTCCCAATGAACTCCGGCTCCAGATGACGGCGAGACTCAACGACATCGACAAACAGCTTGAAGCCGAAATGCGACGAAGTCGTTTTGCCGGACCACAGGTCGGGAAAAGCGCCTACCCACTGAAACAGGCACGGGATCTGCTCTGGATGCTGGGGCGACTGTACCCGGAAAAATCCTTTGAACTGTCGAGCTCTCTGCCAGAGGACGTCCGCTGGCCGATTGAGGAGCACGACCTGAATGAAATTATGGGTAATCTTCTGGACAACGCTGGCAAATGGTCAGAACGCTGCGTGGAGCTGTCATTGGCGCAACACTCCGGAACACTGCACATAGGTGTTATCGACGATGGGCCGGGCGTTGCTGACGCCGAAATCGGCAAGCTGGGTCAACGGGGATTGCGGCTGGACGAGCAGACACCGGGCCATGGCCTCGGGCTCGCCATAGTTCGGGAAATCGTCGAACGCTACGGAGGAACCCTTCACTTTACGGCCGTTAAGAAAAGCGGTTTGTGCGCGACAATCGACATTCCCACTGAGATATCTGTCGCCAATCAGTAACCCGGCCACCTCGGATGTAATTCATCGATCACATACCGATGAGAATGTTCTGGCCCGGACTCTACTCTGTGCGGATGATTGCTGGGCAGGTCGGCGTGACTGTGTGCTATCACGAGCGGATCATCAGCAGGCCAAAGTCGTATCGCAGCGAACATGAAAGCGAGCCCCAGGGTCGCCAGCACAATCAATGTTAGTTGAATGCCTGCACTCGATCCCAACCACCCCGCCAGTGGATAGGCGAACAGCCAGCCTGCATGGGATAAGGAAAACTGAGCAGCGAAAAGAGCCGGCCGATCTTCGCCGTGAGAGGATTGGGTAAGCAGCCGGCCAATCGGCGTCTGCACTGTTGAGAAACCTGTGCCAAGGAAGACCCACACTGGCAACAACGTTTCAATCGAATCGGCAAACAGGGCCGCTCCCAGGCCACCGAGTAACACCCACGCCCCTGTCAGCATGACCGGGCGATTCTTCCATCGTTTGAGCAGTGTGGGCAACGCGATGGCCGCAAGCATGGAGCCGCCGCCAAAAGCGGCAAACGCCATGGCGGTGTGCTGCTCCGTCAGGCCGAAGCTGCCACGCACAATCACGACAGTGTTCACAATCACCATCGAGCCAGCCATGCTGACCACGACGTTCAATGCCATCAGGCCTCTAAGACGTGGCGTAGCAAAGAAGATGCGAAACCCCCGGCGCGCCCGCTCAAAAACCCCACGACGTTTTTGGGGTGCAGAACCGGATGGCAAAACCACAGACACCACCAGGAATGCAGACGCAATGAAACCCACGACCGTGCCGGAGAACAGCGCCTGCCAACTGGTCGCCAGCAGGATTAACCCAGCCAAAGCCGGGCTCACCAGATTCTCAAGATCATAGGCGAGACGAGAAAGAGACAAGGCTTTGGTGTAGTCGTCCTCGTTCGGGAGCGTGTCCGGAATGGTGGACTGAAATGTAGGGGTGAACGCGGCAGACGCGGACTGAAGTACCGCGATTAGGACATACACCTCCCAGATTTCCGAAACGAACGGTAACGCCAGGGCGGTAGCCGCTCGCACCAGATCCAGCGACACCAGCATCATCCGGCGGGGCATTCTCTCGGCAAGCGCTGAGGCCAGCGGTGCGATCAGCACATAGGCCACCATTTTTATGGCCATCGCGGTGCCCAACACCTGGCCTGCGTCCTTCCCTGCCAAATCAAACGCCAGCAGGCTCAAGGCCACCGTCGCCAATCCAGTTCCCAGAAGGGCCACCACCTGAGCGAAAAACAGATGGCGATAGATTCGGTGCTGGAGAATCCCCAACATTGGTCAGCCTAGCTCAGAGATAACGTGCAATCGCCTTGAACTCATCAACCCGCCTTTGCTGCTCAGGCTCCATCGCTCCAAACGCGTCGTCCAGGCAATGCTCGATATGATCCTGTACCAGCACACGTTTGGCCTGCTGGATGGCTCTCTCTACCGCATGAAGCTGTTGCGCAAGCTCCAGGCAGGGCTTTTCCTGTTCGATCATGTTGATCACGCTCTGAAGGTGCCCGTTGGCCCGCTTAAGGCGTTTCACGATCTCTGGATGCGATTGATGTTTGTATTCATTAGCCATTCTTCATTCCTATCCCCCCTAGGGGGATGCTATCCTTAACCAGTCTTCGAATCCAATTGCCAGTGGACATCGCCACACTTATGGTCACAGCGATCCAGGGTAAAAATCTGCTTCAAATGCTCGTCATGCTGTTCGCATTGATAGGCATGTCGTTGTCGGTTATCGGCGAAGCCTCTTCACATGGTGTTGCTGAACTCGCTGTCCCGACCACACTGGATCAAGAAAGCCACCCACACAGCCATAACAGTGGTGGTGAAGACTCTGAGAATCACATTCACCATGACACTGGCAACCACACCCATGAAACCATGGGTCACCTGACCAACCGACTGCTCGCGAACCAGTCGATGTCACTCCGGCAGATTATTCCATTTGCCGCAGACTCCCCTCGCAGTTTTCGTTACCGGCTCGATCGCCCCCCGAAAGACTCCATGACATTCTGATATTCGCTGCGAAGCAGCTTTTGTAATCAAATCTATTGGAGTCACTATGTTGTCAAATCTCTTTGACGGCCATTGGCGCGCGCATGTCGGCGCCGGCGGACACCGTCTGTTATGGATGATCCTGACCATTGGCCTGTTGGGCATGAGTACTGACGTGCTCGCCCACGCGGTTGCCCAGGGAGACAAGGGGTACATTCAGGAAATCACCGGTATAAACCTCATTGCGTTCACTTACCTCGGGGCCAAACACATGGTCACCGGTTATGACCACCTGCTGTTCCTGCTAGGCGTCATCTTTTTCCTCTATCGCATGCAGCACATCGCGATCTACGTGAGCCTGTTCGCTCTGGGACATTCCACAACGATGCTGTTAGGTGTCTACTTCAACGTCGGCATCAACAGCTACCTCATTGACGCGATTATTGGCCTGTCCATTGTGTACAAGGCATTGGACAACATTGGCGCCTACCAACGCTGGTTCGGATTCCAGCCCAACACCAAGGCCGCAACTCTTATATTCGGGTTCTTCCACGGCTTTGGGCTCTCGACCAAGATCATTGAATACGACATCTCACCGGACGGGCTGATACCCAACCTTCTTGCATTCAACGTAGGCGTCGAAATCGGTCAGCTCGTTGCGCTGGCCATGATCCTGATCCTTATGAGCTTCTGGCGCAAAACGGATGGCTTTTTTCGACACGCCTACACCGCCAACGTGGCCATGATGAGCGCGGGCTTCTTGCTCATGGGCTACCAGCTCACCGGTTATTTTGTTGCTTAATTCTGGAGACGATTTATGTACAACACAGATATGCCTTCACGCAGTGATCTGCCCAGCACCGCAAAACTGATTCGTTCCACTATCATGGCTGCGATAGTGGCATTGGTGCTGCTAGTGACCGTGGTTATGCCGGCCGAATATGCGCTGGACCCCACCGGCGCAGGCCGCCTTTTGGGCCTGGCAGAAATGGGCGAGATCAAGGAACAGCTCGCCGAAGAAGCAGCTGCTGACGAGGCTGCCCAGATGGTTGCGGTGCAATCATCGGTTGATCGAAAGGTCCCGGAAGTCACAGAACCTGTCGTGGCTGAAGCCGTTGAGGAACCAGCTCTCTTACCTGAAGCAGAGGTTGCACCTGCTGGGCCAGAGCCAGAGCCTGCGTCTGAACCAGAAATCGCGAAGCCGCAGTGGCAGGATGAAGTGCGCGTGGTTCTTACACCGGGAGAAGGCACAGAGTTCAAACTTACTATGGAGGAAGGTGCTACAGCCCGGTTCTCCTGGGTATCAGAAGGTGGTCCGATCAACTTCGATACCCATGGTGATGGAAGTGGTCAGTCAATTTCCTACGAAAAAGGCCGGGGAGTACCTGAAGACGAGGGCGAGCTAGAAGCAGCCTTTACCGGCAATCATGGCTGGTTCTTCAGAAATCGAAATGACAACGACATCACTTTGGTGCTTCGTACCGGTGGAGACTACGAACAGTTAAAGAAGATGTTGTGATTAACCATTAGATAAATGTAACAACATCCGGTCCCGTGTGCTCACAGGGCCGGATGTCTTTTGAGCAGCTAAAGTGTGCCTTGTTTTCAAATAGCCGGCCGGGAAAAACCTATCTGAAAAAGGTCTGCTTTTATCAGCGAACGGCCACGTTGGTCGCAAAGCGGACATTCGGGTAAGGCGGTCAGTACCAATGAAATAGCCTCCGTTTGAGGCTATGGGCGGTTAAGCGTTACCGCCGTATTTCCACTATGGAATTCGCTCCGCAAATTCGAACAAAGTAATTTGAGAAGCCCGGGGCGAGCCTTTGGCGAATGTTCGACACCGCTGTTACACGAACGCTAGCTCACTACCCCTTTTTCCTTTTTTGCCTTGTCATTGACATTGGTCATGAACTGGCGTTGATCTTAACGATGTATTTTAAATACATTGTAATGGTTGAAGGCGAACCGCCTATCCAAGGTTAGTTAAAGAGGGTAGAGATTATGATCCGAGGCATACTTCCTCACCGCCCAACCTTTGCATTACTGATAAGCATCGGTTTGGGACTTTCCTCCCCACCGGTATCTGCCAACGATTCGGCGCAAGAGTTTGTGTCAACCGAATGTGCTGGCTGTCACGCGATTGAAAAGCCGGATTCGTTCAGCATAACGCGGATTCAGGAGCGAAAAGCCCCGGACCTTTACTACGCGGGCAACAAATTCCAGGAAGAATGGATGGTGAATTGGCTGCAAGCCCCTACTCCACTGAGACCTGGTGGCACGTTCTTTGGGCAGAAAGTGGTTGCTGGAGAGGATCGAGACATTGTTCCTGAAGAAAAATTACCTCCCCATCCGACGTTCAAAGAATCGGAAGCACAGCTTGCCGTCTCCTATTTAAAGACCCTCAAGCCATACGAGGATCTCATCTCACAGACAGATTATTCGCCCAAGCCAATCTCGGGTGCCATGGGACGAATGAACTTCACCAAATTTAAAGGTTGCGTCGCATGCCATGAGTTGGAGAAGGGTTATGGCGGAATATCCGGGCCGGAAGTCTACACAGCTGGCGCGAGATTGAAGCCTGACTTCCTATTCAGCTTTATCAAGAATCCTCAAGCATGGGAGCCCAAAACATTTATGCCTAACGCCCATTTGAGTGACGGGGAAGTTCAGAAACTGGCTGACTTCATCCGCACGCTAGCTGAGGAGTAACTCTGATGATGAACTACTGCTTTCGATTCATGATGCTTGCGTTGATCCCCTTTGCAGTCAACGCGGAGTCGGATCCGACCGGAAAACAGCTTTACGACACTTACTGCACTCAATGCCACGGCATTTACGGCGACGGCTGGGGCGTGAACTCCAGAGACATTGAGGTACTTCCCAGAGATCACACTGAATCAGGCGAGATGTCAGCCCGTTCAGATGCCGACCTTTTCAAGGCAATAAAAGACGGCGGGCAGGCCGTGAACAAATCGATTCTCATGCCGAACTGGGACGCGAATATGTCTGACCCAGAAATTAAACGGGTTGTGCGGTATCTACGCGAGCTCTGCGATTGTGAACCACAGTAAACCATTACTCAGGAGTAACCAATGAACAAGACACTGCTTGTATTCATAGCCGTTAGTTCGTCAAGCGCATTTGCTCACGGCTGGGACAGTAGCCGGGTCGACAGTCATGCACCGATTGGCGTCATGGGGGATCACACGCACAAAACCGGCGAGTGGATGGTTTCCCTGCGACACGGCCAGATGAAGATGGACGGGTTGCGCCATAAAGATCACGAGGTTTCTGTGCAATCCGTCCTTAGCGATTACCTTATGGCGCCAATTGAGATGGATACGGAAATGACTTCGCTTGGCATGATGTACGCGCCATCAAATGCGCTGACATGGATGATCATGGTGCCACACGTGCAAAAGCATATGCGGATGACGATGGGCCAGGGAATGTTTAATGAGACCCACAGTAACGGCATTGGAGACCTTACTGTAAGCGCGCTACTCTCGCTGCCGGATCTGCACCAACCGCAGATACACTTTACCGCCGGTCTGTCTCTGCCAACCGGTTCTATCAGCGAAGAAAACAGCGGTAGTGTGCTGCCCTACGGAATGCAGTTGGGGTCAGGCACTTTCGATATGCTTCTTGGTGCAACACACCTTTGGCAGAGCGGAAACTGGTCAGGCGGAGAGCAAGTTAAAACCACCATTCGCATTGGCAGAAACGAACGAGACTATTCATTCGGGAACGCTGTTGAGGGAACAACATGGATTGCACGCAGACTCTCTGCCAATTGGAGCCTCTCTTCGAGGCTGAAGGCAACCTACCAGGGGGCAATTGATGGCAGGGACGATGCTCTCAACCCTCAAATGACACCACTGGCCGATCCGCAAAACTACGAGCGGTCCTCATTGGATGCCTTTATCGGTGCAAACCTATACGTGAAATCAGGATCACTCAAAGGGCACCGTTTTAGCTTCGAGTTTGGCCAACCTTTGTATCAAAGAATCAGTGGCGTCGCTCTTCAAAAAGACTGGCAAGCTCTGGGTGGTTGGCAATACGCCTTTTAATTTCGCCCCAAACGATGTCCTTTATATACATCAGATCAGAGAAACGTGGAGGGAAACATGAAAGCAACAGCGAGCAGACCTTTCCTTACCAGAAAGCGCCCGGGGCTTTGCCGAATTGCTTTGGCGGTGGGCGGCCTGGCAGCGCTTGGCTCACCAATGCCCGCCCTATCAGAGACACACCAGTTTCAGATGACGATCGAGGAGCGGGAAAAGGATGTCGCTCCAGGTTTCAAAGCTAAAGTCTGGGCCTACAACGGACAGGTGCCGGCTCCACTCATTCGTGTCAAAGAAGGGGATACGGTCGAAGTTGAGCTAACTAACATGACCACCCTCGCGCACACAATCCATTGGCACGGAATCTACCAAACCGGCACCTGGAAAAACGATGGAGTGCCTAATGTTACTCAAGAAGCGGTGCAACCAGGTGAGTCATTTACCTATAAATTCGTCGCCGACAAGCCTGGGAGCCTTTGGTACCACTGTCACGTAAACGTTCCAGAGCATGTCGGTCTGAGAGGTATGTGGGGCCCCTTGATCGTCGATCCAAAGGATCCAATCCCTATTGAGAAGGAAGTTACCAAGGACGCCATCCTGATGTTTTCAGGTTGGAATCAGGAGGTAGCCCAAACCTACGGGAAAGGAGGGCATCCGGCCGAGAAACTGACTTATTTCTCTATCAATGGACAGTCGTTCCCCAACACCCAGCCAATCCGGGTCAAGGAAGGTGACGTTCTCCGGTTGCGCCTTTTTGCGACTGGTATCGAGACGGCGTTCCACCTGCATGGCCACGACATGCTCGTCACACATAAGGATGGACTCCCTCTGGATTCTCCTTTCTGGGCGGACGTCGTGGATATCAATCAGGGCGAGCGTTACGACGTTATCGTCAGAATGGATAACCCAGGACGCTGGTTTGCCCACGATCATATCGAACATCACGTTAGCAATAATGGAAAAGCGCCCGGCGGGGCCGTGATGATCGTCGAATACGAAAGCATTCAGGACGATGACTGGTACGTCTGGAAGGACAAGTCATATGACCCCAATTTCTACTACAGCCAGAGTTTGACCGAGGGAAGTGGCCTCTTTAATCACGATGGTTTCGAGGCTCAAAAAATTGAGACCTCGGGTTCCTCCAGTCGTAGCCGAAGCCGTGGCAGAAGCAATTCAGAGTAATTTCACCCAAGAAGGAGAACAACGATGCTATTAAGTAAAGTCTTCAAGAAAGCCGCCGTTGCTGCGGCAGTTTCAGCAATTCTTGCTACCCCGGCATTAGCTGAAGTCGTCAAAGTCGAAATCCCGGTTATCGAGCAAGAAATCGCAGTTGATAACAAAGGAACCAAACAACAGATGTGGACTTTCGGAGGCACAATCCCTGGTCCAGTTGTTCGCGTGACGGAAGGCGACACTGTAGATTTCACGTTGATCAATGAAAAAGGTAACAAACAGAGCCATTCAATGGATTTCCACGCCGCCATCGTTGATGTGCTCGACGAATTTGAAGCCGTCAAACCGGGCGAGGAAAAGCATTTCCAGTTCGAGGCCACCAGCCCAGGCGTATTTATATATCACTGCGGCGCTGATCCAATGGTCGAACATATCGGTCGCGGGATGTATGGGGTTATTATCGTCGACCCAAAAGAAGGGCATGATGAAAACTATCCTAAACCGGACCGAGAGTACGTCATTGTTCACAGCGATCTCTTTGAACCTGGCACCACCGCAGAACAAATGCTTGATGGGGAAGGTTGGAAAAACACGTTGGTCAACGGGAAGGCCTTCCACTACGATCCACTCCATGATCCGAACGCTGGTCTGACGCTTCAGTCAGAGCCAGGAGAGCGAGTCCGCTTTTACTTTGTTAATGCCCATGTCAATAAATCGGTGGCCCTACATCCCATAGCAGGGATTTGGGAACGCGTTTATAACAGCGGACATCCATTCAACCTCGAAAAGGGACTCCAGACCTACCTGGTACCGGCTGCCTCCGGCGCGACTCTGGACCTCGTTAGCCCATCAGACAGAAGCACCAACAATGCCATCGTAGATCATGAGATGAAGGGCGCACTTAATGGTGGTATTAGCGTTCTGATGAACACCGAGGGAGCTGACCCAACGCTCGGAACAAAAGGAAATATTCTGATCAGGTGACCCGCGCCTCACTCGCAGCTTTGATGTTTGGCATGCGAGGCGGTTTTGCCGGCCCAACCCGGGCCGGCCTTTTTGCTCCTCCAAAAGATATGATGTATAATATATATATCGTTAAAGTTATCCATCATGAGGGCAATACTACGATGCAACTCAAGACCTATACGGATTACGGATTGAGGGTTCTTGCATATGTCGGAGTTCGTAGAGAACGATCAGTTCCCCGTAGTGAAATCGCGAGGGCCTATCATATCTCTCCTGAACACTTGCGTAAGGTAATCCATCGAATGGGCCAACTCGGGTATCTCGAAACAACGCAGGGGAAATCGGGGGGGGTCAAATTAGGACGCTCCCCAAGCCTTATTCGATTGGGAAACTTCGTTCTGGAGATGGAAGAAAGCATGGAGATCATTGATTGCAGCAAACAGGACTGCCCGTTACAAGGCGGGTGCACCATCAAAAGTGCCGTGAATTTTGCCCGCGATGCGTTTATTTCCGCACTTAACGAATACACATTGGAGATGATACTTGACGACACGAAAATGGCTAAGCAACTTCGAATAGTCGAGCCGTAGCTTGAATCATGGTCTTCTCGGCTATTAACGATGTTTTTTATGAACATTGATATTGACTGAATGACTTTATCCAGGATTGGCGGCTATGAATTCACAAACAAATCCCATAAGTTTTGAGCTTTCTACAATCGAAGGCGTCTTAAAAGGTGATCCTATTTTTTCCTGTCTGCGGAAGCATGAGCGCTCCGCTCTCCTCAAGACTGCGCACAGGCATGTCTTTGAAAAGGGTGATACTTTATTGTGCGAAGGAAATGTAACGGATCGTTTTTTTCTTATCGCAACCGGCGAATTATCAATTTTTAAAGCAACACCCTCAGGTGACGAAAAACTCTTCGGCTACTTTCGAGAAGGGCAAATTGTTGAGTTATTCTCTGCATTTCTGGATGAACCAGTTTTTGCGCTTAGTGGCCGCGGTTCACAGGACGGAATTGCATACAGCTTCGCGAATGCAACGCTCATGAAAATCGTCGAGGGAAATTCGTTGCTTGCGCGCCGATTGCTCAAGTACACAAGTGAAAAGGTTCAGTCATTCGTAACACAGGTTGATTTTTTTACGAGCAGCAGCGCGACAGAGAGACTGGCAGTATTTCTCTATGCACTCAGCAAGGCACAGAACACGAGCAACCTAACTCTCCCCTGTCGCCAGAAAGAGATTGCATCACGGTTGGGAGTCCGTGAAGAGACTATCTCCCGCATTCTCACCCGATTTAGGGTGAGCAAAATTATTGACCAACGCAACGGGAACACCATCATCCTTGATTTCAGGGCGCTAGAGGAGTTGATCGGGGAGCAATATACTCGCCTAGACATACTCTTATAGGAGCCTATAAAACGGAGATCTTTTGATTTTTTGCACAAAGATAGTCCATCGAAAATAGCCAATCTACACTGACTAACAACCTTCAAATATTCCAACCACTTCCCTGCACCTGACCTATCCTTCCAAGACTTCATCTTCTGTGCTTGTGTGAATTCCAGCTTGGCATGGACGGCATGTTTGGCATTTTGTGCAAATAAGGAAGTGGAGCCGGTCACCAAAGGCGGATTTGCGGAGGCGCAAAAGCGGAGCAGGTCGCAAAGCGGACATTCGAGTAGGACGACTCATGCGAAGCCAAGCGACGCTTTAACAAGGGCGTCAGATGCAGGCTTTTGGGGCCCCAACAAACTTAAGCACCTAGTTAATCTTCCGGCCACTCAGACTTAAACCGAGCCACCTCTTTGGACCATTTTTCACTGAGATCCCTGATCTCACTAGCGACAGGAGCCAGGAACTCTGGAGTAAAAATGCGCTCTCCGGTTTCAGGAACCTCCTGTATATATTCAAAGACATTCCCATGACAAAGGTTGTTCCTGTGCCTGACCAGCTCCACGGGGGTGCGTTTGTTTCCGAGCTTTTCCGTAAAGTCGGCCTCATTCTGGAAGGCTAGTAAGCCAACATCCAAACCAACATTCTGTGCCCGTGTAAGAAGACCATTGCTCAAAACGCTGCCTGTTAGATCGGTATTTTCAAATCCCTGATCCAGGTACATCAGAATTGCGCGAATGCTCGACTCAATGCCATTCAAAAAGCTCAGTGTTGAAGCTATGTAGAGACCGCTTTCAAAGGCTTGCGTTCCCTCGATAAAGTACCAGTGCGATTCAGCGCCATCGATTCTGTGAACAAAATTGTGCTTCACTGCAAAAGCTTTGAACTTCTCGTCCACACTCTGAGTCATGCTATTCCTTAAGATTAACGGTGAGCGAGGCGGCAGCGGAAAGCCGTCCGCCTTACGCGCCTTGTCGGGTTTGAGGCTTAGAACGGGATATCCGAGAGTTCGAGATTGAAATCAAATTCATGGTCATAGTTCCCGTCAGTTGTCTCTAGTCTGATGATGCCCCGACCACCTATATTGGTGCTTTCAGGTATTTCGTCACCGTTCCATGCCCTTGCGATGACCCTCTTCGCCTGAAGTCGAATCTGGGACCATCCACCTGCACCTAGCTTTGAAGCCTGGGGTGTAATCAAATATCGTCGTTTAAAAGGCATTATATCGGCCTCAGAAAATGGACAGTTCTTCCCTTCTTGAGTAATACGCCAATCATTGCCCGCGTAAAGGTATATCGCTGAAATTTCAGGAGAGTACTTGTTTGTTTTATTATGGAGGTCGATAGTGAAATTGATGATAGCTTCTGATAAGTGCTCGGTATTAGATAGGTAGCCCGTTGGCGGTTTAACGTCGACCTGGATCTTGCTGCTGGTACGTGCTTCTGATTCAGCTTTTGCCCACTCAATGTTTTTTTCTAGCTCGGATTTCAGATAAGAAATTGAATCACCGTAAACGACGTGCCGACGGTGCTTCAGATCAAAGGGAATATCGTCGGCATTTTTGGTAAGCAGGATGCAAATCTTATCTCTTGCATGGGCGTACCCCAATTCGTAAAAAACGTTGGGGTTCCTGTCTGATAAGTCAGCAATCACGAAATCCGCTACATCAATTTGTCTGTAGATCCGGTCCAGCATCCCTTCATTAAATAACTGCTCATCTAAGCGCTGGGCTAAGACATCACAATTTTCGGCAGCCTCTTTAATTCCAAGCTTGTAGACATCTTCAAACTCCCTGCTGAAGGGCATTAGTACAAAGGCAAAAGGTTTAGTTCTCTGGTGGCTCAAAACATCCTCCTAGTCAAACCCAACAGCAATTAGGCTGCGCGCTTTATCATTGCAGAAACTTGACTACATCACTAGTACTGACTTTGAACCATCAATTGCGCTGCACATGAGCCATAAAACAATAGCTTAGCCGAGCACTGCCATCTCTGCCATGTGATCATTCAGGGTCAGAAATTTGCTCCGCCAACCATACTGGATGAAATGACTGTGATTGGCTTGGAGCTTTTATATTAATGCCCTTACTCGAATGTTCGCTTTTGTTTAAAAGCAAACAATCCATGAGACCCTGGCCTATTTAAAGGACCTGTCTCTTATACACACTGACGCTGCCGACGAATTAGACGGTGTAAAAC
>NZ_JBQXNY010000005.1:0-263665 GCF_053566155.1 Marinobacter sp. PE14 | reverse complement strand
GGGTGGGTGGGCGCTATTCGCTCTGGTCCAGCATCGGCTTGCCCATTGCTTTGAGCATCGGGTACGACGCGTTTATCGATCTGCTCGACGGCGCCTTCACCATGGACCAGCACTTCCTGAGCGCGCCACTGGAAGCGAACATGCCGGTCCTTCTGGCTCTTATCGGCATCTGGAACATCAATTTCCTGCGCGCCGAAACCCAGGCAATCATTCCTTACGATCAGGCCTTGCACCAACTGCCGGCATTCCTGCAGCAGCTGGATATGGAGAGCAATGGCAAGTCCGTGGACATTGATGGCAATCCGGTCGGTCATGCCACCGGTCCCATTGTTTGGGGGCAAACCGGTTCCAACGGTCAGCATGCGTTTTTTCAAATGCTTCACCAGGGGACCCGTTTCGTACCCATCGACTTCATTGCAACGCTGAAACCCGAAAGAGACACCAGAGGTCATCATTTTGCCCTGCTAACCAACATGTTGGCACAAGCCAATGCCTTTATGAATGGCGACGCTCAGACCGACCAATACGCCAGTTGTCCTGGCAATCGCCCAAGCAACGTGCTGCTGATCGACGAATTGACGCCCCGAAATCTTGGCGCCCTCATTGCCCTATACGAACACAAGGTCTTCGTGCAGGGTTCCATCTGGAACATCAATTCCTTTGATCAGTGGGGAGTTCAGCTTGGGAAACGGCTGGCCAATGATATCAGCCGCGATATTGAACAACAGAGTCACAGGTACGATTCGTCAACCCGGGGGCTTATGGAAATCGTCAAAAAGCACCTGCACACAGGTACAGCCGATTCAGACCCAGCGGTGGAAGAGGGAAGCAGTCAATGATCAAGGTTATTTCATTCGGTGAAGCCCTGGTGGACATGCTCTCAAGCAGGGTGGGTGAAGACCAATCTGAACACTCTGGTTCTGTGAACGAACGCTTCACAAAATTTCCGGGTGGTGCACCGGCAAACGTAGCGGCCGCAATCGGTAAGCTCGGCGGAGACAGCTATTTCGCCGGCAAGGTGGGCGCTGACATGTTCGGTGATTTTCTCATTGAGTCGCTGGAAGCCTTGGATGTGCGAACAGATTATGTGAAGCAAACCAGCGAGGCGAAAACCGCCTTGGCCTTTGTGTCACTGGATAGCACCGGTGAGCGAAGCTTTGAGTTTTATCGAGGACCGTCGGCGGACCTTTTATTCACCCCAAATGAGTTTCAGCCAGAATGGTTCAATGGCCAAGGCATTTTCCATTTTTGCTCCAACACGTTGACTGAACCTGGCATTCTGGAAGCAACCCAGTCAGGACTGGAAAAGGCTAGAGCAGCTGGATGGCTGGTGAGCTTTGATATGAACCTCAGAAATAACCTCTGGCCCAAAGGCACAGATCCATTTGCTGCGGTGTGGACCTGTGTAGAGCAAGCCGATCTTGTAAAGCTATCCACCGAAGAACTGACTTTTCTGTGTAGAGACAAGAACGAATCTGAGGTATTGCAGCGAATCTTAAACTCGGGAGCTTCTTTAGTGTTGGTCACGGATGGCGAAAATCCACTGCGTTACTTCACCCCATCCCATTACGGTTCCATCGAGCCACGAAACGTCCAGATGGTTGATAGCACCGCCGCTGGCGATGCGTTCGTTGGTGGGCTGCTCTATCAGCTGTCGGATCGGGATATAACCGCTGCCAATCTTAAGGCGTTGGGCGAAGACCCCGAAAAACTCGAAGACATACTGACCTTTGCCAGTGCCTGTGGTGCTCACGCGGTAACTCATGCTGGAGCCTTCACTTCTTTGCCAAACCTCGAGGAAGTTTCGGCTTACCTATCCTGATAGGAAGACGCGGGGTTCTACCCCGTTACTGCGGACATTTCTAAAAGAGGCTGAGTTTTCCAAGAAAAAGTGTTGGTCGATCAGCCTGAACGCTCGCTTTGCGACCGCAGCTAACGTTCGAAAATCTCACGGGTATCTAGTTGTAAGTGGCAAGGAGATCACGTTGGCGACGGCAGAATCGTCGAAAAGGTTTTCGAGAGGCGGGCAGGGGAGCTATGAGTTTGTGGCTACCAACAACACCGCGGACAGGAGAGCTGCCAACTTTTGATTGGTTAGGTTTCTCAAGAAGGTCAACCGGACGATCCTGATTCCTGAGCAGTTGACGATTCCACTCCGGATGAGCCATGCAAACAAACTTGTTGTTAGAAAAGTCCAATACTGTTTAGTACTGGACACAGGGTCGGGTACAACGATGATTCTGAGATAGCCAGAGCTATCCGCTTGCTGGGTTATCCAACATATTGGTACCCGGCATCCTGCAACGCTTCCTTCAGTGACTCCTCAGGAGGTTCTTCATAAATGAGCGTCGTTGAAGGTGAAACATGGCCAGCGATTTTTTGAGCAACTTTAACTGACTTCTTTTGGTCATGAATGATATTTGTCATTAACGTCCGCCGGCCACTGTGGGAGCTCGCTCGCTCAATACCTGCCCAATGCCTCTGCATCAGAGCTAAGTGTTCCTGGAGAGTGTTGGGAGAGTAGGGGCCTCCTTTTTGAGTCAGGAATAGATGATCAGTCTTTTTCACCGAAGGATCTGCTGCCAGACGGATCGCAAGGTAATTTTCTATAGCAGTTCTCAGTGCTGCGTCATTCATCGGAAGATCGCGCGATTTACCACGGTGCTTGTTCACCTCAGGATATAAATCCTCCGGTTTGATCTCGGCGCCGGCCTTAGCCATGGTTTCAATTCGCTGAACAAGCTGGTGAAAATCGTGAACACTGAAACTGATCCGACGGCGTTGGTAAGATGATTTGGATCGCCTCAGCGCATCGGCACCTTTAGTGTAAGCCGCAGGCAACGCCAGGATTTCTCTGAGCTTGAACGAACGCTGGCCAGAAGTGTCGGGCCGAGTTCGGCAACGTCTTTGATCTGTAAAAGCGCGATTTCCTGGACTCGCAGCCCGAGCTTGAAGCTGATCTGAACCAACGCCGTATTCTTTTCAGGATAGCGATGTTCCCGGATCACGCTCAAGAGGTGGCCGAACTGTTCGGGCGTCAACACGCGTGCCTGGCCAGTTTTACTCATTTAAGGAGGCTCCTGGTAATGCGCTGGCATAGAAGGGGGGAGCGCAAATAAAATCCGTAATAATGTTATTTTAACGGATTTTATCTCGGGAAACGTATATTGAAGGTCAGTGGTGGTTACAGGCCCAGCGATCTCAGTCGCAACGCCCAATAATTTCACCTACGAACAAGGTTCCTCCGTTGAAGGCCCCCAAGCCATTGATTGATTTAGTGTGGACCAACTTCTTTCTTTCAGGGAAAACAGACCAGGTTTCTATAACCGATTTACCATTCTCAACGGCGTCAATGCACAGTAGAGTCAGCGCTCCGACTTGGTTGCAACTCATGTTATTAGGAGTAACTTTGCTTTCCGGCCCATTCAATTCAACGATAAACCTCTCTTCGCTGATACCCTCCTCAGAGATTTCAAATTCGAAACCTTCGCGCGTGGACTGACCCTCAAGATTACAATGACGTAACAGCCGGCTGCGGCATTCATCGGAGCTACCAAACATAAAAGTAGAGCTCTTATTCGTAGTCCCATCTTTTTCTTGGTTAGGTCGTCTGTCCAAGTTTAGGAAATAGCCTGCACTAGGTAGGTTAGGTCAGAGCCACCATGAACAAAAACGCACCAAATCAGCAAGTTAGACTTTGTAGTACTTATTGTGGAAATTTAGCACTTGTTGTGGAAATTTTTAGTACTTTCTGTGGTCGTCCACCAATCTGAACCGCGCGAACCGGAAAACGTCATGCCTTACTGCGCATAATGTATATTATGTTAAATATGGTGTGCACCGGACGTAACGAAAGTCCAAATGCCCGCGAATCAGAAATACTCAAACTCCAGATCCTGATAAACCCTTCCAGCGTTTTTCCCGGCGAGCTCCTCAAAGGTGTCCAGATAAGACCACTGTGATTGGTCAATATTGTAGGCATCGTTCAGGCCGCCACCCTGCTCGAGAATTTCGATGACCGCATTACGCAGAAAAACGAGATAGCCTCGGGTCTCTTCGGTAACAACGTCAATTGTCGTGGGTTCACCGTGGCCGGGAATCACTATCTCCGGATCCAGTTGCGCTGTCATCTTATCGAAGGATTCTACCCATGCTCCGGTCTCCGTATCCTCGAAAACAGCCAGCAGGCGTTGGTGGAAACCGAGGTCTCCAGTAATCAGTAACTTTTGCTCTGGCACCCAGAGTGCGATATCCCCCGGAGAATGCCCAGGGCCGAAATAATGTAGCTGTATCTGCACGTCGCCCATGTCGAGATCGTGTCGCTCTTCAAAGCCAATATCCGGAACGGCAACGTAAGTCCCTTCCGCTTTCTCCTTGTTCCGTCGCTTCATGGACGCCAGCTTGGCATCGCCCTGGTGCTCGAATTCCCGGATAGCTTCATTCTGAGCAATGATCGGAACGCCTTGATCACGCCAGTAACTGTTACCCAGCATGGAATGACCCTGGGCGTTTTCATTTACTACGTATTTGACGCCTTTTTCCGTGATACTGCGGATCGAATTGTGGAAGGCTTTCGCAAGCAGATAATTATCGCCGCCGTTGAACACCACCACACCTTTCTCAGTAATGATGAAGCTGAGATTGTTATTGTGGCCATGGTTTTCATAGGTGCCCGGAGCGGTAGCACCTATGGCCGAATAGGCCCGGTCGGTGACCTTCGTCAGTTTCAGTTTCTCGGGAACGCTATCACTGGCCGCAACAAGTCCGGGAAGTATTAATAGCGCAAAGAACAGATCTTTTAGTCCCATGGTTGATCTCCTTACCAAACTGCATCAATCCGGATGTCTGAACACCGCCTCGGATAATGCCGAGTCGTCCGGCAAACCTACGATTTTGCGAACGTTTCCCTCCGAGTCTCGATAGAACACGGATGGAGTTGCTGCAGCAGACAGGCTGGTCATCAAACGATTGTTGCTCTGTACCTTTTCTCGCAAGTCTGTTGGAACATTGTCGTCAGACTCCAGCCAGTCCCTGGGGAATTGGCTGTCATGAAACTCGAGTTTGCTAATTGGATCTTCAGCCCCGATCACACTGGCAGCCTTTGCAAGACTGGACGGTTGAATCATTCCAACCATGATATGGCGTAACTCGATTCCCCGCGTTAGATACGTCTGCGCCTTGTCGCGAAACACCAGACAATAGCCGCAATTGGGATCTGAGAAGACATAGACGATTCGAGTGGCATCAACCGGTCCTTCGGAAATCCAGGCAGCATCCGCCAGTCTTTGCCAGGCACCTGTCAGGTCCGGATCCGGTAGCCAGCGCCTGATATGATCTGAACTGAGATCCTGACCAAAACCGTCCATCATCCTGCCAACCACTACGTGTTCTCCATCCGGCATGAGATAAAGCGATACCGAACGCCCGCTTCTGCGGCCGACAAAGCCTTTTAGCCCTCCTGGCGCTTCAAAGCTGGCCTCTATCGTGAGTCCGTCGGCAACCAGTGTCTGGACTGCATCCGGGTATGGCTCAGAAACGGCCATCGACGGCACCAGAAATAGTGGCCAAACGACTTTCAGAAACCCTCGTATCATCTTGATTTACCGTTTATTCGACCGTTAGAAGGAGGCCATCTCCAGGTCCATCTCTACTTCTGCAACACCTGCCTGGGCACACATCTCGTCAGTCTCTCCTGAGGGCGCGCCACTTACACCCACCCCACCAACGGTTTCACCACTGGCCTGAATGGGCACACCTCCCGCCGAGAGCAAAACTTTCTCAACCTTGCCGACGGAGAATGGCCCGGTGAAGCGGTCCTCCAGGGACGAGGTCGGACTGGTGAAGGTCATGGCCGTATAGGCTTTCCGATAGCTGACTTCGAGCGAGAGGTCCATTGCCAACACGTCCCGCAACACGACTTGTGGATGCCCTCCCCGGTCGACGACCGTCACTGCCACCTGAACACCCTGCTCCCGGCAGGCATCAATGGCTGTTTTTGCGATTGTCAGTGCGGTATCCATCGACAGTTTCTTGATTTCCACCATTACTGGCTGACTGGTTTCCTGAGCGCCAGCCAGACCGCTGGCTGCCATAGCTGCCGCTAATGTGAGGGACCTTGTAAATGTGGTTTTCATGGCATGCTTCCTTTCTGGGACCAGACGATTATGGGCGAACGAGAACATAGCCTTTCTCAACCTCGTCGAGAATGTGAGCCACCCCCACGTCAACCGGGATACTGTCCGGATGGAGGGCCGGTCGGTTGCCGGTCTCTCTTTCGATGGTATTAATCGTGTTCATACAGACGGTGAACCGGACACCCTGGGCAATGAGGCTACTGATTCTTTCCCGGCGGCTGTTATCGGCGTACATCAGGCGAACACCGGGTCCGAATGTCGTAATTTCCATATCGATGGCATCGGGGCCGTAAAACTCGATCAGGTTGGCCGCGACGCTCAGAACCTTGTTCTGTTTTTCAGCTTCACCGTCACTTAACTGCAGAAGCAGGAATTTCTCGGCAAAGGGCTTACTCTCACTCAAAGGTTCCGCGTGAAGCAGGCCTGACGCTATCAAAAGCGCGAGGGCCATCAGCACAGTGATTGGCACCTTCATGAGAATCGGGATCATCAGTTACCCTGCATAGTCTTCAAGTCCCGGGTTTCCCTGGACATTTTTGAGCTTCGGAGTGTTGAACTTTTCGATTTTTACAGTCTTTTCGGACCGCAGATAATCGGCAACCACATCCCATATTGGTCGACCTGGCGCCCGCGAGTTAACCGTGGCCCAACCAGCAACTTTATACATTTTGTTCGCTTCGATTCGTTCGCCATTATCCAGGCGCATATCTGAAATCCGACCGTTCATTGTGCCGGTGGGATCGCAGGTGTAATCCATACCGCCAACGCGAACCATATCGCCGCCCTGCTGATAATAAGGATCCTTGTTGAACAGGTTGTCGGCCACATCCTCCATAATCAGTTTGAGGTCGGCGCCGGACATTTCCCGCACGTAGGTTTCCGGATAGGTGATCGCTGTGGCGTTCATTACGTCTTCCATGGTGATGTTATCGCCTGGTAGCACAGTCGTGCCCCACCGGAAGCCTGGCGACAGGGCAATCTGGGCATCAAGCACCTGGCGTTGCGCATCGCAGATCACCTGGTCCATGGTGCCGTTGAAATTGCCACGTCGGTAAAGCAGCTCGTCGGCCACAGCAAGCTTTTCGCCGAGCCTTTCCAGATATGGCGCGCGGACCTCCTCAATGAATCTGGTCATCGAGGGATCCGGTTTAATCAGGTCAGAGAACACGGGCAACAGTTTGTACTCGTAGCCTCGCACGCCGTTATTGCCGATATCCAGATCCAGGACTGCAACGTATTTCCCATTGGTACCGGCGTTACTGACCAATGTCTTACCGCCCGGATTGGTAACCTCCGTCGGTTGTGGAACCGCATCGTGGGTATGACCACCAAGGATGGCATCGATACCTGTAACGCGGCTTGCCATTTTCAGGTCGACGTCCATGCCATTGTGAGAAAGCACAACCACCGCGTTGACCTTTTCCTTTTCCCGGATCCCGTTCACCAGAGATTGCATCTCCGATTCGCGAATGCCCATGCGCCAGTCAGGAATAAAATAGGAAGGGTTGGCTATCGGGGTGTAAGGAAACGCCTGGCCTATGACTGCGACCCGTTTGCCCCCTAGTTCGCGGATGGTGTATGGCTTGAAAACTCGGCCACTCATTTCATCAAAGGATTCCGCACCCATGAACATGGCTTCGTCAGAAAGGAAGACGTTCTGGGCAACAAACTCGCCTTTGAAGGCGCTCAGGTTCTTACGAATCTGCGCTTCCGGATAGGTGAATTCCCAGTGTGCGGTCAGGACGTCGATACCAAGCTGATTGCTGGCTTCGACCATATCTTCGCCGTTGGTCCAGACAGCTGTTCCGGAGCCCTGCCATAGATCGCCGCCGTCGAGCAGAAGTGAGTTACCTGCACCCGCCTGCTCCCGAAGCTGGTCTATGAGCGTTTTAAGATGGGCAAACCCGCCAAGTTTTCCGTATTCCTGCGCGGCTTCGGCGTAATTCAGATAGGTGAAGGCATGGGAACGCCGGCCACCAGACGGTATGCCGAAATGGTCCAGAAAGTGACTGCCTACAAGGTGTGGGACCTTGCCTCTACTGGGACCTATCCCCAGGTTAACGTTTGGTTCCCGAAAATGAACGGGGAGCAACTGGGCATGGATATCGGTGAGATGCAGCAGCCGAACGTTACCAAACATCGGAGCGTCGTACAGTCCCTCGCCGCCTTTTGCCAAAGCAAGTTTCGGGGCGAGCCCGGCGAGGGCTGCCGCTTGCATGGCCATCAGGAAGTCTCTTCGGGAAATTGTCACTGCCCTCTCCTTTTCTTAGTCGTTATGGGAGCTCACCAGCCTGCCCCCATTTTCCATGGGGTGGCTGGTTGTTTCGGAGCGATGATCAGTTGCCTATTGCCACCTGGCGCCAGGCTTCCTGTTGTGTTTTCCTTTGGGCGACCGACTCTTCAGCGAGTTTTAGCGCTTCATTCGCCATTGTTTTGGCTTTCTTGTATTCACCATTGTCAGCAGCCGATTTCGCTGCCTTTAACCGATCACCCGTTACCGTCCACTGGAAGGTTCCCGCATCCTTATGAGTGCTTTGCGCTTTAGCGAAGAGCTCTTCGAAGTCCTCTTTCTCGCCCGCCTGGACAGCGAGCGGAGCAGATAGGGCGAGCGATATGGCGATTGTGAGTAAAGGCTTTTTCATTACGTTTCTCCCTTTCCGATCCAGGCCTATGGCCGCGTCGCTGGTCCAGCAACGGGCAAACCATTGCTCATATAGGTAAGGAAGTACTCAAGATTTCGATATTCCTCACTTTGGGCTGGCAAAGGATCCGCGCGCACGTTGTTGTTACAGCCGGCGAAGCGGCGATGCAGTGTGCCCAGTTCTCCCCACTTGGAGCGGTGTACCGGGAAGTTGGCTGGCTGACCGAGTGCCGGCGAGAGGAAGTCTGCCCGAATCCACTTGCCAGGGTTCTGCACGTGGCAGCTTGCGCAAGAGAAATTCAGCTGCCCGCGCCGGCTGTAATAGAACTCCTTGCCATCCTGGTAAGCCGCCATGGCATCGGGATTGTCGGGAACCTTGATATCAATAGGCTTGCCCTCGGAGGTGGATGCCATATAGGCGGAAATCGAGGCAATGGCCCCTTTCTTCCATCTCAGAGGTTTTTCACCATTGTCCTCACGGCAGCGATTTATGGCGAGTTCAAGCGTGATAACTTCGTTCTTTTCTGTATCGAAGTACGGATAGTTCTGGCGAATACCGATACCGTCATTTTCGAAACAGCTCGCGTATGTCTTGCCGTTGGCAAAAGGCGTCTCGAACATTTCCTGACCTTCCGCTACGGCAAATTCGTAGGGTGGGAAGTCCTGCATTGATTCCCACTGCTTTCGCCGATCTTCGTTCAGGGCGTATTGCCCGTTAACAAACTCCTCAAACGGAACATCCGGGAACATCTGTTTGAAGTATTCAACCGCCTCTTTCCTGTCTTCTTCCGGAGTCGAGCCCGCCAATGCCTGGGGAATGGCCAGTGCAACACCGAGCGAGACCAGAATGACTTTTGCTTTAAGCATATCCAATCCTCCTATTCGGCTGCTCGGGGAGAATCCCCCGGCGGCCAATTCTCAGGCGATCGTTGCGGTGGTTGAATCGCTTTCGCCTTCGTTGTCGACCCAGCTAATGGTGAGTTCGTCACCCTTCTTGGCGCCCTCGAATCGGCATTCCAGAAAGGGATCCTTGGATACCGCCGGGCCCCAATTGGCCACGAAAACGTTCTTGCCCTTGTGAGCAATGGTAAGAACCTTGATGAAATGCGCCGGGATGACGTTCCCTGCTGAATCCTTAACGAAGCCTGAATCCATGGGGTGTCGAACCAGGGCTTTTAGTGATGTCACGCCGCCATTCTCTACTGCTCGAACTCTGATACTGGACGCCATTGTTGTTCTCCTGTCCGGTTAGCTTTTAGCCGCCGCAGCCGCCAACGGTAACTTTCACGTTCTGGGTCGCCTTGTAGGCCTTGCCGTCGGAAATAACGACTGCCACAACATCCGTCGTCTCAGCCATTTTCAGGCGGTTTGATACAAAAGGCAGTGTGCCTTCAGGAACGTCGAAATAGGCCGCCAGGGCGTTGGGGTTCTTGGCGACCAGCAGTCCGATGCTGGTTACATTAGGGAGCGAGGTTTCGACGGTCACTGGCACAACCGCGCCATTCTGGGCAATAGTCGGCAGGTCCATGGTGATCTTGTCGGACTCGCTCGCTTCCATCCCGTAAAGTTCGGCGATGGTGTCATCCACCCCCGGGGTCTTGAAGGCCTTGTCCGGCCAATCAGATGCGTCGGGAGCGGTCGCGGCCTCGACTCGTAGCGGCACAAGGCCGGAACCCAGTGCGAACCCGGCGACACCTGCGCCCAGCATCCCCTTCAAAAAGCCTCTTCGCCTTTGGTCAGTCACGGTAACTTCTCCTCCGCAGTTAGAGCGTATACAGGTAATCGATGATCCGGTTGATTTCTTGTTTGCTCAGGATCATGTGTCTCCCGAACGGTGGCATCACCGTCACGGGATTGAACTGGGTTTCGTCCCAGATGCGTTTGAACAGCATTTCTCGGTCTGGAAAACGGGCCTGCATGTCAGCCAGTTCCGGCCCGATATTTCCGGTAAGCTTGCCGTCGTCCATCTTGTGGCAGGCAAGGCAGTTTCCGTCTTTTCGGCTGTATGCGAGTTCTTTACCGCGGTCGATATCAGCCTGGGTTGTTTCGGCAAACACCGGCGCTGTCGCGCTCAGTGCGAGTGTGGTCAAGCACACAGAGATGAGCCCTTTTCGCATTACGCAGTCCTCCTCAGCCTTGTTTCCTGGAGCCTCGACTCCAGATCAGCCTTCTTATTCTGTCATCCCCTCATCAAGGGGGCCGGTGGTGCTCGGAGTCAGGTTTTTCCCAGCTGCTGAGTCGGAAACCGTCACCGACTCTTTGCAGTCCTTCATACAGCGTTCATTGCTGACAACCGGACGTGGATCCTCCCAGGTGAAGCCATCCTGATTGGGCATAACCACTTCCGGCAGGGTTTCTTGGTTGGCTACAAAATCGCTTTCCACGATGTAGTTCAGGTTCAGCACATAGGCCGTGAGCGCATAGACCTGATCATCGGTCAGGGACTGGGGCGCGAAGAAAGGCATAGCGCGATGAATGTAGTCCCAGAGTGTTGAGGCGTAGGGCCAGTAGCTTCCGACGGTCTTTTCGGGACGATCCTCTGCGAGGCTTCCGTCACCCCCTGCCAGTTTGGGGTAACGGCCCATCCCCTCACCGAATGCGCCGTGACAGGATGAGCAGTAGGTTTCATAGACCTGCATACCCTCATCAACACTGCCGCTGCCCTCTGGAAGCCCCATGCCGTCAGGCCGGACATCAATATCCCAGGCCGCAATCTGTTCTTCGGTCGCGGCTGCACCGTATCCATAATGGCCTGCCGGTTCCGCGACACCGGTCATCGGCGCGGAGACGAGCGCTACGCCCAGACAGATTCCCGTCAAAGCACGCGACGATTCAAGAAAGCTGAACATTGACGACACTCCCGTCTGCGTTGACTTTCCAGGTCTGGATGGCGTTTTTGTGGTAAATCGAATTGGTGCCGCGAGCCGCTTTCAGTTGCCCAAGCGTTGGCTGCACATAACCGGTTTCATCGATGACTCGCGACTGTAAGAGTGCCGGATCACCATCCCACTTCCATTCCAGAGAAAATCGGGTCAGAGATTTGGACATCACCGGCTCCCTGAGTTGGGCCTGTTGCCAGTTCTTCCCACCGTCAACCGAAACATCGACCGCTCTGACCTTGCCTCGTCCGCTCCAGGCGAGCCCTTCGATTTGGCAAATACCCTTGCCTCGAACCGGCATCTCCGGGCATGGCGATGTGATGACTGATTTGGCCTCCATTACCCAGGTAAAACCGTGAGCAGTGCCATCAGGCATCAGATCGGTGTACTTGGAAGTTTCCTCCCGTTGCATCCAGGGCTTGTCTCCCACTTCCAGGCGCCGCAACCATTTCACATGGGTGTTTCCTTCCCAGCCTGGAACCACCAGGCGAATCGGATAGCCCTGCTCACGCCTCAGTGCTTCGCCGTTCTGGGCGTACGCGACAATGACATCGTCCAGAGCCTTTTCGAGTGGAATGCTTCGGGTCATGGCGGCACCGTCAGCGCCTTCGGCCAGCAGCCATTTGCCTTTGGGCTGGATTCCCGCTTCCTGCAAAAGTGTTGAAAGCCGTACGCCGGTCCACTCGGCGCAACTGACCATGCCATGCAAAAACTGAAGTGAATTGAGCTGTGCGCCACGCCATTCCATGCCCCCGTTTGCGGGGCACTCAATGAAATTGATCTGGGAAACGCTCGGAAAACGCTGCAGATCTTCCATAGAGAGAATGATTGGCCGGTCTACCAGGCCATGAATCATCAAACGGTGCTGTTGGGGATCGATTTCGGGACGTCCTGCATGGTGCCGTTCGAAGAAAAGACCGTTCGGTGTGATGATTCCTTTCAGGTGCTGAAGCGGGCTGAAACTGATGGACGAAACCTTGTCCGCAGTTAACCAGGGCACGTTTCGCCGAATGACATCTTTTTCAAAAGGTGATGGAACGCCATAGGGGTCCGCCACGACACCCGGCCCCAGCGAGCGGGTCCATGAGGGTATTTCAGGGGGGTACTGGGTTGCCGCCAGAGCCTTGGGTGCAATGCCTGCGAGTGCCCCACCAACCATGGCACTACCAGCTGTAAACAAGCCGCTTCTGAGAAACCGTCTGCGTTCTGCTGAGGGTAAGCGTTCGGACTCTTCCAGGGCGATTTCGGATACACCCTGGTTGAGTCGGCGAAGTTTGCCGAGCATATTTTTCTCCTCCTTCGATGCCCTTTCGGGACAGTCGGCCGGCATCAGTGAAGCACTGCAATGACGGACTTGTTGTTTCTGTTATAAGGATATAACTTTATTTATAGCCGTCTTGAAATCAGGTTACAAGTGGTTTTTGGGGCAGGATCAGCCCAGCGCCGGAAGGAAAAGGTGGTTTTTGAATTACATAAAATACGTGTAAGACGCGGTTATCCATGGCGTTTGTATGACCGGAATCGGCCAAGGAGGAACATCAAATGCGGGACAAAAAAATTCAAAGCGGTATTACTACTGCCGGATTATTGGCAACGATCACCTTCGGGGCTGGAAACCTTATGGCGGAATCCTCGTCGGCCTACCCTGCGCTCTCAATACCGTTTGAGGCAGAGTCGGTTGGCGCCGAAAACGTTTACTATTTCGCTGGTCAGTCTGGTGTTCCCGGTCCTGAAAACGAGGGCTTAACTGCCAATTCCGGGTTTGTCATTACTGGAAAGGGTGTGGTGGTTTTCGATGCCCTTGGAACGCCCAGCCTTGGCTTCGAAATGATCGCCAAAATACGCGAAATGACTGCACTACCCATCACTCATGTGGTGATCAGCCATTATCATGCAGATCATGTGTATGGGCTCCAGGCGTTCAGGGATCATACAGAGGCAAAGATCATTGCTCAGGAATCATCAGCGGCCTATATCCAGAGTCCGGACGCGGATCGAAGGTTGGAGCAGCGTAAAGTGGCGCTGTCACCCTGGGTTGATGACGAAACCCGTCTGATCGCTCCAGACATGACTTTCGATGAGACGACGACGTTCGAATCAGGCGGTTTCCGTTTCACGATATTGCACGCCGGACCAGCTCATGCTCCGGATGACAGTCTGATGTTAGTAGAACCAGCAGGTGTTCTGTTCTCCGGCGATATTATTCAGAATGGCCGTGTCCCTTTCCTGGCAAGTTCCGAGGTTGATACCGCGAACTGGATGTCAGCAATCGACGAAGTCAGAGCCCTTGAGCCGGAGATTCTGATACCCGGGCATGGCCGGGCATCCGGAAGCGCTATGGCGGCCCTGAATTTCACCTATGATTATCTGGCGTACGTTCGAGAAAAGATGGGGGATGCGGTAGATCAATGGATGCAGTTTGAAGACGCCTACCAGCAGACAGACTGGTCACGATACGAAAACCTGCCAGCGTTCGATGCCTCTAACAAGGCAAACGCCTATCGCGTTTACCTTGAGATGGAAAAAGCGGCTCTGGGAGGGAGCTAACGAGAGCTTGGGTTGCGCTATTCGGCGTCTGTCGCCTCGCGCACGTGCGCCTCATGTTGTTCGACCAGCTCTTCGAGTGTCATGTATTCACACTCCCTTTCGGCAAGAAAGGAATCTGCCGAATCGATAAGGATATTGTCATCACGCATGAATCTGCGCCCGAGAAGGACCGGGTAAGAGAATTTGCCACGGTCAGTCAGGGAGAACTGAGTGGTGTGGCTGGTTCCGGCGATGCAGAAATCCATCATTACCACGTACCGTCTTTGGGAAGGCGCGCCTTTTCGTTTGATCAGAACAGTCCGCTCGATCGGTCGTTCCAATTCGATAATGACGCTCTCATGGTCCAGCTCACCTTCTGTGGGCTGATCTTTGTGGTCGCCGAGCGGAATCTGAAAGTTGACCCACTCCTCACCATCCTTATCAAACGGTTCTACATTGACCGCGTGCAGTGAAGAGGTTTTGGCGCCGGTATCGAGGCGAGCCTTGAGCCTAAGGCTGGTGTCCTGCATGACGACCCATTCAACATAGCCAAGAGTCTCGGGAGGCCCTTTTTCAACGCTTGGTTCGGACTCTTGCGAAACAACCATTGTGGATAGGCAAAAAATCGCAGCAGTCGCGCCTAATTTGCTAACAAAACTCATTCAATACCTCCTGCAAATTCCTGTAAATCCGGGAAAAATGATAAAAATTTGTGCTCCAGTTCGTCCTGGTTTGTGCGGATCTCCGTGATCATGCCGGTGAAATCATTTCTGAACCGTATGCGCCCTGCAACACGGTCCAACGCGTAGCCTATGTTTTCAAGGTCCTGGTAGGCGCCGAACCAGTCGTTCCACACCATTCGCCGCGTAACAAGGGCCATTTTTTCCGGCATCAGGTGCTCTTTCTCCTGCAACTCGTTGTATATACGGTGAATAAACGCGCCGCGCTCAGTGTCGCTGAAGCGATCCCAGTGTTTGAGAAGAAAATGATCGTAAAGAATATCGAGCGCGACTCCGGCAAATCGGCGTCTTTGTCGAGAGAACAGCTGCTTGCTGGCAAGCACCTCGGGATGCTGGTCGGTGAAGCTGTCGACCGCCAGGTGGTGACGGACGCCCTGCCTCACCGGGTCCGGTAGCGTCGAGAGATCGACGCCCCGGGTAAAGTCACCGAGGATGCTTCCCACCCGTGCTTCAGGTGAGTCCGGCGCGAGAAATACATGAGCCAGATGGTTCAAACAGTCTCCCCGGTGGCCTGGTTTCAGAAGTTGAACTGAATGCCGACGCCCAGACCATCGATTTCGGCATCACTGTCTTCATAATAACGCATGTATTCGAGGTTGCCGGACAGGTTCGGAGCAAATTCCATGTTCATGCCGATGCCATAGGATACGTCGCTCTCGTCTTCTGTTGCGGTTCCCAGAAATGAAGAAGCTTCGATTTCAACCCGGGTAAAGCCAAGGATAGCGTATGGCGTAATCGGTGATTCGTTGGCCAGATTGAATGTGGCATAGCCGCCGAAAAAGTTATCCAGTGAAAAATCGACCCCGCCGATGCGGTCATCATCCACGCCAAAACCGCCCCGCGCTTCGATACCCAGATACGGCGTCGCCATCACGCCAACTTTGGCGGAAAGGGTTCCCACATCAGCATCCGCGTTACCGCTCTCAAGGTTCATGAAAGTGTAGTTCAGGCCGGTATAAAGCCCGCCAACGCCAGACTTGTACATGTCCTGGGCAGATGCGGTTCCGGCAGCCGCCAGGCTGGTGGCAAAGACAATGGCAATTGAACGTACGTGTTTCATCTTTTATCTCCTTAACCGAATTGTTCGGTGTACATTACTGAACTTGCAACAGACTCACGCGTTTTGCCATCAGAAAGATCCGCATTTACGCGTTATTTACACCGATTTAATTCGCCAGTAATTTCAGCATCCGCGCGGTGTTACCTTGCGGAAGGCCGACCCCACAGGTATTCTGACGCCGTCTCCCGGTATCAGCTGGCTCGAGCATCCATTGAGAAATCTCTACCCCGTCATTTTCATTGTCAGCGTCATGTTTGTGCTTTTGAGCATTTTCATGACATTGCCTGTCATTTTGCTTGCGGGCTCCGAAACGCCGAACGCCATGGCGTTTGCGGAATCGGCTGCCATTGTCTGGGTCCTTGGCATACTGGGAATGGCCGCCACCTACCGCAAACCGAGGGATTTGAAGCCCCGGTACATGTTCGTGCTCACGGTATCTTCGTGGTTCGTGATTGCTCTGTTTTCATCCCTTCCTTTCTATTTGAGTGACCTCGGCATTTCTGCCGCAGACGCCTTTTTCGAGGGTACCTCGGGCATTACCACCACCGGGGCAACGGTGCTCATCGGCCTCGATAATATGGACAGGGATCTGTTGATCTGGCGGTCGATTCTGCAGTGGATTGGTGGTATCGGGATTATCGGTATGTTCGTTGCGGTGCTCCCGTTTCTGCGGGTCGGCGGCATGCGGCTGTTCGCCACCGAGTCTTCGGAATGGACCGACAAGGCTCTGCCAAGGATGAAAACACTCAGCCGTGGCCTGCTGGTGGTTTATCTGGCGTTTTCGATCATTGCGGTGGTTACCTACTGGTTTTCCGGCATGACACTCTTCGATGCCTTTAACCACGGTCTTACCAGCATCGCCACCGGCGGCTTTTCCACCTCTGACCTGTCCATGGGCAAGTTCAATGATCTGATTCTCATGGAAGCTACCCTGTTCATGATTATCGGCAGCCTGCCCTTCTTCCTGTTCGTTCGTGAAATGCATGGCCAACACGGTGTTCTGTTCCGGGATCAGCAGGTGCGATTGTTCCTCGCGATCCTGTTTTTTGTACCGCTGCTTCTGACTCTCTACCGCTGGATGGTGTCACCGGTTCCCTTCGATCCCATCCATAACTATGCCTCTACCCTGTTCAACGTCACTTCTGTGGTAACAACCACCGGCTATGCTTCCGAAGATTATTCGGCCTGGGGCCCTCTGGCGTTCGTGCTGTTCTTCTTCCTGATGTTCGTCGGCGGCTGCTCCGGTTCCACGGCCGGCGGCATGAAAATCTTCCGGTTCCAGCTTTCCCTGATCATCCTGCGTGAGCAGTTGATGCGCCTGCTGCACCCTCGTGCGGTTCTTACCCGTAACTACAACGGCCGGGCCGTGAGCGATGAGATTATCTCGTCGATGATTGCCTACACGTTTATCTTCCTGCTCTGTCTCTTGTTGATTACGGTTGCCCTGGCCGCCATGCAATTGGACTTTGTAACGGCACTGTCCGGCGCCCTCACCTCGCTGACCAATGTAGGCCCCGGCCTCGGTGACATCATTGGCCCTGCAGGTAACTTCGGGCCGCTGCCCGATGCCGCAAAGTGGGTCCTGTCTGTGGGTATGCTAATGGGGCGTCTGGAGATACTGAGCGTGGTGATCGTTCTTTCGCCGGCGTTCTGGCGTAGCTGAGGCCTACCTGAGCCAGAGTATGGCGGGGTTTTCCAGGGGAAGGTTCAGGCGTTCGTCCCGCACCCGCAGGCGTGGGGTGTAGTGTCCTTCTGGGCGTGAAGGCACTGTGCATTCATAAAGATAGGTATGGGCGGAACCACCCAGTGGATGTTTCATCTCCATGGGTGTAACGGTTCTTGGGCCATGCTCGGAGTGCTCTGCCACAAGCTCTACCGCAATCCTCTGCTCGTCAATACCGTCCAGGTAGACTTCCACGGTGAACGTCTGGCTCCCCGGAGCTTCGCCGGTATTGAAGCTGTTGAAGCGCAACCGGGACCAGTGCCTCGAGATTTCTCCATACTCATTGAGTAGCTCCCGTGCAGTCTCGGAGCTGCGGTGGCTTCCCACTTCTTCCATGGGTAGATAAAACTGCTCGACGTATTCCCGCACCATCCGGTTGGCGGAATAGGCCGCCGTCAGTTGATCCATGCTCGCACGCATACGCCCGACCCATTTCCGAGGAATACCCTCGCTGTCGACGTCATAGAACCCCGGAATCACCTCGTTCTCCAGCAGATCAAAGAGCTCCTCCATGTCTGAAAGATCGTGGTCGTGATTGTTTGACCCGCTCAGCTCGTCAAAGGTAGCGCCGGGTCGAATAGCCCAGCCCACATCGGAGTTCCAGGCCTCCGCCCACCAGCCATCATACTGTGACAGGTTCAGCCCCCCGTTCACGAGCACCTTCATACCGCTGGTGCCACAGGCCTCCCACGGATGCCTGGGACAGTTCAGCCATACATCCACGCCCTGGATAAGCTGGTTGGCCACGCCCAGATCGTAGTCTTCAATAAATACCACCTTACCCTCGACGTCCGGTCGCCGGGAGAAGGCTTTCCAACGTCGTATGATGTCTTTGCCCGGAAGATCATAGGGGTGGGCCTTGCCCGCAAGCACGATCTGAATGGGGCGATCGCGGCTAACAAGCAGCTTGAGCAGGCGCTCCTGATCCTTGAGTAGAAGGTCTGGTCGCTTGTATTCCGTAAACCGGCGGGCAAACCCCAGCGTGAGGGTTTCATGGTCTAGCAAAAGGCCGCAGGCGGCTTCATGGTTGTTTCCGGGGTTCTGTTCGCAATGCTGGCTTGCAAGCCTTCGCCGGAGATAGTTGATCAGCCGGGCACGCTGCAGACGCCTCATTTCCCATAACTCTTCATCGGCGATGTCTGTCATCGGACAGGTGTTCTCGAAAGGCCTGCGCCAGCGATCCTTGCCACAGGCCCGTGTCCAGATGGCGTCGGATTCCGGTGAATCCCAGCTCGGCGTGTGGACGCCGTTGGTCACGTAGTCCGCCGGAATGTCTTCGGCTGGCCAGCGAGAGAAGAAGGGTTGGAAAATGGTCTGGGTGACCTTCTGGTGAATGCGACTGACACCGTTGAACCGGCCGCTCATATTCAGGGCCAGCAAGGCCATGTTGAGTTTAGGGCCAGTCGACCGATTATCTGCGTTGGATGGTTGGCTTCCCAATGCCACCAATTGATCGACATTCAGTTCGCGGCCTTCAAGCCAGGGTGTCAGGTACAAGCGCAATAGCGATCGGGAGAAATGATCAAAGCCGGAAGCCACCGATGTGTGTGTGGTAAATAGATTGGTCGCCCTTGTCGCGGTTCGAGCCGTCTGGAAATCACTTTCATGTTCATCCTGCCAGCTGAAAGCCCTCTCGATCAGTGCCAGGGCACAGTGGCCTTCATTCAGATGGCAGAGCGACGGCGATTTCCCCAATTGTTTCAGCAGGCGCCAGCCACCGATGCCCAATACCATTTCCTGTTGCAGGCGCTTTTCCGGGTCGCCGGTATAGAGTTCGCTGGTAATACCGCGGTCGCCCGGTTCGTTTCGGGGGTCGTTGCTATCGAGCAACAGCAGCTCGCAGCGGCCCACCTGTGCCTTCCAGGCCCGCAGGCGAACGTGTCGTCCCGGGAAAGGCACAATCACCCTCACCCACTGGTCGTCAGCGTCCCGCAAAGGTGAGACGGGCAGCATGGTGGGATCGTTGTAAGGGTAGAATTCCAGCTGTTCGCCATCGGTGCTGATAGCCTGGCGAAAGTAGCCCTGCTGGTAAAGCAGGCCTATGGCCATCACGGGAACACCCAGATCACTTGACGCCTTGAGGAAATCCCCGGCGAGCACGCCCAGTCCACCGCTGTATAGCGGGAGAGATTCGCTCAGGCCGTATTCCATGCAGAAATAGGCAACACCCTCGCCCAGGTCTCCCGGGCAGTCGGAGGAATACCAGGTATCTGCCTGGATAAACTCACCATGGGCCGACATTTGCTCACGGTAGCGTTCCTGGAAGTCAGGATCGGCAGCCAGCTCTTCCAGTCTCTCACCGGATACAGTGTTCAGCACCAGCCAGGCGTTGCGGGTGGTGTCCCAGATTTCTGCATCAAGGGCACGCCACAGATCATCGGTGCCATGGTGCCAGGTCCATCGCAGGTCCAGTGCCAGCTGAAACAGCCCGTTCAGGGATTCCGGCATGGACCGCGGGGTATAGGCTGCCAGCGTCAAATGTGAGCTCCGCTCAGGTTGGTCGGGGTATCAGCGAGCGGTATAACCGCCATCAATCACCAGCTCACTGCCAGTTACAAACTTGGACTCGTCCGAGGCCAGGTAGACGGCGCCCCAGGCAATATCATCCGGCTCGCCCATATGACCCACAGGATGCATCGCCGCTGTCGCTTTTCTGGCTGCTTCCGGGTCTTGCCCGGTTGTTTTGAGATGAGCCTCAACCAGCGGAGTCCAGACAAATCCGGGATGAACGGAATTGCAGCGAATGTTCTCAGTGGCATACAACAGGGCGTCGGTTTTTGACATCAGCCGAACGGCCCCCTTGGATGCATGGTATGGCGGAATATCCGGCGCACTCACCAGGCCGTAAATCGACGACAGGTTGATAATGCTGCCAACGCCCGCTTTTTTCATGTGGGGAATGGCGTGCTTGGTGCAGAAAAATACACCTTTCACGTTCACAGTCTGCACGTGATCCCACTCTTCCTCGGTCAGCTCATGAGTGGGCTTGTTGGCACCCGCGATGCCGGCGTTGTTGACCAGTACTGTGAGGCTTCCGAAGTTTTTGGCAACGTCATCCATTACCTTCTTTACTTCTTGCTCCTTACTCACGTCACAGTGCCAATAACCGGCCTTCAAACCCCGATCTGTTAGCTCGCTTGCGAGGGTTTCACCTTCAGAGTCCTGACAATCCAGTATGGCGATAGCGGCGCCCTCCTCTGCCATACGGGTTGCGGTTGCAGCTCCGATCCCGACGGAGCCACCGGTGACTACCGCAACCTTATCTTTGAGCCGTTCCATGAGAGATCTCCCTGATCAATTCAATAGGCTTGCTGCCGGCGAACCGGAAAATAGCTGACGGACATATGATGGCTTTTCAGCCAGTGCATCAGTGAGGAGATGGTGAAACTGTCGTTTTCAACCCCTTCAAAATCAACACCCAGTCCCCGGTCTGACTTACGGACAACGTGGGCCTTAAGGCGACGGAACCGCTTTTCCTGGGTGTCCGGAAAACGGAATTCCAGTTCTACGGTCTGGTTTAACTGTACGTCGGTGTAGTCTGTGGCAATAAACAGCCCACGTTTGGACGCATCGCGGATCTGTCCGGTTGCCACCGGCATCCCGCGTTTGTATACCAACAGGCCGAGCTTTCCATCTACGCGTTTACTGAGTCTGTGTTCCATTTTTCCCCCTCGTGACTCATCCAGAACGCCAATTGTTGATACTGCCTGTGTTTTATATCGAAGGTTTGGGGGCGCCTCTTTGATGCTGATCAAAAAATGGTCAGTCTTGGGGTAGACGCCCATGTCGCTTTACTGCGTCAGCGATAATTTTCGACAGGTCTTCCTCAGAAAAATTCCAATCCAGCTGCCAAATCCAGTTATTTGTAATGGTGCCCGGCGTGTTGAACCTCGCCTCGGTTCCAAGGCAGAGGAAATCCTGCATCGGCACCACGGCCAATGAGCAGACCGAACGGAACGCCGCTTCAATCACCGGCCATGGCATCCCCTCATCACTGGTTCCCAGATAATCATTTACATAGCGCCGGGTACGATCATCCAGGCTCCGGTACCACCCCAGTGTTGTATCGTTGTCGTGGGTGCCGGTGTAGACGAGATCCCGGGGATGGTGGTTGTGAAGCAGATGCGGATTGTTCGGGCTTCCGTCAAAGCCAAACTGCATCACGGTCATTCCTGGCAGCCGGAAGCGATGGCGAAGTTCTTCTACATCGTCGCTTATAATGCCGAGGTTTTCGGCGACAAGGGGCAAGTCCGGGAACCGGTCGAAGCAGGCCTGCAAAAAATGGTCAGCGGGGCCGGGAACCCAGTAACCATTTCGCGGTTGAGGGGCCTCGGCCGGAATTTCCCAGTAGGCCTGAAGCCCACGGAAATGGTCTATCCGGATCAGATCAAACAGATGGCGCTGGCTTTCGAGCCGTTCCAGCCACCACTTGTAGCCATCTTCGGCCATGGCCTGCCAGTTGTAGAGCGGGTTGCCCCAGTGCTGCCCCTCCTCGGAAAAATAATCCGGCGGGACACCGGCAACCACCGTGGGTTCGCCTCGGGCGTCGAGTTTGAAGAACTGTCGGTTGGCCCAGACATCGGCGCTGTCTTGAGCAACAAAAATGGGGATATCACCAAACAGCAAAACCCTGCGGCTTCGTGCATAGTCCCTGAGTGCCTGCCACTGGTGATTGAAGAGGAACTGCTCAAACCTGATGCGAGCCAGTCTGGGCTGGTTCTGGTCGACAAATGCCTGCAAGGCAGCAGGTTCCCGATCTCTCAAGTGTTCTGGCCACTGGAGCCAACCTGGCGACTCCTGAACCTCCCGGATTGCGCAGAACAGACAGAAATCATCCAGCCAGTAGTCGTTACTTGTCCGGAAAGCGTCAAATCCGGCCAGATCAAGCCCGGTCTGGCCTGTTGCCCGGCCCTCGAAAAAACGTTGGGCGGCAATGGCCAGCAACTGCTGGCGGGATTCGGCAATGGGCTGGGTCAGTTCTCCGTCGGCCAGCAGGCCAATCTGCAGTAGTTCAGCGAGGTCAATAAAATCCTGGTTGCCTGCGTGGGCACTCAGGGATTGGTACGGTGAGAGATCCCGGTGTGTTGGTCCAATAGGCAGTGTCTGCCAGACGGTAATACCACTGTCGGCCAGAAAATCGACGAACCGGCGGGCGCCGGCACCCAGAACACCAAGGCTTCCGGGCAGGCAGGTCGGGTGAAGCAGGACACCAGCCCTGCGAGCACTGAACAGATCCTTGTCGTTCGCGGAAGTCATGCAGGAGTATCCACCTCATGCCCCGGTCGCATGGTGCCGCCGCGAGCCGGTTCTCCGCTGCCCTGGCTGAGCTTCTGGAACACGGATGGCGGCGCCGGGTAGCCGATCATTTCATAGAGGTTGACGAGGTGGCGGCGATACAGATGCTCAAAGTCGCTGACGATCTGGGCCGGGTTATAGTCACCAAACCACCAGAACCAGTCGGACCCTTCGCAGATCGCCAGTTGCTGCATGGCGGCTGCTTTCTGCTCTGAATTGAGGCTGCCGTTGTCCATCACCCGATCGAAGTGGATTTTGGCTTCACAGAGCAGATCCCAGGCCCGGTTCTTGTCCGGGTCACCGATCCAGGTGGAGAAAGTGCCGTAAATCCAGCTGCCGGCAACAAGATGGGGTAAATGAACCGGAGCGGCTACCTGGTTGGCCACCAGATCGGCATAGGTGGTCAATTTGAGCCCGGGGTGGTTTGCCAGCACCCGATAAAGTTCGTCGAGGAAGTGAAAACCGTTCTCGGGATAATACTCCCAGGCATTTTCGCCATCCATGATCACGGAAATCACCGGTTTCGTCTTGCCCTTGGCCTGCCCCGCAATGTTTTCCATGTGATGAACCAGGTCTCCAACGGCATCCCTGGCGTGCCAGTCTGCGTAGGTAAAGCCGATCAGATCCGACAGGCCGTCGTCACGGAAAAATACGGCGGTAGCCGATTCGCCGAACGTATAGGGCTGGTGAATCCCGGCATCGGGCAAACCCGGGTTGTCCTGCCGGGCAAGAGCCAGGCTGTTGTGCACCACAGAATCTCCGCTGGCAGTCCATCGGAATTGATGTTGATCCAGCAGGCTTAGTGTGGCCTGGCTAAGGCCACCCTCGGAAGCCCAGCAGCCGGAGGGGTCAACACCGAAGAACCGCTGAAAAACTGCCCTGGCCTGCTGGAGCTGCCAGGCGGCGCGCGCTTCGCCCTCCGGGTAATGGCTGTGTGTTGGCAAAGTGATATTCGGCATGGCTTCGCGGGCCGACCCCAGGTCGATCAACAAAGGCAGCATCGCATGGGTATAGGGGCTGACAGACAACTCCACCTGCCCTTTTTGCGCAAGATGCCGGTACCTTGGGCCAATGCCGGATAACACATCGAAAATCACATCGAGAAGAGCCCTCCGGTCATCCATCGAAAAATTGTGGCCCTTCTCCTGAAGGCTCTGGATGCAGTGGCTGCTTCTTCGGATGGTTTCTCCCATCCAGCCAAGGTGGTACCAAACCAGCAAGTCGGAAAGAAACCGGCTGGAAACGTATCTCTGTAGCTCGGGCTTTTCGCGGTAAACCTCTGCGAGCTCTGCCAATCGCGCGTAGGCCGGATACCGATTGATGATCCGTTCCCGATTGGCTCGCAAAGATTTTTCGATCAGTCCCAGAAACGCAGGCGTGCCGGTTTCCGGCAACTGCTCTGCAACCAGCGCGGCGAGCAAAGGATCGCCGATCTCGCCGGCGCCATGGCGCCATTTTTCAATCTGGATCAGGTAGGTCTCGATCTGCTCAAGCAGAACCGGGGCAAAATTGACCACCGCCCTGGCCTCCGGATTCGCTTCCAGATGCGCCGCCATGTCGCTGTAATCCTTGATGGTATGAAGGTACACCCAGGGAAACAGGAACTGATCGGTGCGCATATCCTGATAAGACGGTTGGTGCATGTGCCAGCAAAGTACAACCGGTGTTTTGGTGTCAGAGACCATGGGGATAGTCCTGCCCGAGCATCTCGGGCGTGATCAGCACAATACCTTTGGGCGACACATGAAACCGCTTCCGGTCATCGGCGTCGTCGAATCCTATCCTTGTACCTTCGGGGATGCGGCAGCCGCGATCGATCAAGGCATTGCGGATGTGGCAGTGACGGCCAATCTCGACATCCGGGTAGATGACCGAATCCGAGATTTCACTATAGGAATGAATCTTAACTTGTGAGAATAAAAGGGAATGCTTTACCAGGGCGCCGGAGACAATACAGCCGCCTGCCACCATGGAGTCCACAGCCATGCCCCGCCGATTGTCATCGTCGAAAATAAACTTGGCCGGCGGCAGCTGTTCCTGGTAGGTCCATATCGGCCAGTGGGAATCGTAGAGATTGAGCTCCGGGCTGATTCCGATCAGCTCCAGGTTTGCCTGCCAGAGTGCGTCAACAGTGCCCACGTCGCGCCAATAGGCCGGTTTGTTCTCAACCGGATTACGAAACGGGAAGGCGACCACCCGGAGCCGCTTGATGACTGAGGGAATAATGTCCTTGCCGAAATCGTGAGACGATTCGCCATCCATCTGCTGGTCGCGCATGAGTTCGTCGAAGAGCACCTGGGTGCTGAACACATAGATGCCCATGGAAGCCAGCGCCTTTGCAGGCTGGCCTGGCATCGGTCTGGGCCGTTCGGGCTTCTCGACGAACTCGGTAACCCTCAGCTCGTCATCCACCGACATCACCCCGAATGCTGAGGCTTCATCGAGAGGCACTTCGATACAGCCAACGGTGATATCGGCATCATTTTCCACGTGATGAGCCAGCATTGTGCCGTAGTCCATCTTGTATACATGATCACCCGCAAGAATCAGCACATACTCGGGCCGGTGGCTGCGAATGATGTCGAGGTTCTGAAGCACAGCATCCGCCGTTCCCTCATACCAGGAAGTCTCGATTCGCTGTTGGGCAGGTAAAAGCTCTACGAATTCATCCAGTTCTCCCCGGAGAAAGCCCCAGCCCCGCTGGATATGGCGGATCAGGGAATGGGATTTGTACTGGGTGACCACACCAACCTGCCCGATGCCGGAGTTGATGCAGTTCGAAAGTGGAAAATCGATAATCCGGAACTTGCCGCCAAAGGGCACCGCCGGTTTGGCCCGCCATTTGGTGAGATCGTGGAGGCGAGAACCCCGCCCTCCGGCAAGTACCAGTGCAAGAGTCTGACGAGTGAGACGACTGACGAAACGCTTGGCCGTTTGCATAGCTGCTTCCCTGAAGAAAACCTTCCCTGTGACCGGTCGTTCAACCGCAAGGGTTTGCCACGTTTTTGACGCCTTAAACTATATTAGAACACTAGCACGGAATTATGACGTAAACTTGTTTTGGGTCATTTTTTAAACAGGGCCTTTCGCGTCCAATGAAGGGACGTTCAAAGCGCTTCATCTGGTCAGGAACAGCACGGTCTATGGACAGCCCAACGCTCAGCGAATTCGACCTCCATCTCTTTGCCGAAGGCCGGCACTGGCACATTTACAACGTGCTCGGTGCCCATGTCTGCAGGAACCGAGGCGTGGAAGGTGTCCGGTTTGCGGTCTGGGCGCCCCATGCCAGCGCCGTCAGTGTTGCCGGAGACTTTAACGAATGGAACGCTGGCACCCATCCCATGTCTTTGCATGAGGGTGCGGGGGTCTGGTCATGCTTTATCCCGGGCATCGGTAACGGTGCTCTCTATAAATTCGCCATAACTACGGACAAAGGCCGGCAGATCCTGAAAACCGATCCCTACGGACAGGCTTTTGAGCTTAGGCCCTCCACCGCTGCTGTAGTAACCGAGCGCGGCCACTTTGGCTGGGGCGATGGCGACTGGCTGGCCCGGCGGGGTCGCTGGAACTGGCAGGATTCGCCCATCTCCATCTATGAGGTTCATGCGGCCTCCTGGCGGCACCACGGTTCAGGTCGATGGCTGACCTATCGAGAACTGGCGGACCAACTCATTCCCTATGTGCTCGAACTGGGCTTCACCCACATTGAACTGTTGCCGGTCACTGAACACCCCCTGGATGAATCCTGGGGTTACCAGACCACAGGCTACTACGCGCCGACCAGTCGGTTCGGCACGCCGGACGATCTCCGCTATCTGGTGGACCAATGCCACCGGCACAACATCGGCGTGATTCTGGACTGGGTACCGGGGCATTTCCCGACCGATGAACATGCCCTTGCCAGCTTTGATGGCAGCGCGCTATACGAGCATGAAGATCCCCGCAAAGGACGTCATCAGGACTGGGGCACGCTCATCTACAACTATGGTCGGCATGAGGTGCGGAACTTCCTGATCGGCAGCGCGTTGTTCTGGCTGGACGCCTTTCATATCGACGGGCTCAGGGTGGATGCGGTGGCTTCCATGCTGTACCTCAACTACTCCCGCAAGGAAGGCGAGTGGGAGCCCAACGTACATGGAGGCCATGAAAACCTCGAAGCCATTGAGTTTCTGCGGGAATTGAACCAGGTCTGCCAGAGCCGCTTCCCGGGAACACTGGTCTGTGCGGAAGAATCGACTTCCTGGCCACGTGTAACCAGGCCACCGGAAATTGGCGGACTCGGGTTCAATCTGAAATGGAACATGGGCTGGATGCACGACACCCTGGACTATCTGGCTCAAGACCCGGTGTATCGTCAGTATCATCACGACAAGCTGACCTTTGGGCTACTGTACGCCTTCTCCGAGAATTTTCTGCTGCCGCTTTCCCATGACGAAGTGGTTCATGGCAAAGGTAGCCTGATCAACAAAATGACCGGCGACGAATGGCAGCAGAGGGCTACCTTGAGAGTGCTTTTTACCTACATGTTCAGCTACCCGGGCGCCAAACTTCTTTTCATGGGCGGTGAATTCGGGCAGCGACGGGAATGGAGTGAATCCCGGGAACTGGACTGGTCGCTGCTGGCCTACCCCGAACATCAGGGCATTAAAAAACTGGTTCAGGACCTGAACGGCATCTACCGGCGGGAGGTCTCCTTACACGGCGCCTGCTTCACGCCGGATGGTTTCGAGTGGATCGACTGCCATGATTCTCCCCAGTCGGTGATCAGCTTCCTGCGCACGGCCAAGGGCGAAACCTCGGTGATTGTGGTCAATTTCACACCCATGCCGCGACACCACTACCGGATCGGCCTGCCTGAAGGCGGCAACTGGCGGGAAATTTTTAATTCCGATTCAGAGTATTACGGTGGCAGTAATCTGGGAAATCCCTACCCCATGCCTGCGGATGCCCAACCCTGGATGAACCGTGACTGGTCAGTGGAGCTGACCCTGCCACCCCTGGGCGCGATCATCCTGAGGCCGGCTTTATGATCCGGGTGTTGTTTGCAACCAGTGAAGTTTATCCACTGATGAAAACCGGCGGTCTTGCCGACGTTTCAGCTAGTTTGCCGGAAGCGCTGTGCCGCCTGGAATACGACGTGCAGATACTTCTGCCTGGCTATCCCGGTGCTCTGAAAGCGGCAAGAAAGGCAGGCTCCCGAAGGAAGGCGCGGTTTCAGTTGGGGCAATACAACGTGAGCCTCTGGCAAACCAGACTGCCCGGCACCGCCGTCACGCTCTGGCTCGTGGACTGTCCGCCACTGTTTGATCGCCCCGGCAACCCCTACAAGAACGAGGAAGGCCGAGACTGGTGGGACAATGCCCATCGCTTTGAGCTATTCGGGAAGGTGGGGTCCATGATTGCCATGGGAGAGGCTGGTCTGTCCTGGAGACCGGATCTGGTGCACTGCAACGACTGGCAAACCGGGCTGATACCAGTATTTCTGGAGGCCTACCACGACAGACCTGGCACTGTGTTTACCATCCATAACCTCGCCTACCAAGGGCTCTTCTCCCACGAGACTTTCCGTGCCCTGGGTCTGCCTGATTCACTCTGGAACCTTGAGCAGCTTGAATTCTACGGGCAGCTTTCGTTCATCAAGGGCGGCCTGGTTTTTTGTGACCGGATCACCACCGTCAGCCCCACCTATGCGCTCGAGATCCAGACCCCGGAATTCGGTAATGGGCTTGATGGTTTGCTCCGACACCGCCAGGACGCGCTCACCGGCATTCTCAACGGCATCGATAACCGCGTTTGGAATCCCGAGGAGGACCCTGAACTGTCCTTCCACTATGGCCGGGATCACTACAAGAACAAGGCGCAGTGCCAGGCCAGCCTGCAGCAAGAGCTCGGGCTGGAGGTAAACGGCGGCCCACTACTGGGCTTCATCGGTCGACTGGTGGAACAGAAAGGTGTGGACTGGCTGGTTTCAGTGATGCCGCATTTACTGGAACAGGGTTGCCAGTTTGTCGTTCTTGGCTCCGGTGAAGCCGGTTACGAGGAGCCCCTGAAACTCCTGGCCCGGCAATGGCCGGGGCAGATGTCTCTCACGTTGGGCTATAACGAGGGACTCTCCCATCGCATAACTGCCGGCTGTGACCTGTTCCTGATGCCCTCGAGATTCGAGCCGTGTGGACTCAACCAGATGTACAGCCTCAGGTACGGCACCATTCCGGTGGTGCACGGTGTTGGCGGACTGGCGGATACAGTCCAGGACCCACTGCAGGTCGGAATCGACAAGGCCAACGGATTCGTTTTTACCGGAGCCAATGCCGATTCGTTACTGGCCGCCGTATACCGCGCGCTGCAGGTTTTTGGAAAGCGTAAACAATGGCGGCGGTTGCAGGAAAACGGCATGGCCATCGACTATTCCTGGAAGCAGCGGGCTCGCACCTATGGCGATCTGTATCAGCGCATTCTCAAAAAACGTGACCAACAACAGCTGGATTAGTGCGAGCGTTTGCCCGCCTGGAGGCAACCAACATGCATAAAGCAACAGAGTTCCGACTTGAAGCTCATCCCCTGATTCCCGAACCCCTGGAGCGACTGGAAGAGCTTGCCAATGACCTGTTCTACAGCTGGGACCACGGGGTTCGCAGCCTGTTTGCCCGTATTGACTTACCGCTCTGGCAGAAAGTCGAGCACAACCCGAAGCTTTTCCTGCGTCGGGTTGCCCAGGATCGACTCGATGAAGCGTCTGAAGACCGGGCATTTCTGGCCGAGTATCGTCGGGTCCTGAGCAGCTACGATGCCTATCTGGAGGCTGGCCCAGGCCCGGAAGTCACGGAGAAGCTCGATCCGGAGCAGGCTTTGGTGGCGTACTTCTGTGCCGAATTCGGCTTCCATGAGAGTTTTCCGATCTATTCCGGCGGCCTTGGCATCCTTGCCGGGGATCACTGCAAGGCTGCCAGCGACCTGGCCCTGCCTTTTGTCGCTGTGGGTCTGTTGTATCGGCAGGGTTACTTTATCCAGAGCATCGACGCCCACGGCCAGCAAATTGCGCGCTACCAGTCCCATTCCAGCGATGAACTGCCCATTACACCGGTGGAGATAGGCGGCCAAGTGCTCAAGGTCTCCGTGCCCTTCCCCGGGCGTGATGTTGTGGCGCGGGTGTGGGAAGCCCGCGTTGGCCATATCCGCTTATACCTGCTGGACAGCAATACCGAAGAGAACGGCCCGGAAGACCGGGATCTGACGCTACAGCTTTACGGTGGCGACGAATCCACGCGGATCAGCCAGGAAATGCTGCTTGGCATTGGAGGAACCCGGGTTGTTGAGGCGCTGAACCTCAAACCGACCGTCTGGCATATCAACGAGGGCCATGCCGCGTTCCAGATTCTCGAACGCTGTCGGCACACCATGGTCTCCGGGCTGAGTTTCGAAGCCGCGCTTGAAGCTGTTGCCGGTGCTACGCTGTTCACAACGCATACACCGGTACCGGCCGGCCATGACATTTTCCCCCGGTCCCTCGTTCATCATGCCCTGGGCCGATATATCGAGGAGTCTGCACTGGATTTTGAGCAGGTATTTGCCTTGGGCTCGAAGGACGGTGGAGACAGTTTTAACATGACCAGTCTGGGCCTGCGCGGCTCCCGTTTCCACAACGGGGTGAGCCGGATTCATGGCGGTGTCGCCTCGCTGATGGAAGGGGATATCTGGCCCCAGGTGCCGTCCTCAGAAAACCCCATTGGATACATTACCAACGGTGTGCACGTACCGACGTTTCTGGCGCCGGAATGGTCCAGCCTGTTCGATATCCAGGCGCCTACATGGAAAAGTGAACTCAGGAACCCGGAATTCTGGGAATTTATCGACCAGATCCCGGACTATCACTACTGGAGCGTTCATAAAGCCCTGAAACAACAAATGGGCGAGTACATTGTCCGGCGCCTCAAGCGCCAGCATAAACGCAACGGCACCGGCCATTCCGTGACAGACCGGATGACTCGTCAGCTTGTTTCCTCGGAAAAAGACACGCTTGTTATCGGGTTTGCGAGGCGGTTCGCCACCTACAAACGCGCGACGCTGATTTTCTCGGATCTTGAACGGCTCGAACGCATCCTCACCGATACGGACCGCCCGGTGGTGTTGGTCTTTGCCGGCAAGGCCCACCCCAAGGACAAACCCGGTCAGCAGCTGATCAAGGTTATCCACGACCTGTCCATGCACCCCTCGTTAATGGGGCACCTGATTCTACTGGAAGATTATGATCAGGCCATGGCCCGCAGGCTGCTTAGTGGCGTGGATGTGTGGCTGAACACGCCCGAGTACCCGAAAGAAGCGAGCGGCACCTCCGGCGAGAAAGCGGCCCTCAATGGCGCTCTCAACCTCAGCGTGCTCGACGGCTGGTGGGGGGAAGGCTATGACGGCGAGAACGGCTGGGGCATTCCGCCGAGGGATACCGGACTGGACCCGGAATTCCGCAATGAGGAGGAGGCCCGGGACCTGATCGACCTGATCGAATTCGAAGTGGTGCCTCTTTACTACGATCGCGCCTCCCAGGGCTTTTCGAAAGGCTGGGTCAAGCGATCCAAGGCTTCGATGAAGTCGATTACACCACGGTTTAACGCCCAACGTATGGTGATGGATTACGTCAATAACTATTACCAGCCGGCGTCACGCCAGGGTGCTCTGCTGATAGCCGATAGCGGCGAGGTTGCCAGAGGACTTGCAGACTGGAAGGCAAAAGTCAGACATGCCTGGCCGGGTGTGGAATTAAACGTAGTTGGCTGCGTCGAAGCTGCCTGTCCCCATAATGGTGGCGTAGAACTCAGAGTTGAGGCGAGGCTCAACGGCCTGTCAGCGGAGGATGTGCGGGTGGAATGCCTGGTCAGCCCAGAATGTACCGGAACCCACAACAGCCCGGGCCCCGACAGCTTCTTGCTGGATAAGGAGAGTGAAGCAGAGGGGCGAACTGTGTTCGCCACCCGCGTGCAACCGCCCTATCCCGGATTACAGACCCTCAGGCTCAGGATGTACCCGTATCACGAATCCCTGACGCATCCGCTGGAAATGGGCGCCATGCTCTGGGTCTGACCCAGGACATGGTGGTGCCTCAGAGCAGGTGTCGGCGAATGAATCGGCCGATATCCTGTATTTCCTCAAGGCACACACTGTGTTCCATGGGGAACGTCTGGTACGAAGGGTCGTAGCCCATCTCTTTGAGGGTTTCGACACTGCGCACACCTAGTGATTCGGGCACCATCGGATCGAACGTTCCGTGATACACACTGATTGGCACATCGGCATTGGCCTCTGAACGTTGAACCGTGTCCGCGGTGGCGAAGTAGGTTGAAAGCGCAAGAATACCGCCCAGACGCTCCGGATAACTGAGCCCCAGTTCGTAGGCAACGGCCCCGCCCTGGGAAAATCCGGCGATGATGATCCGGTCTGCCGGAACACCCTTCCCTTTTTCCCGCTCCACCAGCTTGGCAACGGCATCGGCGGAAGCCCGCAACTGTTCCGTATCCACCACCCGGTCAATGTCCATCGCCTTTATGTCGTACCAGGCCGGCATGGACATGCCACCGTTGATGGTGACAGGAAGGTTGGGCGCGTGCGGGAAGATGAACCGCACCGCCGCATCGTCCGGCAGGCCCAGTTCCGGCACCACGGGCTCGAAGTCGTGGCCGCTCGCACCAAGGCCATGAAGCCAGATTACGGCTGCAGTCGGGTTTTCTCCGGTTTCAATTTCGATGTACTGAAGATCCTGCACGGTGTACCTCATGTCTGAAAATTAAGTGCCGGCTTATTCGGAATAGCCGGATTTCTCGGCATTGGCCTCAAGCGCGGTGACCACTGGGTTGGCATACATATCCAGCAGATAAGGCCGGATGGCCGGATCGCAGGCTTCCAGTCTCCGCTCCATTTCGGCTTCAGCAGCTTCCATTTCTGCCGGTGACCAGGTTTCGGCAGTGACTACCGAATCGCTAACGGTATCCGGAGTATCGTGGGCCTGGGGGTGAAGTCCACGCTGCTGATAAGCCACCAAATTGGAAGCATGCAGGTGATAGTTCGCATGCATTTCCCGGTCGATACGGGCGGCCAGATCTTTCGGGTTATCCGGTGAATCATGAATGGGCGCACCAAAGTGCACATGCACGTGGCCCTTGAAACCCGTCAGTCCCTTCATGATCTGTTCGGTATCCTCGCCCTCTCGCTTGATGTACTTGCCGGCCCGGGCCCGGGTTTCCAACTCCTGGGCTTTGTCGGCATCGCAGGGATCGTACTCGTAGGCTATGGAAACTGGCACAACATGCAGTCGATTCATGGCTTCGTCAAAACCGAGCCCGCTTTTCTTGCGGCTCATGTAAAACATCTTGATGATGGCCGGGTCGGTAAAATCCAGCCCGTCCTTCGCCCGGCCCTCACGTTGGGCGATCCAGATGCTGTGATTGGTATCGATGCTGTGGTTGATAAAACCTGAGAGCGTGATGTAGGCATCACGCATCTCGCGGGGGCTTGTCATGCTGCGTCGCACCACAAAGCTCTTGTTCAGACGCATCATTTCAGCGAACACCCGATTGGCCAGCAGATTGTCGCCAATCGCAATCCGGGTGGTGTGGAAACCATTCTGGAACAGCTGGTAGTTCACCACCATGGGGTCGAAAACAATGTCCCGATGGTTCGAAATAAACAGATAGGCGCCGTGCTTGTCGAGGTTTTCCAGCCCGCTGGTTGTTACTCGCGTGGTTGTGCTCTCAACCAGCTCGCCCACGTAGCCGGAAAGCCCGGCCTGAAGATCATCAACTCGTGTGTAGTGACCAAAATGGCTGCTTAACCAGCGACGGGTAAACACACGCAACATGGCCGGCGCCCAGCGGGCCAGAGTCGGTGACTTGAAGCGACCGACCATATCCAGAAATTCCTGATCGTTGACCAGGCGGTTGATAGCAGCGCCGGTTTCTTCGTCCGAATAGGGACGGATGGCATCAAATTCCTGCATGGAAGCCCTGTTGTTATCAGTGTCTGTCACAGTATGGCGTGAAACGGTGGTTCAAAAACGCGGTATTGTAGCGTTTCTTACACTACTTTGCCTCCATCCGGCACGTGGGTTTGCTGGCCAATCGTCAGGGTTAATCTGGTATCATTGGCCACCGCGCCGAACCCGGCACTCCACCCGAATCAATACAGCGGCTCCAGGCCGAGCAACCGGTTATTCTATGTATCTTGATCAGGATTTCGAACAGCTTTCCACCGAGCGCCCAACCACCTCGGGCCGTGATCCGGAACAGGTGCTGCACGAAGTCTTTGGTTACGAATCGTTCCGGCCGCTTCAGGGTGACATCATCCGGGAAGTATCGGAAGGCCGAGATGCACTGGTGCTCATGCCGACCGGCGGGGGTAAATCGCTCTGTTACCAAGTGCCGGCGCTCGTTCGCTCGGGCACTGCGATCGTAATTTCACCCCTGATTGCCCTGATGCAGGACCAGGTTGCGGCACTGAAAGAGCTAGGGGTCCGGGCTGCGTTCCTGAATTCAACCATGGATTTCGAGCAGGCTCGGGCGACCGAATACGCGCTCATGACCGGTGAGCTGGATCTTCTGTACTGCGCCCCCGAACGGCTGATACAGCCGCGCACCATCGAGTTGCTTCATGACGCCTCCATCTCGCTGTTCGCGATCGACGAGGCCCATTGTGTATCCCAGTGGGGGCACGATTTTCGATCCGATTACCTTCAGCTAAGCATGCTGGCAGAACAGTTTCCCGGCGTCCCGCGCATTGCCTTGACGGCAACAGCCGATGAGCGCACCCGGAAGGAGATTGCGGAGCGGCTTTCACTGACCGAGGCAAGACACTTCGTCAGTGGCTTTGATCGCCCGAACATTCAGTACCGAATTGCGCCAAAAATAAATGCAAACAAACAGTTATTAGACTTTATTAAAGCGGAACATGACGGTGATTGCGGTATCGTTTACTGCCTGTCCCGTAACAAGGTGGACGCCACTGCGAAAACCCTGGCCCAGAAAGGCTATACCGCTCTGCCCTATCATGCTGGCCTGTCGTCGGAACAGCGTGCCCATCACCAGGAGCGATTCCTGCGAGAAGACGGGGTGATCATTGTTGCGACCATTGCCTTCGGTATGGGCATCGACAAGCCGGACGTGCGCTTTGTAGCCCACCTGGACCTGCCGAAGAGTCTGGAAGCCTACTATCAGGAAACTGGTCGGGCCGGGCGTGACGGCAAGCCGTCTACCGCCTGGATGGTTTATGGCCTGCAGGATGTGATCAAACTGCGGCAGATGCTGGAAAGTTCCCAGGGCAACGATCACTTCAAGCGGGTGGAACGCCAGAAGCTGGATGCGATGCTGGGGCTTTGTGAGGTCACCAGTTGCCGCCGACAGGTGTTGCTGAGGTATTTCGGGGACGAGCTCGAGCAACCCTGCGGTAATTGCGACACCTGCCTGAATCCACCGGACACCTGGGATGGAACCGTCGCCGTCCAGAAAGCCCTTTCCTGCGTGTTCCGCACGGGCCAGCGTTTCGGCGTTACCTATCTGATTGATGTTCTGCGAGGCTCGGAAAACGAGCGGATTCTCCAGTCCGGCCACCATCAGGTCTCAACCTACGGCATTGGAACCGAACTGAGTGCCAACGAGTGGAAATCGGTCTTCCGGCAACTGGTGGCCAATGGTTACCTACGCGCAGATCCGGAGGGCTATGGTGCGCTCCAGTTGACCGAACAGTGTCGGCCACTGCTGAAAGGCCGGCAGACCATTGAGCTACGCAAGGATCCAGAAATCAAGAAAACAACCGGCCGGGCAAACGGCGGCCGGTCGGGTTCGCCGGTCTCAGACCAGATCACCGACCAGGCCGGTTGGGAGGCGCTTCGATCCTGCCGCAAGGAGCTGGCCGACAAACAGGGCGTGCCGCCCTACGTCATTTTCCACGACACTACCCTGTTTGGAATGCTGGAACGCAAGCCGCGCACTCTGGATGAGTTGGCGGAAGTCAGCGGTGTGGGTGCCGCCAAGCTTGAGAAATACGGAGAGATCTTCCTGCAAACCATCGCTGGCCTCGAACAGGCCTGAGCTTTTCAGGCCTCTGCTTTAAACCCCTTTTTCCGCACGCGGTAATGGGCGATGGAGGTCGCTACATGGTTGCCCTCTTCGTCCACCAGTTTGCCTTCCAGGGAAAATTTCGCCCGCCCGGTCGCGTCAGCGTCGGCAAGAATGGCTGCCACGGTTTCGGGATCCAGGGTGAATTCTACAGTGACATCGCTGTTGGCTGGTTGAAGAAACTGCAACGTCATTTCCTTGAGAATCGGCGTGTACGAAGGCCCCAGATCAAATAGGGTCAGCACGCCACCGGGAATTTCGGCCACCAGGAAGTACGCGCCCGCATAAAGGCTGCCGAAGTGGTTTTTGTTACCTTTCAACCGGATTTTCGCTCGTACGTATCCTGGCCTGACCTCCTCAACGCTGAAGTTGTTCCGCGGTGCAAACGGAATCGACAGACCAATGATCTTGTTCACCGCAGCGTACCCGCCCGTCTTCTTCAGCCAGGCCAGAGGGCTGGCCAATGTGGCCTTCGGGTCCGCGCTTGCCACCCATTGGCCGGTGGCCCCGATGAGATTGTCGATAATTGCCATTACCAAGCTCCGAAATTGATTGGGAACTGATGATTACAATGGACTCCGATGGTCGCAAGAAGGTTTTACAATTTTTTTGGATGTTGTCCGATTTATTTTTGAGTTTCTGTTCTAAAGTGAGGATGTCCGCCTGAATCACGACTGCTTGTTGGCCGGCTTTTCCAGTATTAAGAAAGGATTTCTGATTTGGAATATTCTCTGCCCGCTTCTCTGGCCTTCCACCGCTTCCGAAAACTGGTTCTTTGCCTGACGCTACTGGGTTTCTGCCTGGCAGCGGGGTCACTCTCAGCCACAACGTCATCGACCACTGCGTCGCAGACAGCCGAGCGCGGTTACGTACTCTGGTACCGGAACTACGACAGCCCTGCCATCCGGGCTCTGGTGGAGCTTGCCCTGAAGAAGACGCCGGAGTATGGAGAATTTCAGATCATCAGAAGTGAAGAGTTGAGCCAGGGCCGCGTATTGAGGGAGCTGACAGACGGCCAATCACGATTAGTTGACATTGCCAATGTCGCTACCTCCGCAGAACGGGAGAACTCCCTGACCGCCATACCTTTTCCGGTTGATGGCGGCTTGCTCGGCTTTCGGGTCTGCGTGGTCATGCCGGAATCCCTGCCCAGGTTTGAGGGAATCAAGACTCTGGATGACTTGAGAGACAGTCAGATCCGGATTGGCCAGGGCGCCCACTGGCCAGACACACCCGTGCTTGAAGCCAACGACATTCCGGTGGTGACTCACTCCCGCTACGAAATACTGTTCGGGATGCTGCGTAATGAACGCTTCGAGTGTTTTGCCAGGGGCGTAAGTGAAGTGCTTTACGATCTGGAACTGGAGCAGGATCCCAATCTGGTAATTGAGCCTGATCTGTTGATCGCCTACCCGATGCCGTCCTATCTCTTTGTCGGGCCCGAAGATCAGGAAACCGCCCATCGCCTGCAGCTGGGAATCGAACGGGCCATCCACGATGGCAGCTTCAATGATTTTCTCAGGCACTACTACGCCCGCGCGGTAAAAGAGCTCAATCTCGACAAACGCACGGTCATTACCCTCGAAAACCCGTACCTGAGCGAAGAATCCCGCTACGTTGGCCGCAAAACCTTCGAAAACCTGCGCCGTCGACTGGAAGTCCTCAGTCGCTAACAGTCACCTTTTGCTTACACCCGGAACCTCGACACGTTCTGGTTCAGCGCGGTGCCGATGCGTTCAATCTGGCCGCTGTAAACATCGTTTTCGGTGGCCGCGGCGGCGGCTTCCTGGCCCTGGTCCGCAATCCGGGTAATCGACGAATTCAATTCCTCGGTAACCGACGTCTGTTCTTCGGAAGCGGTGGCAATCTGCGACGTCATCTGGCTGATGGACGTGATTGCCTCGGCAATCCGGTTGAGGGCCTCCATGGCGTCCTGCGCTTTTTCCATGCTGACATTGGATACCGCGGTTGAGGCATTCATGACATCGACCGCATCATTAGCACCCTTCTGCAGACGCTCAATCATGTTGTTGATTTCCTCGGTGCTCGACTGGGTGCGCTGGGCAAGGTTGCGTACCTCGTCTGCCACAACAGCGAAGCCTCGCCCTGCTTCACCGGCCCGAGCCGCTTCAATGGCGGCATTCAATGCGAGCAGGTTGGTTTGCTCTGCAATACCCTGAATAACTTCAAGAACCGTCGTGATGGACGTAACGTCCTTGCCAAGCGTGTTGATGACCTCCGCGGCAGCATTGATCTCCTTCGAGAGCTTCTGTACGGCGTCCCGGGAGGCAGCGACTGTCTCCAGCGAAGCCCTGCTGTCCGCATCCGCTGTGTTGGCGGCATCTGCGGTTTGCTGTGCGTTCTGGGCGATCTCGCCGGCAGCGGCCGACATCTCGTTGATCGCCGTCGCAACCATATCGATCTCGGCCTGCTGGCTTTCCACGCTCGAACGACTGGTGCTGGCGGTATCTCTAAGCGAGCTGACATTTTCCCCGAGTTCGGCGCTACCCTTCTGGACATCCCGGACGACCGTCTGGATATTCTCGACAAACTGGTTGAAGCTCCGGGCCAACTCACCGAACTCATCTCTTGCACTGTCGTCCAGACGCTGGGTCAGATCTGCATCACCACTGCCAATGTCCGCCATGGCCTTGTTCAAACGGCGAACCGGTGCCATCAGGACCTTGATGCCCAGGTGCAGGATTACGAGAGAAACGAATAGGCCAATCACTGCCATGATCAATCCAGTCATTCGGGCGCTCTGGACCGGTGCGTTGATCTTGTCCGCGTTTACAAAGGTGCCCAGATACCACTGGACGCCGCGCGCTTCACTGATTGAATGGAAACTGGCCTCCCAGTTGCCCTCATCATTACTGTATTCGTGGGCGTCCCCGCCAAGATCCGGCTTGCCGCCAATGAGCTCGCTGATGTTCTTTCCGACAAGGTTTTGCCTCGGGTGGAACAGTACGGTGCCGCGCTCATTGATCAGAGCGGCGTAACCGGTGTCCGCCAGGGTGACTGTGCTCAGGGTTTTTGCAATAGCGCCCAGGCCGATATCAGCACCGGCCACGCCCTCGTATTCACCGCGTTTTACGGGCGCAAGTGTGGAGATGATCATGTCGTTGGTACTGGCATCCTGGTACGGCTCGGTGAACGAGGCACTGCCGAGGCTCATGGCCTTCTTGTACCAGGGGCGCTGGCGGGGATCGTAATCCGCCGGCAGCGTGGCATTCGCCTCCGCCGACTTCATCAGCATGTAGCCGTCGGTGCGACCCACATAGACATCCCGGAACCCGCCGCCGGTGGTAATAGCCTGAAGAATAACCCGCGCCTCTTCGTCATTCTCGGCATTCTCCAGGGCTTTGGCGGTGGCTTCCGTCATCACCAGCCGAGTATTGAGCCACTCGGCGATGCTCGACGTGCTCTGCTGAACAGTGTCGTCGATCAGCGCGTTTACGTAGGTTTCTGTGGTGTTTTGCAGCCGTAAATCGCCAGAGAGCGTAAAAGCCCCCATGACCAACAGCAACAGAATACCGAAAGCAGTCAGGAGCTTTTGCCCGAATGTCAGCTGCACGGTCGAATCCTCAGCAATAAAATTGATATTCGTTAATGTGTGTTTCGGCCCACGGTGCGAAGTCTTTAGCGGGTTCTGTTAAACTTTTAATGAATTGACGCAAACGTTGAGATTGTACTCATTCCATAACGAACGGGAGCCGAACTGAATGGCCCATGAAGAACTGCACCTCAACCTCCGGAATCTGAAGCTTGATGATTACGACCAGCTTCAGAAGCTTATGGATCGCGTATACGACGACATCGGAGGCTCCTGGCCCAAGGACACCATCAAGGCATTGGTGGAACAGTTCCCCGATGGCCAGATCTGTATTGAGGAAAGCGGCCAGCTTATTGCGGTTGCGCTGACGGTCTGCGTGAAGTACGAGCGTTTCAGCAACCCGCATACCTACGACGATCTGATCCTCCGGAACGAGAAGATCTGGCACAACGCCAATGGCGACTCCCTCTATGGGCTGGATGTCTTTATCCACCCCGACTACCGGGGCTACCGCCTGGGTCGTCGACTCTACGAAGCGCGAAAAGAACTCTGCCGTTCCATGAACCTGCGAGCGATTCTGGCGGGCGGGCGCATACCGAGCTACTTCAAATACGCCGAGCAGTATTCCCCTGAAGAGTACATTCAGCGGGTCGATCGCAAGGAAATCTACGATCCGATTCTGAGCTTCCAGCTCTCGAACGATTTCCAGGTTACGCGGTTGATGCACAAATACCTGCCCGAGGACGAGAAATCCCAGGGCTACGCTACGTTGCTGGAGTGGCGGAACATTCTCTACACCCCGCCTTCCCCGGTTCTGAGCGTCAAGAAAACCCAGATACGGCTGGGCGCTGTGCAGTGGCAGATGCGTGAATTCACCTCTGTTGAAGAGGTGCTCGAGCAGGTTGAGTACTTCGTGGATGCTCTGTCTGACTACAAGAGTGACTTCGCTATCTTCCCGGAGTTCTTCAACGCGCCGCTGATGGGACTGACCGATCAGATGGACCAGACCCGGGCCATCCGTTTCCTCGCCGGTTTCACCCAGCAGTTTCGCGAAGAGATGTCCGAAATGGCGGTGAGCTACAACATCAACATTATCACCGGCTCCATGCCACTGATCGAAAACGATCGGGTGTATAACGTGTCCTATCTCTGCCACCGAGACGGTCGTGTTGATGAGCAACGCAAAATTCACATCACGCCCCACGAACGCCGCGACTGGGTTATCGAGGGCGGCAACCAGTTTGAGGTCTTTGAGACCGATGCCGGCCGGGTCGCCATCATGATCTGCTACGACATCGAATTCCCTGAACTGGGCCGTATGGCTGCCAGCCAGGAGGTTGATATCATCATGGTGCCGTTCTGGACCGACACCAAAAACGGCTATCTCAGGGTTCGCCAGTGCGCACAGGCCCGTGCAATCGAAAACGAATGCTACGTGGTAGTCACTGGTAGCGTTGGCAACCTGCCGAAAGTCGAAAACCTGGACGTCCAGTACGCTCAGTCCGCCGTATTCTCACCATCGGATTTTGCCTTCCCGCACGATGCGGTGATGGCGGAAACCACGCCGAATACGGAGATGATTATGTTCTCCGATATGGACCTGGAAAAGCTGAAACTGGTGCGTAACGAGGGGTCTGTCACCAACCTGAAAGATCGCCGCGTTGATATGTATGAATTGAAGACCAAGTAATCTGGCCCGATCAGCCAGATGAAATTGTTAAATAACTGCCTTAGCGGTCGATCGTATAGCACTGATGGCGTTGCAAAACTAAAATTCAGTGTCTATTGTTTAACCAATATCCAGCCTGTCTCCCAATGAGACAGGCTGCTGTGGATACGGAAATCACCAGAGAACCCGATTCATGAACGAAGCACTGCCGGACCTTGTCGCCCGATTCCGAATCAGACAAGGCCTTTTCAGAAAGGAACTTGTCGAGGCCGCCCTGTATGAACTGGACGGCTACGGCTGTGTTATGAAAACCGACAAAGTGTTCAACCCGGGTGACACCGTGGTGCTGGACCTGGTGATGGACATGCCGTTCGACAAGATCCGCGCAGAAGGCCTCGCCGGCCTGGTGACCGAACGCAGAAAACACTGCAGCAATTTCTTCTATTCAATCGATTTTGTAGAGCTCGACTCCAACGGCAGCTCGTCGCTGGCGGAAAAGCTCCGCAGAATCCGGGAAGTGCTATCCAAGAAACAGTCGCTCAAATCACGTCGTTCCCCAGGCCCCATGTCCGGTTTCCGGCAAATGGCCTGATCCTGATTTTCGTTGAAACCTGCCCGTAAGGAGACATTCCATGGCGAAGAAAGCCAAACAGAACGTTGATAAAATCGTGAAGAAGGTCAACAAGGAGTTTGAAAAGACTTCTTCCCAGATCGAAGGCCTGGTGAACGATGCGCTGAAGCAGTTCGACAGCCTTCAGAACCAGGTTCAGGAGCCTGTCCGCAAACTGCTCAAGGAAATCGATGAGCTTCGCGACCGCGAGATGAAGCGTTTCCACGAAGAGTTTGAGCGCCGCCTGGAGGAGTTCCATGAACTGCAGAGCAGCATTCTCGAGCGGCTTGGCGTGGCTTCAAAAGAAGCGGGTGAAGAGGTCAAGAAGCTCACAGATGGAGTGAGTAAAGAGGCCAGCACAGCGGCCAAGAAATCAGCGCCGAAGAAAACCGCCAAAACAGCTTCCAAAGCAAAAGCCTCGACCAGCAAGCCGGCAGCCAAAAAACCGGCTGCGAAGAAGCCTGCTGCCAAGAAAGCGCCAGCGGCCAAGGCTGCTAAGCCGGTAGACAAGAGCAACCTGACCTTGGTCAAAGGCATTGGCCCGGCGACGGCAAAGAAGATGAAGGATGCAGGCATCACTTCCATCGACCAGATCGCCAACCCGTCGGCGGCGGATCAGGAAATACTGAAGGCTTTTTCAAACGTGAAGGGATACAGCCAGTTCAGCGCTGAAGCCAAGAAAATTAGCTGATGCGAACGCCTGACCAGCCTGTATTACGGGACATTGTCCTGATTGGCGGCGGGCACAGCCACGTCGGGGTCCTTAAGCGGTTCGCCATGAACCCTGTCCCCGGCGTGCGCCTGACCCTTATCTGTCGCGACACACACACACCCTATTCCGGCATGCTGCCTGGCTACGTGGCCGGGCACTACAGCTACGATGATGTTCACATTGATCTGAGTCGCCTGGCCGAATACGCAGGCGCCCGGTTTTATCGTGCCGAGGCCATGGGTATCGACCGCGAACGGAAACGGGTTATCTGCCGTGGTCGTCCGGATGTGCCCTACGACATTCTTTCCATCAACATTGGCTCGTCGCCCCGGGTCAATGAAGTGGAAGGCGCTTCCGACCACGCAGTCCCGGTGAAGCCTATCACCGGCTTCAACAACCGATGGCTTGCACTGCTTTCCCGTATCGAGAATCACGACGGGCCGCTGGCGGTTGCGGTGGTTGGCGCCGGTGCCGGTGGCGTTGAGCTGACCCTCGCCATGCAGTTTCGCCTGAAGAATGAACTGAAGCAGCGTGGTAAGGATCCCGATCAGCTGCATTTCCACCTCTTTGACGCCGCCGACCAAATTCTGCCGACCCACAATCCTAAGGTGCGTGAGGTTTTCCGAAAGACACTGTCGGAGCGCGGTGTGAGGGTTCACCTGGGATCGCCAGTAAGCAAGGTTCAGGAAGGGTTATTGATTACGGAATCCGGCGAAACTCTGCAAACGGACGAAGTGCTGTGGGTGACCCGGGCTGGTGGCCCGGAATGGCTCAAGGACACAGGCCTGGCGCTCGATGATGGCCTGTTCCTGAGAGTGAGAGACACCCTCCAGGTGGAAAATGACGACAGTATTTTCGCGGCCGGCGACATCGCCAACGTAATGAACCACCCCCGAGAAAAAGCGGGGGTGTTTGCGGTAAGGCAGGGACCTCCCCTTGCTGACAATCTCAAGCGGCTTGCAACCGGCAAGGACCCCAGGGATTTTCACCCTCAGAAAAAATGGTTAGCGCTAATCAGCACCGGCGATAAATACGCGGTGGCCTCTCGGGGAGATCTGCAGTTCGACGGCTCCTGGGTCTGGCGCTGGAAAGACTGGATCGATCGCCGGTTCATGAAAAAGTTTAACGATCTGCCTCCGATGGAGGAAGAATCCAAGCTGCCGGATACGGCTGCTGCACAGAACGCCGAGGAAGCCTCCCAGGCTATTTCGGCGGTTGCCATGCGTTGTGGTGGTTGTGGTGCCAAGGTAGGCAGCACGGTTCTTTCACGTGCCCTGGGAGAGCTGAAACCCATCGAGCGGGACGATATCCTGATCGGCCTTCACGCCCCGGACGATGCCGCCGTTTTGACAGTACCGCCGGGCAAGGCCGTGGTACACACCGTTGATTTCTTCCGTGCTTTCATTGACGACCCTTACATCTTCGGCAAGGTTGCGGCCAATCATAGCCTCGGTGACGTCTTTGCCATGGGCGCCGAGGCCCAGAGTGCCACGGCTGTTGCGACGGTGCCCTACGGCATTGAATCCAAGGTTGAGGATGTCGTCTACCAGATGATGTCAGGTGCCGTTGAAGTACTGAACGAGGCAGGATGCGCGCTGGTGGGTGGGCATACCGGCGAAGGCAAGGAACTGGCTCTGGGGTTTGCAGTCAATGGCCTGATCGACCCGGAAGAGGTCATGAGCAAAGGTGGCCTGAAAGCCGGCGATGCCCTGGTTCTCACCAAGCCCATCGGCACAGGCACCCTGTTTGCCGCTCACGCAAAGCTGGCTGCTAAAGGTCGGTGGATTGATTCTGCACTCGCCTCCATGGTTCAGTCCAATAAGGCGGCAGCAGACTGTCTCCGGAGGTTCGGTTCCAAAGCCTGTACAGACGTTACCGGCTTCGGCCTCCTCGGGCATCTGGTTGAAATGACCAAGCCCTCGGGTGTGGATGCCGAGCTGGATCTTTCTGCCATCCCGATCCTTCCCGGCGCGGAGGAAACAGCGGCTGCAGGGATCCTTAGTTCCCTGCAACCAGCAAACATCCGCTTGCGCCGGGGTATCCGGGATCAGGAAAAATGGGTCAATCATGCGCGGTACCCGCTGATCTTTGATCCACAAACGGCAGGTGGGCTTCTGGCCAGCGTTGCGGCAGACAAAGCCGAGGAATGCGTTCGGGAGCTGAAGTCGTTGGGTTACCCGCATACCGCCATCATCGGCCGGATTACCGCCCAGGATGAATCTGGGCCCATCGAGCCTATTTCCCTGCGGGATTAACGTCCCTCTGAGCAGCGCTGCATTGCAAGGTGTAGCGCCTGCTCCAGGGATGCCTGTTCTTTTTCGGGCAGGAAACGCTCGGCCAGATTACCAACCTGCGCTTTGAGGCTCTCGAGAAACGCAGGTTCGGTCTCTGCGTGTTGCAGCAGACCGGCCAGCGCCTGTTCGTCGCCAACGGGAAAATATCCGGCATAGTCCCGACCCAACAAACCAACATTGCCCGGAATGTCGGATGCCAACACCGGCAAGCCAGCCCGACAGGCCTCGGAGACCACGTTTGCGCCACCCTCCATTACCGAGCTGATCACCATTAACTGGCTGTTCGCCATCAACTGCCGGGTACGGGTTTTATCCAGCTCGCCGAGCCAGTGGAAGCGAGGGTTTTCAGTCATTTCCCGCTCTGCTTTGTTGTGCCATGCGTCGTTCTGGGCCTTGCCGGCACAAAAAACCTGTACCTTCGAGTCCCTCGGAAGCAATCGCGCGGCATAAGCCGCCCGCAGAGAATCCTTTTCGTCCCGAAGATGACCAATCACACAAGCGCCAAAACTCTCCTTCGTGAGATCCGCTTGCCGCGCCGGAAAGGCCTCCGGCCCCTCAGCCGATTGGTATAGCGTGACCAGTTTGCTGGCAAAGTCGGCGGGTATGTCGTGCGCTACCAGGTCGTGCAGACCAATAAGCGCATCGGCCGCGGCCATGGAATACCGGGTGTCTTCCGGATATTCGTGCTGGTGGTGATAGATGTCCGTGCCGGTAAGAGCCACGATGAGCGGCTTTTCGGGCCAGGTTTCGCGGAAATGTCGTATGGCATCGACACTACGCCAGGCATGCAGGGCTATGAACGCATCGCAGGGTTCACCGTGGTATTCAGTAACCACGTCGACCGAGTGCCCGGCAGTTTCCAGCAAGGTCTCCCACCGTTCCGCCGTTGCCCGGTTTCCTGCTTTCGAACCCGGCTGCGCCGGCGTGATCATTATGAGATGCATTGTCTTTGATTGAACCCAGCTTACTGAAAAATGAAGTGTTCGGCCCTGAGCCAATTAAACCCGCAAACCGTATAGCTGTTCAGAGTTAACCCAAATCAAGGTATCCTTCTGAAGCAGGAGTCGTTCGCTTTATCTCTGCACTGTAAATATCCATTCCAAAAAGGAAAAACCATGACCCACAATCTTATACGGAAATTGCTGATTATTGGTCTCTGTTCTCTTTTCTCAGCCGCCGCGACCGCGCAAACGTTCATTTTTACGGCAATACCGGACGAAGATGAAACCAAGCTCGTCGAGCGTTTTCGCGGCATTGCGGACTACCTTTCCGAGGAACTGGATGCCGATGTGAAGTATATCCCCGTGAAATCCTATGCGGCTGCCGTTTCCGCCTTCCGGAATAACCAGGTGCAGCTGGCGTGGTTCGGCGGCCTGTCGGGTGTTCAGGCGAGATCACTTGTACCCGGTTCGCAGGCGATCGCACAGGGCACTGAAGACCAGGCCTTCTACGTCTATTTTATTGCTCATGAAAGCACCGGCCTGGATCGTCAGGATAGCCTGCCAGAAGATGTGCGTGGTAAGACCTTTACCTTCGGATCAAAGGGCTCAACGTCGGGACGATTGATTCCGGAGTACCACATCCGCGAAACGTTTGGCGAAGCACCTGAAGATGTCTTTTCTCGGGTCGGCTACAGCGGCAACCACACTCGCACCCTTCGTCTGGTCGAGTCCGGCACCTACGAAGTGGGCGCGATGAACTTCGCGGTCTGGGAAAAAGAACTGGAAAACGGAAACATTGATACCGACGCCGTGAAGGTTATCTGGAAAACACCCGGGTTCCCGAATTACCAATGGAGCATCCGTGGCGACGTGGATGAAAACTACGGCGAAGGCTTTACCGATCGCGTTCGCGAAGCCCTGCTCTCGCTTGATGATCCCGAGCTGCTTGAGAGCTTCCCGCGTTCTGATTTTATTCCCGCTTCAAACGACGATTATGAGCCGATTCGCAAAGTAGCGAAAGAAATCGGAATCATTGATTGATGTCAGGCTTTGATCTCTCAGGCCTGACGGCCTCTTTTGGGGGTGAGCGGGTAATCGGGCCCCTCACCCTCAAGGTAAAGGAAGGAGATCAGGTTGCCCTGGTCGGTAAGAGTGGTGCAGGTAAATCCACTCTTATCCGGCTTATTCACCAGCGAGTGGATGGCCAGTCATCTCTTGTGCCTCAGGAGCTTGGCCTGGTAAACGCCCTTCCTGTGTTTCACAACGTTTTCATGGGCCAGCTCGACAAGCATGCCACCTGGTACAACACCATTACCCTTGTGCGGCCATTCAAACAGGACAGAAAACAGGTCCTGGAGCTTCTGGACGCATTGAGAATGTCTGAAAAACTCTGGATTCCCACAGCTTCGCTCTCGGGCGGGCAGCGTCAAAGGGTGGCCATTGCCAGAGCCCTTTATCGCAACGCCCCGGTCTTATTGGCAGATGAACCCATCTCCGCACTGGACGGCCCCATGGCGCATCACGTTATGCAATTGCTGCGAGATCGCTTCAAAACCAGTGTTATCGCTCTTCACGATGTGGAAATGGCGATGAAGTACTGTAACCGCATTGTTGGCATACAGAATGGGCAGGTTGCCCTTGATGAGCCTACTGACCAATTGGCGGCCGCAGACATCATGTCGCTGTATTAGGATCTGTCAAGCGATGCTCTCCTACCCAACGGTTCGCACCAGCCTGATCTTTCTTGCTATTGCGCTTGTGGGGCTCTTGTTTGCCGATATTGCGATCACCGCAAACAATCCCTGGCGGGATCTGGGCAACTTTTTCCTGGGTGTACTCACTCCGAATTTTTTCAGCAGCGAAGGTCTTCTTACCGCCTTATTGCGAACAGTGGCCTTCGCCTTTGTTGGGGTGACCGTTGGCGGGGTTTGCGGATTTTTTCTGGCTCTCGTGTACCGATTCCTCCCGGTGCGAGTGTTCTGCGCTTTCATCAGGGCGATTCATGAGCTCTTCTGGGCTCTTATTTTTTTGCAGTTTTTCGGTTTCCACCCCCTGACGGGCGTGTTGGCGATCGCGATACCTTATTCCGGCATCTTCGCCAAGGTTTACTCCGAGATTCTCGATGAAGCTGACCCGGAACCGGGCAGGCTCTTGCCACCGGGAACAGGAACTATCGCGGCCTTTCTGTATACCAGGATTCCCGATTGCTGGGTCCAGTTGAGAACCTACACCGCCTATCGCCTGGAATGCGGGCTGCGTTCGAGTGCCATACTCGGATTTGTGGGCCTGCCAACTCTGGGGTTTTATCTGGAAACCTCTTTTTCCCAGGGGATGTACTCCGACGCCGGCGCAATGTTGATCCTCTTTTACGTGCTCATTGCCACAATTCCCCTATGGGTAAGACCCAAGTTGTTACCCGTGTATATCGTGGGGGCGCCGTTTTTCCTTGGCGATGGCTTGCCCATCGTCTGGGGTAATGTTGAACGGTTTTTCACCGAGGACATTGTCCCCAGCCCACTCAGGGATGGAGAGGGCCTGGCCGGCCTTTTACCGTGGCTGAATGAACTGATGATCGAGCAGGCACTGCCCGGCATCTGGAATACTGTGATTCTCACTCAGATTGCGCTGGTGGCCACGGGTATCCTCACGCTGCTAGCGTTCCCCCTGATCTCAAATCACTTTGGCGGCCCGATACGTCGAACCTCCGGCCATATTTTTCTGGTAATTGCCCGATCAACCCCTGAGTACATCCTGGCCTACATACTCCTGCAGCTCTGGGGACCTTCCATGCTTCCTGCGGTGGTTGCATTGGCCCTTCACAATGGCGGCATCATAGGCCACCTGATTGGCCGGCAAACCAACACGATCCGTTTGAGATCCGATGCTCCCAAAGGCTTTAATCGCTATAGCTGGGAACTCGTGCCCCGGGTCTACCGATCATTTCTGGCGTTTCTGTTTTATCGCTGGGAAATTATCATGAGAGAAACCGCCATCCTTGGTATTCTCGGCATCTACACCCTTGGCTTTTACGTTGATAGCGCTATACAGAGTATCCGGTTCGACCAGGCAATGGTTCTGATCCTGATAACGGCCATGCTTAACATCGGCGTAGACATCCTCGGCCGCTATATTCGCCGCAAGCTGGCCTTGCAGACCATGCCCACCTGCTAACCCACACTGCGATCCCCATCACAGTTCCGTCATTCCGGCCAACGCTAAACCGGTAATTGGCGACCGGTTGGCGGTATCGTGTGGATACATTCCGTTACACTCTGATCACCTATTGCAACATTCAGAGTTCTGGTGATGATGGTTAACGGGTTGATTCTCCTCATTCAGGTCGGGCTGCTGGCGCTGCTTGTCCTGTTAGCTTTGCGGGTTATCTCGCTGGTGCGTTCTGAACCCATGGCCGTTGGCCACCAGGAAATCTGGCGAGCAAAGAAAGACCCGGTGGGTACCGACCTGCCCTCAAACAGTTCCGAATGGCCGGTTGCCAGCAGAAAGCCGGTCACTGAAGCTGCTCCGGACCGGGCTGAGCTCATCACCGGACTGCACATTCTGGCTGGCCTTCAGGAACGGGATTGTCGTGTAAAGGGTCTGGCGCTATCGAGCGCACCGGAGGCGGTCAAAGCCTACGCCACGGCGTGGCTGTACGGTGCCGGGTGCGCCCTGAGCGACAAAGGCAGTCGGCATTCCGAGGAACTGGCCGGGATGGTTGCCCAGACCATCAATCGAAAAACGGGGATTCGGCAACCGGAGGCGATGCAGGCGATCAGCACATTAACAGACAGTGCGGTTTACCTCGCTTGCTTCCGGGCGGGTCTGGAGGGTGCGGAGTTCTGGCGATACAACCATTTCGTACCGCCCACGTCGAGTCTTTACGACGCCATTACTGCCAACGCGTTTATTTAGCAGCCTGTCTGTTTGCGGTTTCAAGTACCCAGTCGGTACCCAGGGCAACGGGTTCCGCATGATCCTGCTCGTCCACTCGGGTTCCGGTTATTTCAGGCCGGCTGAAGCCGCCATCATCCGTATTGGCCATGCTGTCCACATCCACCGAACGGACCACATAGGTTTCACCGCCGGCCAGTACTTTCGCACGATGAGTCAATCCGAAAACAAACCGGCAGTAATCAAGCTTTAGCTGAATCAGATCCTGTTCGGCTTTGCGAATTTTTCTGAGCAGAACCTTCTGAACGCTATCTCCGTAATCCATCACGTTGTCCCTGCTAGTGGCGATGAAATGATTTTACACAATCCCGGCCCATTGTCAGCCGAAGGGTACCCGGCTCACCGGTCCCGGCGTCATTCGGCCTGAAAAACCAGCTTCACCGGAATGTTTTTGATGGGCTCCTGGCCTTGCTGCAGATCAATGCGCCAGGTCATTGTGGCATCCACGGTGCAAAACGGCGCTGTGAAGCGGGCGGAGTATTGGTTTTCAGCCTGTTTGCCGAGTGGCACCGGGTACTCGCCCATGTACATGGACTCGCCCCGGAGAACGGCCAGAAAGCGCTCCGGACGTTCCGGCGTGGCAACGGTAAGCTGGTATTCGGTGCCCTGAGCGCCCACGTCCAGGGTGCTGAGGGCAACCTGCCAATCTCCGGCCCCGCTTGACCATTGGCATGGACCACTTTCCAGCAGATCACACTGAACGGTCTGGCTTTCTCCGCCGGGCTTTTCGCCTGTGTCTCCGAGCAGACGCCAACCGAACACACCGGCAACAACCGCAGCCAGAATCAATCCTGTAACAGCAATAGCGCGTAACATAACCGCATCCCGAACAAACCTGGCCGGCATTATGGGGTTTTCTCCGGCCCAGGCAAAGGTTTCTAAACTGGCGCTACTCATGAGAAAATACCGCGCCTTCAATTCGACCCATTCTGACCACAGGACACGCCCGTGCAGCCGGATATTTCCGTAAAGCACCTGAGCAAGGTATATGGCGACGGTTTTCAGGCCCTGAAAGACATTAACCTGGACATCCGCCGTGGCGAGATCTTCGCCCTCCTCGGCCCCAATGGCGCTGGCAAGACCACGCTCATCAGTATCATCTGCGGTATCGTCAATGCCTCCTCCGGACAGGTAACGGCCGCCGGTTACGACATTGTCAAAGACTACCGCAAGGCCCGCGAGACCATCGGCCTGGTGCCACAGGAACTCAACACCGATTCATTCGAGACGGTCTGGAATGCCGTTTCCTTCAGTCGTGGGCTATTCGGCAAGGCGCCGAAACCTGCGCACATCGAGAAAGTCCTGAAAGATCTTTCTCTGTGGGACAAGCGCAACAACCGGATCATGTCTCTCTCCGGTGGCATGAAACGCCGCCTGATGATTGCCAAGGCGCTCTCCCATGAGCCCCAGATACTGTTTCTGGATGAGCCCACGGCCGGCGTCGACGTTGAGCTGCGCCGGGACATGTGGGAAATGGTACGCAAACTTCGGGAACATGGCGTGACCATCATCCTGACCACCCACTACATCGAAGAAGCCGAGGAAATGGCGGATCGCATCGGTGTCATTCGCGGTGGCGAGATCATTCTGGTCGAGGACAAGGCCCAGTTGATGACCAAGCTGGGCAAGAAAGAGTTGCGACTGCAGCTGCAGCACAAACTGGACAAAGTGCCCGGAGAACTCACTCTGGAGCCGATAGAGCTGTCAGAGGATGGTTACGAGCTGATATACACCTTCGATTCCCAGCGAGAGCAGGCAGGGGTAACCCGATTGCTCCGCACGCTTGGCGATCTCGGTATCGAATACCGAGACCTTCAAACCCGCGAAAGCTCCCTTGAAGAGATTTTTGTCGGCCTGGTGCACGAGTAAAGCTGCCGGCTATTCTGGAGAAAAGCATGAACCTGTACGGTATCCGCGCAATCTACAATTTTGAAATGGCCCGCATGAAGCGCACCGTGATGCAAAGTGTGCTCTCGCCGGTTATCTCCACCTGCCTGTATTTCGTGGTGTTCGGCTCAGCCATCGGCTCGCGGATGGGCGACATCGACAACATCGCCTACGGCGCTTACATCATCCCCGGCCTTGTGATGCTTTCACTGCTGATGCAGAGCATTTCCAACGCCTCCTTCGGGATCTACATGCCCAAGTTCTCGGGCACGATCTATGAAGTGCTCTCTGCACCGGTCTCCTATGTGGAAGTGGTGCTCGGCTATGTCGGTGCCGCTGCCACCAAGTCCATCATTCTGGGGCTAATCATTCTGGCAACCGCCAAGTTTTTTGTGGACTACGACGTACTGCACCCCTTCTGGATGCTCTCCTTCCTGGTGCTTACCTCGGTCACCTTCAGCCTGTTCGGTTTCATTATCGGCATCTGGGCCGACGGGTTCGAAAAACTCCAGATCGTGCCGATGATGATTGTCACACCCCTGGTCTTCCTTGGCGGCACCTTCTATTCAATCGACATGCTGCCTGACGTTTGGCAGACGGTAAGCCTGTTCAATCCGGTGGTCTACCTGATCAGCGGCTTCCGCTGGGCGTTTTACGGCGTGTCTGACGTTCACATTGCCATCAGTGTGGGAATGACCCTCATATTCCTCACGGCCTGCATGGTCGGCATCTGGTGGATTTTCAAGACCGGCTACCGGTTGCGCTCGTGACCTGCGCATCAAGCCCGGTTCGGGGGGCGGAAGTCTGGGCCCTCCTTGCAGCCAGCTTATTGCTCTACGGCTGCTCCTCGGGCATTGCAGCGCCTCAGGACGGCCTGCCGGTTGTGGAGGCCTGCTTTGTGTCTGCGTCGGGCGTAGTGCCAGTGCAACTCGAGATTGCCAGCACTTCCGAGCAACGCCAGAAAGGACTGATGGGCCGTACGTCCATGGCTCCCGATGCCGGGATGCTGTTTAAATACCGCGAGCCGAGATCAGCCAGCCACGGATTCTGGATGTACAAGACCCTGATTCCCCTCGACATCGCCTACCTGAACGAGGATGGCAAGATTGGCAGCATTCGCAAGATGGTGCCCTGCCCCTCGGCCAGCGGCTCCGGTTGCCCCACCTACCCGGCCGGTGTGCCATTCATCGAGGCCGTGGAGATGAACGCCGGCTTTTTCCTGGAACATGGAATCGGAACGGGCGACCGGCTTGCCATCGGAAAGGACAATTGCCCGGCAAATTAGGCCGGGCAATGTCTCAGCAACCGGTTCAGCTGTCCTGCCACTCTGGCTTGCGCTTCTCCAGAAATGCGCAGATACCTTCCTGGGCATCGTTCGCCATCATGTTGTCTGCCATCACCTTTGAGGTGTACTCATAAGCGTCCTCCAGCGGCATTTCCAGTTGCCGGTAGAAGGCTTCCTTACCAATCTTCAGAGTATGGCCAGACTTGTCGGCAATGGTACGCGCCAGCTTGTAAACCATTTCGTCCAGGTGCTGCTCATCAACAATCTGATTGACCAGTCCGATGCGTTCAGCTTTCACGGCACCAATCATCTCACCGGTCAGCAGCATTTCCATGGCGTGCTTGCGTGACACATTCCGGGACAGCGCCACCATCGGCGTGGAACAGAACAGCCCGATATTCACGCCAGGCGTCGCAAACCGGGCGGTATCGGCCGCCACGGCCAGGTCGCAGCTGGCCACCAGCTGGCAGCCGGCGGCGGTCGCAACACCCGCAACCCGCGCAATGACTGGCCGGGGCAGGTTCACGATCTGCTGCATCACCTTGCTGCACTGGTTAAACAGGGCCAGCTGGAATTCATGGCTATCGAACTGCTCACGCACTTCCCGGAGGTCATGGCCGGCACAAAACACGTTGCCATGAGCCGCAAGGACGACAACCCGCGTTTCCGAATCGGAGGCGATGATCTCCAGCTCTTCAGACAGTGCCTCAAGCATGGCCATGGAAAGGCTGTTCTTCTTCTCCGGCTGGTTCAGTGTAAGCGTGGTAATGCCATTTTCGCTGTACTTGTGCACCAGTTCTTTTGTTTGTTCAGTCATGTGGAAACTCCATTTGAATCGTTGCTGCGCCAAGCATTCTGCAAACTTACTCAGAGTATTGCTGACTGCGTCTATACTGTCGAAGCGACTTTTGTAGGATGCTCAGTTTTCAATGCCTTGCGGTTGTTATAGACCTCTGCTGCCCATAGGCTGTTGTTAGAAGCCAAAACTGCAGAGAGGAAGAACGCATGTCGAAATCGATAATCCTCAAAGCCATCTTCGCCATCGCGGTTATCGGCGGAGCAATCTTCATCATTGTAAAAGACGAGCCAGCAACACCGACCGGCGACATCAACAGCATCCAGCCGCTGCCGGAACAGGACAACCCATAAATTAACCGAACCAACACACCGGAACAGGCGAAGCCACGTTGCAGACAACCAGAATCAAAGGACTGACCATTGCAGCCCTGGGCGTGCTGTTTATCGTGCCCGATGCGTTGCTGGTGAAAATCACCTCTGTGGATCCTGTGGTATTTCTGTTCTGGCGCGGCCTGTTATTGGCGATCAGTTTTTTTGTGATCAGCTGGGCGCGATACCGTTCCCGGCTGGTGCCTGAAATTCGAAAATGCGGCCGTAAAGGCCTGTTCTGTGCCGGTGCCTTTGCCATCAGTACCCTCGGGTTTGTGGTTGGCATGAAGAACACAGCTGCGGGCAATGTGCTGGTCATCCTGAACACTGCGCCGGTCATCGCGGCCGTGATTGCCTGGGCGGTCTGGAAAGAGACGCTGCCTCTTCGCACCTGGGTGGTCATTCTGGTGTGCGTCACCGGCGCCACCTTCATGGCCGTGGGCGAATTCGGCAAGGGGGACCCTCTGGGCCTGCTGATGGCCGTGGTTGCCGCCACTGCCCTGGCCTCCAACCTCAACGTAGCGCGCTCCAAACCCGACAGCGATATGAGCGTGATGCTCATGTTCGGCGCGCTGGTGCTGGCAGGTGTTGCGGCATTGCTTGGTGGTGCGCAGATGCCCTCGGCCCGTGATTTCTTTTTTATCGCCCTGCTCTGTCTGGTGTTCCTGCCCACTGCGTGCATCCTGATCCAGATTGGCCCCCGCTATATTCCGGCGGCGGAAGTCAGCCTGATGCTGCTTCTGGAAACCGTGTTCGGGTCTTTCCTTGTTTGGCTATTCCTCGGAGAAGTACCGCCAAAGCTCAGCCTGGTAGGCGGTGTTATTGTATTCTCCGCCCTGGCGGTACACGGCTGGACGGAAGTAAGCCGGTACCGAAAAGCGCGGGTGGCAGTTGATTAACCCGGTTCCCGCGCGCGAAGATACGCGCTGATCAAAAACAAGGAACCGCAACAATGACCACCGTACCCAAGCTCACCGATGCCCTGTTGACCCTCGAAAACCGTGTCGCCACGCTTACTCTGAACCGTCACGACCTGCGCAATGCGCTGACCGGCTCAAACCTGATCGACGACATCGTGACCACCACGGAATGGGTAAACCAGTGCGAAGACGTGTCGGTTCTGGTGATCACCGGAGCGGGCTCTGCGTTCAGTGCAGGCGGCAACATCCGGGACATGGCCAACCGCAGCGGCGATTTTGCCGGCGACGTGGCCGAATGCGCCGACCGTTACCGCAAAGGCATCCAGCGCATTCCCCTGGCCCTGCAGAATGTGGAAGTGCCCATCATCGCTGCCGTAAACGGCCCGGCCATCGGCGCCGGCTTCGATCTGGCCAACATGGCGGATATCCGCATTGCCTCGGAAAGCGCAAAGTTCGGCGAAACCTTTCTAAACCTGGGAATCATTCCAGGTGACGGCGGCGCCTGGTTCATGCAGCGCCTGATCGGTTACCAGCGCGCCTTCGAGCTGACATTCACCGGCCGGGTGATCGACGCAGCCGAAGCAAAAGAGTTGGGTATTGTTCTGGAAGTGGTGCCAGCGGACGAATTGATGAACGCCGCCAATGCCATGGCAAGCCGCATGGCCAGCCAGCCACCGAAAGCCACACGCCTCACCAAACGCCTGATGAAAATGGCGCCGAGAATGGAACTGAAGGATTTCCTGGACGTGTGTGCGAACTTCCAGGGCATGTGCCATAACGAGCCGGAGCATCTGGAAGCGGTGAATAAAATGCTGGAGGCAATGTCGAATAAATAGTGGTGCTCCGGGCCGGAATCGAACCGGCACGACCTAACGGTCGAGAGATTTTAAGTCTCTTGTGTCTACCAATTTCACCACCGGAGCATTCGGGGAAGGTTTTGACGGGCAGAATTGTATAAGTCTGCGTGGGGTAACGCAATTCGGATTCTGCCCGCACTATCAGACCGCCGGGCCGGTCTCTACCGGGTTGATTGCCCTGCCCTTATAAATGTATCCCGCGATTTTCGGTGCCTTTGGGATGTAGAGGTTTTCCAGCTCCTGGATTTCAAAGCCGGCGTGGCGGATCAGGTCGGCAATGTGCCGGTTCAGGTGGCAACCGCCGGCCAGCTTTTTCCAGCCTGGGGTGATGCGGTTTTGCCATTTTCGCGTGCCATCGTGGGGCGATTCGCCGTGCTCCAGGAACAGGAGTTCACCGCCGGGTTTGAGCACTCGGCGCATTTGTTGAAGAGCGGCGTTCCAGTCGGGGATGGTGCAAAGCGTGAAGGTCAGCAGAACGGTGTCCACGGAGTTGTCGTCCAACGGGATTTTCTCCCCGGGCAAGTCCAGCCATTCCACCTTTATGGGAGTTCTTGCGAGGTTCGGCTGGGCCTTTCGACGCATGCCTTCTGAGGGCTCGAGGCCGTAGACCATGTCAACCTGGCCGGCGTTGTAGAACTCCATGTTGATAGCAGAGCCCATACCCACTTCCAGAACCACACCTTTGGCATGGGGAACCACCTGGCTACGAAGTTTCATCACCTGTCCCATTGAGCAGGCCCGGTCTATGATGTGAGGCAGTATTCTGTCTTCGTAAAAGCTCATCGGCATCACCATAATTGTTTTAAATCAAGGGTGCGACATTCGGCCCTATCGAATCTGCTACCATATTTAATAGCATAGTAACCATCTGCCGGTAATAACAATATAACAATCAGAGCTAAGGCAGCGGCTGAACGGGTTCGCTGGGCCCGTTTGTTATGATGTGAACGTTACCGGAGGGTTCCCATGGAACTTGATCCTCTCATCCTTTCGCGAATCCAGTTCGCGTTCGTGGTGTCATTTCACGCCATTTTTCCGGTGTTTACCATCGGCCTCGCTTCCTACATCGCGGTACTTGAGGGCCTGGCCTTCAAAACCGAGAATCCTGTGTGGGTGAAGCTCTCTGCCTTCTGGACCAAGGTGTTTGCCGTGGTGTTCGGCATGGGGGTGGTATCAGGCATCGTGATGTCGTTCCAGTTCGGAACCAACTGGAGTAATTTCGCCCAGGCCTCTGCCAATTTCCTTGGCCCAATCCTGAGTTACGAGGTGGTCACGGCGTTCTTCCTTGAGGCGGCGTTCCTTGGCGTGCTCCTGTTTGGTCGCGACAAGGTGCCCGCTGGTGTTCACCTGTTTGCCGCTATCATGGTTGCCACCGGCACCTTCATTTCGTCGTTCTGGATTCTCTCGGCGAACAGCTGGATGCAGACTCCGGCCGGCACCGAACTTCGCGACGGCGTGTTCTACGTCACTTCCTGGAGCGAGGCGATCTTCAATCCCTCATTCCCCTACCGATTCGCCCACATGGCACTGGCCTCCTTCCTGACCGGCGGCTTTGTGGTGGCCGGTGTGAGCGCCTGGTACCTGCTGCGCGGTCGCGAGGTTGAGGCCAACAAGAAAGCACTTTCCATGTGTCTGTGGCTGTTGCTGTTCATTGCGCCTGCCCAGGCAGTCCTGGGGGATTTCCATGGCTTGAATACTCTGGAGCATCAGCCGACCAAAGTAGCGGCCATGGAAGGTAACTGGGAAACCTCCCGCAACGTGCCGTTGCTGCTGTTTGCCATTCCCGATCAGGAAAACCAGCGCAACCTGTTTGAGATTGGCATTCCCAACCTGGCCAGTTTCATTCTCACCCATGAATGGGACGGTGAAGTGCCGGGTGTAAGCGCGGTTCCTGTTGACGAGCAACCACCCGTCGCAATCGTGTTCTGGTCGTTCCGCATCATGGTGGGCATTGGCCTGCTGATGATCGCCTTCGCGGTTACCGGACTGGTTCTGCGTGCCGGCGGTAGATACTGGCGCACCAACTGGTTCCTGCAGGGCATGCGCTTTATGAGCATTGCACCTTTCTTTGCGGTGCTGACAGGCTGGTTTGTGACCGAGGTAGGTCGGGCGCCCTGGCTGGTGTACGGCCAGATGACCCAGGCCGAGGCATTGACTCCCTCACTGACGGGCGGCATGGCATTGTTCACACTCATCGGCTATATCGTTGTGTACGCTCTGGTGTTCTCTGCCGGCGTGTATTACTTGATGCGCGTGTTGTATGTAGGTCTCGAAGACCAGGATGAAGACGAGCACGAGACAGATCGGCCGAAGCGTCCGTTCTCTGCCGCACACGTGCCTTTCGAAATTAATCACAACTCCGGCGATACTGTTGGTACTGCCAAGCCCGCAAACCAGGGAGGGCACTGATTATGGAACTGTTTGATCTGCCTCTTATCTGGGCATTCATTATTGGCTTCGGCATCATCATGTATGTGTTGATGGACGGTTTCGATCTGGGCGTCGGGATTCTCTTTCCTTTCGCCCCGAACGAGGAAGCCCGGGACACCATGATGAATTCGGTGGCGCCGGTGTGGGACGGCAACGAAACCTGGCTGGTGCTGGGTGGTGCCGGCCTGCTTGCAGCGTTCCCGATGGTGTATTCCATCTTCCTGCCGGCACTGTACATTGGTGTGTTCCTGCTGCTGGCCGGGCTGATCTTCCGGGGCGTGGCCTTCGAGTTCCGCTTCAAGGCCCGCACTTCCCGCTATCTTTGGAACTGGGCCTTTGCGGGCGGTTCCACTGTCGCCTCATTCGCCCAGGGCGCTGTGGTTGGGGCGTATATCCAGGGCTTTGAAACCGCCAACGGCGTGTATGTGGGCGGCGCGCTGGACTGGCTGACGCCATTTACCGTTCTCACAGGCCTGGGAATGCTGGCCGGCTACTCGCTGCTGGGCTCCACCTGGCTGATCATGAAAACCGAGGGGTACCTGCAGCAGTGGGCGTACAAAATCACCCTGCCGCTGCTCCTGGCTGTTCTTGTGGTCTTTGGCATCATCGGTGTCTGGACGCCCTTTGTGGACGAAATGGTCCGAGAGCGCTGGTTCTCGAACCTGAGTATCATCTGGGTTCTGCCGGTTCTGACTCTGCTTTGTGCCATCCAGATTTACCGTTCGGTTCGTGATCGCAAAGACGGCATGCCGTTCGTGGCGACCATGGGGCTGTTTATCACCACCTATCTGGGCCTGGTGGTCAGCCGCTGGCCTTATGTGGTTCCGCCGGAATACACGCTCTGGGACGCAGCGTCCGCCTATGAATCCCAGCTGTTCCTGCTGTTGGGCCTGCTCTTTGTGATCCCGATCGTACTGGTGTACACCGCATGGACCTACTGGGTCTTCCGCGGCAAGGTGCGCGCCGGAGAGGGATACCACTGAGTGGCGGAGCCTCTGGCCAATGATGGTGGAGGAGGTTCCTCCGCCACTGACCAGAAAGCCGTCAAAGGCTGGCTCGCGCAGCTTGCCCTTGGCAATCGCCTCTGGATCCGCAGTGCTGTAGCTGCGGGCACAGTAGCCGGCATAGCGACCATCATTCAGATGGTATTGTTGGCCCGGATAATTCATCTGGGCGTTATTGACGAGGTCCCGGTCACGGACCTCACTCCGCTCTTCCTTTGGCTGATTCTCGCGATGATGGTTCGGGCACTTGGCCAGGGCTTTCAGACGCGTTTTTCTGCCCGTTGCAGCGAACAGGTGCGGCGGGATGCACGGCGTCAGCTCCACAAACACTGGCAGGCCACCGGCCCGGTAGAGCTGGGCCAATCCTCGGCAGGCACGCTTGCCCGGGAATGGATTGACCACGTGGAAGCACTGCACGGTTATTTCGCCCGTTTTCTTCCGCAAATGACGCTGTCGATGATCGTGCCTCTGCTGATCCTCGTCCTCGTGTTCTGGCTGGACTGGCTGGCGGGTATTTTTCTGCTGTTGTCTGCACCGCTGATTCCGCTGTTCATGGCGCTGGTTGGCATGGGTGCGGAAAAGCTAAACCAGCAGCACTTTGAAACCATCAGCCGGCTGTCTGGGCAGTTTCTCGACAAGGTGCGCGGGCTTACAACGCTTCAGTTGTTTGGCCAGACGGCGGGCGCTGCCGAGCTCATCCGCAAACGGTCGGATCACTATCGGCGCGTTACCATGAAAACGCTGCGGATTGCCTTTCTCTCGTCGGCGGTCCTGGAGTTCTTTGCCTCGGTGGCCATTGCCGTTATCGCCATTTACATCGGTTTTGGTTTGCTGGGGTACATCACTTACGGCCCGTCCCAGGATCTCACGCTGTTTTCCGGGCTTCTGATTCTGTTACTGGCCCCGGAGTTCTTCCAGCCCCTGCGGACGTTGTCCCAGCATTATCACGATCGAGCAGCGGCCATGGGCGCCGGCACAGAAATCCTTGAACGGCTTGGTTCGCCAGTGCACTTCGACAAGTCCACCGATAGCGGACCGGTGGCGGGCGCCGATGACCGCATCGAGTTGCGGTCCGTCAGCAAACGCTTTCGGTTGGATCAGACCGTTATTCAAGATCTCTCGCTGACCATTCAAAAAGGGGAAGTGATCGCCCTCACCGGCCCCTCGGGCGGTGGCAAATCCACTCTGTTGCATTTACTGGCGGGCTTTATGGCACCGGATACAGGTGAGCTCCACCTGTTTGGCGAACCGCCGGGCAGTTTCCGGTTCGGTTGGCTGGGGCAGAAAGGCTTTCTGGTTCAGGGTACCTGGGCTGATAACCTCAGGCTGACTACGCCGGACGCCTCCGATATTGCCATTGAAACCGCCCTGCGCAACGTTGGCCTTGGTTCCCTGCTGGACAACCGCCAACAGGGTATCTACAGCCAGGTATCCGAGGAGGGCCAGGGGCTCTCCGGCGGACAGGCCCGGCGGCTGAGCCTGGCACGTATTTTCCTGGCCGATTATGACCTGATTCTGCTGGATGAACCCACCGCAGGCCTCGACAGCGACAGTGAGGTGTTTGTGCTGGAAGCGCTGCACAAACTGGCGGTAGCCGGCAAAACCCTGATCTTCTCCACTCATCACCAGGCGTTGCTCACACTGGCAAACCGGGTTCTGCTCGTCTCCGGCGGGGAGGTTCGGGATGCGTGAGCTGAAACCGTGGCTGGAGCTGATATTCAAGCGGCCCGGGCGTTTGGTGGTGGGTGGTTTCCTGATTGTTGCCACCCTGCTCTCCGGCATTGCCCTGTTGGCCGTTTCCGGCTGGTTCCTTACCAAAACGGCGCTGGTGGGATTGCTTCTGGCTGCCGGAGCGGCGGCCACCATCAACCTCTATGTGCCCGGTGGCGCTATCCGGTTTTTCGCAGTTTCGCGAACGGTGTTCCGGTATCTGGAACGGGTATATAACCACGATACAGTTCTGAGACTGCTTACAGATATCCGCGTGAACCTGTTTTCTCGGCTGTCCCGCGCCACACGCGTACGCCGGGGCGAGCTGAGCGGCGCCCAGTGGCTCTCGCGCCTGACCAGCGATGTCGATGCTCTTGATACTCTGTACCTTCGCTTGATCGCACCTACGTCTCTTGCCGGCCTGGTAACCCTTCTGGTGGTGGTGCTGGCTGCCATTCTGTTTGATGTCGGTACAGCCGTACTGGTGGGCCTGCTGCTGGTGATTGCACTGGCCGTGGCAACGGTTGGTGTTTACCTCAGAACCTGGCAACTTGCGGCCCGGCAAAGCGACCGTCAGGAAGAGTTGCGAACGGCGGTCATCGAACATATTGAAGGTTTCTCCGAACTTACTGCTGCCGGTCGCACTGGCAAACATGCTGCCTGGCTTATGCGCCAGGCCCACCAGGTAACTTCAGAGCAGGCAAAAGCGGATACTCGCGTAGGCTGGCACCTGGCCGGAACCCATCTGCTGGTAAATCTCTCTGCGGCCCTGGCGGTCTGGGCGGGCTTTGCTCTGTTCCAGGCGGGCACGCTATCCGGGCCTGTGTTGGTTTTACTGCCCATTGCTCTGCTTGGGCTGACTGAGGTCTATGCCATGCTGCCTGACGCCTTTGGCAAGCTCGGGGCGACCATCGCTTCTGCGGCGCGGCTGAACCGCGATTGCCGCGAAGAGGAACGGCAGGTTGTGCACCAAGAGAAGGAATTGCCTCAGAAAACTGCTCTCTGTGCAGAAAATATTGCGGTAAAACACGCGGGGTACGCGCCCTTGTTCACGCGCTTCAATCTTGAGATTGAGGATGGCCAACGCATCGGTATTCTGGGCCGCTCCGGCAGTGGAAAGTCTTCACTGGCCGATGTGCTCGCCGGCCTTTTGCCGGTTGCCCAGGGAAGCCTGGCGCGGAGGGGTTGCGTTTACCTGACCCAGAAAACCGTGCTGTTTGAAGATACGTTGCGGGCCAACCTGTTACTGGGCTCACCGGAGGCTACGGATACCGAACTCTGGAGCATGCTGGAGCAGATGGAACTGGCTGAACGCTTCGCCACCGAACCGGATCAACTCGATACCTGGCTGGGCAGCGCCGGAAGCAGGCTCTCAGGCGGCGAGGCACGAAGGGTGGCCCTGGCAAGGGTGTTACTGAATCCAGCTCCCCTGGTGATACTGGATGAACCGTTCACTGGCCTGGATGCCGACACCCGGTCGAGAATAGCAAAACGGATGGAATCGCTTCTGGAAGGGAAAACCGTGGTCAGTCTCGCACACGGGTCGGATGCCCTTCCGGGCACCGACCGTGTGATCTACCTGAGTGGTTAGCGGGTTTCGAGAACTTCGAACGTCAGGCCTGCCTTGCTGGTGAGCCTGTCCATCAGCTTGCCATCCAGCAGAGAGGACGGTGTCCAGAATCCACCCGGCTGATCCGCCGGAATATCGAACGCCAGGCACATGCCCGCTTCGCCCAACATCTTCCCGGTAGAACCGTAGCCCGGATCCTGATCCCCGGTCACTTTGGTGATGATGGTCTTTCCGTCCTCGGTGCGACCAACAAAGCGCAGATCATAAAACCCGGCTTTCTGGGCTTCAGGGCTGGGGCCTTCGCCCGGCTGAGGGACAAATTTCTCCACCAGCCAGCGAGTCGGCTTGATGGCCGAAGCCATCAAGAACGCCCCCAGGCCGCCGGTGACGGCATACGCTGCGAGACGCCCCTTGGTGCCTCGACCGGTCATCATGGCCTCGTCGTAGGTAAATTCCTTGCCATAGCGCGCGTTCTGCATGGCGTTGGAACGATGCACCACCCGCGTGTTGATCGCTGCCATTACGAAAGGCGCGAGCCAGGCGTTAAAGGTCTTGTCGAATTCGGCTCCTTTAAGACTGGGCTGGCGGGTCTTGGAGCGATGCTCCGGTGGGCAGATCGAGAACGGATTGGCCATTTGCTTTCGCAGTTTCGGGTCGGCCGCCGCTTCCTTCACCGCGTTCATCAGGGAAGCAACGGTACCTCCCGAGAATTCGCCTTTCGCGGTCTTCACGCGCATACGGACATCTCGGCATGGCGCACCGAAAGTCTGCTCGGCCTGATTCTGCAGGAACCAGACGCCCATGTCAGACGGAATCGAATCGAAACCGCAGCAGTGGACAATACGCGCTCCGGAGGTTTTCGCCTCCGCCTCGTAACGCTCCACCATCTTGCGAATCCATTGAACTTCGCCGGTGAGATCGCAGTAGTCCGTGCCGGTCTGTACGCAAGCCTTAACCAGCGGCTCGCCGTAAAGCGCATAGGGGCCGACCGTGGATATAATCACACGGGTCTGCTCGCACATGGACTTGAGGGCGGCGTCGTCTGCGGCATCGGCCAGAATCACTGGCAGATCCTTGGCTTTATCGCCAAGGTTGCTCTTGAGCGTGTTGAGTTTGCTCTCCGAGCGCCCTGCAATCGCCCATTTTACCGATTGGCCCACACCGTAGGTCTCGAGCAAGTAACGGGTAAGAATCTGGCCGACGAAGCTGGTGGCACCGAACACCACCAGATCATAGGCTGTTTCTGCGGATTTGGTCATTGCTCTTCCTTAGTAAACAGTGATGACAACAGAAATTGATAACGAATCAATGGTATTTCAGCGGAGCCCGGGAACAGCTTTTTCGCCCATCAGACGCATGAATACGGCAACACCGAGGCCCCAGAAACCGTTAAGGAGCAAGCCGCCCACCCAGGTCTGGGCAGAGACATCAAGCCCTTTCAGGGGGAATACCACCAGCATGGCGACTGCCGTGGGACCTACAGCCCCTACAATGACATGCCCCAGCCAGAACTTCACCCCTGCCAGGCGCCCAAGAATCAGCCACAACAACATGCCCCACAGGCCACCAAAGAACGCCAGTGACACAACCTGGGGCACACCCAGTGGCGGCACCGGTGACAGGTTGAAGGGCGCTGCGGGCACGATGCCCCCGAGCCAGAACAGTGCGAACAGGCCCTGATGAAACACCAGGGTAGCGAGAAAACCACTTGCAAACGCCTTGAACCAAACCATGAACGATCCTCTGTTGGTATGAATAGTCGGCCTTAACCCGTTGATTCTGCTTAGCTCATTGAACAACTGCAACCAATGTTAACAGTTTTGAGCGCTCGTTCTACTTTCCCGTCTACACCAGGAAATCCGTCTTCACGGCCAATCGTTTGTCATACTGCTTGGGGCACACTGGCAGGCAGAGCAAGAAACGATTTCCGGAGGTTCGAATTGATCACCTTTTTGACAGTCTTGAGCATCCTGCTTGTCCTGTTCAGTGGCTTTGTCTGCTGGCAGGTTCTTGAACAGCGCAAAGTGATTGCCCGAATGATGGAGAACGATGATATCGCAGATTCCGAGCAGGAACCGGAGCTGGTTATTACGCTTCGGGTACTGGATCCGATTGCCCTGGCAAAGCGGGAATCACGCTCTGCCCGCGTACTTGCCGACAAACTCCCGGTGATGGTCCGTAAAATGGTGTACCAGGAAGTAATGAAAGAACTCGAGGAAGAGATGACCGAGCGCGAAATCGACGTGGATATGCAGATTGAGTATCGATGATCGCAATGAATGACTGGAGGACCCTGTCATGAATCTGGCCGCAATCGTATTGTTGCTGCTACTGGCCCTGGGGGGATTCTGCATCGCTTACTGGCAGTTGCTGCTCTGCCGCCGGGAAGCCCGGATTCTCAATTCCCATCGTGTGTCGGCGCACAGCGCCATCCAGAAAAGCAGAATGGATCTTCTCGAAGTCCGGAACCGGGCGCGGTTGCTGGAGGACTCGGTCTCGGGTGGTGCGAGCGCGGTAGAAAAGCTGCACAAGGCAATCTCGAACACGACTTTCGGGCTGATTGATCTGTTCTCGAAGGATGAGGAGTTCCGACAGACTGCCCGTAAAGCGCGAGCCAGCCATGACCAGACGAGTCAGCAGATCTACAAAACCGTACGGACTACCAACAAGGCCCTGCACATCCTTGCCGACACCCTGATCATCGGAAAAGCGGAAAAGCGGATCGCGTCCCGCAAGCACGGCAAGGCTCAGGGTTCCGACGAAGGGCAATGAATTTCAGTGGTTAGCGCTTTTCCAGACGTTTCAAAACCACGTCGACTGTCACCTCCAGTGATTCGAGCGCCGCAGCCTTATCAAGGCCCTCTGAGGTGGCTCGGTACAGATGCGGCGTCATGGCCAGAAGATCAGCAATGGTGTCCTGGTCTGGAAGGGTCAGCGGGAAACGAACGACGGTGGGATCCAGCTGTCCGAAACCCTCCGGGGCATCGCTTTCATTGTCTCCGGGCGGCTTCAGCTCGGGGTAAATGATTTCGCGGAGCTCCCGCAAATGGTCCGGACCCGCATCTACCTGAACCACCTCCCCTCCAGGCTTGAGCACCCGGGCAAATTCGCTGTAAACCGGAAAACCGAACAGGCAAAGCACCAGATCCAGCGAGTCCGGCAGTATTGGCAGATTTGCATTGCTGCCGACCACCCACCGTGTCTGTTTGTCCTGTTTGGCGGCGGCCAGAGCTGCCCATTTGGAGATGTCGACGCCGATCATGGAAAGGCTTCTGGTGCCAGCAAGGTTTGCAAGGTGTCGAAGGTAATAACCTTCTCCGGAACCGGCGTCCAGAACCGAACCAGTCCCCTCACTCGGCAGCGATTGCAGCGCGATTTCGCTCACAGAGTCGGCGATTGGTTTGTAGAAGCCTGCATTCAGGAACCTTTGTCTGGCCGCGACCATATCCTTACTGTCACCCGGGTCCAGAGTGCGTTTCTTCTGGACCGGTAACAGATGGACATAGCCTTGCCGCGCAACATCAAAACTGTGCCCATTCTCGCAACGCCAGGTCTTTTCGCTGTGGATGAGCGGGCAACCGTCCAGTGGGCAGGCTAGTGCGTCAAACGGCATGGTGGTCATGGTTCGTGTATCCAGTTCAACAGTCGGGACTCGGTATCATGGCAGGAATTTTGGTTTCACCCAAAAGAAAAGGCACCCGAAGGTGCCTTTTTTCAAGCCGAACAGAAAGTTACAGAACTTTCTTCAGCTCTTCTTCGAGCTGCGGAACCGCTTCGAACAGGTCCGCTACCAGGCCGTAATCGGCAACCTGGAAGATCGGTGCTTCTTCATCCTTGTTGATCGCAACGATCACTTTGGAGTCAGACATACCGGCCAGGTGCTGGATGGCACCAGAAATACCCACAGCGATGTACAGCTGCGGAGCAACAATCTTACCGGTCTGGCCAACCTGCATGTCGTTCGGTACGAAACCGGCGTCAACTGCAGCACGGGATGCGCCAACAGCAGCACCCATCAGATCGGCAACCTGCTCCAGCATCTTGAAGTTGTCGCCGTTCTGCATGCCGCGACCACCGGAAACAACGATACCGGCGCTTGCCAGATCAGGACGGTCAGACTTGGCCAGCTCTTCATTAACGAACTGGGACAGGCCAGCGTCTTTTACTACGTCCAGCTGTTCGACGGCAGCGGAGCCACCTTCGCCAGCAACCGGATCAAACGCCGTCGGACGAACGGTAACCACCTTGATGCTGTCACTGGATTTCACAGTGGCAATCGCGTTACCAGCGTAGATCGGGCGAACGAAGGTGTCTTCGGACTCCACACGCATGATGTCGGAAACCTGGGCAACGTCCAGCAGTGCAGCAACGCGCGGCATGAAGTCTTTACCCACGGTGCCAGCGGCGGCCAGGATGTGGCTGTAGCCCTTACCTACTTCGGCAACCAGCTCACCCAGGTTCTCACCCAGGAAGTGACCATAAGCAGCGTTATCGGCAACCAGTACCTTGTTAACGCCTTCGGCCTTGGCAGCTGCTTCAGCAACGGCACCACAGTTCTCACCGGCAACCAGTACGTCGATGTCTCCGCCGATGGCCTTGGCAGCCGCTACAACATTCAGGGTAGCCTGTTTCAGGCTGCTGTTGTCATGTTCAGCAATTACAAGGATGCTCATTTAGATCACCTTCGCTTCGTTCTTCAGTTTATCGACCAGCTCGGCAACGTCGGCCACTTTCACACCCGCCTGACGGGAAGCAGGTGCTTCAACCTTCAGGGTGGAAAGGCGCGGAGCGATGTCGACACCCAGATCGGCCGGGCTCATGTTGTCCAGCGGCTTCTTCTTTGCCTTCATGATGTTCGGCAGAGAAGCGTAGCGCGGCTCGTTCAGACGCAGGTCGGTAGTAACAACGGCAGGCAGATTCAGAGCAACGGTCATCAGACCACCATCTACCTCACGGGTTACGTTAACCTTGTCGCCCTCAACAACCACTTCGGAAGCGAAAGTGCCCTGACCCATGCCGGTCAGTGCGGCCAGCATCTGGCCAGTCTGGTTGTTATCGGAATCGATGGACTGCTTGCCAAGAATGACCAGCTTGGGCTCTTCTTTCTCAACAACAGCCTTGAGCAGCTTGGCCGCTTCGAGAGACTGAACCTCCTCGTCGGTTTCGACGTGGATACCACGGTCCGCACCCAGCGCCAGCGCAGTGCGAATCTGCTCCTGAGAGGCTTTCGGGCCAATGGATACCACCACGATTTCACTGGCAACACCCTTCTCTTTCAGGCGAACGGCTTCTTCTACCGCGATTTCGCAGAACGGGTTCATTGCCATCTTGACGTTGGCGAGGTCAACACCGGTGTTGTCCGGCTTGACGCGCACCTTTACGTTGTAGTCGATTACTCGTTTTACAGCGACCAGAACCTTCATAGATTCCTCGTTCTTCTACGATGGGTTTATGACTTGCAGTCCTCGCGCAGAGCCTGCCTGAATTCAATGCGCACTAATAATGGAGGCAACACTCAGCAGAATCAATAGCCTCAAACGACGCGCCAGGACTGAACTTTCAGCCAATTCCCCGGTATTGACCGGGGACGGCAATGAGACGATACTAGATTTCGACTCAAAACACACGATGTTTCAGTGTGCTCTTACAATGCCAAAGGACAGAGCGAATTTCAAACAAACGTTTGTTTGATTCTTCAAATACGGTATCCTTTTGGTTATGCGAGTCGGGAAAAACGGCTTGGGGCAGTCGTCTATAGGCACTTTTACCGGTATGATGGCGGCCCAGAATAATTGGCCTGCGGGCACATAATATCCATTAAAGATGTTTGAGGAGACCAACGTGGAACGCGAATCGATGGAATTTGATGTTCTGATCGTCGGCGGCGGCCCGGCGGGCCTGTCGGCAGCGTGCCGTGTCATGCAGCTGGCACAGGAAGCTGGCGAGGAACTCACCGTATGCGTTGTTGAGAAAGGTTCTGAGATCGGCGCCCACATTCTGGCCGGTACCGTATTCGAGCCCACTGCCCTCAACGAACTCTTCCCGGACTGGAAAGAGAAAGGTGCTCCGCTCAACACGCCGGTTACCCGTGACGACATTTTCCTACTGAAGAACCAGGAAGGTGCCACCAAAATCCCCAATGCGTTTGTGCCCAAAAACATGCACAACCATGGCAACTACATAATCAGTCTGGGCAACCTGTGCCGCTGGCTCGCCGAGCAGGCCGAAGGCCTGGGCGTCGAAGTGTATCCCGGATTTGCCGCGTCCGAGACCATCGTTGAGGACGGTCAGGTGAAAGGCATTATTACCGGCGATATGGGTGTGGCCCGTGATGGTTCCGAAAAAGACGGCTACATGCCGGGCATGGAACTGCGCGCCAAATACACTCTCTTCACCGAGGGCTGCCGTGGCCACCTGGGCAAACGCCTGATCAACGAATTCAATCTGGATGAAGGCAAGGATCCCCAGCACTACGGTATCGGCATCAAGGAACTCTGGGATATTGATCCGGCCAAACACGAGCCAGGCCTGGTAGTTCATACCACTGGCTGGCCGCTGAAAGAGACCGGTTCCACCGGCGGCTCCTTCCTGTACCACCTGGAAAACGGCCAGGTTTACGTGGGCCTGATTACGGATCTTTCCTACAGCAACCCGCACCTGAGCCCGTTCGAGGAATTTCAGCGCCTGAAGCATCACCCGGAGATCAAGAAACACCTGGAAGGCGGTAAGCGCGTATCCTACGGCGCCCGTGCAATCACCAAAGGTGGCTACAACGCTCTGCCCAAGATGAGCTTCCCGGGTGGTCTGCTGCTGGGCTGTGATGCAGGCACACTGAACGGCTCCAAGATCAAGGGCTCCCATACTGCCATGAAGTCCGGCATGCTGGGCGCCGAAGCGGTTTTCGAAGCACTCAAGGATGGCAAGAGCGGCGAGGAAATCAGCAGCTTCCAGAAGAAGTTTGAAGACAGCTGGCTGTTCAAGGAACTCTACGCCGAGCGTAACTTCGGCCCGGCCATGCACAAGTTCGGCAACATTGTTGGCGGTGCCATCGCCTTCTTCGAGCAGAACATCCTGCGCGGCAGTCTGCCGATCACCTTCCATGACACCACTCCGGACTACGCTACCCTGAAGCCGGCGGCCGAGTGCAAGAAGGTGACCTATCCCAAGCCGGATAACACTCTGACCTTTGACCGCCTGTCATCGGTGTTTATCTCCAACACCAACCATGAGGAAGATCAGCCGGTACACCTGAAGCTGACAGATTCGGAGCTTCCGATTCGCGACAACCTGCCGAAATACGACGAGCCTGCACAGCGCTACTGTCCGGCTGGCGTGTACGAGGTTGTTGAGAAAGACGACGGCAGTGGTAAGCGCTTCCAGATCAACGCCCAGAACTGTGTTCACTGCAAGACCTGCGATATCAAGGATCCTGCCCAGAACATAAACTGGGTGACTCCGGAAGGCGGCGGCGGCCCGAATTATCCGAACATGTAAGTTCGGCTTCCGGTGATAAAACGGCCCCTCGCGGGCCGTTTTTTTTGGGGCTGTCGGAATGTCGGAATACGGCTGCGCCTATTCCGACCTACGGGGTTGGTGTGAGGCTTCGAATGGTGTCTTTGTAGGTCGTATTAGGCACAGCCGTAATCCGACATGATTATTGTGGGCATAAAAAAACGGCTCCCTCGGGAGCCGTTTTTGATCGCGCTTCAGAAAAGCTTAGTGAGCGTGGCCGTGCTCTTGCTCTTCGTCAGTCGCTTCGCGAGCTTCTACTACTTCTACGTCGAAGTGCAGGGTCTCGCCGGCGAGCGGGTGGTTAGCGTCGATGGTGACGGTCTCGTCGCCAACTTCAACCACGCGAACAACCTGGGGGCCGCCCGGGGTCTGCGCCTGGAACTGCATGCCCGGCTCGATGGTATCGACGCCTTCAAATGCAGACCGCGGAACCGGCTGGATCAGCTCTTCGTTGACTTCGCCGTAGCCTTCGCCGGGTTCTACAGACACCTTAACCTGATCGCCTGCGTTCTTTTCGTTCAGTGCACTTTCCAGTCCACCGATAATGTTCTGTGCACCTTCCAGGTAAGACAGAGGCTCACGACCTTCTACACGGGAGGAGTCAAGCTGCTCTCCCTGATCGTTGGTGAGCGTGTAATGGATGGTGACAACACGAGGTTGGGCCATGTGATCTCCTTGCGTGTCGCAATGACTGTTTAATTGATTTAGGCAATCGAAAGTGATCGTGAACAGCCAGACTGCACAGAGGGACTAACGACCACCGGGCCTCGTTAGAGAGCCAGGCTCATAACAAGTATGAAAACACAGTTTAACAACTGAGCTAATGCGTTTTCTACCGTAATTCTGGGGCCGCGGTACGGGTTTTCAACCACCCTGCCCGATTTTGTAGAAAATTCCGTGGCTGAACACCCCAAGAACCGGGTGCCCGTCTTCATTCCGCTCCACAACATGCTCCGCCAGGTCGTAATAGGCTGCGGTTACCAGTCGCGCTTCAACCCCATGGCGAACCTTTACCACGGGCCTTGGTTCATCGGAGCCTGGATAGGTGGTCACTTCCAGTGGATGGTCCTGGCTGATCTCGAGCGTTTCGCCAACATTGGTGATCAGGGAAATCACCTGTCGGTCGCTCTCTCCAGCCACGGTCAGGGAATGGGCGAGAAGCGGTGCATCCTCCACCTGTATGCGCCACTTTTCAACGGGCGTCACCAGATAGTATTCGCCGTCGCTTTCCCGGCGGAGAATGGTGGAAAACAGACGTACAATCGCTTCTCGAGCCAGCGGCTCGCCTTTGAAGATCCACTGGCCATCACGGCTGATGCGAAGATCCATATCCCCAGACAGCTCGGGGTCCCACTGATCGAGGGGTGGATTCCCGGCATTCCTCACGGTTTCCTCCACCTGCTTTGCAAGATTATCCGGATTCATGCTCATAACCGTGGCTCCCGACTCTCTGAATTACAACCCGCGCATCCACTCCGCGCGCAACGGTGCAGCGCCGGGGTTGGTAATGGCGAGATTTACCTGGTCCAGCATTTTCTGCTTGTCACGGCCCAGCGTGCCCTTCAGCACGAGGTAGTTTGAAGCGTGATCGCTGCGGAAGATGGTCTTATCCAGTTCGAGATGCTCCAGGAAAAGGCGTATCTCTTCAAAGAGCCCCTTTTGAGACAGCGGCACGAAATCGTCACCAAAGCCCTCCCGAAACCGTTCTTCGCCCTGTGGGAAACTGACCACGAGGGTAGAGAGATAATCTGGCTGAGTCTCATTGCAGAGCGTTGCGGTATTGATCGCATGCTGGCGCGAAAGGTTTTCCCCGCCCAGGCCGTTCAGCACCATGACGGAGCTCGTCAGCCCCGCTTCACGGATTTTCAGCAGTGCCGAGCGGGTGGATTCCCAAGTTTCACCCTTGTTGACCCGGCGCAGGATTTCATCATCGCCGGATTCCATACCGACATAGAGAATTTCCAGGCCTGCTTCCTTCAGTTGGGCCAATTCTTCCACGGTCTTTTTGGCGAGATTGCGGGGCAGACAGTAGCTGGAAACCCGCTGAAGATCCGGAAAAGCCTCCCTGAGCTGACCCAGAATTTCCAACAGCCGACGGGTCGGCAACACCATGGCATCGCCGTCTGCCAGGAAGACCCGGCGCATGCCACCCAAGCTGCGAGCTGCATTCCGGATGTCCTGGAGCACGTCTTCAGGCTTGCGGGCCCGAAATTTCTTTTGCGGCTGCGTATACATCTCGCAAAACGTGCACTTATTCCAGGAGCAGCCGTTGGTGACCGGCAGGATCAGTGACTTGGCTTCACTGGGAGGCCGGAAGACCGGCTCTACGTAGTCGATGGGAAAGCTGTACATAGTCGGGCTCGGATTCAAGGATTCAAAAGTGAGTTACTGGCAATATCAGGGCAGAAACTGGGCTTTCAAGTCAGCGCACCCAGGGCCGACCACCGGCATGTCCAACATTACGGCCTGGGAGGTCATGAACGGAATACCCCGGCGGTGTGCATCAACCAGAAGCGTGGCAAGCCCCCCAACCAGGGGCATGTGGGAAACAATCAGCAGGGGTGATTCGTGATGCTCAATCAGTGAATCAAGGCACTCTCCAGGGTCGTCGTCCGGAGTGATAAACATCTTTTCTTCAACGGGACAATTGAGAATTTCGGAGACAATAGCGGCCGTTTGCCGGGCCCGCACGTAAGGGCTGCTCCAGATCAGCTTCGGTCGCCAGGGCGACTCCGCAATACGGGCGGCAACCTCGGCCACGCCTAGCCGGCCGGCCTCTGTCAGTTCACGTTCCTGATCCAGCGTATGCCAGCCAGCTTCCCCATGGCGCATGATGAGCAGTTGCAAGGGCTCTCTCCTTTCCGGCCTGGTCCCGGTTCAGCGGGCCCGTTACTGGCTGATGGTCCGCGGCAGTATAAATTCTACGTCGGAATTCTGGACCGACATCATCAGGCTATTGATGACCGCTTTAATTGAAGCGTTGTCATACAGGATCTCATAAAGCCCACGAACCAGTGGCATGTAGATGCCGATGGCCTCCGCTTTTTGCTTGACGAGCTTCAGGGTATAGATGCCCTCGGCCACCTGCCCGAGTTCCGCCACGGCATCGTCCAGTTTCTGGCCCTGGCCAACGGCATAGCCCACTCGATAGTTCCGGCTCTTGGACGAGGTGCAGGTCACGATCAGATCACCAACACCCGCCAGGCCCATGAATGTCATGGGGTTGGCGCCGAGGCTGACGGCAAACCGGCTCATCTCCGCAAGGCCGCGGGTAATCAGCATGGCCTTGGCGTTTTCTCCCATTTCCAGGGCAGAGGCAAGACCCGCAACAATTGCATAGATATTCTTCAGTGCACCGGCGAGTTCCACACCATACACATCGACGTTCGCGTACACGCGGAAATACTCGCAACCCAGGAGGTCCTGTACCGAGCGGCGCACATCCGGATCCTTCGCGGCAATCACAGTGGCGGTCAAATCCCGGTTTACGATTTCACCCGCGAGGTTGGGGCCACTCAGCACGCCGATACGACAGCGGGGGATCTCTTCCTGGAGAATCTCGCTCATCAACTTGAAACCGTGCTCTTCAATCCCCTTCGTGAGGCTGATGACGATTTGTTCGTCGCGGAATTTGTCGCTGTTCTCCCGGATAACGGCCCGGAAGGCCTTGCTCGGAATGGCAACAAATACGATTTCGGCCTTGCTGACCGCGTCTGCCAGGTCTGTGGTGGGCTGAATGTCACCGGTCAGCTCAATGCCTGGCATGTAGCGGCTATTGATCCGGGTACTGCGGATTTCTTCGGCCTGGGCTTTGCCACGCATCCAGAAATGAACACGGTGACCGTTTTCACCCAGCACCTTGGCCATGGCAGTACCAAAACTGCCGCCGCCCAGAACCGCTACATCGTGCACTGGTCCGGCTGCCTCAGTGTTCCGGGGCGTCGATTGTTCAGACATAGTTCTTCCGTTTTGTCAGATCAGGTGTGATACCGGCACAGTCGCGCTCAGGCGGCGCAATTAACCGGGCTCTTCACATTCCAGAGCGCGCACCAGATTCTTGAATTCTTCCCTGTTTCGGCTGTTCAGGCCCATCAGCACTTTATGGGCATCAAGAACCTTGTCTCGAACCTGTTGTTCGCTGGCCCTGAGTACGGGAATTTCTTCAAGCTCTTCAATTCGGGACGCGGGTTCTCGCACAATGATAAAGATCTTGTCGAACCCCATGGAAGTGATAATGCGGGTAATGTCGGGATTAGTCGAAATAAGTGTGGGCAGGAAGTTGCTCTGTTTCTGGGCCGCCATGGCGATCTTGGCAAGCAGTCCGAGCGTGGTGCTGTCGATAATCTCGGTCTCGGTCAGGTCGATCACCACGGTCTTGAACTCCGGGTCCTGGGTGATGGACTCAACCAGATTGTCCAGCGTCGAACACAGGTTCAGCCGGATTTCCCCAATAAACTTCAGGACATAGATGCCCTGTTTTTCAGCTTGCAGGATCTTGTAACCAGCCATGTTTCACACTGCCACTAATTCGCCGGGGTGTTATCTGATCCGTTCATGGTATCAGTTACCGATACGATAGCGATATCGTCCGGCAGCTCTGTGATCTGTTCCAGATGCAGAGCCTCATTAAGAGAGGCGATAGTGTGACGACCTCCCGATACGAGTTCAAGTAGTGTCCGCTCCTTTTCATCCAGTCCCTTTTCCCGGATAACTTCCAGAATTCCATCCGAAAACAGGGTCAGATGAAACGGTTTGTTCAGGGGAACCTCGTACACTTCCCATTCCGGCGTTTCGAACAGCCCTACCGGAAGCCCGCTTCCTTCAAGAAACGCAGCCTCCCCACCCTCAAAAGACAGGATGGGCATCGGGAAATGGGCGCCCACTGCATAGTTCAACTTACGTTCGCTCAGGGAAATAATGCCAACGAACACAGTTACGTGTTTACCGAGGCCGGTATCCAGCAACTCCGAATTAATGCGCTCCAGGAATCGGTCCGGGTACAGGATATCTTCACTGGAGCCCCGGCGAAGGTTCCGCTGCAACCGGTTGGTCAGGTTTTTCAGCAGTACGGTTACAAACGCGGAACTGGCGCCATGGCCGGACACATCGGCGATGTAGACCAGAACCTTGTCGTCGGAAATACGGAAGTAATCCAGAAAATCACCGCTCAGATAGAGCGATGGCTTGATCATGTGGTCTACGTGCAGGCCACTCATCACCTGTTCGTGCTCCGGCAGCATCCGCAACTGTACCTTTCGGCCGGCGCGCTGGTCTGCCCGCAGCTCGGCGATGCCGTCCCGCAGATCCCGATTTGCCTCTTCGAGCTCCTGTCGGTAAAGCTGATTCAGCCGGTTGACCCGGACCCGGTCGAACAGTTTTCCAATAACATCGTCCAGTGCGCCCTTGTCGTCGTTGCAAGGTTTGAGGACGAAATCCGCCGCCCCGGCCCTGAGGGCGCTGACCACATCGGCACTGGACTCGCTGGAGGAACACGCGACGATCGGCGTGAATGTTTCTGCTTCTTCCAGGCGGTTGGCAAGATCCCGGATGGACTCCGGAGGCAGGTCTGCAAAGATGACGTCGGGAATGTTATCGTCGAAAAGCGCCTTGGCGCTGGCGAGATCCCGGTAGCCGGTGACGTAGAACCCCCTCGCTTCAAGGTAACGGGCGAGATCCGTGCGGGCCTTTTCATCGGCGTCTAATATAAGTATGCGCTCGGTGCGCGAGGTCATGGCGACTGCCCTAAACTACCAGCGATAAACGATAAATTGGCTTGATTAAGCCTATTCTGGCACGCCCCTGTGATATAACAAGGCCAAGTTCATGAAATCGGAGGATTCCATCTGATGCGACGTGCCGTAAACGATCTACTCGGAGCCTATGACAAGCTGATCATGGATCCGGTTCACGGAGGCATTCCACTTTACCGGCACGAGATCCAGGTGATTGACCACCCGCTGTTCCAGCGACTGCGAAACATCTGCCAGAACGACATACTGAGCCTGGTCTTTCCCGGCGCAACCCATTCCCGATTTCTACACAGTATTGGTGTGATGCATGTGGGCACCCGCATGTTCCGCTCGATGATCGACGCCTACCTCAGGGAGCGCCAGCTCAGCGAGCAAACCGACCTGAGCCTGAGCCAGCTCGACGCCATCGACTATCTGGCCAAAACCATCCGGCTGGGCTGCCTGCTGCATGACAGCGGACATTCCAGCTTTTCCCATCAGTTCACCCAGGCCCGGCGTATTCGGGAACTGATGTCCCATCCCGGCCGCTTCCGGGATCTGTGGCGCGGCGTGGATTATTCCACCTATCACCCGGAGGAGCCCGAGGAACTGGAACACGAGCATTATTCGGTGCGTGTTGCCCACGATGTGCTTATGGCGGTGGATCTGGAAAGTGCCGGGCTGTTCGCCCGGGACATTATCGGCATCATGGAAACGACGGACGTAAAACCCAGTGAGACGTTCTGCCGTCACGCCCGCACATTCTGGGCGTTTATTGCGGGAGAGGACGCCGCTGCGGGATCACCGCTCAGCGAAAACATACCCGGGCTGGTGATGGATCTGCTGTCATCCATTGTATCCGGCGAAATCGATGCGGACCGGGCCGATTACATGCTGCGAGATGGCTTCCACTCGTCGGTAACCATCGGCGGCTTCAATCTGGATCATCTTTTGAGCAACCTGCGTTTTGGCTGGGATGTATCCGAACCCTGGCTGGGGCTGGCCATCACCCAGAAAGGACTGGGGGCGCTCGAAGACTTTGTCTACAGTCGCCATCAGATGTACCGCAAGGTTTACGCCCACAAGACCGCGCTGGGCTTTGACTGGCTGCTTCGAGAAGCGATCAACGAAGTGCTTGATGACCCGGAAAACTTTGAATGGGTGGATACCTGCCTGAGCGACATGACCTACTTTGCGGAACTGACCGACAACTTCTTCTGGGAGGCGTTCCGGAAAGTAGCCCGCAAACACCCTAAGAGTTTCTCGTTCTGCATTGTAAACCGTGTGAAGCTGAACCACCTGGATACGCGGGAAGACCTCTCGGCCAGAGGGATCGAACGTCACAGCGCATGGTTGGCGGGAGAGCTTTCTCTCAGTCCTGCCCAGGTGGTGACCTGCTCGATGCGGGCGCGCTTCTCGAACATCCAGGACAACTTCAACGGCATCAAGGTGCTTGTGCGCGAACCCATTCACCGCACCCGGTCGCTGAAGAAGATCACCGATGTGAGCGCCTTCTTCAGCAAATTCAGTGACGGCACCATCACGCATTTCTATACCCGGCCCGATGTGACCACCGGTAGCCAGGAGTCTCTCACTGAGTAGCGGGAGCGGCAGTCAGTTCGGCAACCAGCCCGCAGGCACTGTCGAACGCGCCCTCTACCCGGCCGCCACTAAGCCAGTCGCCGACTAGCCCGATTCGGTTCTCCGGGAACCACAGGTGCCCGGGTTGGTCACCGCCTTCAGAGCGGGCGTAAAGCCAGCGATGCGTGACAAAGTCATCCGGGCCGCTATCGAAGCCGGTGGTTTCTTGAAAAGCAGCAAGCAGCTTTTCTGCAACTGCGTCGGCGGGAGTATCAACGTGTTCTTCCGTCCACGCCGGACTGGCGTGCAACACCCACCACTGCCCGGCATCCTCCCGGCCGGGTTTGCTGGAATTGTTGGCCACCCAGAAAAGCGCCGGGTGACGGCAGCGCATACCTTCATGGTGAATCCAGGGGGATACCGAAAAATGGGCTGCAACGGCCCAGCAAGGCAGAACCCGACTCACCGGATCGTCCAGGTGGGAAGCCAGATCGTCGAGGCCGCTGTCCGCCAGCAGCTCCCGGGCCTGTGCCGGAGGCGCGGTAATGATGACTGCGTCAAAGTCACCGAGGTTCGAGCCGGAGGTGGAAAAGAGCGACCAGGACTGGTCGTTTCGGGCCAACCTGGCAACACGCGTCTCGGTAACAACATGAGCGTGTCCGGACAGTGCCCGGGTTATGGCTGTCATGCGCGGAATACCGACGTAACGGGTCTCCTGCGGGAAAGATTCCCATGTATCAGCCTTCGTCTGGAAACCAAACCGCCCTTCCCACGGTCCGAAGCTGTTAGAGCCGGCAAATTCGCGGAGAAACGGCAGGAAATCCGGGTTTCGGGAGGTGAAGTACTGCGCGCCCATATCTGCTGATCCGTCGGATACCCGCTTCGCCGCAAGCCTGCCACCCGGCCCACGGCTTTTCTCGAAGACGGTGACGTCATAGCCGAGACCGCGCAGCTGGATAGCGGCGGTCAGCCCGGAGAGGCCTGAACCGACAATGGCGATATGGCGTATAAGTGACGAATCAAAGGTTTGATTAAACATGGTTTATCGTGCATCCAATTACAGTAGTGAGATCGTACTACTCTCCATGAAACATCAGCGGCAACAAGGCTGAGTGTGCGATCAAGGTTCCATTAAAGAGAAAGGGCAGTCAGGGTATGACCCGAATGCAGAATTGGCTTACAAACATTTTGAGGTGGTTCGATTCCGAAGCAGGTTCGGATCACATAGACACCACGTCCAGATCATTCAATTTTCTACGGGTTATTCCGTTCATTGCGCTCCATCTGGCCTGCCTTCTGGCGTTCTACACCGGCGTGAGTGCGTTCGCTATCGGATTTGCGATTGTTTTCTTCCTCGTGCGGATGTTTGCGATTACCGGATTCTACCATCGTTATTTTGCCCACAAGACGTTCAAGACCAGTCGGCCTGCACAATTTGTATTCGCTGTGCTCGGCGCCAGCGCCGCCCAGCGCGGCCCGCTCTGGTGGGCCGCCCACCACCGGCATCATCATCAGCACTCCGATGACGTTCAGGATCTTCACTCGCCCCATCAGGGCGGTTTTTGGTGGTCACATATGGGATGGTTCACCTGTGACGCCGGCTTTGCAACCGATGAACGTCGGATCCGGGACTGGCTGAAATTCCCGGAACTCAAGTTGATTAATCGGTTTGATGCCCTCGTACCAGCTCTCGCAGCCGTCGGTATCTACGCGCTGGGTGAGGCACTGGCCGCCTGGGCTCCTGGGCTGGGGACCAACGGCCTGCAGATGCTCGTGTGGGGGTTCTTCATTTCAACGGTCGTGCTGTTCCACGCCACGGTATCCATCAATTCGCTGTCCCACGTCTGGGGCAACCGCCGGTTCGAAACGTCGGACGACAGCCGGAACAATTTCTGGCTCGCCCTGCTCACCCTGGGCGAGGGATGGCACAACAATCATCACCGCTGGCCCCAATCTGTTCGCCAGGGATTCCGGTGGTATGAAATTGACGTCACCTGGTATGGGCTATGGCTGATGTCGAAGCTTGGCATCATCTGGGAACTCAACCCGATACCCAAGCACATTCAGGAAGAAACACGCGAACTGGACAGAATGAGGAGGAGCAGGCAATGACAACCGCCTCAAAGATCGAAGTAGGTACGCGTAATTCCGCGGTGCCGGCAACGCTCGATACTTTCAGAGCGCTGTTCAACGAGCTCGACAAGGGGAATCTGAACAAGCTTTCCCGGGTCTATAGTGAGGATATCCTGTTTCAGGACCCACTGAGCACCGTAACGGGGCTGGATGAGCTGACTCGCTATTTCGCCGATGCCTATGCGAATGTCATCTCTTGTCGCTTCGAATTCGGTGAAGCCGTTGTTCAGGGTGAGTTTGCCGCCGTGCCCTGGGTTATGCATCTCCGTCACAAGCGCCTTCGCAAGGGCGGTGAAGTCCAGGTGCAGGGCATCAGCCACCTCGAAATCCGGGACGGAATGGTGTGCTACCACCGTGATTACTTTGACGCCGGAGAAATGCTCTACGAAAACCTGCCGGTGATTGGCAGGGCCATTCGCTGGATCAAGGATCAGGCAGGATGAGTGATCGACTTCAGGAAACCTCGAATATCTGGATTACTGGCGCCAGCTCCGGCATTGGTGAATCCGTTACCCGCGCTCTGGCACGCGGTGGTCACCGGCTTGTGATTACCGGCCGCCGTCAGGGGGCTCTGGAGGAGCTCGCTTCAGCAGCGCCAGAACGGATTATACCGGCGGCGGCAGACACTACCAGCAAAGACGACCTCCAGGCCATTGCGGGTACACTGGAGAACCACGGCGACCTGAATATGGTGATACTGAACGCCGGCACCTGTGAATATCTTGATATCGCGCGCTACAACAGCGACGTTATCGAGAAGAACATTCACACCAACGTGATTGGTACGGCGCGATGTCTCGATATTGCTCTGCCTGCCCTCAGGCGTAGCCGTGCCAAAGGACAGCCGGCGACCCTCGTGATCGTCAGTTCTTCCGCCTGGTGGTTCCCCTTTGGCCGGGCTGAGGGTTACGGCGCTTCCAAGGCGGCCCTGACCTATTTTGCCCATGCCCTCCGGGCAGACCTTGCCGCCGAGGGGATCGACGTCGTGGTGGTTTCCCCCGGGTTCGTCAAGACACCATTGACCGACCGTAACGATTTTCCCATGCCCTTTCTGGTTTCTGCAGAGGATGCGGCGGAACGCATTGTCAGTGGCTTGGCGCGTGGCAAGAACGAGATCGCATTCCCCAAGCGTTTCACCTGGATGCTGAAAGCGCTGGGCGCCCTTCCCCGGCCCTTAATCGACCGCATGTCGGCTTCCATGGCCCGTAAAAGCAACACCGAACAGGAAAACAATGGATGAGTAGTGAGCGTCAGCGGATTGCTGTCATTGGGGCCGGCGTTTCCGGCCTCACGGCTGCCTGGCTTTTGGCCGAGAAACATGATGTTCAGGTTTTTGAAGCGGGCGACTATGCCGGCGGCCACACCAACACCGAACAGGTCGAAGCCGGTGGCCGGACCTGGCCGGTCAATACCGGTTTCATCGTATTCAACGACTGGACCTACCCGAATTTCATCAAACTGATGGAGCGGCTGGGAGTTCCGTCGGAAGTCAGCGACATGAGCTTCAGCGTGGACTGCAGCAGCACCGGCCTGCAGTACAACGGCACAAGCCTGAACACCCTGTTTGCCCAGCGAAAGAATCTGCTCAACCTACCGTTCCTGAAGATGGTGCGGGAGATTCTCCGCTTTAACAAGGAAACCCGTGCAGACCTTGAAGCCGGCAACATCAGCAATGAAGAAACACTGGGGGAATACCTCAACCGGAATGGGTACTCCCGCTATTTCAGGAACTACTACATTGTCCCGATGGGTGCGGCTATCTGGTCAGCACCAGAAATTGTGCTGGAACAGTTTCCAATCCGGTTCTTCCTACAGTTTTTCAACAATCACGGCATGCTGTCTGTGGATGACCGCCCCACCTGGCGGGTGATTTCCGGAGGGTCTGCCCAGTACGTGAAGAAAATGATGGATCGGCTGGGTGATGGCATGCATCTGAACAGCCCTGTCGACAGGGTTGTCCGGCATGAGGACGGTGTAACCGTTACTGTCGGGGGCGAGGAACACCACTTTGACCAGGTGATTTTTGGCTGCCACAGCGACCAGGCCCTCGCCATGCTCGCTGACGCGACCGACAAGGAACGGGACATACTCGGTGCCATGGCCTACCAGAACAACGATGTGGTGCTTCATACAGACAGCAGCGTGTTACCGGACAATCGCCGGGCCTGGGCTGCCTGGAACTACTTTGTTCCGACCCACAGTACCGAACCGGTTTCTGTCACCTACAACATGAATACACTGCAGAATTTCCACGATGCCCCGGAAACCTTCTGTGTGACCCTTAATCGCAGCCGCGATATCGATCCCGATAAGGTCATCAAGCGATTCGAGTACGCCCATCCTGTATTCACGTTGGACGCGGTGGCAGCTCAGGAACGCTACGACGAAATCGGTAACCAAAACCGCACCCATTTCTGTGGGGCCTACTGGTTCAACGGATTCCATGAAGATGGCGTTCGCAGCGCGCTGCGGGTAACCGAAGCATTCGGGGTGGAGCTTTGACCGTGAACAGCCAATGGCTGGAGGGTACTGTCCGGCACAGGCGGAAGTACCCGGTGCAGCACGAATTCAGCTACAGCACCGGCATGCTGGCCCTCGACACCGACGAGTGGAACCAGGTTTCCGGCATTAGCCCGCTATTTTCCCTGGAACGTTTCAACTGGATGTCTCTGAAGCGCAAGGATTACTTCAGTCCGGAGACTGGCGACCTGTCTGGAGCTGTGCGTGACCACGTGGAACGGGCCACCGGCTGGCGCCCGGATGGTGAAGTCGAGCTGATCACCCATCCGCGTTACTTTGGTTACGTGTTCAATCCGGTCAGCTTCTATTTCTGCTACCGCGCCGGGGAATGCCCGGCGGATGGCGTGGTTCCAAAGGTCATCGTCGCCCAGATTACCAACACCCCGTGGCATGACCGTCATGCCTATTGCCTGGAGACGACGGGTGCGGAGCCCAACCAGGCGGGCTGGCGCACCGAACAGTTTGGCTTCAGCAAACGCTTTCATGTTTCTCCTTTCAACGGCATGAACCAGCACTACGAGTGGACGTTCAGTTTCCGGGGCCCTGACCTGAGAATTCACATAAATGTTCTGGAAGAGGGTCGCAAACATTTTGATGCCACTCTGGTAGTCCAACGCACCCCTCTCACTCGTAAAGATGTGCACAGAAGTCTTCGAAAATTTCCGCTCGAGGCATTCAAGGTTGTGGCAGGTATTTACTGGCACGCCCTGCGCCTCAAGCTAAAGGGTGCACCGTTTTACACCCACCCCGACAAGCTTTCCGAGGACGATACCGCCTACCGCCGTGGGCACGATGATTCCGGGCTGGATGTCACCAGCTCCGAGACCAATGACAAGATTCGTGGAAGGGTAAGCTCATGGAGAACCTGAATACTTCGGTTGAAAACACCAAATCCGAATCGGGCAGCCTGCCGGCTATTAGCCGCTTAGCACGTGCCCTGGTGATTCAGCAGCTCCGTTTGTTGGGCGAAGGCAAACTGACGGTTCGGGAATCCGGATTCGAAGATCTGGTATTCGGCGATGGCAGTGCCCTTTACGAGCCCGCGGAACTGATCATCCATGATCACAGCACCTGGCGGGACCTGCTGACCGGCGGCAGTGTTGGCGCCGCCGAGGCTTATGTGGCTGGTGACTGGTCGACGCCGGATCTGGTCGCCCTGCTCCGGTTCTTTACCCGAAACGTCGATCGTATGAACGAATTTGAAGACCGATTCAGCTGGGTTACCAAGCCTGCCCTCAAGGGTCTTCACTGGCTGAATCGGAACACCAAGGAAGGCTCCCGTAAGAACATCAGTGCCCATTACGATTTGGGCAATGATCTGTTCGAGACCTTCCTCGACCCGACCATGATGTACTCCTCCGCGATCTATCCCAGCGTCGATTCCAGCCTTGAAGAAGCGGCCGTGCACAAACTGGACACCATCTGCCGGAAGCTGGACCTTCAACACGGGGACAAGGTGATTGAAATCGGCACCGGCTGGGGAGGCTTTGCGATCCATGCAGCCAAACACTACGGCTGTCATGTAACCACGACGACCATTTCCAGAGAACAGCTGGAGTTAGCGAAAGAACGGGTCCAGAAAGAGGGACTGGAAGACCAGATTACCCTCCTGTTTGACGATTACCGGGACCTCGAGGGGCAGTTCGACAAACTTGTTTCCATCGAGATGATTGAAGCCGTTGGCCCTCAGTTTCTCGACAGCTATTTCTCCCAGATAAACGCCCTGTTGAAGCCCGACGGGCTGGCTCTGGTGCAGGCCATTAATATGCCGGAACAGCGGTACCAGAGAGCTCTGAAAAACGTTGATTTCATTCAGCGATTTATCTTCCCGGGAAGCTTTATTCCCTCTTTCGGAGCGATCCTCGAATCGGTTCGAAACGAAAGCAAACTGGTGCTCACCCATGCCGAGGATTCCGGCTTCCACTATGCCCGGACCCTTCATGACTGGTGCGACCGGTTCATGGCGCAGCGTGATAGGCTGGAGTCGATGGGTTACGACGAAGCATTCCGGCGCCTGTGGCACTTTTACTTTGCCTACTGTGAAGCCGGCTTCAGCGAGCGCGCCATTGGCGTGGCGCAGCTGGTGTTCGCCAAGCCCGGTAACAAACGCGAGAATATCTTGAGCGTATGATCGCCTCCGAGACTGCCCGTAACGTTCTCAATTTCCTGCTGTTCCAGGCCGGCTGGTTTGGCTGCGTGTTTTATCCCGGTCTGATCGGCGCCGGGATCGTGGTGATATTTCTGGTGCTGCATTTTGTGCTGGTTAGCCAGAACCGGATGGCCGAGCTTCAGTTCATCGGCCTGGGAACCGTCGTCGGCTCGATTCTGGACGGCATCTGGTTCCGGACCGGCATTCTGGACGACGGCACCGGGCAGGTGATGCTGACTCCGCCGTGGCTTGTGGCCATCTGGGCCATCTTTATGACGACTCTGAGCCATTCCCTCGACTGGATCAGCAAGAAAGCCTGGCTACCCTTCGTTCTTGCGCCCTTTGCCGGCCCCTTCGCCTATTGGTCGGCGAGCCAACTCGGTGCTGTGCAGCTGCCGGAACTGGTGCCGTCACTGATCGCATTGGGGGTTGGCTGGCTGGTTGTATTTCCGCTGCTGCTGTTTGCCCGAAAAGCGCTTTACCCGGAGCTGGTTCGATGAAACGCGCTACCTGGTCAGTTTACGTGGCGCTGTTGGCAGCCGCATGGCCGGCCGCGGCCGCAGATTTCAGTTTCATCGGTACCGCAACCACGGGAGACGGCAACGTCATTTACGAAGAGCGCCACTCCGTTGATGGTACCTGTGAGGAAGGCGTGTTTCGTCCCCGGCAACACCAGGTGACTTACTTCAAACCGGACGCGGACGAGTCGTTCGCCCGCAAAGACCTTGAATACGAGGTTTCAGCGATGCGTCCCTCTGTAGACTTTGTTCAGCCGACATTCAATGAAGAGATGAAGATCACCTACCCTGAACCGGACACTTTGGTGATTGACTGGCAGACGCCCGGCGGTGATTCAGAGCGATTCGAGGTGACATACCCGACCAACACCGTTGTGGATGCCGGATTCGATAATTTCGTCCGTCAGAATTGGCAGAGTGTGGTTGCCGGCGAACCGGTTGAATTTCGATTTCTCGGGCCTACCCGCGGCGAGCATTATGGCTTCGTGCTGGAGCGGGTCGAGAACGACCGGGTGAATGCCGACCATGTGGTACAGATACGCCCCACCGGCATGGTGCTGAGGTTTCTGGTCGACCCCATTGTGCTGGGTTACAGCAACTCTGGTACCCTCTCCGACTACCTGGGCCTCACCAATATTCGGAAAAACCAGGATGAAAACTACACAGCGCATATCCGCTACAGAGTGAATACCACCCCGGATTGTGAACTGACCCCCTGAAACTGTCGCCCCTGCCAAGGCTGACCCCGGGGGTCAGTGTGGTAAACTCCGACGGGAATCAACGCCGGAGAGTATTTTGAAATGATGTTCGTCTCTTTCAACGTCAACAGTATCCGCACCCGCCTGCACCAGCTTGAAGCCGTAATCGACACCCTCGCTCCCGATTTTATCGGTCTCCAGGAAACCAAGGCTCAGGACGACGACTTTCCGGTAGAAGCGATCCGGGACCTTGGCTACCACGTGCATTTCCACGGGCAAAAAACCCACTATGGCGTTGCGCTGCTCTCGAAAGCGGAGCCGGAGGAGGTTATCAAAGGCTACCCCTGGGATGGTGAGGATTCCCAGCGCAGGCTGATTACCGGCCATTTCACTGTCAATGGTGAAAAGCTGACGGTGGTCAACGGCTATTTTCCGCAGGGTGAAAGCCGTGACCATCCGGTGAAGTTTCCTGCCAAGGAGAAGTTCTACGCTGATCTGATGCGTTACCTGGACGAGCTCAAGAAAGCGGGCGGCCACGTGGTGGTCATGGGGGATATGAACATCTCTCCAACCGACAAAGACATTGGTATCGGCGCCGACAACGCCAAACGCTGGTTGCGGACCGGCAAATGCTCTTTCCTCCCGGAGGAACGGGAATGGCTGGGCCAGGTTGAATCTCGCGGTTATACCGATGTGTTCCGGCACCTTCACCCCGATGAGGCGGACACCTTCAGCTGGTTTGACTACCGCAGCAAGGGTTTCGAGCGAGACCCCAAGCGTGGTCTGCGGATTGATCTGATCATGGCCAGTGACAGCCTGCTGCCCAAAGCCCGGAAAGCGGGTGTTTCCTACGACATTCGAGCCATGGAAAGGCCGTCCGACCACTGTCCGGTCTGGGCGAGCTTCGAACTCTAGGGGCTGGCCCGGCGCGATATGAAAAAAATCAAAACCCGCGACCGCATCCTCCAGACCAGCCTGGCGCTGTTTAACACCGTCGGAGAGCCCAATGTCACCACCCTGCTGATTTCTGATGAGATGGATATCAGCCCGGGTAACCTTTATTACCACTTCAAGAGCAAAGGTGACATTGTCGAGGAAATCTTCGACCAGTACGAACACGACATGGTGGACTTGTTGGCGGTTCCGGAAGACGCCAACATCAGCCTCGACCAGCAGGGGTTCTTTCTGCATCTGCTGTTCGAGACCGTAGCCCGCTACCGGTTTCTCTACCAGGATCTGGTAAACGTGTTGTCCCGGTACGATCAGCTGCAGGTACGATTCAAGCGCATCCAAAAAAAGAAAAGACTGGCTTTCAAGACGATTTGCGAGAGCTTTCGACGCCAGGGCATTATGGCGATTGAGCAGGAAGAACTTGATTCTCTTTGTGAGCAGTTGACGCTAACCGCCTGTTATTGGAGCGCTTTCGATACGCTCTCTCACCTGGATGACCGGGAGGCAGTGGATCCGGGCCGGGGTGTTTACCAGATGATGCATCTGGTGCTGCCCTACCTTGCGCCGGCCGACAGGGAGGAAGCCCGGCTGATGAGCCGGGATTATCTCTGAGCCGTAACGTTATTCTTCGTCGTCACCGGCACGTTTCCGCAGGCGGGCAAGTTCTGATTCAAGGGCTTCAATACGCCGCTCCATAGATTCGATTTCTTCACGGCGATGTATGCCCAGACGTCTCAGGGCACCGGACACCCGTTCATCAAACATGTGCTCAAGCCGATCCCAGGTGCCAGTGGCTCGCTCCCGAACCCCTTCAACCCGATCTTCCACGGACTTGATCTGCTTTTCAACGACGCCCCGGGTTTTATTCTCGAGCTGCTCACCTTCCTGCACGAGCCGCTCGAAGAAACGGCCAGTATCTTCCTCGGCTTTGGTGTAGGCGCCCAACCCGGCCAGCCAGATCTGGCGGGCTGAACCCTTGATTTTTGCCGCCAGTTGCGGATCATTCTCCGGCTTATTGTCGTTCTCGTCAGACATGTACAACCTCGGGAGTGCGGATAGTTCTTTCTAAACGCCATTGTATTACAGCTTGGCCCGGATTTCAGTCGGCCTGGAACCCGCGCAACGAAAGGCGGCAGTATAAAGACGCATCCGATATGAAAAAATGTTTTCAAACGAAAGTGAGTCTCGCTTGAAGTGTTCAAAATATAGTCAATACTTCCCAATACCGGCGTCCCTGCTGATGCCGGTTTGTCTGGAAGTCTTTCATGGATACTACTCGCACGCCTCTGCCCGGCATCCTTTGCCGGGCTTTTTTTTGTTATTATTGCCCCAAGATATATGCTTATTCCAAAATGAAAGTCTTTAAAATTCGGAGTATCAGATGATTGAAATTGCGTGGAGTAACTTCACCCCCTGGTCAGCGTTGGCGGGTGGCATACTGGTGGGCATAGCTGCAGCCAGCTTTCTGCTTCTCAACGGGCGGATTGCAGGCATCAGTGGCATTCTTGGCGGGCTTCTTTCACCGGCAAAAGGCGATATTGCCTGGCGCGTGGCGTTCCTTGCCGGACTGATTGGTGCACCGGCAGTCTGGGTACTGGCTACCGAGCTTCCCCCTATCGAAATCGAGGCCGGCTATCCCGCGCTCATTGTTGCGGGGCTGTTGGTGGGGATCGGCACCCGATACGGTTCCGGCTGTACCAGTGGACACGGGGTTTGCGGTCTGTCCCGCCTATCGCTGCGCTCGCTGGCGGCCACGATGAGCTTCATGGCTGCCGGATTTGTCACCGTGTACGTGATTCGTCACCTGATGGGGGTGTGATGCCATGAAATTTTCTCTTGCTTCTCTGTTTGCTGGCCTTGTCTTCGGAATGGGGCTTATCGTTTCCGGCATGGCCAATCCTGAAAAGGTGCTCGGCTTCCTTGATATCGCAGGCCTTTGGGATCCTTCACTGGCGTTTGTGATGGGAGGCGCCATCATGGTGGGTGTGGTCGCGTTTGCCGTTGCCCGCAAGCGCACTCTTTCCTTCCTCGGGTTCCACATGAAAATGCCCACCAGTGTCCATATCGATAAACGATTGGTACTCGGCGGTCTTATGTTCGGTGGTGGCTGGGGTATCGCCGGCTTCTGCCCCGGGCCGGGACTGGTCGCACTCGGTGCCGGTGAAACCAAGGCGGCGGTGTTTGTTGCGGCCATGGTTGCGGGCATGGGCATTTTCGAAGCCATTGAGCGCAACCGTGCGAAAGTGTAAGTATTTTCTGTAAATTTACCCGCCGCCATTCTGACACAGCCCGGGGGCTGTGCGATCATGGCGGCAGCTCCACTACCCGATTCGGAGAACGACATCCATGGATATCAGAAAAATCGACGACAACATTTCGGTGGCCCCGCAGATTTCCATTGAAGACGTGGCAGAAGCCGCGAAGCTGGGCTTCAAGACGCTCGTAGCAAATCGCCCTGACCACGAAGAGCCGGGCCAGCCTGCCATGGCGGATATTGAAGCCGCCGTCAGGGAACAGGGCCTTGAGTGGGTATACATGCCGGTGGAGTCGGGAAACATCACTGACGACGACGTAAACCGCTTCGCGCCGATGATCCGGGACGCCGAAAAACCCGTACTGGCATTCTGTCGTTCCGGGACCCGCTGCACCGTGCTCTGGGCTCTGAGCGCGGCCAGAAACACATCAGCCGATGAGATTTTTACCAAAGCACGCAACGCCGGTTACGACATTTCCGGCCTTGCACCAAGAATGGCGCAGCAGGCCGCCGACAAAGGCTGACACTGCCACCGCCTAACCAACGTTCAGGATCTACCGCATGCAATACAAAGGTTCAGAGAATTTCAGCCACAACCAGTCTGACCGATTGGGAGTGCTGGTTACCAACCTGGGGACCCCGGATGCGCCAACAACCTCGGCCCTCCGTCGATACCTGGCTGAATTTCTCTCGGACCCCCGGGTGGTCGAGTTGCCGCGGCCGCTCTGGTGGCTGATCCTTCACGGTGTGATCCTGAGAATTCGTCCCAAGCGAAGCGCAGAGGCTTACTCCAGCGTCTGGCAGCCGGAGGGCTCTCCCCTGCTGCTGCACACTGCAAAGCAGGCTGAGGGTATCCGAGAGGCACTCAAGCGCAAGTACGGCCCTAACGTGGTCGTCGGCTTTGCGATGCGCTACGGCAACCCCTCAATTTCCCGGGTCCTGGATGAGATGCAGGAACAGGGCGTCCGAAAACTGCTGGTTTTGCCGCTGTACCCCCAATACTCCGCGTCGACCTCGGCCTCTACCTTCGATGCCATTGCCAAGGATTTCTCGAAACGGCGCTGGCTGCCGGATTTCCGTTTCATCTCCCACTACCCGGATTATCCGCCATACATTGAGGCCATGGCTCGCCATATCGAAGCGCACTGGGCCAACCATGGACGCAACCAGAAACTGGTATTTTCCTACCATGGCGTGCCGCTGAAGTACCTGACCAAGGGCGATCCTTATCACTGCGAGTGCCACAAAACCTCTCGCCTGCTGGCTGAGCGACTGGGCCTGAGCAAAGAGGACTACATGACCACTTTCCAATCCCGCTTTGGCAAGGAAGAGTGGCTCAAGCCCTATACGGACGAAACCCTGAAGTCCCTGCCAGGCAAAGGCGTCAAATCCATCGACGTATTCTGCCCCGGCTTTTCATCCGATTGCCTGGAAACCATTGAGGAAATCGACGAAGAAAACCGTGAGTACTTCATGGAGGCTGGCGGTGAAGGGTTCAGCTACATCACGGCGCTGAACGCCACGCCCGGGCACATCGAAGCGCTGGTGAAACTGATCGAAGAAAATCTGGAAGGCTGGCAGATGCCAAAGAACGAGCCTGAGGCTCTGGCAGCGTGCCAGCAGAGAGCGGACGAACAGAAAAAACTCATTTATCCAGGTCGGGACCTCTGATCTGACTTTGATCGAACACCGGGGCGGATTCAATTGCCCCGGTCTTCCCCCTTCTCTTCTTCCCCGGAAAACTCAGGCACCGCCTGGCAAAAAGCACATTCCTCCGTATCCACAGCGGCACCTCCGGCTTCCACATATCGGACTTTGTGGCTGGCCTTGCCCCGATTGGCAGATACAGAGAACATTCGGTCCCGACGTTCCACTGAACTGTTTCGTGAGTCTGTCATAACGAACCCTCATTATATCGACACTCTGATGATGAGCGTAATCGGGCATTAAACCAAGTAGGGAAAACCACCGGGCAAGTACACCGGGATCGGGCACAGATATCTTGTCACCAGGCCGGTTAAATCCTATGTTGAATGATAGAGTTCACCGATCTAGTGAATCACCCAATGAGAACCGCCCCGCCTAACGGTTCTGATCACCTGGTGCATTCGCTTTGGCGTGGTTCTGCGCTGACCGGCAAGGAGAAGCTAGCATGTCAATAACGTCAGAAACTCAATTATCCAAAGATGTATCAGGCTGGATCGACCCAACCATGGACTCGGTACGCGGGACTGAAACGCCCAAGGATCCGAACAAAGGCTACATTGCCCTGCTTGGCTGGAGCTTGAATGCGGTCAAGGCCGCGCAGAAGTTCGACCGTCGCTATATTGTGGTCGCTCCCGACTGGGCTGCGGATTTCTGCACCGCAAACAAGATACCTTTCATTCCATGGGATTTTACCCGCCTGAATGACCGGTCCATGGAGATTGCAGAAAGGCTAAAAGCGGAAGGCGTTGATGTAGCGCTGCCTCTGTTCGAGGAAACCGTCGAGTGGTCAGGGGCGATCAACTCAGTCCTGTTTAACGAACCTCATATGTACGGCCAGTCTATTCTGTTTCGTGACAAAGCCCTGATGAAGCGCCGCGCACAACTTGGCGGTATTCGCGTCGGGATCTTCGAGGAGGCGTATGAAAAAGACGACATTGTCCGCTTCATGAGGCGCGTCAATCAGACACTCTTGCACCTTGAGGGTGACCCGGACGACCCGATTCACGTCAAGGCCTTCGACAAAGCCGGTTGTCTCGGCCATCGAATGATTCGCAAGATAGAAGACATTGACGCCATTCCGCCGGAAGAGTATCCCCTGTTGATGGAGAGTCACCTGAGTGGCTGGGAGTTTGCTGTCGAGGCCTGGATCCACGACGGGAAAATCAAGTTCCTTAATATTTCCGAATACGTCACGCTGGGTTACTCGGTGTTCGTCCCCGCTACCAATGAGCTCGAGAGCTGGCGCAACGCGATCACCAAGCAGATCGAACTCCTGATCAAAACCTTCGACATCAAGTTCGGTTTTATTCATCCCGAGTACTTCGTGACTGCTGACGGTGCAATGTACTTTGGCGAAGTTGCGTATCGTCCGCCGGGGTTCAAGGCGTTCGAGCTGATCGAGCGAGCCTATGGATTCAGCGCTTACCAGGCCTCAATGCTGGTGTTTGACCCCAAGAGCACGAAAGAGGAAGTCGATGCCTTTTTCCCCCGCGAAGTGGTCGACGCGAAGGGCTACGCAGGGTGCTTCGGCGTGTATCCAAGACGTCGTGTAATCAGCAGACTGGAAATGCCCAAGGAAACGGTTGAACACCCCTACTTCGAGTCTCACGAATTGATCGCGCCTAAAGAAGAGATAGTTCCTGAACGGTTAGCCTATGGGACTCATTGGGGCCTGATCTTCTTCTTCGGTGACGACCCCATCAAGATGCGGGACCTCCTGAAAGCCCAGGAAGATCTGGACTTCTACGTTTAGAGGCGCTGTTCAATGCGTCTGGTTCTTTAGCGCGGCGATAGAGCTGGCATGGAACGCCGCTGCATCGGAAACGGCCGCGCAACCGGGGTCGTTTGCCAGGACATTGAATGTATTCACCGGTTTTCCCGTCAGCGCCTGGCTGACAGCGTAGGCGCTGTCAGCCAAAGCCTTGGCACTGTAGCCGCCTTCCAGCATCAGTACCAGGCGCCCCTCACAAAGTTCGTCGGCCAGGTTGCTCATGCGCTGGGTGACGGCGGCATACCCGGTTTCATTCATGTTGCAAACCATGTCGAGGTAATGGCAATCGAAACCCGTGGATACCAGCAGAATATCGGGCCGGAATGCACGTGCTGCCGGCCTCACCACCTGTTCGAAGACCTTCAGTAACGCGGCGTTGCCAAAACCCATGGGCAGTGGGACGTTGAGATGATAACCAAGGCCCGGTCCAGCTCCGGTTTCATCCAACAGGCCGCTGCCCGGGTAGAACGGTGCCGCGCAGTGGCTATCGACCACCAGCACGCCAGGATCGTCATAGAAAATGGCCTGGGTGCCGTTGCCGTGATGCATGTCCAGGTCCCAGATCATGACTCGTTCGTAGCCGAGGGCTTTGCGAGCATGCGCCGCGGCCACCGCCAGGTTGTTATAAAGGCAAAAGCCACGGGCACGATCTGCGGGAGCGTGGTGCCCGGGCGGACGCACAATACAGAACGCTCGCTCGGCTTCACCGGCGGCGATTGCTTCGATCGCGCTGATTCCGGAGCCGGCCGCCAGGCGGGCCGCTATCACGCTTCCCGGCGACACTACTGTCGTGTCTTGAGACAGCCAACCGGATTGCCCATCCAGCGACTCAATATGGGCCACATAGGCTGCATCATGTACCCGCTCGAGTTGAGGGGCGCTGGCCGGGGATGGCAGCATCCAGCGCACGCCGTCGATGGGCTCGAGAAGCAGCCGATCGACGATCGCTGTCAGGCGCTCCGGACGTTCGGGATGGCTATAGGTGTCCAGGTTGGCATTGGGATACTGCCGCTTAATCATCGCCTTGACGGCGTCAGTCCATTCGGGTCGGTCAGGATCCCAGCCGTGTGGATTGTGACCGAGCATACGGAAGTCGTAATAGAGCAATAAGGTCGCGGTCATAGCTGTCATCACAAGACATCATGTTTTGACCTACCCATCTCGCCCGCGTGGATGATGCTCAAATAAGCACGTACCAACACAGAGACAAAATAAAAAGTGCAGATCGTAACGGAGTCTAATGCAGAAATCAGTGAACGTGAAACCTGGACGGCCCAGAGCACCAGTGCAGGAAAGTGTTCAGAAGGAGATATGAGTTACTGAGGTTATGGAAAATGGCGGTGGGCCAGGGATTCGAACCCCGGGAAGGCTACTAACCTTCGGCGGTTTTCAAGACCGCTGCATTAAGCCACTCTGCCAGCCCACCGGTTTTCCATTCGCCGCCATTGCGACAGCGGTGAGCATGATACCGGAATTGCCTGTGCTGTCAACGCTCTGCATAAAACCCGCCGCATTTTTCAACATTAACGGTTTTTAATGGAATCCGGAAGGCGGTTTCCTGTCGTAAATGATTGAAAGTTGCGTATCTGACACTATTATGGGACACAGTATCCAGTCGTTATAAACGGAGATGACAATGGAAGACAGACGATTCGGCGTTCAGAACTCTCAGGGAGCCTATTCGACTCCCCAGACGGAGCGTGCGACTACTGGCATCAGCGATGATGCCATGAAGGTGTTGCGCAACACCTACATGCTGCTTGGTATGACCCTCGCCTTCTCGGCGCTGACTGCATTCCTGAACATGAACGGAACCCACCCGGGCTTCCTGATCACCATCGTGGGATACATTGGGCTGCTGTTCGCGACCTATAAGCTGAAGAACAGCCCCTGGGGCATTCTGACCACGTTCGCCCTGACAGGCTTCATGGGTTACACCCTGGGCCCGATCATCGGAGCGTTTGTAGCTGCCGGCGCTTCCTCGATTGTCGCCCAGGCGCTGACACTGACCGCTGTTGCGTTTGTTGGCCTGTCTGCCACGGCAATCATCACCAAGAAAGACTTCAGCTTCATGTCCAGCTTCCTGACCGCTGGCGCGTTTGTGCTGATCGGCGCGATGCTGCTGGCCTTCCTGATGGAAAGCTCTGTTCTGCATCTGGCAGTGTCCGCTGGCTTCACGATCTTTGCCTCGATCATGATCCTGTTCGAGACCAGCCAGATCATCAAGGGTGGTGAGCGCAACTACGTGATCGCCACGGTTGGCCTGTATGTATCCATCTACAACCTGTTCGTCAGCCTGCTACACCTGCTGTCTGCTTTCAGTGGCGAAGATTGATACCAGGCTGAATAAGCCGCTTGAAAACCCCGGCACTTGCCGGGGTTTTTGCTTTCGGTAAACTGAAAGTCACTATCTGGCAGACTGATAACGAACAGGAACCATGTCCGAGACCTTTACCCTGGTAATTACCGGCGCGCCCTACTCCTCTCAGGCGCCCCAGACCGCTCTTGGCTTTGCGAAGGCAGCGGTAGATGCTGGCCATCACATTGATCGGGTGTTCCTCTACGGTGACGGTGTGCATCTGGCCTCTGCGCTCTGCGCGCCTCCGTCGGACGAAACCCACTGGACAGCCGAATGGTCGCAGTTTCTTTCGCAACACAGCATCCCCGGCGTGGCATGCATTGCCTCGGCTCTGCGTCGTGGTCTGGTAAATGAAACCGAGCAGAAACGCTATGAATTGCCTTCGGCCAATCTTCGGGCCCCGTTTGAAATCGCCGGTCTCGGAGAATGGGTCGAGGGACGAATCAAATCCACGCGCACGCTTTATTTCCACGCTGGAGACTGACCATGAGCACACTGATCATGATTGACCAGCCACCCTACGGCACGTGGACCGGACGGGAAGCACTGGATATGGCGTTTTCGCTGGCAGCCTTCGACCAGTCGACATCCCTGCTGTTCACCGGAGCCGGCGTTAACTGGCTGAGACAGGCTCAGCGCGCCGGAGGAATTGAACAGAAGTCCGTGGAGAAGAATCTCTCTGCAGCACCGATATTCGGCATTGACGCGATCCTGGCTGATCGGGCTGCCTGCATTGCCTACGGCCTCGATGAGCATTCGCTGATTGAAGGCGTGACTATGGTTGATGCTGATACCGATCTCCTCACTGGCTATGACCACACCGCATTTGCAGGTTAGATCAGATGACTGACATCCAGACATTGCACATATTGAACAAATCCCCCGATCATCCCCGGGCCGCCCGGTGCGTTGCAATGATGTCTGCGGAAGATGGGCTTCTGCTGACCGGTAATGGCGTGCTGTTCCTGGCAAGCGGGAACCTGCCGGGCGCCCGCAAGGTCTTTGCTCTCGCTCCGGACGTTGAGGCACGAGGAATTGAAGATGTGAGGGGCAACGTCAGTTCTGTGGACTTCGCGGAGATGGTTACGCTTTCATTGCAGGCACAACGGGTAATCAGTTGGTAGACCATGGTCAGTAATGCAATGCCAGAACGAAACAACGAAGGCTTTCTTGAAGACGCCCAGGCTTGGACGGAAGGTGTCGCCACCGCCATCGCTGCCGAGGACGAGATGGATCTCACAGAAAACCACTGGGAAATCATACGGTTTCTTCGGTCTTTTTATAAAGAGCATGAAATGTCGCCACCCTCTAACCGCCTGTTTGTGAAGGCGGTCAAAGAAGCGCTCGGTGAGGATAAGGGGAACAGTATCTATCTTATGCAGCTGTTTCCCGGCACCCCTGCAAAGACCGCCTGCAGGATTGCGGGTCTGCCGAGGCCGACTAACTGCCTTTAGAGTTCTTTGAGACAGTGCCGTCCGCCTGCCTTTTGCGTTCCAGGTCGGCGGCACTGCCAAGGAAGCTGCTCAGGCCGTTCTCAAACAGGCCAGAGCCGAATTTCAGGAACTGGCGGGTCGATTCTTTCACCGTACCGTCAAGAGCGCTTTCTGGCAGTTCCCGGATGGTATCGGCCACACCCTTTTTCACACCGCGTGTCACCGCCGGCTCGATTCCACGGCTGGCCTCAATCAGTTCCGCCACCCTGGCATCAAGGTATGGACGCACCACGAAACGCCAGAACCCCCAGAGGGTGACAAGCACGGCACCAACGGTTGCAAGAATCTGGATTGTCAGTGTTAACCAAAAAGGCATGGCCTTCCTCCTTGTACTCCCGATAACGGGACGCACTCCGGCTAAAGATTCAAATAGCTCAGGGACAGGAACTGAAGCAATCCTGCCAGGGCCCCGAAAATACCGCCCACGATCATCAACTGAACTTCCTCTTCCCGGAACGCTGGGCGAAGGATGTCCTGAAACTCATCGGGTTTTAGCGCTTTCATCTGGCCGGACAGAACCTCTGCCACTACCGGCGCCCGTTCCCGGTTGAAGGCCGGGTCACTGAACACGTCACGGGTAGCCAACACCGCCTTCTGGTTCATGGCTTTTTTGAGTTCCGTATAACCGGTCATACCAACGGTGACCTGAGCGGTCAGCTTCATGATGACAGAATTGTCGAGCAGTGGCCGAAGGTGTTTCTGGATGATTGCACGTGTCCTGTCGCCATGGCTCCCGTTAATCATGGCATCGGCAACCTTTTCGACCGTAATCAGCTCTTCAGCGACCAACTTTGCCCAGACATCACTGATCTCCGGTTGCCTGCGCAGAAACAGCCCCTGGATTTTCCAGAACAGAAACCGACGGGGCCTGAGTGGCGCAAAGATCAGGTTGATCGCAATCCAGTTGGTTACAAACCCGACCACAAAGCCCCCCAATGGCAGCAGCCAGGGCTCCGGGTAGCGCGTCCATAAAGGGACAAGGATGGCTCCCAGAATGCCGCCGATAATCGCGCCACGGTTGATCACGGATTGCAGCTCCACCGCACCGGCTTGCTGGAAGATCCGGTTCATCATATCCGGATGCTTCTCCAATTCCCGGCTGAGTAGCACCTTGAGATCCACCAACTCATCCAGATCGTCGCCGAAGTCCTCAACCAGCTCCTCTACCCTGGACGGCAACTGCTCACGGGCCCACTGATAAATCCGGTTTCTTACAAACAAAGGCAGGTTGTCCCAGAGAACGGGCTGAATCTCGTACATAACTTCATCAATGTACTCATCCATCCGCGGGGTCACCTGGGAAATAACCTGCTCAACAATGCGCTGGGGTTCGAGCTTTTGGTAAACGGCGTTCAGATCGCCGAACTGCTGAAGCGTCCTGTCTATGCAGATATGCGCCATTTTTTCCGCCTTGCGGGGAATCACCCCCTGCCACCCGACCAGGCCCACGCCGATGAACTGCACCGGATAGAAGGACATCTGGATGGCAAGCCAGTTGGTCAGCCATCCAACAACGGCCGCCATGATAGGCACTGACAGTAGCGCAACGTCGAACAAGTTTGACCCCGGTGTAAGAGTGTAATTCGTTTTAAGCCAGTAATGGTGCCGTTAACGGACAGACAGGATAGTGCCTGCCTGCAGTTGCTGTGTATGCGACAAATGATGCAGTAATTGAAATGTCACAACATTGGCCGAGCAGCCATGGCGATGACGGTAATGCGGCAGGCCGGGATAGGCACCGCGCCCCGGAGGACGCGGTAAACCGGGCAGGATGGCCTTACTGGTAGTAGGCGTTTTCAGTATAGGAGTGGTCGGTTACATCACGCACGGCAGTGATTTCCGGTACGCGCTCCCTCAGGGTTGTTTCAACGCCCTGCTTCAGGGTCAGACTGACCGCAGAGCAGCCCTGACAGCCACCACCGAAACGCAGCACAGCCACGGATTCGTCGACAATCTCGACAAGAGATACCTCGCCACCATGGGCCGCCAGGTTCGGATTGATCTCAGAAGCCAGAATGTAATTCACCCGATCCGGCAGTGGCGCATCGTCATCAATCTTTGGCACTTTTGCGTTCGGTGCCTTGATGGTGAGCTGACCACCCATCTGATCCTTGGAGTAATCCACGTAGGCCTCTTCCAGGAAGGGTACGGAATTGTGATCCAGATACAGGGTGAATTTGTCCAGATCCACCTGCTCGTCCGTGGGTACTACTTCATTGGGCGGGCAGTAGGCCAGACAGGTTTCGGCGTTCTTAGTGCCGGGCTGGGTCACGAATATACGCACACCCATGCCTTCAACGTCCTGTTTTTCGATAAGTTGTGCAAGATAATCCCGTGCGGGATCTGTCACAGTAACCTGAGCCATGTTTTCAACCCGTTTGAAAGTTTGGATTCATTTTAAGGGAGTTCTCGGGAACATGAAAGACCAAGTAAAATAGTCGGGCTTTACGGAGGTAATGAATTTCCCGTATTGGCAGGTATTTGCAGTAGGCAATTGATAATCGTCATTCGTACTAAGACGGGCTCGGGCAATTTTGCTATGATCCCGCGCCATTGAATTTAATACCGCGTTCTTAACGACATCCGGAAGTAAACCTATGACCGATCGCACCACCCGTCTCGACCAGCTCCATAAGGCCCTGCAGGAACGCATTGTGATCCTTGATGGCGGCATGGGCACCATGATCCAGAATCTCAAGCTGGACGAGAAGGCGTTCCGTGGCGATCGGTTTGCCGACTACGAGCGGGAAGTCCAGGGCAACAACGACCTGCTGAACCTGACCCAGCCCGCCCTGCTCCGCAACATCCACGCGGACTACCTGGACGCCGGTGCGGACATTATCGAGACCAACACCTTTAACTCCACCCAGCTGTCCCAGGCGGACTATGGGCTGGAAGCGATTGCCAGGGAACTGAACGTGGCCGCAGCCGAACTGGCCCGGCAGATCGCCGACGAGTACACCGCGAAAAACCCCGAAAAGCCGCGATTTGTCGCCGGTGCCGTTGGGCCCACATCGCGAACGGCCTCCATTTCGCCGGACGTGAACAACCCGGGCTACCGGAATGTCGATTTCCAGACCCTCGTCGATAACTACTATGAGGCGGTCGAAGGCCTGGTTGAGGGTGGCTGTGACCTGATCCTGATCGAGACCATTTTCGATACCCTCAACGCCAAGGCCGCGATCTACGCCACTCAGCAGTACTTTGAAGACAGTGGCATCACCCTACCGATCATGATTTCCGGCACCATTACGGATGCCTCCGGGCGCACACTCTCCGGCCAGACCACCGAAGCCTTCTGGAACTCCGTGGCGCACGCCAACCCCATCTCCGTGGGCCTGAACTGTGCACTGGGTGCCGACGCCCTACGCCCCTATGTGGAAGAGCTGTCGGCCAAGGCGGAAACCTATGTCAGCGCCCACCCGAACGCCGGTCTTCCCAACGAGTTTGGTGAATACGATCAGACACCCGAGGAAATGGCCGAGATTATCGAAGGCTTCGCACGTGACGGCTTCCTGAACATCATAGGTGGCTGCTGCGGCTCACGTCCGGACCACATCGAGGCGATTGCCCAGGCGGTCTCCAAGTACCCACCCCGGAAAATTCCCGAGCGCCCGAAGGCATTGCGCCTGTCCGGCCTTGAGCCGTTCACTGGTGACGACAACGTCCTGTTCATCAACGTGGGTGAGCGAACCAACGTCACCGGCTCCAAGCGTTTCCTGCGCCTGATCAAGGAAGAACAGTACGAAGAAGCCCTCAGTGTTGCCCGGGACCAGGTTGAAAACGGTGCCCAGATTATCGACATCAATATGGATGAGGGCATGCTGGAGTCGAAGGAGGTGATGGTCACCTTCCTGAACCTTGTCGCCTCCGAGCCAGATATCTCGCGGGTGCCGGTCATGATCGACTCCTCCAAGTGGGATGTGATTGAGGCGGGCCTGCGCTGTATTCAGGGCAAGGCGGTGGTGAACTCGATCAGTCTCAAGGAAGGCGAAGAGGAATTCATCAAGCGCGCCAACGACTGTATGCGCTACGGCGCCGCTGTGGTCGTGATGGCCTTTGATGAACAGGGCCAGGCAGACACCTACGAACGCAAGACCGAAATCTGCAAGCGCTCCTACGACGTCCTGACCGGGATCGGCTTCAACCCCGCCGATATCATTTTCGATCCGAACATCTTCGCCATTGCCACCGGCATTGAGGAACACAACAACTACGCGGTGGATTTCATCAACGCCACTCGCTGGATTCGGAAAAACCTGCCTCATGCCTCCATTTCCGGCGGTGTGAGCAACGTGTCCTTCTCGTTCCGGGGCAACGACGTGGTCCGGGAGGCCATCCACTCGGTGTTCCTCTACCACGCCATCAAGGCCGGTATGAACATGGGCATCGTGAACCCCGGCCAGCTGGTGATCTACGACGAGATCGATCCGGAGCTCAAAGAGCTGGTTGAAGATGTTGTTCTGAACCGCCGTGATGATTCCACCGACCGGCTCCTTGAGATCGCCGAACGCTACAAAGGCAAAGGCGGAAAAACCCAGGAGGAAGACCTGGCCTGGCGTGAATGGCCTGTGGAGAAGCGCCTGGAACATGCACTGGTCAAGGGCATTACCACCTACATCGTGGACGACACCGAAGCCTGTCGCCAGAGGGCCACGCACCCAATCGAGGTCATTGAAGGCCCGTTGATGGATGGCATGAACGTGGTCGGAGACCTCTTCGGCGATGGCAAGATGTTCCTGCCCCAGGTGGTCAAGAGCGCCCGCGTTATGAAACAGGCGGTTGCACACCTGATTCCCTACATCGAAGCGGAAAAAACCGAAGACCAGAAAGCCAAGGGCAAGATCCTCATGGCCACGGTGAAGGGCGATGTCCATGATATCGGCAAGAACATCGTAGGCGTGGTGCTACAGTGCAACAACTATGAGGTGATCGACCTGGGTGTAATGGTGCCCTGCGACAAAATCCTTGCCGCCGCAAAAGAACATGATGTCGACATTATCGGCCTCAGTGGGCTGATCACGCCGTCTCTGGACGAAATGGTGCACGTGGCCCGCGAGATGCAAAGACTGGATTTCAACATTCCGTTGATGATCGGTGGCGCAACAACCTCCAAGGCGCATACTGCGGTAAAAATCGAGCCCCAGTTTAAGAACGACATTGCCCTGTACGTGTCGGACGCATCCCGCTGCGTGAACGTAGCATCCCAGCTTCTGAGCAAGAATGCGAAGCCGAAGTTTGTGGAAGGCGCCCGTACGGAATATGACGAGATCCGCGAGCGTCGCAAAAACCGGGGTGACCGGACCAAGCTGGTTTCCCTGACGGAAGCCCGCGATCGCGCCCCGGACATCTCCTTCGAAGGCTACCAGCCTCCAAAGCCGGCATTCACCGGCGTCCGGGTGTTCGAGGAATATGACCTCAACGAGCTGGTGGATTACATCGACTGGACGCCGTTCTTCATGTCCTGGGATATTTCCGGCAAGTACCCGGCCATTTTTGATGACCCGAAGCGTGGCGAGGCGGCTCGCAACCTCTTTGACGATGCCCAGAAGATTCTGCATCGGATGATTGATGAAAAGCGGGTCTCTGCCCGTGGCGTCATCGGTTTCTGGCCAGCCAACCGCCGCGGTGACGATGTCGTACTGTACACCGACGAGTCCTGCACCGAGGAGCTGACTACCCTGCACCACCTCCGTCAGCAGGATGAAAAGGCACCGGGCAAGCCCATGATGGCGTTATCGGATTTCGTGGCGCCTGAAGGCGCCAACACGGTGGACTACGTGGGCGGTTTCGCGGTTACCACCGGCATTGGTGCTGAAGAATTCTCGGTTGAGTTCAAGGATGCCAACGACGACTACAACGCCATCATGGTCAAGGCGTTGGCCGACCGCCTGGCAGAGGCTTTTGCTGAGCGGATGCACGAGCGGGTTCGCCAGGAGTTCTGGGGCTATGCTGCCGATGAAAAGCTGGCCAACGATGACCTGATCAAGGAAAGGTACCGCGGAATACGCCCGGCACCCGGCTATCCGGCGTGTCCGGACCACACGGAGAAGGCAACCCTGTTCAACTTGCTCGAGGCCACTGATACCGCAGGCATCGAGCTGACCGAACATTTTGCCATGTTCCCGACCGCTGCTGTGTCCGGCTGGTACTTTGCACACCCGGAATCCAAGTATTTTGCGGTAGGGAAAATTGGCGCTGACCAGGTTGAGGACTATGCTGAACGCAAAGGCATTTCCAAGGCCGAGGCAGAACGCTGGCTTGCGCCAAGCCTGGCGTACGATCCGGCAGAGTAAGCTTCGGGTGAGCAGAGATCGGGGGCGGATGTATGACGGAATCTTCAGAAGCGGAAAAACGGGAAGAGAAGAAGCCGCGTGGACCTGGCGTTTTGAAAGTCATGCAGAGCATACTTGCCGGCGCGTTCGGAGTTCAGTCCGACAAGCGCCGGGAAGAGGACTTTTCAAGCCATAGCCCCTGGCCCTACATCATCGCCGGCATTCTGTTTACTGCCAGCTTTGTTGTGGGCCTGATCGTTATTGTAAATCTGGTCCTGGCGAGCCAGTAGGCTACTGGCCAGCCACCCAGACCACCGCGAAAGCCACGGCAAGAACCACCAGCAGCACGGCGGCAACGGCATCGGCCTGACTGTCAGATCGTGCGGTCTTTTTCATGTCTGCTCCTCTTTCCGAGTTTTTTGTCTCGTGTTTTTCTTGTTATCACGGCAGCAGCACACGCTGGTGCCGTCGTTCTTAAGTTAAGCAGTTAATTGATATTCGTCCAGTCCCTTGTTCCTTATGCTTATCGCCTGAGTCGATAAACATATTTTGAAATAATCATTTTAAGAATAAAAACCCGCTGTTATCCTTCCCGTCAGATATAAGGCCGTCGGCCTGGATACGTCGCTTTCAAGCAGGATCTTCCCACTATGTACGTATACGATGAACACGATCGGCAAATGGCTGCCGAGAGGGTTGCCCAATTCCGTGACCAGACCGAAAGGGCGCTGGCCGGAGAGTTGGCTGAAGACGAGTTTCTTCCCCTTCGCCTGCAGAACGGCCTGTACGTTCAGCGTCTTGCCCCCATGCTCAGGATCTGTGTTCCTTACGGCATGATGCGCTCGGACCAGCTTCGCCGGCTTGCCCGAATCACTCGGGACTACGACAAAGGCTATGCGCACTTCACCACACGCCAGAATGTTCAGCTTAACTGGCCGGCGCTGGAAGACGTTCCCGACATCCTTGCGGAACTTGCGGAAGTGGAAATGCATGCAAACCAGACCAGCGGTAACTGCATTCGTAACACCACTACGGACCAGTTCTCTGGGGTTCAGTCTGATGAGATCGCTGATCCACGCCCCTACTGTGAGATTATTCGGCAGTGGTCTACATTCCACCCGGAATTCGCCTTTCTGCCACGCAAATTCAAGGTTGCCGTGAATGCGTCCGAGCATACGGATCGCGCAGCCATCCAGGTGCACGACATCGGTCTGCAAATGGTACGCAATGACGCTGGCGAACTCGGCTTCCGTGTTCATGTTGGCGGTGGCCTCGGCCGCACGCCCATGGTCGGACCGGTTATCCGTGAGTTCCTTCCGGAACTGGACCTGCTGACCTACCTGGAAGCGGTGCTCCGGGTCTATAACCGCTATGGTCGGCGCGACAACAAGTTCAAGGCCCGAATCAAAATTCTGGTGAAGGCGCTCACCCCTGAGGGATTTGCCGAGAAGGTTGAAGCCGAGTGGCAGCACCTCAAGGATTCCCCCACCCGACTGACACCCGAGGCGGTTCAACGTATTCAGGCGTACTTTACCGAGCCGGATTACGCCGCGGTGGACAATGCCACAGATCTGCTGGCCAGCCAGCGGTTCGAGAATCGCGGCTTCGACCAGTGGCTTACCCACAATGTGGACACCCACAAAAAGCCGGGCTATGCCATCGTCACCATGACCATGAAAAAGACTGGTACTCCTCCAGGTGATGTCAGCGACAAACAACTGGAGCAGATTGCCGATCTGGCAGACGAGTTCAGCTTTGGCGAAATCCGGGTAACTCACCAGCAGAATGTGGTGCTGGCCGATGTGCGTCAGGACCGGCTACTTGAACTGTGGCAGGCGATCACACCCATGGGCTTTGGCACCGCGAACCTGAATACCCTGACGGACGTAATCTGCTGCCCCGGTGGCGATTACTGCGCGCTGGCCAATGCCAAGTCCATTCCGGTGGCCGAGGCCATCCAGCGGCAGTTCGATGATCTGGACTACCTGTACGACCTTGGCAACATTGATCTGAACATCTCAGGCTGCATGAATGCCTGCGGTCACCACCATGTCGGCAATATCGGCGTTCTCGGTGTCGACAAGAAGGGCCAGGAGTTCTATCAGATCAGCCTTGGCGGTTCGTCCCATCATGACGCCTCGATTGGCAAGATCCTGGGACCGTCGTTTGCCCGGGATGAAATGCCTCAGGTGATTTCCAAAATCATTGATGTCTACGTGGATAAGCGCACGGAAGAAGAGACCTTCCTGGATACTTATCGGCGTGTAGGAATTGATCCTTTCAAGGAGCGGGTATATGCCTAACATTATTTCCCCGGATGGCAGCATCCGTCAGGACAACTGGGTTGTGGTCCCCCGCCCGGCCGAAGGCGAATCACTGGATGTTCCGACCGACCAGCCGGCGTTGATCCCTGCGGATCTCTGGCTGGCAGGCTATGAGCACTTCACCGGGCGGCAGGAGATTGGCGTCTGGTTCGACAGCCACGACGAGCCGGAGATTCTGGACGGTCGGGTGAACGAATTGCCGGTGATCGCTGTGAATTTTCCGAAGTTCAGTGACGGGCGTGGTTACAGCATTGGCCGGCTACTGCGTGAGCGTTTCGGCTTTGAGAACGAGCTTCGGGCCATCGGCGACGTGCTGCTGGATCAGCTGCAGTTCATGAAGCGCTGCGGGTTCGACGCCTACGTGCTGCGCGCGGATAAGGACATCACCAAGGCCCAGAAGTGCCTGAACTTCTTCAGTCAGGGCTACCAGGCCGCTACCGACACTGACATTCCGCTTTTCCGGCGTCGGGCGTCTTAGTTATCAAGCTTTAGAGTACTGTAGGTCGGATTAGGCAAAGCCGTAATCCGACAAACAGCACCAACCGGAAAGAATTACCTGGAGTGATCCAAAACAATCTTGCCGGCTGATTCGCCTTTCAAGAACGCCTTAAGCGCCCCATCGAGCTCACCGCGACCGATATCACGAGCGGAAGCCTCGGTCTTCGGACACGCCCACTCCCCGGCGAATTTCTTCCATACGGCTTCTTTCTCTGGCAGGGGAATCTCTACCGAATCCACACCCAGCAGATTCACGCCTCGCAGGATAAACGGCAGCACGGTGGTCTGAAGGCCCGGACCGGCTACGAGACCACAACAGGATACTGAGCCACCAGGCTTGATCTGCTTGAGCAGTTCGGCCAATGGGCCACCACCCACCGTATCGACAGCGTTGGCAAATGCCGGTTTAACGAGGGGTTTCTTTTCCTCGGCCAGGGTTTCACGACCCACAACTTCTTTAGCCCCGAGAGCTTTGAGATCGTCTGCATGATCGGCCTTGCCGCTTATGGCAACGACGTCGAACCCAAGCTTGGCAAGCAGTTCCACCGCAACGGTGCCAACGGCACCGGAGGCTCCTGAAACAGCGACTTTGCCCTGCTCCGGTTTGGCGCCCATAGTCAGAAGCTTCTGAACACAGAGACCGGCGGTGAGACCGGCGGTGCCATAGATCATAGCGGTACGGGCGTTCCAGCCTTCGGGCATGGGAACGCACCAGGCGGCAGGTACGCGGATGTATTCGCCAAAGCCACCGTCGGTATTCATGCCCAGGTCGTAACCGGTCACGATAACCGGACTGCCGTTCGAGGGTGTGCCAGTGGCGGATTCAACAACTTCCCCTGCTGCGTCAATACCCGGAGTATGAGGAAAAGAACGGGTAACGCCCTTGTTGCCGGAAGCCGACAGCGCATCCTTGTAGTTAAGAGAAGAGTGGCTTACCCGTAGCAGGATGTCGCCATCCGGAAGGTCGCCAGTACTGAGAGACTTTTCGGCACCGACATACTCGCCGTTCTGCTCTTCAACGCGCCAGGCTTTGAATTCGGAATTGGTTGTCATCATTAGTCTCCGCTTTAAGTGGTCTACTGGAACTTCTGGTTGCGGAAGGCGCCCAGGACTTTCCAGACGGTGTGTTCAAGCGCCGAACTGGTGGCCAATCCGAGTTTTTCCGGAAGGGTCCGTTTGCGCTGGTATGCCACTGAGACTACGTCTGCCCGGTCGCAGGCTTCAATGAGATATTCGTCGGAGGTCTTGATCTCGTCGATCAGTTTCACCTCAAGCGCCCGCTTGCCAAACCAAATATCTCCATTGGCAACGACTGCAATGTCCAGATCCGGCCGGCGTTCGCTGACATACTCTTTGAAAAGACCGTGAGTGTCCTCAAGATCTTCCAGAAATTTCTGACGCCCTTTGTCGGTGTTCTCACCGAAGATGGTCATAGTGCGTTTGTGCTCGCCGGCCGTCAGCACTTCGAAGTCGACATCGTTTTTCTTTAGAAAACGATGAAAATTAGGAAGCTGAGCAACCACGCCAATAGAACCCAGAATGGCAAACGGCGATGCAACAATCCGGTCAGCAACACAGGCCATCATGTAACCACCGCTGGCCGCGACCTTGTCGACACAAGCAGTGAGGCGTACACCTTTGCTACGAATTCGATCTAGCTGGGCGGCTGCAAGGCCATAGGAGTGGACCAGTCCTCCGCCGCTTTCCAGGCGGATAACAACTTCGTCTTTTTCCGGATCAGCGATGCTCAATACGGCGGTAATGGCACGGCGAAGCGGATCTGTGTCGCTGGCCTTGATATCGCCGTCGAAATCCAGGACGTAAACACGACCACGGCTGTCTTCCTGCTCGCTGATATCTTTCCTGGCCTTAGCCGCCTTTTTCTCCGCCTTCTCTTCTTTCTTCCGGGCCTTCTGAAACGCCTTGCGTTGCTGATCAGACATCAGCCGAGACTGAATCGATTCACGCAGTTTCTCGTATTTCTCGTTGAGTTTTTTGATCTTCAGCTCTCCCTCGCCCTCATGATCGCCCCGATCCTTCTGGGCGGCAGACATGATGACAGAGATCACCACCAGGGCCGCCACCACGAAAGTAACGATCTTGGCTAAAAACAAACCGTATTCTGTCAGGAACTCCAAAGTGCTTCTCCAACTGGATGTATAAAGGCAAAAGTGTAACTTACCGAATTTAGGGTGATAAGGAGAGGAAAAAAATTAAAACAAGCGTTCGATCGACCTTGACAGAAACGACCACTCACCATAAAGTCGGATTGCGAGGTCGGCTCTACCCGGGCACCCGATCAGGCTCGTGCAGCCAGGGACATCAAGCCGTCGTGATCATGACTAGACAACCACCAAAAGGGTAAAACAATGTCTGTAGCTCAGGTATTTGAACAACTCGAACAGAATTTCAACGCAGACGCAGCTCAAGGCCTGGACCTGGTATTCCAGTTCGACATCGAAGACGACAAGACCTATCACCTCGTCATCAATGACGGCACCTGCAAGAAACACGAAGGCGCGCATGACGATCCTTCTGTTACCCTGATCATGAACTCCGAAACACTGCAGGGCATCGTCTCCGGCGAGACGGACGGCATGCAGGCTTTCATGGCAGGTCAGCTGCGCGCCGAAGGCGACATGATGCTGGCAACCAAGCTGGGCGAACTGTTCAAGATGGGCTGATTGCTTCCGGCAAAACAAAAAAAAGCCTGCGTTCCGACGCAGGCTTTTTTTTGTGCCCGGGATTCTATTGATTCCAGAACTGCACGGCCTCCCTCGCCTGCTCGTTAACCGGAACGGCCGCCAGACCCGAGGACGAAAGCTTTACTTCGAAAACAGCCCCATCCCGCATTGGCATGAAGGTCATGCTCCCGTCCACGGCATCCACAAACGGCAAGTTCAGTTGACGGCCCCACCGCCAGAGATCCGGCCAGATCTCTTCAGACAGCTTAATAGCTGTCCTCGGCGCCGACCGCTCCTGCTCGAGGGACGTGTAACGCCCGCTCAATTGCTCAAGCCGGTACCCGGGAGCGATATCAAGCCAACGGAATGGTCCGGTAAACCGGATGATCCTGGCGTCAATTTGCCATTGATCGCCCTGCAGCGTTCTAACCACGGACAACCCATCCTGGCTTTGGAGGGAAACCTGCCAGATCTGTTCGGCCTGTCGCTGGGTGGAGATGCTTGCCGCGGTCTGCAAGCCTACCAGTGACTGATAACTGGTCAGATTTACCGCAATAACGAGGACATATAACCCGGCCAGAATGACACCGAAAACCGCCGTTCCTTTAATCCAGGTGAGTAACCAACGGGGATGCCTGAAAAACAGCAGGCCCGCTATAACCATCACGAGGCCGGCAGCGGCCAGTACAATGGTAGCGAGCGTATGGGACATGGAACTACAAACCTACATCGTCCAGCGACGATTCAGCGAGTTTGAGTAGATCTACGTTGCGGTCTTCGCTTTTGCCGATACTCTCGATGTAGTACTCCAGCGAAGTCAGAGCGTCCGCCAGCGCCTCGAGCACCTGGGCTGCCGGTGCTTCCTTCGCATCCAGCAAGCGCTCCTGGATTGAAGCCGCAACTCGCTCCAGCACACCGGCGGCTCCGGGATCATTCACCATTTGCAAGCCACCCCAGATGCTGTGCAGGGTTGCAGGCAGATTGGCCAGATGCAGTTTGTCGTAGTCTGATTCAATAAAGGCGGTGATTGCGCGCTTTGCCAGGGTCAATGCCCCACGGGCTTCATCAGCCACCACATAGAGCGCCTCACGGAGGTATACAGACTCCTCTCGCTTGCGTTCGCCGCCGGCCAGCGCATCGGTTTCGGAGGTGATGCCCCGGGTCACAATCTGCATCACGGCATCTTCGATTCCGAGGACGGAATCGGCGAGTCGGTACAGTTCATCATCACCGGGCAGGCGGGATTCTGCTTCCCAACCCCGAAGTTTGCTCGCCTCTTCTCTTGAAACGCCCGCCAGCTTGTTCAGGTCAAGCATCACCAGCGTGTTGGCCAGTCGTTCCAGGGCATCGGCAATGGAAGACAGCTCCGCCAGATCCGGCTCGATACCGCGCTCAATGATGTCCAGTTTGTCTTTCAACTGGTTCAGTTCATCCTGCAGGGCTTCTGACAGGGATTTGAGGACATCAGTGCCAGGACCGTACAACCTGCGCGCATGGGCCTCCAGCATGGAATCCGGAAAATCCGCCGGCGCGAGATGGTAGGCGGACAACACCTCAGTAGCTTCAGGGTTAGCCGACCCGCTGCGGTACAGCAGGTAAACCAGATCCCGGATCAGCGAATCCGGCGCGTCTTTGCCAGTGGCAACCTTGCCCACGTAAACCACTTCCCGGGCATATTTCTCGATCCGCATGAACATGCGCTTGCGGGCCTTGTTAAAGACCATGGCACGATCAAGCATGGTATCTGCAACAATGCCGACGAGGCACCACATCTGCCCCATGGGCGCGCCCTGGCAAAGGCGCGCAAGCCCTCTCGAAGCGCGGCCAATCAATTTCTTGTTCACCACATCGTTCCGGTCGCGAAGAATTCCCAAAAGCGCCACCTGGAAGGTCAGGCGCATGCGACGCGCCATGACTTCGTAATCCGCCTCATTGCCCTCAAACGGCTGCAATGACAAACCGGCACAAAAATCCGGCCTCTCTTTGACATCGACATCAAAAAAACACGATTCGGGATAGGGTTTTTCCCGGCGGGCCTCTCGGAGGTCATTGATCACGGGAAGCAACAACTCAGGATGGTCTTCCCGCTGCTGATGGTAGTACTCGACATAGCGACGGAGAATAAACAGTGCGCTGTTAAGGGTAGTAAGAAGGATGTTTTTGTCGTCATTGGCGCCAACGGGAACGTCGTTGGCCATGGTTACCGCTTCCTGGCAAAGCAGGGTTCCGCCCCGCAGCTCCACCAGAATGAAAATGCCCCGCAACTGGTTGATAAAATCAACACAGTTCTGGAGATCCTCCCCCCTTTCGCGGTTTTCCTGAAAGCGTTCAAGGCTGGATTCTGCCTGCTTGATGGTCTGCTCTATTTCACTTTTGACCAGATCAAACGACTGCGATTTCGTCGCGAGAGACGACTGAACCATAAACGCTTCCCGTTAATGTTGCGGAGACTACCGCATCCTCTTTGGTGGTCACTGGTCCGGCTGTCGCGTACCAGGCCTTTTTGTTCTGGGCCGGTTAACCCCTTTTCCGGCCAAAGCCAGTTCGCAAAAAACTGGCGAACTTATCATTACTTATAACATAAAACTCAAGTACCTCAAGAAAGGCGGAATGTAACATTTGGTACAGCCCGACCCAGTTCTCATTCCTGGCTCTGGAGTTTACCCCACACGGTTTCGCCCGCCTGTTTTTCAAGCAGGGACATGAACTCTTCGTGGGCTTCGGTCTCTGAGCTGGAAGCACGAACCACCGACAGAGGCGCTCTGTCAGAAGGGAGCCTCCGAATTCCGCCGTTACCGCCACCGTTCTCGGATCCGGCATCCAGTGACAGCGCGGTCTGGCCCCCGGTAAGTAGCAGGTACACATCGGCCAGGATCTCCGCATCCAGCAAGGCGCCGTGGAGGTCGCGGTTGCTGTTGTCCACGCCGTAGCGCTTGCAGAGCGCATCCAGGTTGTTCTTCTGCCCCGGGTGGCGGGCCCTTGCGATGGCGAGGGAGTCGACGATTCCGCAGTGGTCCGCGGTTTTCCGCACCGGCTTGAGGCGGGCAAATTCCGAGTCCATGAAGCCGACGTCGAACGCAGCGTTATGGATAACCAGCTCGGCGCCCTTGATGAACTCAAAAAACTCGTCGGCGATTTCGGCGAAACGGGGTTTGTCGGTGAGGAACTCGTTGGTGATGCCGTGAATGGTGATCGCCTCGGCCTCTACTTCCCGATCCGGGTTGATGTAAACGTGGTAGTTGCGGCCGGTGAGTTGGCGCTCCATCAATTCAACACAACCGATCTCGATGATCCGGTGACCCTCTGCCGGGTCGATACCCGTGGTTTCTGTATCCAGTACGATCTGTCTCATTGCCTGTACCTGGTTATCTGTATTTATGCGCTCTGAATCTATGCGCCGGAAAGCTCATCGACACCGCGATTGGCCAGTTCATCCGCCAGCTCATTGTCAGGAACGCCGGAGTGCCCCTTAACCCAGTGCCAGTTAATCTGGTGCCGGGCCACTTCGGTATCCAGCTCGCGCCAGAGATCTTCGTTCTTCACCGGCTTTTTCGCGGAGGTCTTCCAGCCATTGCGCTTCCAGCCCGCCATCCATTCCGTAATGCCTTTACGCACGTACTGAGAGTCTGTAAACAGCTCCACGTCGCAGGGTCGCTTCAGGGCCTCCAGACCACGGATGGCGGCCATTAACTCCATGCGGTTGTTCGTGGTATTTGTCTCCCCGCCGTGAAGGGTCTTGCGATTATCACCATAGCGCAAAACCACTCCCCAGCCGCCGGGCCCGGGGTTGCCTTTGCAGGCGCCATCAGTATAGAGGGTTACCTTGCCGGCCATTCAGCCTCCTGGTTTGGTTTTCGATGATTCACTTCGGTCTGTTAATCGGCGAGCCACTGCGACTGCAACCGCGGGAAGCACCAACGGTACCGGTGCCCGGCAGGGCAATAACCTTGCTTTGACGCCAGACGGGGCGCCTGGGCAACCGGGCGTGGACACGTTTTTTGGCAAGGATACAGTAATAGGCGCCTACCGGCAGGAGTCGATTCCCGGACAACCGATTGTCAATCCGGCTCGTCGGCTTGCGGCCACTGCGCTGCAGCGGCGTTCTGAAAAACCGGGTAATCGACGCTTCAACATTAAAGCCCAGCAGGTGAAGCCAGTCTTCCATGCGTCCGCGCAAGAGGAAGCGACCGCCCCAGGGGCCTTCGCTACTTCTGGAAATCAGTTTGCGCGCGCCCCAGAGGCTCAGAGGATTAAAACCAAACAAGGCCATCGTGCCCTCTCCCCGTAGCACGCGGGCCGCCTCTCGAATCACCTGATGAGGGTAAGGAGAGAAGTCGGCCGTATGGTGCAGCACGACAAGATCCATGGAGTCACCGGGAAAGGCCAGCTCGTCGGCATCGCAGATGGCGACCCCGTCCGGGATATGGGGATACCATCTTGGCGCTGTCATGATCTTCTGGGAGAAATCCGTGCCCGTAGCCAATGGCAGCCGATGGCTGATGCCGACCTGCAACTGCCTGGCGCCTGTCAGACGCTGTAGCTCGGCGTCGACGAAGCGTCTCTGGTCAGCCAACAGTGCCCGACCAAGCGGGGTCTGAAACCAGCGCTCAAAGCTCTCATGTCTGGCGGAATAATCAACAGCCTCGGATTCACTCACCAATGCGCCACTCCCGGAAGCCCTTTCCCATGGTTGGGGCCTTGTATTTAATGCTCTATCATATCAGTCACATTCGATAAGCACATGTGGGGCCCTATGCTGACCATTTCCGCCATACCCGCCTTCAGTGACAACTATATCTGGTGCCTTTCCAACACCGCCAGCGACAAGGCGCTGATAGTCGACCCGGGCCAGGCGCAACCGGTTCTGGACCATCTGGCCGAGAACGGACTGACTCTGGATACCATTCTGGTGACCCATCATCATCCGGACCATGTTGGCGGTGTCAAAGACCTGGTTGCCCGGTTTCCGGATTGCAGGGTGACGGGGCCGGCCGATTCTCCCTATAAAGGCAGTACCAACTTGGTTCATCCCGGTGACGAGGTGATCTGGGAAGATATCACCTTCCAGGTTCTGGGCGTTCCCGGCCATACTCTCGATCATATTGCCTACTTCACCGATGTCGAGGTAAATGATCGACCGGTCCTGTTCTGTGGCGATACCCTTTTTGTCTGTGGATGCGGACGTCTGTTCGAAGGCTCCCCGGAGCAGATGCGTCAGTCTCTTCAGACCCTCCGGGCGCTGCCTGGCAAGACCGCCGTTTACTGCGCCCATGAGTACACCCTCGCGAATCTGCGTTTTGCCCGCAGCTGGTTGCCGGAAGACGAAGGTCTCCGGGCGTTCGAGCAGGAGTGTCAGGCCGCCCGCAATGCAGGAGAACCGACGGTTCCTTCAATCCTTGAAAACGAGAAACGGCTCAATCCGTTTCTGCGCTGGGACGATCCGGCGGTAGTGGACTCCGCCCGCACCTATTGCTCAAGCCGGGGCCTGCCCGCCGATTCTGAGAACGCCATTTTTGCAGCTATCCGCCACGGCAAGGATAATTTCTGACGCCCGGCGATACGCACTTAACAAATCCTCTCAGAGCCGTAACGAGAGGTTTCTTGACCCATTTTAAAGCGGTCCCATAGAATCGTTTCAAAATTGTGACCGTAAATTGTTCAATATGCCGGATTTTTATATGCTGAATCCGGCCTCAACCTTCACCCGGATGCTGTTATGTCGGTCAGACGATTGTCGTTTTTGTTTTTCGCCGGAGCCCTCGCAAGTGGCTGCACCAGCCTGATCAGCCAGGGAGAGCAAAGCCCGCTGAATACGCAGGAAGTTACCGTCGCCGCTGGCGATGAAGGGCTAAAGAAAGCTGTCGAGACCGGAGAAAACCGCGACGCTGCCCGAGATGAGCCGCTGGACGAAGCTATTGCTCCGGAATTGAAGGATGCTGCCAGGGATGCCCGGGAGAAGCTCGACAATCCGGTTCAGAAAACCGCTGAGGCGGAGGTGGTTGAGCAGGATCTGTGGGCAAGACTGCGCACGGGATTTGTTCTGGATCACGATATCGACAATGAACGAGTCCGGGACCAGTTGAACTGGTATGCCCGCCATCCCGGCTACATTGATCGGGTTGTGGAACGCGGCAGTCGCTACCTTCACTATATCGTCAACGAGACCGAGAAGCGGGGGCTGCCTGCCGAATATGCCCTGCTCCCCGTTGTTGAAAGCGCGTTCGATCCCTTTGCCTACTCCCATGGGCGCGCCGCGGGCCTCTGGCAATTCATTCCCTCCACGGGCAAGTACTTTGGCCTGACACAGAGCTGGTGGCACGATGACCGCCGGGACGTCATCGCCGCAACCGACGCCGCCCTGACCTATCTAGAGCGCCTCGCAAACCGTTTTGATGGCGACCACACGCTCGCTCTCGCCGCCTACAACAGCGGCGGCGGCACTGTTTCCAGTGCCATGCGCCGCAACCGGAATGCCAACAAGCCTACAGACTTCTGGTCTCTTCACCTGCCCCGGGAAACCAGACACTACGTCCCCAAACTGATAGCCCTCGCGAAAATATTCGACAATCCCGAGGCCTATGGCATCGAGCTACCATCGCTGAAGGACGAACCCTACTTCGAAGTTGTTGATACCGGCTCCCAGCTCGATCTTGCCCAGGCGGCGGAACTGGCCGGGGTAGACGTGGACGAGATTTACCTGCTGAATCCCTCGTACAACCGTTGGGCAACCTCGCCGGATGGTCCTCACCGGTTGCTCGTCCCGGTACAGAATGCCGAGACTTTCCGCGCAGCCCTGGCTGAGATTCCGGCCAATCAACGGGTTTCCTGGCGCAACTACGAGGTTAAATCCGGGGACAGTCTCAATTCGATCTCCCGCAAATTCTCCACAACGCCGTCAGTGCTGCAGCAGGTCAACAACCTGGACAGCGACCTGATACGCATCGGCCAGCGCCTGATCATCCCCTCGGCCTCCAAAGGCAGCGATGCCTATGCCCTGAGCGCCTCCCAGCGGCTTGAACGTAAACAGGAGCGCAAGCGGGACGGAAACAAAGTTCGCTACACGGTTCGCAAGGGCGATACGTTCTGGGATATTGCCCGAGAGCACCGGGTTTCCGTGCGTGAAGTTGCTGCCTGGAATGGCATGGCTCCCGGCGACCCGCTGATCCCCGGCAAGGAACTGGTTATCTGGTCCCAGACCAGCCAGCCAACGGTGATGGCGGCCAACAGTGGCCGTGGCAAGGCGATGGTTCGGAAAGTGGGCTACCGGGTTCGCAAAGGCGACTCCCTCGCCCGGATTGCCAGCAGGTTTTCCGTGAATGTGCGGGACATCGCAAGCTGGAACGATCTGAATACCGCCCGTTATCTGCAACCCGGGCAAAGTCTGGTACTCTACGTTGATATCCGAAACAGTCCCTGACGTGCGAGACTTATGACAAGAACACGGAAAGCCTCATCCCTTACGTCGTTTTTTTCAGCCCTGGCGCTTATCGCCACACCGCTCATCTCACCGTTTTCCGTCGCCGACGAGGCAATGCCAACACATGGCATTGCCATGCATGGCCAAACCAAATACCCCGCCGGTTTCAGCCATTTCGATTACGTTAATCCGGACGCTCCGAAAGGCGGCACTCTGAAAATGGCGGTTGTTGCCAACGGCTTCGACTCCTTCAACCCTTTTGATATCCGGGGCGTTGCCGCTGCAGGCATCAGCAACTATCTGTATGACACACTCCTTGAGTCGTCGGACGATGAGCCCTTTTCCGCCTACGGCCTGATTGCCGAATCCCTGGAGACTCCTGAAGACCGAAGCTATGTGGTTTTCAATATCCGGGAGCAGGCGCGGTTCCACGACGGTGAAGCCATTACCGCTGAAGACGTAAAATTCTCCTTCGACACCCTTACTACCCAGGGGCACCCCTTCTTCCGGAACTACTACGCTGACGTCAAATCGGTGACCATAGAGGGCCCTCAGCGGGTACGTTTTGACTTCAAGGAAACCAGCAATCGGGAGTTGCCGCTGATCCTTGGCCAGATGCCCATTTTGCCCCAGCACTACTGGGCTGATCGGGAGTTCGGCAAGAATGGCCTCAACCCACCGTTGGGCAGTGGCCCTTACCGTATTGGTGACTTCGAAGCCGGTCGATCGATTACCTACGAACGCGTTGAAGACTATTGGGCTAAGGACCTTGGCGTTCGGAACGGACGGTTCAATTTCGACCAGATCACTTACGATTATTACACCGATGACACCGTGGCGCTGGAGGGCTTCAAGGCCGGCAGTTTTGATTTTCGGCTGGAGTCTTCCGCCAAGAACTGGGCCACGGCCTACACCGGGGAACGGTTCGAAAACGGCACGATTATCAAGGAAGCCATCGAGCACCACCGTCCTTCAGGCATGCAGGGTTTTGCCTTCAACACCCGCAGGAAGGTGTTTTCCGACCCGCTGGTTCGTGAAGCGCTGGCCTATGGTTTCGACTTTCAGTGGGCCAACAAGAACCTCTTTTTCGACCAGTACACCCGCACTGACAGCTACTTCGCAAACAGCGACCTGGCTTCCTGGGGTCTTCCGACCGGCCGTGAACTGGACATACTCGAACCTTACCGGGATCAGCTACCCGATGATGTGTTTACCGAGGAGTACCAGCCACCCACCACCGAAGGACAGCAGGGCCTGCGCGAGAACCTGAGAACCGCTATGGAGCTGCTCAAGTCCGCTGGATATGTCATTCGAGATGGCAAGATGGTACACGGCGAAACTGGCGAACCATTGGCGTTCGAGATCCTGCTGTTCCAGAAGAGCTTCGAGCGGGTGGTTCTGCCCTTCAAGAACAACCTCGGCCGTCTCGGTATCGATGTGACCGTGCGCCTCGTGGACAGCAACCAGTACATCCAGCGCCTGAGGGAATTCGATTTCGACATGATCACCCAGGTCTTCGGCCAGTCGGATTCGCCGGGCAATGAACAGCGGGAATACTGGCATTCATCCACCGTGGATGCCAAAGGCTCGCGGAACTACATGGGCGTGAGCGATCCGGTGATCGACGAGCTTGTGAACATGGTCATTCAGGCTCCAAACCGTGAGGAACTGGTTTACCGGGTTCGGGCATTGGACCGGGTTCTGCTGCACCACCACTATGTGATCCCACACTGGCATCTGAGAAGCGACCGCGTCGCCTACTGGAACCATCTGCAACGTCCGGCCGAGACGCCGAAGAACGGCATCGATCTGGACAACTGGTGGGCGAAGCCCTGAGGAAAACGCCGCTAAATGGGCATCTACATACTCAGGCGTCTGGCGCTGATCATTCCCACGCTGATCGGAATCATGCTGCTCAACTTTGTCATCGTACAGGCGGCCCCCGGTGGCCCCGTTGAGCAGCTTATCGCGGAGATGGAAGGCCACGGCGGCAGCGCCCTGGCCCGGGCTTCCGGCGGCGGCACCGGCGGCGAGGTAGCGGACTCTTCCGGCGACACGCGTGGTTCCCGCGGCATACCCGATGAGCTTCTGAAAGAAATCGAAGTCATGTATGGCTTCGACAAACCGGCCCACGAACGCTTCTTCAAGATGCTCGGCGATTACGCCACCTTCAACTTCGGTGACTCCTTCTTCCGGGAAAAAAGCGTCATCGACCTGATTCTCGATAAAATGCCCGTTTCCATCTCCCTGGGTCTCTGGTCAACGCTGATCATCTATTTCATTTCCATCCCCCTGGGCATCCGTAAAGCCGTTACAGACGGCTCCAGGTTCGATGTCTGGACCAGCTCAGCCATTGTGGTGGGCTACGCCATTCCGGGCTTCCTGTTCGCGATACTGCTCATCGTGCTGTTTGCCGGCGGCAGTTATTTCGACTGGTTCCCACTCCGGGGCCTGACCTCTTCGAATTTCGACGAACTTACCTGGTATCAGAAAATCGGGGATTACTTCTGGCATCTGGCGTTGCCGGTCACAGCAAATGTAATTGGCGGTTTTGCCACCCTGACCCTGCTTACCAAGAATTCGTTCCTGGATGAGATCGGAAAACAGTACGTGGTAACCGCCCGCGCTAAGGGGCTGGATCAGAAAGAAGTGCTGTATGGCCACGTTTTCCGCAATGCCATGCTGATCGTGATCGCCAGCCTGCCCGGGGTCCTTGTCGCTCTGTTCTTTACGGGCTCACTGCTGATTGAGGTGCTCTTCTCTCTCGACGGGCTCGGGCTGCTCGGCTTCGAGGCGGCCCTGAACCGCGACTATCCCGTGATCTTCGGCACCCTTTACATATTCACCCTGATGGGCCTCATCCTGAAGCTGATCAGCGACATTACCTATGTCCTGGTCGATCCTCGGATCGATTTTGAAAGCCGGGAGGGTGCGTGAGTTCCCGGTCTCTGACTCCAATCCAACAGCGGCGCCTGCGAAACTTCCGGAAAAACCGCCGGGGTTTCTGGTCTTTGTGGATCTTTCTCGCCCTCTTCGGTCTGTCATTGGTCGCTGAGCTGATTGCCAACGACTCGCCGCTGGTCGTATCCTATAAAGGCGACCTCTATTTCCCGGTCGTCCAATCGGTCCCGGAGGAAACCTTTGGCGGTTTCCTGCCCACGGAAGCCGATTATCGCGACCCCTTTATCGCCGATGAGATCAGCGCCGACGGATGGATGGTCTGGCCACCGATCCGGTTCAGCTACAACACCATCAATTATGATCTTGAGGTGCCGTCACCGGCGCCACCGAGTGCAGAGAACTGGCTGGGGACAGATGATCAGGGCCGGGATGTTGCAGCCCGGGTGATCTATGGTTTCCGTATTTCGGTGCTGTTTGGCCTGACCCTGACCATCGCCAGTTGCATTGTCGGCGTAGTGGTCGGCGCCATCCAGGGCTTTTACGGTGGCAAAATTGATCTGCTGGGCCAGCGCTTTATTGAGATCTGGTCCGGCCTGCCGGTGCTGTATCTGCTGATCATTCTTTCCAGCATTGTGCAGCCAAACTTCTGGTGGCTGCTGGGCATCATGCTGCTATTCAGCTGGATGGGGCTGGTGGATGTGGTCCGGGCGGAATTCCTGCGGGCCCGTAACTTCGAATACGTCAAGGCTGCCCGTGCGCTCGGCCTCGATAACCGCAAAATCATGTTCCGGCATATCCTCCCCAATGCCATGGTAGCCACGCTGACGTTCCTCCCGTTCATTCTGACGGGGGCAATTACAGGCCTGACCTCCCTGGACTTCCTCGGCTTTGGTCTGCCCTCCGGTTCGCCCTCGTTGGGTGAACTGATTGCGCAGGGCAAGGCCAACCTGCATGCGCCCTGGCTGGGCATATCCGCCTTCGTATCGCTATCGCTGATGCTCACCTTGCTGGTGTTCGTGGGTGAAGCCGTACGCGATGCCTTCGATCCAAGGAAGAGCTGATATGAGCCAATTACTTCAGATCTCCGATCTTTCCATCTGTTTTGATCACGGGTCTCCAGCCGTCGAATCCCTGTCATTGGCGATCCGTGAAGGCGAGACCCTCGCACTGGTGGGCGAGAGCGGCTCCGGGAAATCCATTTCGGCACTGTCGATTTTGCGCCTCCTGGATGCGCGGCATGCCAGTTACCCCAGCGGGCAGATCCGGTACCGTGATGAAGATCTGCTGGCCGCCACCGAGAAACGCATTCGCCAGATCCGCGGTCGGGAGATCGGGATGATATTCCAGGAGCCGATGACATCCCTTAACCCGCTGCACACCGTGGAGAAGCAGATTGGCGAAACCCTGGAACTGCACAAGGGAATACGCGGGCCACAGGCAAAACAACGCTGCCTGGAGCTGCTACAACTCGTGGGGATACAGAACCCGGAAAGCAAGCTTGGCGCCTACCCCCACCAGTTGTCGGGAGGGCAAAAGCAGCGGGTGATGATCGCCATGGCCCTGGCCAATGAACCCGATCTCCTTATCGCGGACGAACCCACAACGGCACTGGATGTAACCGTACAGAAACAGGTTCTCGAATTGCTCAGGGACCTTCAGAAGAAGCTGGGGATGGCCATTCTGCTGATTACCCATGACCTGACCATCGTTCGCCGATACGCCGACCGGGTGGCCGTCATGGAACATGGCAAACTCGTGGAGGAGGCCGACACCGACGCTCTGTTTGCCAGCCCACAACACGCCTATACCCGCAAGCTGCTGGATGCTGAGCCCCCGGAAGCGCCCCTACCCCTCGATAAACGTGCAGAACCGCTGCTTGCTGTTGAACGACTGGACGTGCGTTTCACGATACGTAAAAGCCTTCTGGGCAAGGTGAAGGAATCCTTTCACGCCGTGCAGGGCGCCGATTTCCAGCTCAACCGGGGCGAAACACTTGGGATCGTTGGGGAAAGTGGAAGCGGCAAGACGACCATCGGCCACGCCCTGCTGAAGCTTACCGCCAGTACAGGGAGTATACGCCTCGGCGGCGAGGAGCTGGCGTTTCTTAACCAGAAGGATTTCAGGCCCTGGCGAAGGCGCGTACAGATTGTCTTTCAGGATCCGTTCGGCAGCCTGAGTCCCAGAATGTCCATTGCGGAAATTGTCCGGGAAGGTCTGGAGATCCACGACTCAGACAACGCAGCAGAACATGACAACAAAGTGATTCGCGCGCTGACCGACGTTGGCCTGGACCCGGAGGCACGGCATCGATACCCACACGAATTCTCTGGCGGCCAGCGCCAACGTATTGCCATCGCCCGGGCTCTGGTGCTGCAGCCCGACCTGATCATCCTGGACGAACCCACATCAGCCCTGGACCGCACCGTGCAGAAGCAGGTCATTGAACTGTTGAGGGATATCCAGACCCGTTATGGTCTAAGCTATATCTTTATCAGCCATGACCTGGCTGTGGTGCGCGCCCTGAGCCATAAGCTTCTGGTGCTGCAGCATGGCCGGATCGTGGAATATGGTGACGCAGCCAGGATTTTTGATGCACCGCAGGCGGAGTACACCCGTGAGCTGCTGAACGCCGCATTCTTTTACCAGAAACCAACTACGACTATTTGAGCGTTACCCCGGCCAGAGCACTCAGGGATAATGCTCGCAAATCAGGAACACAGGGAGAACGACCCATGGGAATCCTCAGTGGCAAGAAAGCACTGATCGTTGGCGTAGCCAGCAAACTGTCCATTGCTTATGGCATCGCCGAGGCCTTCGCCCGCGAAGGTGCCGAACTGGCGTTTACCTACCAGAATGAAAAACTTCAGCCACGGGTTGAGAAATTCGCCGAACAATTCGGCAGCAAGCTGACCTTCCCCTGCGATGTCGCCAGCGACGAAGAAATTGAAAACGTCTTCAAGGAGCTGGGCAAGCACTGGGACAACATCGACATTATTGTCCATGCGGTTGGCTATGCGCCTGGACACGAGCTGGACGGCAACTACGTCGACGTCACCACCCGTGACGGCTTCCGCATTGCCCACGATATTAGCTCCTACAGCTTTGTCGCGCTGGCCAAGGGTGCCCGCGGCATGATGCACGAAGGCAGCTCGCTGATCACCCTGAGCTACCTGGGCGCCGAGAAGGTTCTGCAGAACTACAATGTGATGGGCCTTGCCAAGGCTTCCCTGGAAGCCAACGTTCGCTATATGGCCGCCAGCCTGGGCCGGGACGGCATTCGGGTAAACGGCATTTCCGCCGGCCCGATCAAGACCCTGGCCGCCTCTGGCATCAAGAGTTTCCGTAAGATGCTGGCCGAAAACGCCAGGCGTGCACCGCTGCGTCGGAACGTCACCATCGACGAAGTGGGTAATGCTGCCGCATTCCTCGGCTCTGATATGTCCTCCGGTATTACCGGCGAGATCATGTACGTGGACGGCGGCTTCAACATTACCGGAATGGGTGAACTGGAAGAGTAAGTCTCACCTTCACCGAAAGTAAAAGAGCCGGCGCTATGCCGGCTCTTTTCGTTGGGTTGCACCGAAAACGCTCAATCCTCGGCCATCGCCGAGGCCACGGCCTCCACCCACTCGACGTATGCGGTTTCGTCAGACTCGATGATTCGCGCCCCCACCAGAAAGCTCGACTCGTTGGGTCGGCACCAGACCACTTCGACCATCAGACCGAAAGGCTGGGCATGGTTACCAAGAAATACGCTCGCCGGCAGCAGGGCCCCCAGGGAAAGAGGCTCATTAGCGGTCAGGCAAAGGCCACTGGCGGAAATATCACGAATACCGCAGACAAGTTCCCGCTCCTCGCCCCCGGCATCTTCAGGCAAGCCGGATTCGAGCTCAAGTATTGCCCTGGCTCGGGCGGTAAGGCGGTAATCGGCCCGATTGTCTTGATCAACGGGCGGTTCATTCAGGGTCCCAAAGCTATAGTCGTTATCTGCCATTGTTATTTTTCCTGCTTCGGCAATATCAGTTGCGGCCAACACGGATGCGCCCGACTACCCTGCTAAGGGTATCGTCGAACTCCGCGGAGGTTCCCAGAACCCGGATTCGTCCATCGACAATGCCTTCAACCAGGGCGTCCTCGAGAAACTCGCGCCGGTTCAGGCCCAGACGGTCCACAAACACCAGCTTTCTGGACGCATTGATGCGCACGGCCAGTTTCAGACGGGCCGGTTCATCAGACGTTTCATCGGGTTCAACGACAATCCAGCCACCAAGCTTGATGGCGTCCACCTGCTTCTCGGCCAGCAGCGTTCTTTCCTTCCGGATCCGTTCCTTTTCAGCCTGTTCATCGGCAAGACGTTGCTCCTCAGCGGCCTGCCGCTGGCGTTCAAGCTCGGCTTCACGCTCTGCCTCCTCCGCCCTGCGCCGTTCTTCAGCGGCTTCTTTTTCCCGCCTCAATTCCTCGGCGCGCAACCTGGCAGCTTCCGCCGCCTGTTCCCTCTGCAGACGCTGTTTCTCGCAGACGCGGGCAAGCAGTTCGACGGTTTCTGCCAACACCGTTCCGAACGGCGTGAGTTTCGGCAATGGCCGGATCTGCTCCTGCTCCAGGGCCCTCTGGAATTCTCCCCAGGTCTGCAGCCCCAGTTTTACGCCGGCGCCGTTGGTCCAGAGGATTTCTGCCGATTCTGGTAAAAACGCATAGAAGTAACGGCGCTGCTCTCCGGCACCCTCGCCCTCGACAAACCATTGCCCCTCATAGGGTTCAAAGGCTTCTGCGGCGGGCACTTCGAAGCTGAGCCAGCTGCTGTCCCACTGGAAGCTTCCCGCCGCCGGCAGAGCCTCGACAAGGTCTGGTGCTTCCCCTCTCAGCCTGGAAACCATAGCGGATTCGATCCCCGACAGGGACTCCGCGGGCAGTGATTCGCTAAAGACCCGTTTCCAGACGTCGAGGATTCGATCACCGATCTGTTCGCCCACGTGATAGAGCCGGTTACGGTCCTTGTCGGAAAGCGACGGATCACCTATCCAGACTAGCCATTCCAGCAACTTGCTGCCATGTCGCAAATTCTCTCCCTCGAGACCGGAATCCCAGATCGACTGTTTCAGCAGACCCTGCCAGTGATCAAGGATAAAGCGGACAATCGGAAGCGGCAGTTTGCGCCCCTGGAGAGCACGACCGATCAATGCCCGGGAAGACTGTTCTGCCTTGCGCTGCTTTGCAGCACCCTGCTCGGTTTCCAGTAGCCGCTGGCGGAGTTTTCCAACCTGTGCATTCCTCTTCCCGGCGTCTTCCTGCCAGCGATAGCAGAATTCATTCACCGGCTCCGTCTTGCCAGATTCAAAGCTTGCAGAAACGGCGATTACCAGCGAATCAAGTTGATCCAGAAGCACTTTGGAGGAGCGGCCTCCGGAATCACTCCAGCCGCGCCACTCCTGAAGGCTGTCCAGCCACTCCAGTAGAGCCTTGCTGAAGGCTTTCTTGCCTTCCAGATTCATGCGCCAGGCAAGATAGAAACGCAGCCTGGCCACCCGACGGGCGAGGCTCGGGTGCAGACCGCTTGTTTTAAGGAAGACGTCCATGATGCGGTCAGCCACATAGGCGGCGTTCACCTGCCGGGCCGACCACTCCAGATGAACGGAGCGGATAACATGAGTCACCCGCTCGTCGCGCTGTTCCGACCAGCAGGAAATGAGCAGGGGGCGCCAGTCGCTAACGGCGTCTGGTTCGAGCTTGCCAGCCGGGTATGGGAGGTCAGGAACACGAATGCCGGCCAGGACATCGTCAATCTTGCCTGAAACCGCTGCAACGGAAGGCACATCCTTCGGTCTCTGCCTGTTTTGCGACATCCATTCCCCGTACTTAAGAAGCGTTGAAAAGGCCCTGTAAATAACGCAGTATAACCAACTCGTCGGGGTTTACCGCAACCGTGCGCCGACGTTATTCGCGTTAATCTGCAACCTTGTTGGCATAATCCATGGTCCATCAGGGCTGCAACGATCAGAATCGGGGAAGCAGAACAACATGTCGGGCAACAAACTAGAGAATCTGAATGTGGCGAGCCAGGAAGCACTGATCACTCCTGAAGCGCTGAAAAAGGAGATGCCGCTCTCCGATAAGGCCGCAGAAACCGTCTCAAATGGCCGCCAGGCGATCTATGACATCATGGATGGAAAGGACCACCGGCTATTCGTCGTGGTGGGCCCCTGCTCCATTCACGATGTTGAAGCTGCGAGAGATTACGCCGCGCGCCTGAAGAAGCTTGCCGATGAAGTCAGCGATACCCTGCTGATCGTTATGCGTGTCTATTTCGAGAAGCCTCGCACAACCGTTGGCTGGAAAGGTCTGATCAACGACCCCCACCTCAACGACACCTTCGATATCGAGCAGGGCCTGCATATTGGTCGTCGTCTGCTACTGGACATCAACGAGATGGGCCTCCCCGCGGCGACCGAAGCGCTGGATCCGATTTCCCCGCAGTATCTTCAGGACACCATCGCCTGGTCCGCCATCGGCGCCCGTACCACGGAGTCCCAGACTCACCGTGAAATGAGCAGTGGCCTGTCCATGGCCATCGGCTTCAAGAACGGCACCGACGGCAGCCTCGACGTTGCGGTCAACGCCATGAAATCCGTGTCTCACCCGCACAGTTTCCTGGGCATCGACCAGCAGGGCCAGGTGGCGATTATCCGTACCAAGGGCAATAACTACGGCCACGTTGTTCTGCGTGGTGGCGGTGGCAAACCCAACTACGATTCGGTAAGCGTCGCTTTGTGTGAGCAAGCCCTTGATAAAGCCGGATTGCGCAAGTCAATGATGATTGACTGTAGTCACGCCAACTCCAGCAAGGATCCGGCAATCCAGCCACTGGTCATGCAGGATGTAACCCACCAGATCCTCGAAGGCAATACCTCGATCCAGAGCCTGATGGTGGAGAGCAACATCAATTGGGGGAACCAGTCCCTCCCCGAGAACCTGGCGGATCTGAAGTACGGTGTCTCCGTGACAGACGCCTGTATTGACTGGCCGACTACGGAAAAGGCCATTCGGGATATGCGCGACAAGCTGAAAGACGTACTGCCCAAGCGCAAGATCGGCTGATTTTAGCCCGATACCAAACGGGGAGCCTCAGCTCCCCGTTTTTATTACCCCACCTATCCAGTCCAGCCGCTCCCTGAGCGCCACTACGTGGCCGATGATGACCAGCGTCGGCGGTTGAACGGCTTCGGCGTCTACCCTCTCGACAATATTACAGAGATTGCCGGTGACCACACGCTGATCCCTTGTGGTTCCCTTGGAAACCAGCGCAACGGGCATATCGTGGGACATGCCATGAGCGACCAGTTGCCGGCAGATGATCGGCAAACCTACGAGCCCCATGTAGAACACCAGGGTCTGATTGTTCTGGACAAAGTCTCGCCAGGGAAGATCGCAGGTATCGTTCTTGAGGTGGCCGGTCACGAACCGGACTGACTGGGCATAATCCCGATGGGTGAGCGGGATTCCGGCGTAGGCGGCGCAGCCCGAAGCGGCGGTTATACCCGGCACAACCTGAAACCGGACGCCGGCATCGGCCAGGGTTTCAATTTCTTCGCCCCCGCGACCGAAGATAAACGGGTCTCCACCCTTGAGACGGACTACCTTCCGACCCTGCCTGGCCAGATCCACCAATCGTTGATTGATCTGGTCCTGAGGCAAGGTGTGGTTTGCCCGCTGCTTGCCAACATGAATCATCTCGGCTGTGTCTGGAATCATAGCCAGTATTTCCGGCGATACCAGGCGATCGTATAGCACAACTTCGGCGGACGTAATCAGCCTCCAGGCCTTGAGTGTCAGCAGTTCAGGGTCGCCCGGTCCGGCCCCGACGAGGGCCACTTCTCCCGCAGATGTGTTCGGGTTCGAGGTAACCGGGTTTACCCTGTACCTTACCGGTGCAGGGGTTGCACTAACGCCCTTCCCTGGTGCGCTTTCTTGCTGATCACTCATTGGATTCTGTCGACGCCTCCCATGTACGGCTTGAGAACCTCCGGAACCACAATGCTGCCGTCTGCCTGCTGGTAATTCTCCATCACCGCAATCAGTGCACGGCCAACCGCAAGACCTGAACCGTTCAGCGTATGAACGGGTTCCGGCTTTCCGGTTTCCGGATTACGCCAACGGGCATGCATGCGGCGTGCCTGGAAATCACGGGTGTTGGAGCAGGATGAAATTTCACGGAACTTGGCCTGTCCCGGCAACCAGACTTCGAGATCGTACGTCTTGGCCGCTGAAAAGCCCATGTCGCCTCCGCAGAGCGCAACCACACGGTAAGGCAGTTCCAACAACTGAAGCACCTTTTCGGCATGACCTGTCAGAGCTTCCAGCGCGGCATCTGAATCACCCGGACGGACCACCTGCACCAGTTCCACCTTGTCAAACTGATGCTGACGGATCATGCCGCGGGTATCCCGGCCATAGGAGCCGGCCTCACTGCGGAAGCACGGAGTATGACAGACCATCTGCAGCGGCAACTCAGCGGCATCAAGGATGGAGTCTGATACCAGATTGGTCGCAGGCACCTCCGCGGTTGGAATCAGATAAAGCGGATGTTCGCCCTCGGTTTTGAACAGATCTTCCTCAAACTTGGGCAACTGGCCCGTGCCATAGAGGCTATCAGCATTCACAAGGTAGGGTACGTAAGTCTCCAGGTAGCCATGTTCGCGAGTGTGCAGGTCCAGCATGAACTGAGCCAGAGCCCTATGCAGCCGCGCCACAGGGCCTCGCATGACCGCAAACCGGGAGTGCGCCAGGCGGGTTGCTGTTTCGAAGTCCAGGCCTTTCAGGCTCTCACCCAGGGCAACGTGATCCCTGGGCTCGAAATCGAAGTTCCTGGGCGTACCCCATGTGCGAATCTCGACGTTATCGTCTTCACTCTCGCCGGCGGGCACATCTTCATCGGGAAGGTTCGGGATACCTGCAAGGAAGGCGTTCAACTCTTCCTGCAGAGTGCGAAGCTCGTCTTCGGCCTCAGACTTCCGCTTCTTCAGGTCTTCCACCTCGTCCAGCAACGGCTGGATGTCCTCACCGGCAGCTTTGGCCTTGCCGATCGATTTGGAACGCTTGTTCTGCTCGCTCTGCAGGTTTTCCGTGCTTACCTGAAGGGCGCGGCGGCGTTCCTCAAGCTGCTCGAAGGCGGCGGTATCGAATTTGAAATTCTTGATGGTCAGCCGACGGGCGATCTCTTCTGTCTGGGTGCGGACACGTTTGGGATCGAGCATGATTATCCTGAATCTTCCGGTTAGCGATGTTTTGAATGACTGGCCATTATACCTGCACTGGCGCTCGTGGCTACCGCAGCAGAAGGCTCAGGTATAGCGTTTACGGGGGCTTTCAGCGTTGCGGGAATCCAGGCGCTGGCGCTTCTCGGCCAGCTTGACCTCAAGCCCACGATTCACGGGCTCGTAGTATCGGCGCTCGTGGATTGCTTCGGGCAGATAGGACTCGCCGGCGGCGAAGGCTTCCGGTTCATCGTGGGCGTACCGATAGGTGTCCCCGTGGCCCATGCTCTTCATCAGCTTGGTGGGCGCATTGCGCAGGTGCACCGGGACTTCGTAATCCGGGTCCTGCCGGATGTCCGCCATGCATCTGTTGAAGGCGTTATAAACAGCATTGCTCTTGGGCGCCATGGCCAGGTAGGTCACCGCCTGGGCCAATGCCAGCTCCCCTTCCGGCGACCCCAAACGCTCCTGAGCGTCCCAGGCCTCCATGCTGAGCTGCAGGGCACGGGGGTCGGCATTGCCTATGTCCTCACTGGCAATGCGCACCAGGCGCCGGGCAACGTAGAGAGGATCACAGCCGCCATCGAGCATCCGACACAGCCAGTACAGCGACCCGTCTGGATCTGAGCCACGAACGGATTTGTGCAGGGCTGATATCTGGTCGTAAAACACATCACCGCCCTTGTCGAACCGCCGCAGGCTGGTCTGCATGACCTGCTCAAGCTGATCCGCCATAACCCGTTCCGTGCCTGCCTCATCCGGCTCGGCCAGATCAGCGGATACTTCCAGGATATTCAGGGCGCGGCGGGCGTCGCCACCAGAGGCTGCCGCCATCAGGGTCAGCACGTCTTCATCAACCCGCAGGCGTCCACCAAATCCCTCATCAGCGGTCAGCGCACGGCGTAGCAGCTGAAGAATATCCTCTTCCTCAAGGTTCTTGAGCACGTAGACACGAGTTCGGGACAGCAAAGCACTGTTCAGCTCGAAAGAGGGATTCTCGGTGGTGGCACCAACGAAGATGAAGGTGCCATCTTCAATATGGGGGAGAAACGCGTCCTGCTGGCTTTTGTTGAAGCGGTGAACTTCATCCACGAACAACAGTGTGTCCCGGCCCTGAGACTGCTTCCGATTTCGGGCGCGCTCCACAACGGCCCGAATCTCTTTCACACCGCTCAGTACGGCCGAAACCGTCTCGAAGCTGAGATCGCTGACATTGGCCAGTAGTTGGGCGAAGGTGGTTTTGCCGACTCCGGGAGGGCCCCAGAGGATCATGGAGTGAAGCTGGCCCTGCTCGACCGCGCGCCGAAGCGGTTTGCCGGGCCCTACCAGGTGGGCCTGGCCAACATAGTCACCAAGGCTTGCCGGCCGCATTCTCGCGGCCAGCGGGCGAAAGCCAGCAGATTCCGCGAACAGGCTGTCCTGCATCAGGCCCCGTCCCGGATAATGTCCACACCCTCCGGATAGTCGAGGGTAAATGCGCCGGCCTCAACGGGCTCGTTCAGCCTGATCCGGTCAAAACTCAATACGCTGAGCTGTGCCAGGGAATCCTGCATGCGCATCTCCTGGAGCTCACCCTTGAAGAACGTCAGCCTGAGGGACGTGAAGAGGGAGTCCGGGCTGCGTGGCTCCAGGATAAATTCTCGGGTATTGTCGCCAATCTGGCGACCAGACACCCTGTAGGTTTCCTCCAGATTATCCACTTCACCGCTCAGCAGGAGCGCGGGTGTGGATTGCACACGATCGTCTAGATTGTGGATCGTGACCTGTTCCAGGTCCGGATCGTAAACTTCTACGGTTTCGCCATCACTGACAATGAACTGCGACAGGGGCGCACTGGTCTCCCAGTAAAACAGCCCCGGGCGCTTTGCCTTGAGCGAACCACGGGTTTCCTGAACCTTGTTGCCGTTCTCGTTAACAACGATCTGGATGAAATCCGCTTGGTAGGATTCGTAACCCTTCAGCAGCGAGGCCAGCTCGTTCGCGCTTTCGCTGCTCTCGCTCGCACTCACAGGGCCGGCAATAAACACCGCCATTGCCAGGATGGCCAGGCATTTCACAAAAGATTGTCCCATTGCTTGTTACTCCTAATCTCTGGGTGGCGGCGGAGCCAGAACTTCACGGGCCCCGTTGTGGCCCGCGGCGCTTACCACGCCGGATGCTTCCATGGCATCAACCAGGTTCGCTGCCCGGTTGTACCCGATCTTGAATTTTCGTTGTACCGAGGAAATCGAAACGCGACGCCCTTCGGTAACGAATGCAACTGCCTCGTCGTAAAGGGCATCCCCTTCACTATCCCCGCCTCCTTCCGACAGGTTGGGAACACCCGGCAGGCTCTCGCCTTCGGCGCCATTGAGAACATCGTCCACATAAACGGGCTCACCCCGCGCTTTCCAGGCACTCACGACGCGATGGACCTCATCGTCATCCACAAACGCACCGTGCACGCGAACTGGCAGGCCCGACCCCGGTGGCAGGTAGAGCATGTCACCATGCCCTAAAAGCTGCTCGGCGCCGCCCTGATCCAGCACTGTGCGTGAATCAATTTTGGACGAGACCTGGAACGACATCCGGGTGGGAATGTTGGCCTTGATCAGGCCGGTGATCACATCCACCGACGGCCGCTGGGTGGCAAGGATCAGATGAATACCCGCGGCACGGGCCTTCTGGGCAATCCGGGCAATCAGTTCCTCAACTTTCTTGCCGACGATCATCATCATATCGGCGAATTCGTCGATAACGACGACAATGAACGGCAGGGTATCGAGCTCTGGCCGCTCCTGCTCGTCGTTGGCGAGGTATTCGTCCGGTTTCCAGAACGGATCCAGTAATGGTTCGCCGGCGGCCCTGGCGTCTTTAATCTTGCGGTTGTAGCCCGCGAGGTTACGGACCCCGAGGCTGGCCATCAGCTTGTACCGGCGCTCCATTTCAGCGACACACCAGCGTAGTGCGTTGGCCGCCTCCTTCATGTCGGTGACCACCGGCGCCAGCAGGTGCGGAATGCCGTCGTAGATGCTCAGTTCGAGCATCTTGGGGTCCACCATGATGAAGCGCACATCTTCGGGGCCCGCCTTCAGCAACATGCTGAGCAGCATGGCATTGACGCCGACCGATTTACCGGAACCGGTGGTGCCCGCCACCAACAGGTGCGGCATTTTGGAGAGATTGGCAACCATCGGGTTGCCTCCAATGTCGTTACCCAGTGCCAGGGTCAACGGTGAGCTGGACTCCTGAAACACCCGCGCGCCAAGCACTTCACTGAGCCGGACCATTTCCCGTTCTTCGTTGGGAATCTCGATACCAACCACAGACTTCCCGGGAATCACCTCGACCACCCGAACGCTCAGTACGGCCAATGAACGGGCCAGATCCTTTGCGAGGTTTGAAATCTTGCTGACCTTCACCCCCGGAGCGGGCTTGATCTCGAACCGGGTAATGACCGGGCCAGGATTGACCTCGACAACTTCAACGGACACCCCGAAATCCCCCAGCTTTTCTTCAAGCAGACGGGACATATGTTCCAGGGATTCTTCGGAGTAGCCTCTCTCTTTGTGTTCCTCAGGCGGGTCCAGCAGAGAAATCGGCGGAATCGGGCTCTCAATATCTTCCAGCAACGAAGGCTGCTTGCTGCCCTTGTCTTTCGACTGGGTCGGCTGTTCGTCCTTCTTGAAGGGCGAAATCTTCAGCGACCGTCCGGCAGGCTGAGGAAATGGCTCGGATTTGGCCGGTTTTCCGTCAGCGACAGGGGCCTCATCCCGTGAACTGAAACTTTCGAGCCTCGCAGGTTCTGGGTCAACTTCGGCAGAGAGACCATCCAATGCGGGCTCTTTTCGACCGGTTTCGGGCTTCGACGCGGGCTTCGGGGCTTTTGGCTTCTTCGGTCCAAAGCCAGGGATCCGCTGCCACCAGCGCGGTCTGTCGGCATCTGCTTTTTGCCGTTTGCTGTCGATGGCCGGCACACGGTCCTTGACCACCGGTGGCTCAGCTTTGGGTTCTGGTTTGGGCTCTGGTTTTTCCGGTTTCGGCTTGCCTTTAAAAAGGCTCTTGATGGCGAGACCCGCTCTGAGGGTCAAACCACCCACCTGATCCATCAGCCAGAACCAGGACAGGCCGGTGGTGACAGTCAGGGCGAAGAGGAAGATGGCAATCAGCAGGAGCGTGGTGGCCGGGAGGTTGAAAAACCGCACCATGGCATCGGCAACAGCCGTTCCCAAAACACCGCCTGAGGACGCCCCCAGACCAAACACAGAATAGAGCGACAACAGACTGGTTGCCGAGAGAAGAATCAGCAAAAAGCCACCGAAGCGCATCATGAACAGCGGCCAGTGCAGATCCAGGGAATCGTTACGCCGACGGATGAGCATCAACGCGTATCCGGCAATCATGACCGGGAACAGATAGGCAACGTGGCCGAAAAAGTCCATGAACAGGCTGGCCAGCCAGGCGCCGGTGCGACCGGCATAGTTCTGCACGCTGGTGTCATGGCCAATACTGGCCCACCCCGGATCCGAAGGGCTGAAGGTGACCAGCGCCATGGAGAGATATATACACAGGGCTATCAGAGCAATAACGGCGCCTTCACGGGCGCCCTGGGCTGCCAGGCGGCGAAAGCGCAGCTGCTTCTCTGTCAGTTCTTGTGGTGCTTTCTTCGCTTTTGCAGATTCGACCATGAATGCTCAGACGTTATCGGTGCTTGCGTTCCGAAGCGCCTGAAAGCCCCTTTCAAGATCGGTTTTCAGGTCTTCAACAGCTTCGATTCCCACGGAAAGCCTGATCAGGTTTTCCGTAATTCCGGCCCTCGCCTTATCCTCCGGAGATAATCGCCCGTGAGTCGTCGTGGCCGGATGTGTAATCGTGGTTTTAACGTCACCCAGGTTTGCCGTGATGGAAACCATTCGAGTGCCATCAATGAAGGCCCAGGCCTCTTCTCTCGCGCCCTTGAGCTGGAAGGACAACACACCACCAAATCCGGTTTGCTGTTTTTTTGCCAGCTCATGTTGCGGATGACTCTGGAGACCGGCATAGAAAACACGTTCAACCGCCGGCTGTTGCTCCAGCCACAGGGCCAACTCTAACGCATTGTCACAGTGGGCGCGCATACGAATTGGTAAGGTTTCCAGGCCCTTCTGGAATACCCAGGCGTTGAAAGGGCTCATGGTGGGACCGGCCGAACGCAAGAAGCCATAGACCTCTTCCATCATCTTTTCAGACCCGACCACCACGCCGCCCACGCAGCGGCCCTGACCATCCAGATATTTGGTTGCGGAGTGGATCACGATGTCTGCGCCCTGCTCCAACGGACGCTGAAGCACTGGCGTGCAAAAACAGTTATCAACCACGAACAGGGCGTCGTTGTCTCTTGCCAGCTGCCCCAGAGCCGCAATATCCGCCACTTCGCACAGAGGATTGGACGGCGTTTCAATAAACAGCATCCGGGTTTCAGGACGGACAGAGGCCTGCCATTCTTCCATATCTGTCAGGCTGACAAACGTGGTTTCCACGCCAAAACGCGCCATGTATTTTTGGAACAGCACGTTGGTAGTGCCGAAAACACCCCGGGAGCAGATCACATGGTCGCCGCTCTGTAACAGAGCCATGCAGGTACTCAGTATGGCGGACATACCGGAGGCCGTGGCGACCGCACGCTCACCGCCTTCCATGGCAGCGATACGGCCTTCAAATGCCTGGACCGTCGGGTTGGTAAACCGGGAGTAGATGTTGCCGGGCTCTTCACCGCCAAATCGCGCCGCCGCCTGCGCCGCACTGCCATAAACAAAGCTGGACGTGGGAAATATGGCGTCGCTGTGCTCGAGCTGTCCGGTGCGGATCTGCCCTGCCCTGACGGCCAGGGTGTCCACGGACATCCCATCCAGATCGGATTCCGGGATCCAGACAGTTTCTTCGCGGCGAAAAGTCATCTACATCTCCTGCCTGAAAGCGGCGTTCAGTCTTCGTCGTTATGCAAGTCAATAATACCGTTGTCCCCGTCAGCGCCACCGGCACTCTCGGATCGCTTTTCGTCATTGCGCAAGCCGTCAATGCGGCTCAGATAGGCTTCATCAATATCACCGGTCACGTAATCGCCGGTAAATACGGAGCACTCCCAACCCTCGACGTCATCGTTCACGTCACTGACGCAGGTTATGAGATCCTCCAGATCCTGATACAACAGCCAGTCGGCGCCGATCAGCTCCCGGATTTGCTCTACGGTGCGGCCATGGGCAATCAGCTCACTGGCGGAGGGCATGTCGATACCGTAAACGTTCGGGTAGCGCACCGGGGGCGCCGCAGACGCAAAATAGACCTTACGGGCACCAGCATCGCGCGCCATTTGGACAATTTCCTTGCAGGTGGTACCGCGAACGATGGAATCATCCACCAGCATCACGTTTTTGCCACGAAACTCAAGATCAATCGGGTTGAGCTTCTGTCGGACCGATTTCTTGCGCATCTTCTGGCCTGGCATGATAAATGTCCGGCCGATGTAGCGGTTTTTGATAAAGCCTTCCCGGAATTTCACACCCAGACGATGCGCCATCTGCATGGCTGATGTCCGGCTGGTGTCCGGAATCGGCATAACCACGTCGATATCGTGATCCGGTGTCTCGCGGAGTACTTTCTCTGCGAGGGTTTCGCCCATACGCAGACGAGCCTTGTAAACAGACACCTTGTCAATAATGGAGTCAGGCCGGGCAAAATACACGTGTTCGAAAATGCACGGGTACAGATGCGGCTGCTCAGCGCACTGGCGGGTATACAGGGTGCCGTCAGTTTCGATATAGACCGCCTCACCCGGCGCGATATCGCGCACTAGGGTGTAGCCCGCCGCGCTCAGAGCAACGCTTTCGGAGGCAATCATGTATTCCTTGCGGCCATTCTCGTCTGTGCGTTCACCATAGCAGGCAGGCCGGATACCATTCGGGTCCCGGAAGCCAACAATGCCATAGCCGGTAATCATCGCAATCACGGCGTAGGCGCCCCGGCAACGTTTGTGAACCGCACTGACCGCAGAAAAGATCTCATCCTTGGTCGGGTCCAGCTTGCCAAGCTTCTGCAGCTCATGGGCGAACACGTTCAACAGAACTTCCGAATCGGAGTTCGTGTTGATGTGGCGCAGGTCGGTCCGGAACAGGTCCTTGCTCAGATCATCAGCATTGGTCAGGTTGCCGTTGTGAGCCAGGGTAATGCCGTACGGGCTGTTCACGTAGAAGGGCTGGGCCTCGGCAGAGCTGGAGCTACCGGCCGTTGGATAGCGAACATGGCCTATACCAACGTTGCCCACCAACCGACGCATATGACGGGTATGGAAGACATCGCGTACCAGGCCATTGTCCTTGCGGAGGAAAAACCGTTCATCCTGAAATGTCACAATGCCCGCCGCGTCCTGGCCCCGGTGCTGAAGTACAGTCAGCGCATCATAGAGCGACTGATTGACGTTGGAAGTACTGACGATGCCGACAATGCCACACATGGATAAGTGTATCTCCGAGTGTTAAATCTGAATGTTAGCGGGACACGGACGCGGGTTCCACGCCTTCCTGCTCTGTAACGGAATCCGGTTCCGGCGCGTTTTCGGGCGCAGGCCCAAGAAACCGCGCAAATTCATCGCCCAGGGTCCGTCTGGACCAGTCTTCCACCACCGCCAGGCGATCAATAATGATCGAGGTGCGCCACCAGGTATCCTGAGCCAGCGGTGTGTAACGGGTAAATGCAATCGCAACGATCACCACCACCACGCCCCGCAGAAGGCCAAAACCCATACCCAGCACCCGATCGGTGGCCGACAAGCCGGTGGCCCGAATCAGATGGCCGATCATGTTGTTGATGATGGCACCGACGATGAGCGTTCCAAAGAAAAGTATGGCAAAAGCAGCAATAAGCCGGACAAGCGGCGTTTCAACCGTGCTTTCCAGCAGGGACTGCATCTGGGGGTGGAAGGTTCTGGCCAGGATGAACGCGCCCACCCAGGTCACCAGCGAGAGGGCTTCCCGTACAAAGCCCCGTTTCAGACTGATGAGGGTGGAAACTGTAATCAGGGCGATAATGACCCAGTCAATCCAGATCAGCGCTTCCATTGAAAACCCGGTGGAGAAAAGGAAGCGCGAATTCTATCAGGAAACCCCGGTTCGCCAAACCGCAAGACACACATAAACCGGATCCCGGGCGTTATTTTTCGCCGGAGGTCACCAGACTGTTAAGACCAAAGGCATCGTCCAGAGCCCTTTTGGCGGATTCGGCCTCGGTTTTCGACGTAAAGGGCCCGCTGAAGACCCTTGTCAGCGTTGTGTCGCCCCGGACAACCTCCTGAAGATGCGAGCCATAGCCCTTTTCCCGGACCTGATCCCTTAAGCGGCGGGCGTTATCGGAATTGCCGAAGCTCCCCAGCTGGACTACCCAGGCGCCTTCCAGAGACCGCTCATACTCCGCAGCTTCTGTGGCAGCGTTCTCAGAGGTTTGATCGGGTGTCTCAGCCGGCTCGCTGGCAGATTCCTGAGCGTTGTCGGTCTCGGGCTGGCCAGCATCGGACGAATCTGTTGTGTCCTGCTCCTCATCCTGGCCGGGAGCCTCTTCGAGGATGCGGTAACCCGGTGAATCACCCGCCTCCTGCGCGCCTGATGGTGCTGCCAGGTCGCTATCACTGGACTCAAGACCGTAAGACGGCGCCGGCGCCAATTCCGATTCGGGCGCTTCCACTTCAGGGAAAGGCGGCTCTTCCGGAATCTTGATGGTCGTGGACGTGCGCTCGGAATGGGGCTCATCAAAAAGCATGGGAACAAAGATAACCGCCAGGGAAACAAGTACCAGCGCCCCGATTATTCTCTGTTTCAGTCCATCCACGTTGCTAGGCTCCCAACTGTTATGACTGCGCCCCGACGGGCACCCATGCGCAGATACTAACTGGCCGGCAACCGGAACTCAAAGTGTCAGGCGCGGCCATGGACAAAGTTTAAGGCGGCCTGCCTAGCTTCAAGCTATCTTGCCAGCTAGCAGAATCTCGCGTCCTTCAGCGACCGTGAAGAAAGAACCGAACACAACCACAAGATCTGCCGGGCCAGCCACGGCCAATGCTGAAACCAACGCCTCTCGCACGGATTCAAAAGCCGGCGCCTGGATGCCCGAACCGCCCAGCCTCGCTTGCAGATCCCGACCGGACAGGCCTCTTGGCACCTTGAGACTCGACAGATACCAGGCATCAACCACGTCAACCATGGCTCTGCCCACACCTGCCACGTCCTTGTCCGCCAGGGCGCCATAAACCGCATGCACCCGTCTGCCCGGAGACTTTAGCTGGCTCAGTTGACCGGACAACCAGCTGGCAGCGTGGGGGTTATGACCAACATCCAGAAAGATATCCGGTGAGGATCCGAGACGCTCGAAACGCCCGGGCACGCTCAGACGTGAAAGCACCTGCTCAATAACTGATACCGGCAGGTTCGGTTCGAGATGGCGCATGGCGACCACGCCTGCTGCCACACTTTTGATCGGCAGGGGACCGGCCGGCAGACGAATCGCCTGGTCTTTATGGCGAAGCACCACTGCCGAAGCATCAGGGCCAGTCTGCTGCTCCGTCACCAGCTCATAATCCCGTCCCAGAAGAGCCAATTCGACTTTCTGCGCAGTGGCCTGCTGAAGCACCGAACGTGGCGGATCGGTATCGGCATAGACCGAGGGGATACCCGGCCTCAGGACCCCGGCCTTTTCAAACCCGATGACTTCGCGATTGTCGCCAAGGAAGGCAACATGATCGATGTCCACCGATGTCAGGATGGCGAAATCCGCATCCAGCACATTAACAGCATCCAGTCGCCCACCAAGACCAACTTCCAGCACCCAATCATCCAGGCCAGCCTCGGCAAAGGCCACGAAAGCGGCCAGGGTTCCGAATTCAAAATAGGTAAGGGAAACATTGCCGCGTGCAGCCTCGACCGCTTCGAACGCCCTGACAAGTGCGTCGTCGGAGATATCCTCACCATTAACGCGAACACGTTCGTTATAGCGCTGTAGATGGGGTGAGGTATAGGCGCCGGTCCGGCGACCAGCCGCGCGCAAAAGTGACTCGACAGCAGCAACCGCGCTGCCTTTGCCGTTAGTGCCAGCCACAGTGATGATCCGGGCGGACGGCTTACGCCGGAACAACCGCCGCAGAACCACAAGAACCCGGTCCAGGCCAAGATCAATCTCTGTAGGGTGTATCGCTTCCAGGTAGGTAAGCCACTGATCGACAGTGGCACCAGCCCCCGGCGAGGCCGGGGACCGGTCGGCAGGGTTACTCGGCAGGGGCATCGGTTTCGGGCTTCTCCGAGACTTCAAACTCGATGGGCTCTTCCGTTCCCGGGCGCTCGTGACCGGTAAACTTGGCCAATACATGGGCAATGCGTTCACGTAATTGATGGCGATGGAGAATCATATCGATGGCGCCATGCTCGAGAAGGAACTCACTGCGCTGGAAACCTTCCGGCAGTTTTTCACGAACCGTCTGCTCGATAACTCGCGGGCCCGCAAAGCCGATCAATGCGTTCGGCTCTGCAATGTTGAGATCGCCCAGCATGGCCAGACTGGCAGACACGCCACCGAACACGGGATCTGTCATTACCGAAATGTAGGGAATCCCCTCAAGTTTCATCCGCTCAAGCACTGCGGCCGTCTTCGACATCTGCATCAGCGACAGAATGGCTTCCTGCATCCGGGCACCGCCACTGGCCGAGAAACAAATCAGCGGAATTCGCTCCTTGAGGGCAACATTGGCTGCCTGGACGAATTTTTCGCCAACCACCTGACCCATGGAGCCGCCCAGGAAGCCAAACTCAAAGGAACAGGCAACCAAGGGCACACCGAGCGTGGTGCCTTTCATGGCCACCAGTGCATCTTTCTCACCGGTGCCTTTCTGGGCCTGAGACAGACGGTCTTTGTACCGCTTACTGTCCTTGAACTTAAGCCGATCCCAAGGCTCGAGCTCAGAGGCGATTTCTTCCCGTCCTTCCGGGTCAAGAAAAACGTCCAGACGACGGCGGGCAGTGACCCTCATGTGGTGGTTGCATTTGGGGCAAACATCCAGGTTTTTCTCAAGTTCCGGCTTGTAGAGAAAGGCGCCACATTTGGGGCACTTCTTCCATAGCCCCTCTGGCACTCCGGTTCTCTGCTTGGAATCCGAGCGAATCTTGCTCGGCATGATCTTGTCCAGCCAGTTACTCATGGTCTCATCCTGTCCTTTGACGCCTGTTTGCCCTCCTCCCTTTCATTCAGGAGGCGAGACTGTCCAGTGCTTCGCGCATCGGGTGGAGCAGATCCGTCAATGCCCGTTTGAGCTGGTCGGTATCTGCCTGATTTCTGGCTATTGTATCGACCAGGACGCTGCCAACAATTACACCATCGGATACCCGACCGACCGCTGCGGCAGTTTCCGCATCACGAATCCCGAAACCAACACCGACCGGGAGAGCTGTCAGTTCGTGAATATGATTCACCTTGGAAGCCACCTCTTCCACGTTAATAGTGGCCGATCCCGTTACACCCTTGATAGAAACATAGTACACATAACCGGAGGAGTGCTCACTGATTGCCCGGATCCGATCATCGGTAGTGGTCGGTGAGAGCAGGAATATGGCGTCGAGATTTCGCTGGGTAAATAGCGGAGCAACCTCGTCGGCCTCCTCCGGTGGCAAATCAACGGTCAGAATGCCATCGACGCCAGCATCTTTGGCAGCATCTGCAAAACGCTCGTAGCCCATGGCTTCCATCGGGTTCAGGTAGCCCATCAAAACCACCGGAGTTGCATCGTCTGACTTCCGGAACTCCTTGACCATGGAAATCACCTGTCGCAGCGAGGTTCCGTGCACCAGCGCCCGCTCACAGGCAAGCTGGATTACCGGGCCGTCTGCCATGGGGTCGGAGAACGGCACGCCCAGCTCGATAATATCTGCGCCCGCCTCAACCAGCGTGTGCATCAGATCTACCGTGACATCGGGATGCGGGTCACCGGCGGTAATATAGGGAATTAGTGCCTTCCGACCTTGTCCTTTCAGGGCCTTGAGGACCCCTTCAATTCGGCTCATGCCTGCTCCTGTTTATTCTTCAGATCTCGATGCCTTCAAGCTTGGCAACCGTGTTGATGTCCTTGTCGCCACGCCCGGAAACGTTGATAACGACGGTCTGGTCTTTATCCATGGTCGCCGCCAGTTTGATGGCATAAGCAACTGCGTGAGCGGTTTCCAGAGCGGGCATAATGCCCTCTACCCTGGTCAGCTTCCGGAATCCTTCCATGGCTTCGTCATCAGTCACGGAAACATAGTGCGCCCTACCAATATCCTTCAACCAGCTGTGCTCGGGCCCGACACCTGGATAATCGAGGCCGGCACTGACCGAATGGGTGCCCGCGATCTGGCCATTCTCGTCTTCCATAAGGTAGGTGCGGTTGCCATGAAGCACACCCGGACGGCCGGCACAGAGCGGTGCTGCGTGCTTGCCGGTTTCAATACCAAGGCCGCCCGCTTCTACACCGTAAAGCTCCACCGACTCATCAGCCAGGAACGGGTAGAACATCCCGATGGCGTTGGAGCCGCCACCGACACAGGCCACCAGCGCATCTGGCAACTTTCCGGTTTTCTCGAGAGCCTGGCGGCGAGTTTCACGTCCGATCACTGACTGGAAGTCACGGACCAGCAGTGGATACGGGTGTGGACCAGCAACGGTACCGATGATGTAGAAGGTATCGTCGACATTCGCCACCCAGTCACGCATCGCGTCATTCATGGCATCTTTCAGGGTCTTGGTACCGCCCTGGACAGAATGCACTGTTGCACCTAGCAGCTTCATACGGAACACGTTCAGAGACTGACGCTGGACATCCTCGGCACCCATGAACACATGGCACTCAAGCCCCAAACGCGCACAGACCGTGGCGGTGGCCACACCGTGCTGGCCGGCACCGGTTTCGGCAATAATCCGCTTCTTGCCGAGGAAGCTCGCAAGCAAGGCCTGGCCGATGGTGTTGTTCACCTTGTGAGCGCCGGTGTGACAAAGATCCTCACGCTTCAGCCAGATCTGGGCGCCCCCGGTTTCGCGGCTGAGGCGTTCGGCAAAATACAAAGGCGTTGGCCGGCCCACATAGTCTGCCAGTTCTTTATCAAACTGCGCCTGGAATTCCGGATCTTTCTTCAGGCGAGCGTATTCTTTCTCGAGCGTCATCAGGGAATCCATCAGAGTCTCGGAAACAAAACGCCCACCAAAGGCCCCGAAGTGACCCCGCGCGTCCGGCAGTGCGCTCAGCATTTCTTCAGTCAGTTTTACAGACACGGTGAACCTCTTTAATAAAATGAGAAATTTTCTGGATATCCTTGATGCCTTTGTCCTGTTCAACGCCGCCACTGACATCTACAGCCCAGGGTTTCACCTGCTTTACAGCGGCAAATACGTTATCAGATGACAACCCCCCGGCCAATATGATCGGAAGCGGCCGGTAGTCAGGGATCAGATCCCAGTTAAACGATTTTCCTGTGCCTCCATACCGGTCCGGATCCCAGGCGTCGACCAGCAGGCCGGATGCGTTGTAAAACTCCTCGAAGGCGGTTTCAATCTGCCCGGCCTCACGGACCCGGATGGCCTTGATCCAGCGTCGACCAAAACCGGCGCAGAAATCCGCCGATTCGTCGCCATGAAACTGCAGCAAATCCAGTGGCACCCGCTCGAGAACCGCCTCGACTTCCTGCCTGGATGGGTTAACAAATAATCCAACCACCGACATGAACGCCGGAACACGCTTTGCCAACTCGGCGGCCTGCTCCAACGACACTGATCGGGGACTGGGCTCATAAAAAACCAGACCGAGAGCGTCGGCGCCGTAATGAACAGCCCCGTCGATATCCTCGGGACGGGTAAGACCGCAAATTTTGACCCTTGCGCTCATTGGCTTGGAATCCGCTGTTTGACATGGATGTGTGTTGGGGTGAACGGACTGTTTTCGCCTCGACTGAACCACGGCCGCAGAAAGCCCGGGCCGCATTCGACAGCGGGAATCCCGAATTCCTCCGGGTACCCCACATCGACCAGATATAGACCGTGGGGAGGCGCGGTTACACCTGCAGCTGTCCTATCTCTGGCCTCCAGTATCTCATGAATCCACTCCGGTCGCTGCTTTCCCGAACCAACCGCCATCAGGGCACCGGCGATATTCCGCACCATGTGATGCAAAAACGCATTGGCCTGCACGTCTATTACGACATAATCCCGCTTCCGGGTTACCGAAATCCGTTCCAGAAACCGAATCGGTGTTCGGGACTGACACCCGGCCGCTCGGAAAGAGGAAAAATCATGTTCTCCGGCCAATGCCTGAGCGGCCTTGTGCATGCGATCTGCGTCCAGTGGGCGGAAGGTCCAGCTTACCTGGCCCCGCTGTATACCCGGGCGCACTGGATGGTTGTAGATGATGTAACGGTAACGCCGATAGGTCGCGGAAAACCGAGCATGGAAATCACCGACTCCATTTCCGGCCCAGTGCACGGAAATGTCCTCGGGCAGAGCTGTGTTTATACCCATAACCCAGGAGCGCAGGTTACGAACAGACGGAGTGTCAAAATGGGCGATCTGATAACTGGCGTGCACGCCGGCATCCGTACGGCCCGCGCACACCAGATCAACTGGATGGTCCGCAACCTTTGCCACCGCTGCCGTCAGTTCTGCTTCTACCGATCGGACACCGGATTTCTGAAGCTGCCAGCCATGAAATCCACGCCCATCATATTCGAAGGCAAGTGCGACGCGGCCCGCGCCTAAGGCGTTATCGGTGGTGAGCTGCTGAGTCTCGAGAAACAAGTGCGAATCCGAAGAGAGTGGTTCTATAAAAACAAAGCGCCGACCTTGTTGCCGGGAAGAAACCCGGCGGCCGGCGCTTGCTACCTGTCAGATCCGATTATAACGGATCAGGACAGATTTTTAAGGAGGTCTTGCGCCTCTGCTTTCTGATCTTCGTTTCCTTCAAGGGAGACTTCTTCCAGAATGTCGCGAGCTCCGTCAGCGTCACCCATCTCGATGTAGGCCCGCGCGAGATCCAGCTTGGTCGCGGCCTCATCGGTTCCAGCCAGGAAGTCGAAATCGTCTTCGTCACCGAGTTCGCTTTCCTCAATGTCCGCAGCCTGCGATTTGCGCGACTCATCGGAAACCTCATCAGACGCAACTGGGAGATCGAGATCATTCTCAGGTGTCTCCGAGTCTTCTAGCTCATCGGTTACACCCAGTTGCTCAAGATCCTCTGCGTCTTCAACAGTCTGTTCAGGATCCGATTCTTCTGCATCGCCCTCACCGAGCGTGTCCTCAAGACCAAGCTCTTCATCGAGTGACGCTTCTTCACTCTCCTCGGGATTGGCTGAATCGGCCGAATCGGAAAACTCTTCCATCAGGGCCAGGTCTTCATCGGAGACATCGAGTTCCAGATCATCCAGCGAAGATTCTTCCATTTCACTGCCACCAATCTCGTCTTCTTCACCGGCCACCTTGTCCAGTTCCGCATCGAGCTCGTCCAGGAATGACTCGTCCAACGAATCAATGTCGGATTCGCCGTCAGTATCAGCATCCTGCTCCGAGACTTCCTCAGATGTGGTTTCCGGCTTTCCTGCTGGTTGCTCCTCCGCCAGGTCTCCTTCGTCCAGATCACCCTCTTCCAGATCAAGGCTCAGGTCGTCATCAGAATCGTCGAGCCCCTGATCTCCGCCGGATGGCTTTTCAGAGTCCGCTTCGAATTCCGAAGACAGATCCCAGTCTGTGGACTCCTCAAGCTCAGAGGTGTCTTCGGTCGAAGGCTTTTCTTCATCCGATTCCAGCTCCAGACCCGACAGATCGTATTCGATCATGTCGTCCCGGCTTTCCTCTTTGTCCTCTTCAGACACGTCCTCCTTGGTCGACTTGGAGGTCTCGGATTCGTCAAGCTCATCAAGCTCGAAATCGGAGAAATCAGTCTCTGAAAGATCTGAATCGAAGTCACCAAACTCGTTCTCGGCCGGCTCTTCTTTCTCGGAATCAAACTGATCGGCAAGAAGCTCGTCAGATTCCGGCCTACCCTGCTTCTCAGTTGACTCATCACCAATTTCTTCAGAATCAAAGGACGTAGCAAACGAATCGGAACGCAACTCAGACTCAAGGTCATCAATGCTGGGCATCGACTCCGCCTCTTCCAGCCGCTCGCGCAGCTCGTTCGCGGTGGTCAGCGCTTCTTCATCGTCCAGAGCCTCGACCTCTCCGAATTGTTTTTCGAAAGAGTCGCGATCCTGGGTATCGGCATAGACACCCAGCAGCTTCAGGCGCAGATCGGTGCGACTGGGCTCACGGGAAATTGCGGTTTCCAGAGCTTGGGCAGCCCGATCATGCTGGCCGTAGGCAATGTAAGAGTCAGCCTCCGCCAGGGCGTCGCCTGCCGCTGACTGCTGATCCTCTTCATCCAGGCTCAGATCAAAGGAATCCGTTTCTTCGTCGGTTTCATTGTTCAGCTGTTCGTAAAACGCCTTTTCCCGGTTTGCATTGCGACGAGCAAGCAGCAGGAGAAGCAACAGGAGAACGATCAGACCGCCACCAAGGGCAATCTGATACATCGGATTGCCAGTAATGGCATCAATAACGTTGCCGGGGAACCCTTTGTCGGCAGCCGGAGCCTGTTGAGCAGGCTTGGGCGCAGGCTCGGCGGACTGCTCTGTTTGTGTCGGGGCTGGCTCCGCCGCTTCAGTCTCTTCAACCGCATCGTCAGCGGCCACATCCACCGACTCATCCGCTCCAGACATATCCGCCTGTTCTGATGCGTCACCGGCATCGGCACCCATCTGATCATCGGCTCCTTGACCGGAACCGACCATTTCGTCAGTTTCGTCGACCATGGCCTCGGACTCGGCCATATCGGCTGATTCGCCCGAACCTTCGGCACCTTCAGCTTCACCGTCCATCATGTCAGCATCAACAGCAGTAGCCGTATCACCTTCAGCGGCATCGTCCATGGCGACAGACGCCTCTGCCCCGCCATCGTCAACCTGACCTTCAACGGGTGCGGGCTGCTCTGCCGTTTCATCACCGGCAGTCTGCTGCATTTCAGCAAGCTGGGTATTTTTGAGCTCAAGCAGGCGCTGCAGAGTCTGCACCTGATCCTGCAGATCCTCGACGCGACTGTTCAGCTCATTGTTCTCACGGCGCGCGCTTTCAAGCTCTTCCATCGCGACCGCTGTGCCGGCATCAACGCCGCCAGGGAGTTCGCTGTCACCGCCTGCGGAGCCACTTTCGCTGGACTCACTACCGGCATCCTCAGAGACCACCAGTTTCAGCTCATCGCCTCCGGCACCAGCCTGCTGCTGAGGCGCAGACGCCGGCTGCTGCTCCGCGGTTGCATCCACAGTGCGCTGGGGAGACTGGAATTCCTGATTCTGCTGGGCAACCACGCGGGTAGCTTCAGCGCGAGTGCGACTCTGGATCTGATCCAGAGACGGGACGCGCAGCACTTCGCCGCGCTTCAGGCGATTGATGTTATTGCCAATGAATGCGTTCGGGTTCAGGTCCTGGATTGCCAGCATGACCTGCTGCATCGAGACACTGTTGTTTGGACGCACCTGAGAGGCGATGGTCCACAGAGTGTCTGAAGCTCCGGTGGGCCCGAATGTATTGGCCTGATATCCGGAACCCAGCGACTGTTCTGCCTGAGCCTGGCGACGAACTGACTCGGCACTGCGAGTGGTCGTCGGCTGGCTGGTTGTCTGGGACGTGGAGACTGTTGGAGTGCTGACCTGTTCCTGCACGCCCGACTCTTCCGCGTATACGGGTGGATCCACCAGCACGGCGTATTCCCGCATTAACCGGCCATTTGGCCAGGTCAACTCGAGCAGGAAGTTGAGGTACGGCTCCCTCAGCGGCTCACGCGAGGAAACATTGACAATGAGACTGCCATCATTGCCGGTGACCACCTGGAACCTGAGCTTGCTGAGAAACTGGTTGCGATCCAGCCCCACCCGCTCATATGACTGTTCCGAGGCAATATTGACGAACACGTCCGCTGGATTGACGCCACGGCTTTGGGGCAGAACAATCTCTGCGTCCAGTGGCTCGTTCAGATAGGACTGAAGTTCTATTTCACCCAGCCCCAGGGCCTGTGCGACGCCGGATCCGAGCCCTCCCGCCAGAGCCAGGGCAACCGCAAGCTTGCGTACCTTCATGCTTTTTCCTTTCCAGTCTCCGTTATTCGTTACTGCTCTCTTTCAAACAGAATCGGACGAGGTTGGATGACTTCCGTCTGGATAATTCTCGTTATTATGTGTTCTTTTTAATTTTCAGTCCGGCAAGTATTGTTGATAAAACCTCTTTTATCAATCAATCAGCCGCAATCCTTGTACCATTTTTTTATCAATCGCGCGGAACTACCTAGCGCTCTTGAAAATAACAGGGGCGGAGACTGAAATCAGCCTCCGCCCCCTTACCGGTTTACCGAAACCGGACACAGTTGGCATTTATTGCCTCTGTGTAACAATTTTTAACGCTCCTGAAGGATCCGGAGCATACGGCGCAGCGGCTCGGCAGCACCCCACAGGAGCTGATCACCCACGGTAAACGCGGAAATATATTCCGGCCCCATGGTCAGCTTGCGGATTCGCCCGATCGGAACGCTCAAGGTACCGGTCACCTTCGCTGGAGTCAGTTCCTCAATGGTCGCATCACGGTCATTGGGAATTACCTTCACCCAGTCATTGGCTTTCGCAAGGATCGACTCAATTTCAGAAACCGGGAGATCCTTCTTCAGCTTGATGGTCAGTGCCTGACTGTGGGAGCGCATGGCGCCAATCCGCACACAGATGCCGTCGATAGGAATCGGGTTATCGGAGCGGCCGAGAATCTTGTTGGTCTCGACACCCGCCTTCCACTCTTCCTTGCTCATGCCGTTGTCGAGCTGCTTGTCGATGAACGGGATAAGGCTACCGGCCAGGGGCACCTGGAAGTGCTCGGTCGGGAAACCATCCGAACGCATGGTTTCGGTCACCTTGCGGTCGATTTCCAGAATCGCGGAGGAAGGATCGTCCAGCTCGGTCTTGACGCTGTTGTTCAGCTCGCCCATCTGGTTCAACAGCTCGCGCATGTTCTGAGCGCCAGAACCGGAAGCCGCCTGATAAGTCATGGGCGACACCCACTCGATCAGATCCTGTTCCAGCAGCCCACCCAGAGCCAACATCATCAGGCTCACGGTGCAGTTACCACCGATGTAGTCCTTGACGCCTTTCTCGAGTGCGGCATCAATCACGTTTCGGTTCACCGGATCCAGAACAATCACGGAATGGTCGACCATCCGCAGCGTGGAGGCTGCATCAACCCAGTAACCTTCCCAGCCCGCGTCACGAAGCTTCTGATAAACCGCGCCGGTATAGTCGCCACCCTGACAGGTCACGATGACATCCATCGTTTTCAGAATCTCGACGTCAAACGCGTCCTGCAGAGGCGGAACCTCGTCTTTTCCCACGTCCGGCGCAGGCTTGCCAGCCTGGGATGTGGTGAAAAAGACCGGTTCGATATCGGCGAAATCGTTTTCTTCACGCATGCGCTGCATGAGGACCGAGCCCACCATGCCACGCCAACCTACAAGTCCAACTCGCTTCATGTGCGATCTTCAGACCTCGTTTTATGCCCGCCCCATACCTCTATCGCTGGCAGGGACAGGATGGATGATCCCGCGGCAACTGCATCGCGTTGCCGTCGGGTCTCAGATACGCCTGTCAGGGCCCGGTCTTTACAGCGCAGCCAGAACCGCCTCACCCATGTCCCGGGTGGACACTTTCTTTGCGCCCTCAGACATGATGTCTGCTGTTCGCAGACCCTGATCCAGGACCTTGCTGACCGCCGCTTCAATAGCTTCAGCGGCTTTTTCCTCATTCAGACTGTACCGCAGCATCATGGCGGCACTGAGGATGGTGGCCAGCGGATTGGCAATGCCCTGCCCGGCAATATCCGGCGCAGACCCGTGGCAGGGCTCATACATGCCCTGCTTTTCCGAGTTCAGCGACGCCGATGGCAACATGCCAATCGAGCCGGTGAGCATAGCCGCTTCGTCCGAAAGAATATCACCAAACATGTTGCCAGTCACAATCACATCAAACTGCTTGGGTGCACGGACCAGCTGCATGGCGGCATTGTCCACGTACATATGGGACAACTCCACATCCGGATATTCCCGGCGCAGATCGTTCATGATTTCCCGCCACAGAACAGTCACTTCCAGCACATTGGCCTTATCCACGGAGCACAACTTCTTGCCCCGCTGCTGCGCGGCCTCGAAAGCCACCCGCCCGATACGACGAATTTCCGATTCTGTGTAGGCGTAGGTGTTGTAACCCTGTCGCTCCCCGCTCTCCAGTTCTCGCACACCGCGCGGCTGACCAAAATAGATGCCGCCAGTCAGTTCACGGACAATCATGATATCCAGCCCGGAAACAACTTCCGGCTTCAGGGAAGAGGCGGAGGCCAGTTGCGGATAAAGAATTGCCGGGCGCAGGTTGGCGAACAGCTCCAGGTTGGAGCGCAACCCCAGCAGCCCCTTCTCCGGGCGCTTGGCCATGGGCAGACTGTCCCACTGAGGACCGCCAACCGCACCCAAAAGAATTGCGTCGGCTTTGGTCGCCTTCTCGAGGGTTTCATCCGGCAGCGGTGTGTCAGCTTCATCAATGGCCGCGCCGCCCACGAGGCCGGACTCGAAACTCAGGTCGAGATTGAACTGATCGTTGATCTTGCGAAGCACTTTTTCCGCTTCGGCGACGATTTCCGGGCCGATACCGTCGCCCGGAAGCATCAGAATTGTTCTGGACATGTTGTTTCCTTAATTCCATTCCTTTGTGTCGGATTACGCCTTCGGCTAATCCGACCTACGTTTTCTTATGTTCCGGCGTGATGACAGGTAGGTCGGATTAGCGGAAGCGTAATCCGACGCCAAAATCAGCTACCAGCGCCAAACAACCAGGGTGCGGTCTTTCGGCGGCTTTCTTCGTAGGCGGTGATCAACTCCGCATCCTCCAGAGTGACCCCGATATCGTCGAGGCCGTTCAGCAGGCAATGACGACGGAAATCATCCACCTCAAACCAAAAGGTTTCGCCGGACGGGGTAGTCACAGTCCTGGCTTCCAGGTCAACTGCCAACTGATAGCCTTCACTCTGCTCCACTTCCCGGAATAAACGATCGACGACTTCCTCCGGAAGAACAATGGGTAACAGCCCATTCTTAAAGCAGTTATTGTAGAAAATATCGGCAAAGCTCGGAGCAATAATCACCCGGAAGCCGAAATCCTCCAGAGCCCAGGGCGCGTGCTCCCGGCTTGAACCACAGCCAAAGTTACGTCGCGCCAACAGTACACTGGCGTTCTTGAAGCGGTCCTGATTCAGGACAAAATCCGGATTAATCGGACGGGCGGAACAGTCCTGATCCGGCTTGCCTTCATCCATATACCGCAACTCATCAAACAGGTTCGGGCCGAAGCCGGTGCGCTTGATGGACTTCAAAAACTGCTTGGGAATAATCATGTCCGTATCCACGTTGGAACGGTCCATGGGGGCGACAACGCCCTGGTGTTGCTTGAATGCGCGCATGGTTCTCTCCTGTGGATCAGTTCATCAGTTCGCGGACATCAACGAAATGACCGGTTACTGCGGCAGCAGCAGCCATGGCCGGGCTCACCAGATGGGTACGCCCGCCAAAGCCCTGACGGCCCTCGAAGTTCCGGTTCGACGTGGAAGCACAATGCTCCCCTTGCCCCAGCTTGTCGGCGTTCATGGCCAGACACATCGAACACCCCGGGTCGCGCCACTCAAGACCGGCCTCGATAAAGATCTTGTCCAGACCTTCCTGCTCCGCCTGGGCTTTCACCAGCCCGGAACCGGGAACCACCATGGCCTGCTTCAGAATCGGCGACACCTTCCGCCCTTTCACCACGGCCGCGGCCTCGCGCAGGTCCTCAATCCGGCTGTTGGTACAGGAGCCGATGAACACACGATCCAGCTTGATATCGGTAATCGCCATATTGGGCTGCAAACCCATGTACTTGAGAGCGCGAACAATGCCTTCACGCTTGATCGGATCGGCTTCCTGTTCCGGATCGGGCACCTTGCCATCAATTCCGGCCACCATTTCAGGCGACGTACCCCAGCTCACCTGCGGCTGGATTTCCGAGCCTTCGAGCTCAACAACCTTGTCGAAGACTGCATCGCTATCGCTATGCAGGGTCCGCCAGTAATCAACCGCAGCATCCCATTGCTCACCCTTGGGCCCGAACGGACGATTACGGACATACTCGATGGTGGTGTCATCAACCGCCACCATTCCAACCCGGGCACCAGCTTCGATGGACATGTTGCAAATAGTCATCCGCGCTTCCATGCTCAGCCCCCGGATGGCCTCACCGCCAAACTCGATGGCGTGACCGGTGCCACCGGCAGTCCCAATCTTGCCAATGATGGCCAGCACGACATCCTTACCGGTAACGCCCGGCCCCAACTTGCCGTTCACTTTCACCAGCATGTTCTTCATTTTCTGCTGAACCAGGCACTGGGTGGCCAGCACATGCTCAACCTCACTGGTGCCAATACCATGGGCAAGGCAGCCAAAAGCACCGTGAGTAGATGTGTGGGAATCGCCACAAACAATGCTCATACCCGGCAAAGTCGCGCCCTGCTCGGGCCCGATAACGTGCACAATACCCTGGCGCTGGTCCTTGATCTTGAACTCAAGAATCCCGAACTCATCGCAGTTCTTGTCCAGAGTTTCCACCTGGATCCGGGAAACCGGGTCAACAATGCCCTCAACACCCCGGTCACGGTCTGTGGTGGGCACGTTATGGTCCGGCGTCGCAATATTGGCATCAATCCGCCACGGCTTACGTCCGGCCAGGCGCAGGCCTTCAAATGCCTGAGGTGATGTCACTTCGTGCAGCAACTGGCGATCGATGTAAATCAAAGCCGAGCCGTCGTCGCGCTGCTTGACGAGATGATCGTCCCACAATTTATCGTATAAGGTCTTGCCCGCCATGGTTCTCTCTCACTCTCTGGGGGTTTTTGGTTCTGACGTTTGATGCCAACATCTTACCGCTTTGGGCTGGATAACCTCAATTCATGTTTTTTATCTTTGGCATCCGTTTTGGTTATACTTCGGTGAAGGTCGCATGTAGGAGACTGCCCAGACTCTGCGATTCTCAACAGACTTCGGGACCTTCGCTCAGATTGAAAATCAGGAACGAAAGCATGGATTCAAACGCATTAAAAGCTTTTCTGACCATTGTCGATCAGGGCTCATTTTCAGAAGCCGCGGAAACCCTGCACCTGACACAGCCGGCCATCTCGAAGCGCCTGGCCGCTTTGGAAAACCAGCTTGGCACCAGCCTGATCGATCGGAGCCACCGCCAGATTCGTCTGACCGATGCCGGCAGCCGGCTGCTTCCCCATGCACGTCGGATCCTTGATGAAATCCACAATGCCCGAGTGGCATTGTCGCCGGACTCTGGACAGGTCGAAGGAGAGCTGCAAATCATCGCCAGCCATCACATCGGTCTGCACCATTTGCCGAATTGGCTGCGACGGTTCAAACGGGAATACCCTCAGGTGTCCATCAACCTGCAATTCATGGAATCCGATGCCGCCTATGAACAGATGCGGAAACGTAATGCGGAGCTGGCATTCGTGACACTGAGCGACAGCATGGAACCGAGCTTTCATGTGTTTGCCCAGTGGCCAGACAGGATGGTGTTTGTGGCGGGCGCCGAGCATCCTCTGGCGTCTTTGAGGAACCCGGGCCTGCACGATCTTGCAAACCACCCTGCGCTTTTGCCGGACACCAGCACCGCGACCTATCGGGTTGTAAGCCGGTTGTTTCTGGAGGCGAATCTGCACCTGAATCCCCAAATGCCAACCAACTACCTGGAAACCATAAAAATGATGACCAGTGTGGGCCTGGGCTGGAGTGTCCTTCCCCTGCGCATGATTGACGACAGCCTTAGGGTGCTGAATGTGGGCAAGCCGGTTTCCCGCGTGCTCGGAGGAATCGGGTTATCCGGGCGACAGCTCAGCAACGCGGCCAAAGCCTTGCTCACCATCGTGCAGGAAGAAGAAGGCGCCTGAGGTTTACCCCTCGCCATGGGCTGGTGGCGGCCGAAGGCCTCGCCAGGTGACCACGATTGCGACGGCCATGGCCGCAGCACCGCCCCAGAAAGCCGCCGAGGTGCTGAACCCATCCACCAGGAAGCCCGACAACCAGGCCCCAAGGGCACCGCCAGCACCGAAAGTCAGGCCGCTGTAGAGGGCCTGACCCTGACCATGATGATGTTTGCCGAAAAAGCCCTGGATGTATTGGACGGAGATCGCATGCAGCGCACCGTAAGATGCCGCGTGAAGCAGCTGGGCGAATAGCAGAACGACGACAACATCCGTCAGTTCTGCGATCAGTACCCAACGAATCATGGTGAGCGTAAGCGCGCCAATCGCAATCTGGCGAACCGTGAAATTGCGAGTTAACCGGTGCATCACCAGAAACAGTGCGATCTCCGCAAACACGCCCAGCGACCACAGCAAACCAATCGACAGCTTGCTGTACCCGTGCTGCTCCAGATGGATACTGAAGAACGTGTAGTAGGCTCCGTGCGAAACCTGAAGCAGGAAATTCATCAGGAAGAACGTCACCACCGCCGGGTGCGTGACAATGGCCTTTAAACTGCCTTTTGGCGCTGGCGGCTTTCGCTCACCCCGCTCTGCAGGCACCAGAAACGCGGATACAGCAATGCCCGCAAACACCGGCAGCAGCAGCCACGGGAGATTCTGAATCGGCACCCGCTCCAGCAAACCGCCGACCAGCGCAACCGCCCCGATGAACCCTACCGAACCCCATAGCCGAACCCGCCCGTACTTCTCCTTGTTCTCGCCCAGTGTACGAAGCGTGATCACTTCATAGAGCGGCAGGATCGCATTCCAGAAAAAGGTAAACGCCAGCATCACCAACAGCAAGCCATAGAACCCTGGCTCCATAAACACACCGGCAAAGAACAGCGAACCGGTAATGGCACCGAACCGCACCAAACGCACTCGCTGGCCGGTTTTGTCCCCTAACCAGCCCCAAACACTGGGAGCAACGATTTTGGTGAGCTGAATAGTCGCCATGAGCGTGGCGATCTGGAGGTAGGAAAAGCCCTGCCCTTCAAGGTAAAGAGACCAATACGGCAGGAGCCCGCCTAGAAGAGCGAAGAACCAGAAATAGAGGTTGGAGAGTCGAAAGTAAATAGCTAAACCTCTCTCAGACTATCGGAAAGGCGTGGCGGTTTTGGCGGGGCTGGCCTCCCAAAAATGTGGAGCGCCAGGGATGGCGCGACCAAGCCCTACAGGGAAGTATTCACGGGCGTTTTTTGGGAGGCCAGCCCCGCCGAAACCGCTTCACCCAAGCCGGCTCAGAGCTGCCCAATCACCGGCGTAGACACAGACACATCCGCATTCTGCCCCCGATGCCGCAGATAATGATCCATGAGTACAATGGCCATCATCGCCTCAGCGATCGGCGTCGCCCGGATTCCGACGCAGGGATCGTGACGTCCGGTGGTAATTACCTCACAGGGATCGCCATTCACATCAATGCTCCGGCCCGACAAACGCAAACTCGACGTCGGCTTAAGCGCAATACTGGCGACAATCGGCTGGCCGGATGAAATGCCACCCAGCACACCCCCGGCATTGTTCGACAGAAACCCCTCCGGCGTCATCTCGTCACGATGTTCGGTGCCCTTCTGGTCAATGCTGTCGAAACCGGCGCCAATCTCGACGCCCTTCACCGCATTGATGCTCATCAGTGCATGGGCAAGATCCGCATCCAGGCGGTCAAAGATCGGCTCGCCAAGACCCGGTGGCACACCGTCGGCAACCACATTAATCCGGGCACCGATGGAATCCCCCTCCTTGCGCAGGGCATCCATATAAGCTTCCATCTCGGGAACCTTGTCCGCATCTGGGCAGAAGAACGGGTTCTGGTGAACCTGATCCCAATCCAGTTTCTCGGCCTTGATGGGCCCCAGTTGCGACAGATAGCCGCGAATGCGGATACCCAGGCGCTGTTCCAGGAATTTTCTCGCAACAGCACCCGCAGCAACCCGCATGGCAGTCTCACGGGCAGACGAACGACCACCGCCGCGATAGTCGCGAACACCATATTTGTGCATGTAGGTGTAATCAGCGTGAGCCGGACGAAACTGTTCGGAGATCTTTGAGTAATCCTTGGACCGCTGATCGGTGTTTTCAATCAGCAGGCCAATCGGTGTTCCAGTGGTCTTGCCCTCGAAAACGCCTGACAGGATTCTCACCTCGTCGGCTTCACGACGCTGGGTCGTATGCCGGGAGGTACCCGGCTTACGGCGATCCAGATCGCGCTGCATGTCCGCTTCCGAAAGTTCAAGTCCCGGAGGGCAGCCATCGATGATACACCCCAGCGCAGGCCCGTGGCTCTCGCCGAATGAGGTAACCGTAAACAGTTTTCCGAAAGAGTTTCCCGACATAATTCAGTATCTTGTTCAGCTTTTATGAGAATTCAGTTTAACTGGAAGCCTGCCACTGACGAAGGTCCGGCTCGGTGATCAGAAAGACGCCATCTCCCCCGTTCTCGAACTCCAGCCAGGTCAGTGGCAGATCCGGATAGGTCTCATCCATTGCAACCCAGCTGTTACCGACTTCCACGACCAGTAGCCCGCCAGGCGTAAGATGCTCACCCGCTTTGGCAATGATTCTGTGAGCGATATCGAGACCGTCTTTACCGGCGGCCAGCCCCAGCTCAGGTTCGTGGCGGTATTCGTCCGGCATGCTGGAGAGATCGCCTGCATCCACATAGGGCGGGTTGCTCACGATCACATCGTAGCGGCCTTCGATATTGTCAAAGACATCGGATTGTACGGTACGGACCCGCTCGCGGACTCCGTGAAGGTCGATATTGGATTCAGCCACTTCAAGTGCATCCGGAGAAATATCCGACAGGTCCACTTCCGCCTCGCCGAAAACAGACGCCGCACCAATGCCAATGCACCCGCTCCCGGTGCAAAGATCAAGGATGCGTTCCACCGGCTTGTCTCCCAGCCACGGCTGAAAGCCATTCTCGATCAGTTCACCAATGGGCGAACGCGGTACCAACACCCGTTCGTCAACATGAAAGGGCATGCCCATAAACCAGGCTTCACCAAGCAAATACGCGAGAGGTACGCGCTCATCCACGCGCCGGCCGATTCTATCCAGAACCAGTTCCCGCTCTTCCCGCGTTAGACGGGCGTCCAGGAACAGCGTGTTGTTTTCAAGGGGAAGGTGCAGGCTACGCATGACCAGCTGAACGGCTTCATCCCAGACGTTGTCCGTGCCATGACCGAAAAACAGAGGCGAAGCAGCAAACCGAGAGGAGGCGTAGCGGAGGTAATCGCGAACGCTGTGAAGGTCGTCAATAGGGCTGGTCACTAACGTACATCCTGTGCAAGAGCGTGTCAGCGCGGAATTATACGCTGTTTATCCGCTCGACTGCAGCCCGCACCCGCCAACAAATCACTCAGATAGCCAGTGGCCCGGAGCTGTTCCGGCTTTCTTCAAACCGGTCCAGCGCAGCGGCCATCCGTTCACGGCCCAGCTGAATCAGCTCCGGCGCCTTGTGATAATCGTAACTCCGACAGGCATTCTTGGGGACGTTGACCAGCAAATCCGGTGGGTAGCCGGCAATCTTGTACTGCACCAGCGCGCTCTGCATGGTCTCGATGGTCAGGTTCATCACATCGAATTTGCCGATTCCGAGCTTGTCCCAGTCGATGGTTTCGTGTTCTTCCTGGCTCTTCTTGTCAGCCGGTTTTTTCTCCGTCTGCTTTTGATGCTCTTTCTTGTGCACTGCCCGACTGATCTTTTCTTCCGGGCTGTCACCGTTATCGGGCTTTCGGGCTGTCAGGGATTTCAGGGCGTCCCAGTCGAACCAGCGCGATGCTTTTTCACGAATCGTGTCCACCCATTCGTCCATGTCCTTGTTTTCATGCTCCACCGGAGAAAACGCCGCATCCGGAATCCGGCGTCTGCGGTCATCCTCACCACTCAGGTTGACCGCCACAATCATATCAGCGTGGGAGGAGATGGTCGGAATGATCGGTAGCGGATTAAGCAAGGCTCCGTCGACCAGAACCCGGCCATTGAGGACCAGGGGCGTGACAACGCTGGGAATCGCTACAGAGGCACGTATGGCCTGATCCAACGGACCTTCCTGGAACCAGATTTCCTTGTGGGCAAGCAGATCCGTAGCCACGGCGGTAAAGGAAATGGGCAGATCCTCAATCCGGGTGTCCCCAAGCATTTCCCGAACGACAGAAAAGATCTTCTCTCCGCGAATGGCCCCAACCGAGTTGAAGGTGACATCCAGCAGCTTCAGGACATCAAACTGGCCAAGACCCGTAACCCAGTCCTTGTAGTCTTGCATCTTGCCGGCGCCGAACATCCCGCCAATCAAGGCTCCCATGGAACAGCCTGAGATTGCGACAATGTCGTAGCCGCGCTCTACAAGAATTTCGATGGCGCCAATGTGGGCATAGCCCCGGGCGCCGCCGCTGCCAAGAGCCAGAGCGACCGTCTTGCGTGGTTTGTTTCGGTTATCCAGTTTTCCCGGGTTTGCCGGAGCACGGGTAGCAGAAACATCCGAGCTGCTCATGACCTTAGAGACGTTGTCCTGCGGATCTTTCTCTGAGGGCTTGTCCTTTGGATCCTTCTCGTCATCCTTTGATGTGCCCATAATCATTACCTCGAGATCACTACCACTTCTACCCGGTCGCCCTGCCGGTCTGGATCACTGAACACGCCTGCCGGCCCCACAACGATTATCTCCTGCTGGGCCCGTGAAACGCCCGTTTTGGACAGGACCTCCGACAACGACTCGGTAGCCAGGCGGGCACGCTCCATCGCATCACTGAACGACTCATCAGTCTCCAAAACAGAATAGCCCACCAGTGCAACCACCGTTCCCTCTTCACGGGCCAGATCATTCACCCGCCTACGATCCGTTGCCTGCCAGTCGAACCGGTAGGTTACACCGCCTTGCCAGGGAACAATAATCGGCCCTTCAACGCGGTTGGCCATGGTGCCAAAGCCGGGAATCGTCGCTCCGGATTCGACCCGCAGGTGCTCCACCCAAACGTACTCCCGAAGGTTGCCGCGAGTCACCGTGTAAATGAGGGTAAGCCAACGAGCGCCGTCCTCGGCAACGGTGCCCGCCACCAGGTAATCCTGGGTTGCATCGCGACCGTAGAGAACAGCCTGATTAAAGATCTGGTTCGCCCACACGTTGCTTCTTCCACAACGGATACTTGAGCACTCAAACAGAATCTGGGCGTTTCTCTGGCGCAACAGACCCAGGTAGTGATCCCGCGCCTCCTCGCGACTCGAGTCGCGGGCAATCCGATACAGGCGCCCTTCTCCAGTCACGGGCAAGCGGGCCAGGCTTTCAGAGCGGATCTCGTTATTGACTTCCCTCACGGGGCTGAACAATACCAGGTGTCCCGACGACTGAATCGAGACCGTATCTTCAAGCGTCGACTGTTGATAGGCCTCGGGCATAGCCTCCGGAGCAGACTGTACACCGGAAGACAGTGCCAATAATCCGAGGATCGGAACCAAGAAACGTGTGAACAGTAATTTCAGCAAGCGATTACTCATTTTCCAGAAATTGTCTGATGGCGGTTGCAGCCGGCCCGGTCTCGCCATCCAGATGGCAATGGTGACCTCCCGGCACGTTTACGATCTGGAGGTTGGCGATAGCGTCAGCGCGTTGATCCAGATCCTTTCTGTACGAAAGAAGTCCTGCATCGGCTCTGACAAAAAGTACACGGGTTTCAATAGCGGACAGCGAAGCCAGCACCTGCTCTTCGGTCATCATCAATGGAGACGGGTGCCGTAACCTGGGATCGGTCTGCCAGACGTAGCCCTCTCCCTCGGGTTTCATGTTGCGCGGAATGAGCGTCAGCGCGGCCTCGGGGCTGAGCGGGCTCAGCCCGCCCTCCCGGGCTTTGGCGGCCGTGGCGATATCCGGATAGACAACCTGGCGGCCAGAGCCAGCGATGCGCTTTTTCACAGCTTTTCGGAGCTGGGGAATGGTTTCCTGAACCGGACGACTCAATGCGCCCAGGCTGTCGATCATCACCAGGTTTCGAATTCGCTCCGGAAAGGCAGCCGCATAGAGCGCTCCGACAATCCCCCCGAGCGAGTGCCCGACCAGGTTGATCCTGCCATCCGGCGTTTCCTGGAAATAACGCTCAACCAGTTCGGCCAGATCCGCCACATAGTCCATCAAGAGGTAGCTTTGCCCCTCCGGGCGGTGGCCGGAATGGCCATGCCCGGCAAAGTCCAGCGCGTAGACGGGCCCGAGTGTCGCCAGTTCCGGTGCCAGCTTCACAAAAGTCAGGCTGTTATCGAGCCAGCCATGCAGCATGATAATTGGAGTTCTGCCCTGGGCACCGGGAATCGAGGGCCAACTAAGGCCTGCCAGGGTTATATGCCGGAGTTTCCAATCGGACTCGCGAAACGCCCGGGCGGGCTCTGCAATGCTTTCGCCTATGACCTGGTTTCCGGGGGTGTCCGTGGGAAACGACATGTCGCTCATCCAGGCTCCGCCTTTACATTGTATGGGTGGGGCGATCGGAGCTCAGAGAGCCTGCCAGATAGGATTCAATCTTGGTTCGGGCGGTTTCGTCATCACCGTTGAACTGGACACCGATTCCCGCCGCGCGGTTGCCCTGGGCACCTTTGGGCGTTATCCAGATTACCTTGCCGGCGACCGGAATTTTTTCGGGCTCGTCCATCAGATTAAGAAGCAGAAAGACTTCATCGCCCAGTTGATATTGTTTCTGGGTCGGGATGAACAGACCACCCTGGCGGATATAAGGCATGTACGCCGCGTAGAGCACTGCTTTATCTTTAATTGTCAGGGTGAGTATGCCACTGCGCGCACCAAAACCTGGCCCCATAACTGACACCTTTCTCTTAGATCGTTTTGAACGGTTATCGGGATCTAAAAATCCCTTTCATTCCGGAATCATAGCAGTTGTTGCCCTCAAAGGCGCAATTCTGCCGGGATATCTGCTAGGCCACCGGGCGTTTCACCGGCATCAGCTTTTGCCAGGCGATCAGAAGGCGACTGGCTTCCAGCTCGGGGCTGGCATTGTAGACACCCGCTGCCCGTGACTCCTTCACCATATCGAGCAACTCGTGGGCCCGCCAACCGGGCGTCGTTTTGGCCAGAAAGCCGAGCATATCGGCGGCATCGGCGTCCCGAGCACTGCCCCCCACTATCAAACGTGCCAGATCAGCCGCCCAGGTTTCGAACAACCAAAGCGTATCCTCCAGGCCCATGGACTTGAACGCCCGCGCGGCCTCACCGACCGGAATCCTGGACTTCATGAAATCCTTGAATCGGTCGAGGGCCGTGTCCCGCAAACCGATGAAATCACCTGTTGCATAGTCCAGTGCCAACCTCGGTGCATTGCCCGCCAGCATCAAAGCTTTGGCCAGAACATCTACAGACGGTTGTGCATCTTCGGGAAGATCGTTTACCCGACTGGCGAGCCACTGGTTCGCTTCGCTGTTACCGGGCACCGGAACCGTCAATGTCTGGCATCGGGACCGGATAGTCGGCAGGACCGGACGACCGCTCTCCTGCAACAGAATCAAGGTCACGTCGGGCAGCGGCTCTTCAAGGGTCTTGAGCAATGCGTTCGCCGCATTGATGTTCAACTGATCCGCCCGGTCAATAATCGCCACTTTATGGTGGGCCACCTGCGGAGACGCCACCGCAAACGACGAAAGAGCCCTGACCTGATCCACCTTGACCATACGGGACTTTTCCGGCGCATAAATCCGGATATCCGGGTGGCTGGCGGCTGCCAGAAGTTCACATTGTTTACAGCGGCCACAGGCAATGGGCTGGCCCGCTTCACGACCCAATGGCTGATCGCACAGCAGCAGCCCGCCGACAGCCTCTGCCCAGGCCCGCTTACCCACACCACACTCACCAACGAGTATAAGAGCGTGGGGGAGTCGGTCTTCTGCGACCCGGCTCTGAACCGTCTGCCAGGCACGGCGCAGCCAGGGCATGTCTTGGGCAATATCAGTCACTGGGTCTTCCTGTGCGGGTTCCGGATCTGCGCAGTTGGCGCTTCATGGTTGCAAGCAAGCGGCGCATACGCTTCAACTGCTCAACGCCCTCGTCGTCTTTACCAGCGCTATAGTAATGGCTGTTCACCATCCGGGCAAAAAGCCTGGCAGAATCCCCTGCAGCCGGTTCTGCTTTTGCCAGTCTTGATGCAAGAACCGACGGCGTTTCACCGTGACGGACAGGCACGCCTGCACTCGCGCACAGACGGTGCCACGTATCCACCACCCTCCGGAACGCGTCTCGCCGTTCTCCGCGGCGCATCTGAAACGCGGAAATGAGTCCAGCGATTAGCAAGCCGGCACCAACGATACCTGCCGTCATGTATCCCAATTCGCGCATTCCAAAACCACCGGGCAACCTGGACATCAGATCCATCTGGCTCTGGCCCTGATAGCCAACGACCCAGCGCTGCCACTGGTAGTTGATTCGATCCAACTGAAGACTTGCCCATTGCACCAGGGCAACATCCGCATAACGCTGGGGAGAGGCCCAGTTGTTTTCCAGGAAGGATCCCTCCTCTGCCATCGCATCTCTCAGGCCTGACTCAATCCTATCCGGTGCAATGGCGGCCGTCGGATCGATTCTCACCCATCCGCGGCCGTCAATGTAGGCCTCAACCCAGGCATGGGCATCGTACTGCCGCACAATCAGATAATCGCCCCCTGCCCCGTTTTCGCCCCCCTGATAGCCGACAACAACGCGCGAGGGAATACCGGCAGCGCGCAACACGAAGGTGGTTGCGCCAGCATAGTGGGCGCAAAACCCTCGCTTCTCGTCGAAAAGCAGGGAATCAATGCCGTCTTCAGGCATGCCAGGAGGTCTGAGAGTGTAAAAGTATTCCTGTTCTCGAAAACGCTGCAACAGGGTACGAACGACCTGCTCGTCGCCCATCGTGCGGCGAAGTTCCCGCGCAAAGTCTCGCGCTCTGGGGTTGCCTTCCTGCGGCAACTGCAGATAACGGCGCAGTTCGGCAGCGCTTTGTGTTTCGGCAACAGACGCCTCGCTCTCGAGTGCCAGCCTGTAACGCACCGGACTGTCAGCCGGCCGCCGGAAACGGAAAAGATCGGCGCTGTCTTCGAACACGTTATCCGATACCGCACGGGAACTTTCCAGGGCGAATGCCCAGCGCTGATCAGTCGGTTCGAGTAACACGTCATACTGGTTTGGCTCAAGCTCACCGATGCCACCGTCAACCGCCACGCGGCCCAGCGGACGAAATGCCTCCTGTTGACCCTGGCGCCAGGTTTCTCCATCCAGATAGTCGAGAATAAGCCCCCGCCAGTAACGATCCCGATAGGCGGGCATCTCGCCGCCAAAGGTTACCCGGAACGCCCTCTCACTGCTCTGGGCAAGGTTGGAAATATCCCCGGGTCGCATGGTGTCGCTGATGCCGGTGCGAGCCTCACCCGAAACGAGCGGCACGCTCCACAAAGGCGACATCCGCGGGAAGAAAACAAACAACAGGACCACAATCGGCAGTGTCTTCAGGAACATCCCACCCAGTCTGCGCCAGCCAGAGGTCATTCCCCCGGGTAATTCCGGCGCATTCAGCACCTGTAACCCCACCAGCAATAGCGCTATGCCGGCGAAATTCACCAGGGCCCACAGAATCTCCTGATGGAACAGAAAATTGACCGTTGCCAGATAGACAAGGATAAAAAACAGAACATAGAAGTCCCTGACTGACCGGGTCTCCAGCCATTTGAGACCCACCGCCAGAACAAAAAACGAGGCGGCAGTGTCCACCGTAAACCGCCCCTGAACCGTTGCGACATAAACACCAATCAACACCAGCATGATTCCGGTGCGCAACAAGCGGCCGGGAAGCCTTACCCGCCCGTACTGCGCCAGCCATCGCCATGCGGCCAACACTGCACAGGCGGCGATCAGCCACAGGGGCAGACGGTCCCACTGGGGCGACAGCAACAGGGCAAAACTGGCAATCAGCCAGAGCAAAGCCCTGGAAGGCAGATTGGTCGTCGTCCCTTCGTCCGACTCATTGCCTCTCAGGCGGTCCATTAAACTCAAGCCTGACCCTCCGCAACCCACTGGGAAGTTGTCTCTCTTGGTTTCTTTCGCGTTCCATGGGGCTCAGCCATCGCATCCCGCGGCCGCTCCTCACCCCAAGTTGCCAATACACGGAGGCACCGGGCCGCATGGGCCGGACCGGAATCAGGCTCGATGATCTGCCCCGGAAGATTCAATCCAAACCGCACACCACTGCGGCCACGTTCGTTTACCAGATACGCCAGGTAACTCAGCCGCAGTTCATAATCCGCGCCCGGATAGGCATTAAAATCCAGCCAGTAGGGACTGCCCTGCTCACCCTCCCAGTCGGCAACCACCATCTGCCCGGTTCGTGCAAACCGCTTCCAAAGCACCCGCTGGCTCAGATCACCTTCCCGCCAGGGCCGGATATCGGCATGATCGTTACCTTCAACGGACCGTGCCTCCGCAGACTCCTCGCCATCCTCGACGGTGCTGAAAGCCTCTGGCGCAGGAACCGGCCGTGGGAACACAACCCCGGCTGACACCGGCCGAAGCCAGGACCAGGCCTTCAGAAGACCAAACGGAAAACGGGTTTCGATACGAACCCGGTCGGGCCGCAAATAGCCCCGATGAGCGGAATGAACCGGCAAAGTGACATCCTCAGACTGCCCTGAGTGGACGTGCACCGGCGCAAGACCGGATTCCTCGCAAGAGAGCAGCATGGCGATGGCATCATCCCGACCAGCCTTCAAACGAAGGCGGAAAGGGATATCATCGCCGGCAAAACCTTCTCCCGGCTGAACCAGGGTGAGTTCAAGGCCCGACAGGTTCCGATGGGTCTGGTGCATGGCCCCGACAAACACAGCGCCCAGCAGGAAGGTAGTCAGGTAAATGAGGCTGTTCTGATAATTGATGCCGGTTAACAGCATGATGACCAGCAAAAGCCCAAACACGACCCCTGCCCCGGTGGGCAGAATGAAGATGTTTTTCTGACTGAAGATCTGGAGATCGGACCGCGGAATCCGTCGGTTAATCCAGCGACGAAATCGGTTTCTGAACGGATTTTTCATAGTGTCACTGAGGCCCTGCAACGCCAAAAAAGTTCATGGTATTCGACCATGATTTTGCTGTGATTAATAACAGTACCGAAAAATGAAAGATTCTGATCACAATCCCGGATCTTCCAGCTTGAATTCCTGTCCTACAAACCGAATACTCGGCTCAGGGAGCGTATTTTTTAAACAACAAGGGTCCAGATTATGAAACGCCGACACCTGCTCACCAGCGCCATCAGCAGTCTGGTTGTTGCTTTACCTGCCTATGCTGGCGTTCAGACCATGACCTCAGACGAAATGGTGGAAACCTACGTGAAGGATTCCGCCGTTATTGTTGTGCCCAAAGAGCGGAAGAAATCCGACGCCGACCGGCAACGCATTCTGCGCTCCCTCACTATTTCTCCCGGCGAACCGGTGCTGACCGAAGCGGAAGAAGAAGCCTACCGGGACGCCCTGCAAAGGTACGTTGATGAAGGCAAGACCGATGCGCTGGAAAACGCCGAAGAGGAATTTCTACGGCGCGCCCTGCTCCTGCCCCAGGAAGAAATCGCCCGGGCTCAGCCGCCGGCTGAGTTTACGCCAACGATTCCACCGATAATCTTCGGACAGCAGGCCCAGATTCCAGAGGAGCCTTTTACACAGACGTTTCTTAACGATCAACTGGGAATTGGCTTTGATGGGCAAAACCTGAATTTCAGCATTGGTAACCCGCCGGGGATTGACCAGATCCAGGTTCCACAAGCTATCAATGAAGGGCCGGTTACTTTGACCCCAAGGCCTGGTGGTGGGTTTGATCTTTCTATTGCGGTGCCGGATCAGTAACGCAGAATTCGTTGATTCGATTTGAAAACGGCAGCCAGGATTGGCTGCCGTTTTTTATTGGCTCGAGTTTTCTTCTAGCCAATAAAAACGCCCCGCGGAGCGGGGCGTTTCACCAACACTAGTTTCAGGTCAGATTACTGGTGACCATAAACCTTCATGGTGGTATTGGTAACGGCCAGGTTGTCCATACGGAAGGAACCGATAGACTCCCCGCCGATCTCAACAGCGCCAACACCGATATCAGCTACGAACTGTGGAACGCTGATTTCAAGCGCGTCGTTGCCAGTAGCAGCAGATGTGCCTTTTCCAACGGTAATCTGTGCTGAAGCGAACAGACCTGCGGCATCGGTAGGCTGGCCGCTGGTTTCAACCTGCTCGAAGTACTGTGCACCGTAAACTGTCAGATCACGCACATTCACGCCAAGGAAATCTACGTCCATGTCCATGTCAGTCACGTTGAAGCCAACGTTCATGATCAGGTTGTCAGTCGCAGTATCAACACGGATGTTCAACAGCCCAAGGTTACCTTCAATGCCGATGTTGCTGGCCAGCAGAGTGCTGTCGCCGCTGCCATCGGTTGCGTTCAGGGAAGCAGAACCAACACCAACAGCATAGTCGATCGGAGCGCCGGAAATGCTGTGAACGTCGATAACTGCATCGCCATCGGCTTCTACATCGATGTCAATCAGCAAGTCATCAAGTGAGCCGTCCACACCGGTCACGTTACCGTCTACATCACGCTCAACAGAGCCGCCACCAATGTAGATGTCGTTCACTGCGAGGTAACCTTCGTCGGTGTAGCGGAACTCACCGATGCTTACTTCAGTTTCCAGTTCGATGGTTACACCAGCCTGACCGGTCACGTTGCCCATGGCACTGTCATCCAGTGCTTTCAGGTCAGCGTGGGCTGCAAACGGAGCTGCAGCAACGGCAGTTGCCAGTGCGAGTTTCTTCAGGCCTTTCATAACGTTCTCCTTTCGGAACAAATTGTTTTTATTTCCATGCATGCAGACTGTTTGGTTTACTTTTGTATCTGCACGGCTACAGAGTACGTCAGAGGTAACAAAATGTTCCGTGACCACCTTCACAGTAAACAATAATTAGATTGTCCGACATGACTGGATCATTCGGCGGCTTCCTCATCAACCTTGATATTGAATATCTGCTTCTCCATGTCCACGACAACCTGGTCACCGAAACGAGCCTTGCCCTCTTTGATGGTAAAGGGCACCAGCTGGGCCAGCGTCGGTCCGAAAATATGTTCCATCTCCACAACCAGAACCTTTTCGGCGTTGGCCTCCTTGTTAGGGTTATCCGCTGTATAGAAGATGGCGGTTGCCCCGATCTTGCCCTTCTTGACCAGCGCAATCAGGGAACGACGGAGGACCTCTAGAGCCATTTCCGCGGGCATCTCTTCAGCCTGCTTGATACGGATCGCCTTGGTCTTGTCGCCGGTATCCGTCACCACAGCGAACGGCTTTACGCCACCGGACACTACAATTCGGTCTGAGAGGTTATCGACGCCTTTTTGATACATTCGCTCAAACTGTTTCTGCACCATTTGTTTGACCTCATCCTCGGTGGCACCTCCACTCTGCGCATACAACTCTCCCAAAGGCAGAATCAGAAAGATCAGAAACATTGTGGCCCGCACTGCCCTCGAAGTATTTTTCATTAGCTTTCTCCCGTCTCATTCAAGGTTCGCCATCGGCTCATGACAGCAAACTTCTGATTTTTTTGTATTAAGAATGGCCGCCAAACTCAGTTAGAATATCGGCTAGCGCCCCAAATTGGCGCCCAACTGGAACAGCCCCTCATTAGAGCAGCGGCTCAGCAAACGCGACAACGCCCGTTTTGTGTGCTGTTTATCATTTCTCGAAGAATCCGGAGGGACCTTGAACCCGGCAACCACGCGTGAACTCAATCGGGATGGCTACCATCGCCTGCTAAGCCATGCCTGCCGGGAAGCGGATTTCGCCTATATCGGGAGTGTCGGTCACGGCCCCGCCCGAGGAGTCTTCAGCGGTTTTTCTGCCAGAGCTCGCGCCACCGAAGTACTCCAATACCCTGTGCCTCCGGATTTCTGCTCCGATCAGCTTGCGCAGAGCATGGAAAGCCTCGTCCGCCAGTTCCAGATCGAACAGGAACCCAACCCGGAATGCCTGTCCGGCGGGTGGATTGGATTTCTCGGTTATGAGCTCGGGTATGTCAGGGAAAGCCGTCTCAGGGAGCTCTGTCCATCTGTGGATGCTCCCCTTATGTCTGCAGGATTTTACCTTTGGACGGCAAGTCACAATCGCAAGACAGATCAATATTGGCTCTGGATTCATCCGAAGTGCCCTGGTGAGACACGGGATCTGCTGGAGCAGTGGCTGGGCTCGGACGAACCCGCAGCCACCACCGGATGGTCTATGGTTTCCCGATTTCAGCCCAGGCAAACACCGAGCGCCTTCAGGGCCAGCGTAGAAAGGGTTCGCCAATACATTGAGGCCGGAGATTGTTATCAGGCGAATCTCTCGCAGGAATTTTCTGGCGGTTTCACAGGGGATCCCTGGGAAGCATTCCAGGCGCTTTCGGATTCTAATCCAACGCCCTACAGTGGTTTCATCCGAGCCGGAGAGGCATCCATCCTATCGGTCTCCCCCGAACGTTTTCTCGAGATACACGATCGCACCGTAACCACCAGCCCCATCAAGGGCACCAGGCCAAGAGGCAGTACGCCGGAAACAGATCTGGCCTACGCCTCTGAACTGGAAGGCTCCGAAAAGGACCTCGCCGAAAACCTGATGATCGTCGACCTGCTCCGGAATGATCTGGGCCTGAACGCAAAGCCTGGCAGCGTGAAAGTCGACAAGCTCTTTGCTCTTGAGTCCTACAGGAACGTTCATCACCTCGTCAGCCACATTCGCGCGGAACTTGCCGACGGTGTTACGCCGTTGAAGGCTCTGTTTGATGCCTTCCCGGGTGGTTCCATTACGGGTGCGCCGAAGATCAGGGCTATGGAAATCATCCGGGAGCTTGAGCCCCACTGGCGTGGCCCCTACTGCGGCTCGATTTTCTATCGCGGACTGGATGGCACGCTGGACAGCAATATTGCGATTCGAACCATGCTGTGTGACGGTCAGGGCACCATTCGGTGCTGGGGTGGTGGCGGTATTGTTGCGGATTCAGATCCCGAGGATGAGTATCAGGAGACGCTCGCAAAAGTCGGGTCTTTAATGCGGTTTCTGGAAGAATTGGTTATTGAGAAAGCGTAGGCAAGGGGTCAGAAGAAAGCTTTCATCTGACCCCATTTTCAGCTTTTGGCTCAGGCGTTGTGAATAGCACTCGCCTTGAGAAACTCCTGCCTGAGATCCTCGAAGTTGTGCACCGCAGGGAACTGCGGGAACTCATCAATCACGTTCTGTGGAGCGTGGAACAGTATGCCGGCTTCGGCCTGTCCCAGCATGGTGGTGTCGTTGTAGGAATCACCGGCCGCAATCACCCGGTAATTCAGCAACTGGAATGCCCTCACGGACTGGCGCTTGGGGTCGCGTTGGCGCAGCAGGTAATTGGTGATCTGGCCGTCGTCTGCGACTTCAAGCTTATGACACAGCAACGCCGGATAACCCAGCTTCTTCATAAGGGGCATGGCGAATTCGTAGAAGGTGTCGGACAGAATCACGACCTGGAAACGCTCACGCAGCCAGTCGAGGAACTCACGGGCACCGGGCAACGGGTCCAGCTCGCCGATCACCTCCTGGATTTGCGGAAGGCCATAGCCGTGCTGGTCCAGCAGATTGAGGCGCTGCTTCATCAGCACGTCATAATCCGGAATATCGCGGGTGGTCGCCTTGAGCTCTTCAATGCCGGTCTTTTCGGCGAACGCGATCCAGATTTCCGGGATCAATACTCCTTCAAGGTCAAGGCATGCCAGTTCCACAACGATCTCCTGCTTCAATTGGTTAAGGGCAACGTCGGTTTGTCCGTCTGTGCCGCTATTCGGAGCGTATGATAAGAAAAACCGGGCGGGATTGCATCGTAGAAGTGTAACCCCTGGCTTTTAAGCGCGGAATAACTATATAGATCGTCATTCCTTCAGGATATGAGGCATTTAATGGTAGCCTTTTCGTACGTTTAGATCTTTTTGCACATCAAGACAAGGCAATCCCGGGCCATGACCGATATTCAAACCTTGCGGGAAGAGCTCGAAGGACAGAGTCCCCGTTCGATTCTCAAAGCCGCCCTGAAACAGTACGACAACATCGCCATCTCTTTCAGTGGCGCAGAGGATGTCGTGCTGATTGAAATGGCACACAAACTGACCGATAACCTGAGGGTTTTTACCCTGGATACAGCCCGCCTGCATCCGGAAACCTACGAGTTTGTTGAGCGGGTGCGCAAGCACTACGGCATCGAGATCGAGGTTCTGTTTCCAGACGCCCAGGAAGTTCAGGATCTGGTTAACAAGAAAGGCCTGTTCAGCTTCTACCAGGATGGACACAGTGAATGCTGCGGCATTCGCAAGGTCAACCCCCTGCGCCGCAAGCTGGCGACGGTTGACGCCTGGATTACCGGGCAGCGCAAGGACCAGAGCCCGGGCACCCGCAACGACGTGCCGGTGGTTCAGGAAGACACCGCCTTCTCGACGGATGAAAAAACACTGGTGAAGTTCAACCCACTGGCTAACTGGACGTCAAAAGAAGTCTGGGACTACATCCGGATGTCCGAGGCACCCTACAACGAACTGCACGAGAAAGGCTTTGTCAGCATCGGCTGCCAGCCCTGTACCCGTCCTGTCCTGCCCGGTCAGCATGAGCGTGAAGGCCGCTGGTGGTGGGAAGAAGCCACGCAGAAAGAATGCGGCCTCCATGCCGGCAACCTGATCGCCCGGGAATAACCCGGGCGTCTCCTGCCCGCTCACCTTTTAGTGAGTGGGCAGCTCGACATCCTTGAACAGTTCTTCGATTTCAGACCGGCTGCCCTGATGGGAAACAGCCTCGTCCACCTTTTCTTTGGTGAGATGGGGCGCGAACCGGTGAATAAAGTCATACATATAGCCCCGCAGGAAAGTCCCCTTTCGGAACCCGAGTCGTGTGACACTGGGACGGAAAAGCTTGCGGGCGTCGAGCGCAACGAGGTCGGTGTCCGTTTTTGGATCGAATGCCATGCTCGCGACAATTCCCACACCGAGCCCCAACCTTACGTAGGTCTTGATCACGTCTGCATCCGCTGCAGTAAATACCACTTTCGGTGTCAGTCCCTGGGACTGGAACGCCTCATCAAGTTTCGAGCGCCCCGTAAAGCCGAACACGTAAGTCACGAGCGGGTATTCCGCCAGCTCCGGTAGTGTCAGTTCCGGCAGTTTCGCCAGTGGATGATCCTTCGGCACGATGACGCTCCGATTCCATTTGTAGCATGGCATCATGATCAGGTCGTTAAACAGCTCCATGCCCTCGGTAGCAATGGCAAAATCGACCGCCCCGCTGGCTGCCATTTCGGAGATCTGCATTGGCGTGCCCTGATGCATATGCAGGGAGACGTCCGGGTACTCCTCTATAAAACCACTGATAATCGGGGGCAGTGCATAACGGGCCTGGGTATGCGTGGTGGCGATGCTGAGATCACCTTTTCGCTGGTTACTGAATTCCTGGGCAATCTTCTTGATGCCCTCAACCCGCCGCAGGATTTCGCCGGCCTCGCGAATAATGATCTCGCCGCCTGGTGTGATTCTGGTGAGATGCTTGCCGCTGCGGGCAAACACTTCAAGCCCCAGCTCGTCCTCCAGCAGGCGGATCTGTTTGGAGATACCGGGCTGGGACGTGAACAGACTCTGGGCGGTTGCTGAGACATTCAGGTCGTGATGCGCAACTTCCCAGATATAGCGCAACTGTTGTAGTTTCATTGAATCTGCTGCTCCCTGGAGATCGAAGGACCTTGTTGAAGAATACGCATAAAAATACAGATTTTCATTCTTTTTTAATATAGGCAACTGCTTTTACACAGTTTAGACCAAAATCGCATTTGCGCAGCCCCTGATAAAACCCTGAAGCCAGGAAAAGCCCCCTCCAACCCTTGACTTGGCCAATACAAAGGACACAATCCGTAATGCCCTGTCTGGGCACATCAACACTCCAGTTCTCAGGGAATCCATGCTGCTCACCACAAAGTTTCTTCGGCCAACGTCAGATTCGCGAGCGGTTAAACGTGAGCGGCTGAGTGCCTTGCTTGAGTCCCGGGCTCCGAAAAAACTGAATCTGGTGATTGCGCCGGCCGGGTTTGGCAAGACCACTCTGGTAGCGCAATGGTGTTCAAGGGTCTCCTCCCCCACCGCCTGGCTCTCTCTGGATGAACACGATGATGAGCCTCGGCGATTCTGGCAGTACCTGATAGGTGCTTTTGAACAAGCCGGCCTGACCGGCGCGTCCGATTTGCGCAAACAACTGGCTCACCAGTCAGATGACACGTTTACCGAAGCCATTACCGGCCTGATCAACACGCTGGCTCATGATGGCAGCACGTGGTCGCTGGCGCTGGACGATTTCCACTTTATTGGCAACCCGGCCATCCACAGGCAGTTCGCCTATTTCATTGACTATCTCCCGCCGGGTGTTCTGGTAACCCTGGCGTCCAGGACCGAACCGCCACTGCCCCTGGCCCGCTGGCGCGTCCGTCGGTGGATTCAGGACATCCACCCTGGCCTGTTGGCCTTTTCTGAAGACGAATGCCGTAAGTTCTTTCACGACACCATGGGCCTTGATATCGCCGACGAGGATGTCAACGCGATCTACCGGAAAACCGAAGGCTGGGTCGCTGCCATGCAGCTGTCCGCATTATCCGGAAAGGACGCCAGCACTAGTGGAAACCAGATAAATCTGGATGAGCGCCACATCAGCGATTATGTGTTGAGCGAAGTACTTGAGCAGCAACCCCGGGAGCTTTCCGACTTTCTGCTTGAAACAGCCTGTTGTCCCCGGCTATGTGCGTCCCTCTGTGATTCGATACGTGGGTCCGATAACAGCCAGGAACTGCTTGAAAAACTTCTCAGCCAGAATCTGTTTCTGATCCCGCTGGATACCCGGAACGAGTGGTTCCGCTATCACGACCTGTTTCGGGATGCTCTGCTACTCAGGATAAGCCACACAGATCCCGACTCGGCAACGCGACTCTGGCACCGCACGGTGGACTGGTTATTGGCCCATGGCCACGTGCAAGAAGCCATTGCCCAGATCGTCCGACAGGAGGACTGGTCCCGGCTTGCCCGGGTGCTCGCTGAGCATGGCAACAACCTGATTCATGGCGGTTATCATCTCCCCGTGCTGGACTGGATTGATGCCCTGCCACAGGATCTTGTCATCGACAATCCGCAACTCCAGATGCTCCGGATCTGGGGGCTGTTCTTTGCCAACCGCATGGATAGTCTGGAGCCCCTGCTGTCCGGCCTGGAGGATCTTCTGGACCGGCAGGTAGCAGACTCCCATCCGGATGCCGAAGGGGCCCTCGGGCTGCAAAGTGAGATCTCGCTGATGCGCTCCTATCTGGCTCGCACCCGGAGTGACGACAAGAGCGCCGCAGATCTCACAAGACAGGTGCTCAGGGAGATTGACCACACTCGCATACCGTTAAAGTCGGTTACCTATTACGGCCTGGGGCTGGATTACTACGGCAAGGGTGAACTCACCGAAGCCGAAGACTCGCTCCAGTCGTCGGTCCGTTACGGACAGGTCGAACATAAGCCCAGTACGGTTCTTTCCAGTGGCGGCCTGCTGGCGTGGATTCAGTACAATCGCGGCGATATCGATCTGGCCTTGGAGACCTGCACCGAGATCCGGCACTGGGTAGACAAACACTATGCGGACCCAACTCAGCCAAGACTCATTTCATGCTGGCAGAACAGTACACTCTGTGAGATTCATCGCGAACGAAATCACCCCCAGCTAGCAGCCACGCACCTGAAACCGTTGCTGGAACATGTGGAGCGGGGCACCGAACCGGGACAGCACGTGATCATTCAGTACGTGCGTGGCCACCTGGCTTTCAGCGAAGGCCGGCTGCAGGACGCGATTGACGCGCTCGAAGACGCATCCCAGATTGCCCGAAAGCGACGAGAGCAAATCGTTTTCGAGCCGCCCGCAAGCACTGCCCTTCTGGCACGCTGCTACCTGGCCTCAGGCCATCCGGAAAAAGCCCGGGCCTGCCTGGATTCCCGAGCCGATACCGAGTTCACCAATCCGCTTCATCTTGAACAAAGCCGGATCAGCGAGGCGCGGGTGCTGGTGGCACTGGATCAGCCCGAGCGTGCCCAGGAGATACTCAGCGCTCTTCTACAACCGGCTGAACGCAACGCCCATAACCGGCATCTGGTGGAAATTCTGTTGGTCTATGGCGAAGCACTGGCAAAACAGGAACGGACCAATGAATCGGAGCAAATGCTGACCCGTGCGATAAAACTGGCCAGCGAGGCCGGGTTCATGCGGCTTTTTGCCGAGGAAAGCCCGGATCTGCGTGCCCTCCTCCTTGGTTTGCCAGCGCTGGATGAACCCGGAAGCTGGAACGCGAGCGTCAGGAAAATGCTTCTCGATCAACGGCAGTCTGGCGAGGGCCATTCTGAAACAAAAGCCAGTGCCATTTCTGGTGAGCGTGGTCGTACGACACTAAACGCCGAAACACTGCCTGAACCTCTCAGCCAGCGAGAACTTGAAGTGCTTGCGCTGATCCATGCGGGCCATGCCAACAAGGAAATTGCCGCAAAGATGGACGTTGCCCCGGCTACGGTGAAGGCCCACATTCGCAACCTCTATGGAAAGCTTGGCGTGGGCCGCAGAACCGAGGCTCTGGCTAGGGCCCGGGAACTGGGGTTGCTGCAAGGCTGATTTCGAGCCCCTCGAAACGTGACGCGCATCACACTTTGCACCAACAATTTAAGCCCGCTACGCCCTTTGGACGATCCGGCTACGCCCTCTAATCCCCTATTATATTTTCAACGGTGAGGGAAACCTCATCAGGAATTCTGAAACTTCAGGCCTTCAGATTTCTTGTTCCGCGTTGTTTCGACGCCCGGGTTCGAAAGAACCCCTTGATGAGAGCCAACCCGAAAGGGCTGGCTCTTTTTTTATGGCTGAACGATCCATAGCGGGAACTCAGCGTTCGATAATTCGACGGAACGGCGGCAACGCATCCAGCAACAACTGACCATACCGGCGGGCAATGATACGGCGATCCAGGATGGTCACTCTTCCGGTGTCCTGCTCGGTCCGCAGCAGCCGACCGACCGCCTGGACAAGTTTGATGGATGCGTCCGGAACGGTGATTTCCATAAACGGATTGCCGCCTCGCTGGGTCACCCACTCGGCAAGGCTCGCCTCAATGGGATCGTCCGGCACTGAAAACGGCAAACGGGTAATCACAACGTGATGCAGGTACTTTCCGGGAAGGTCGATGCCCTCAGCAAAGCTGGCAACGCCAAACAGAACACTCGGACGGCCCTCGTCCACCCGACTGCAATGCTGTCTTAGCACTTCCCCCTTGGCCATATCGTCCTGGGTGATGATCAGGTCCGGGTAATCCGGGGTCAGCGCATCCCGCACTTGCTGCATTTGACGACGGGACGTAAACAATACAAGAGTCGCCTTCTCACCTGCCCAGAGGTCCGGTAGTCGTTTAACAAGCTCATCGGCGAAGCCATCGTCCGTGGGCATGGCGGACATTGCCGGAACCTCCACCGTTGCCATTTCGCCGTAACGAAAAGAGCTGGGGACCACCAGGAAGCGGCTGCCCTGGGGCAATCCAGCCCGCGCGTTCAGGCGATCGAATCGGCCAAGTGCGGTCAGGGTGGCACTGGTAAGTACGGCGCCGTAGGCGCGAGACCAAAGCCTCGAGTACAACAGGTTGTCCGCCAATACCGGTGAACTGTAAAGGGTGATGTCTTCGGCATGGTCCCAGCGCTGACGCACAGCCCAACGGGCTGGCGGCGGGCTTTTCTGCGTCTTCGGCCTGGCTTCAAGCTCCTCACCTGTCTCGGCGTCGGTTTCAGCTTCACTGGGGGGCCTGGCATTGCCCTGGTCGCACCAGGCTGTCCAGAGCCGCAACTGGTCCTCTGCCCGGGCGTGAAAGGAGCCTATCACCGGATACCAGGCTTCGGCGGTTTCCCGGTCGATCTCATGCTCCTTACGCTCGTCAAAGGCACCCTGCAGCTCGTCCGCCAGAACACCCAGTTGCCGGACCATGTTGGCGGTAGCAATCCGGCTTTCGGCTGCAAGTTCAGCCATGGCCTCCGGCAACTCACCTTCCGGATAGCGCCACTGCGCCGTCCGGCGCTCTTCATTAAACTCCCAGCCGGTATTCTGCTCGGCTTCTTCGTAAACCCGGTTGAGGACCAGGTCAACCTCTCTCGACGCAGAACTAATGCGATCCAGGGACTTGGCCGCCTGGGTGCCGGCTGCCAGATAAGGCTGCATTTTAACAAGCGCCTGGGAAAGCTGTTTCAGCCATTGCCGGGTAGCATTGAGTGGCAGCGACGCGGCAAAGTGATTCAGGGCCTTGTCCGGAAGGTGGTGAGCCTCGTCGAAAATATAAAGGGCGTTCTCCGGCTCCGGCAGAATGGCACCGCCGCCCAGGGCAAGGTCGGCCAGAACCAGATCATGGTTAGCCACCACGATATCGGCATCATCAAGGTCTTTACGGGCATCAAAAAACGCGCAACTGTCGAAATAGCTGCAGTGACGGTTGGTGCACTGCCGGTGGTCCGTGGTTACCTGTCGCCAGACGTCGTCCGGTATCTGTTCCGGCCAGTGGTCCCGGTCACCGTCCCACTCGCGGGAACCATAACTGGCGAGCATTTCCTCGAAAAAGGCCCGGGTGCCCGGTTCTTCATTTTTCGGCCCATCCAAAAGAAACAGGGGCATGGTGTCGCTGTCGGTATTGCCTTCATCGTGCAGTCGGGCTTCCAACCGGGACATGCACAGGTAACGCCCCCGCCCTTTGGCCAGAGTCCAGTTGAAATCCATCTTGCTGTGCTTTTTCAGGTCCGGGAGATCTTTAAGCACAATCTGGTCCTGAAGGGCCACGGTTGCGGTGGAGATAACCAGGGTTTTGCCGAGGGCTTTGGCCACCGGGATGGCAGCGATCAGATAGGCCAGGGTTTTGCCTGTCCCGGTCCCGGCTTCGACCACACAGGCGGAGGCCGGGGACGTTCGCTGGCCATCGTTCTCGGTGATATCGCCCATGTATCTGGCTATTTCCGCAATCATCAGGCGCTGCCCATAGCGCGCCCGAATATCCTTGCCGGCCAGCACATCCCGATATCCTTGCTGGATCGATTGTTTGATCTCGTCGGTCAGTGCCATCAGCGAGGGCTCACCCAGTCCCGAACAACGCCAACCCGGAACCGCCGCCCGTCGCGACTCAGCACCACGCCTTCTTCCGTTATGTCGTCTACCCGCAGGCCTTCAAAGACGTCGCCCACTCGCAGGTAGGTGTCGTTAATCATCACCCGGCGCGACGCAGGGGATGACGAGTAGATATGGCTGTTAAAGGTCAAATCGGGAACGCTCTTCTGGAATGAGAGCGGCAACTCTACCAGATGAGGCACTCTGCCCGCCTGCTCGGGCTCCATTATTGGTGCCGCGGTTTCGGGTATTGCGGATGAGGGAACAATAACGGTCGCCCGCTCCCGGCTTTCCGGTGACGGAGGTTCCGAAGCGATCGGCGCCGGAGCTGCCTCGGCGGCATCGGGCTCCGGAATGGCCCCCGTCTGCGCGACGGGATCTTCCAATGCCCCCGCCGGCTCTGTCGCAGGCAACACCGGCTCAGGTTCAGGAGCTGTCGTTCTAGCCGAGGCCGCTGATGTCTCGGATTGCGACCCGGAAACCCAGGGCAACGGCGAGTCCGGCCAGAAGACAAAGGTCAAGACGCCGGCGTTGACCATGAGTGCCAAAGACACCCAGACAGCGGGCGACCACCGCTTTTTCTTCGGGCGGTGAATCAGCTGTACCTGCTGGCCAAGGTCCGGAACGCGACCCTGCCGACGTTCGGTTTCGGATTTCCGCAATGCGTCAAGAATGTACGACATGATTACTCTCGACCTTCAACTTGCAGGCGACCTTCAGACCGCAGAGGCTTGAGACGGGGAATGTTGGCTTCCAGGTCGTTGTTGATCTGGATGATGGTCATGGCTCCAGCGATCCCATCCACGGTAAGCCCTCGCAATGACTGATACCAGCGAACCTGCTCTTCCGAATCCATCCGTTTCACCCGGTCACTTTCAGCACGCGAGTTACTGAAACGGTCCGCCAGATCCATCATTCGCGCACCAATCCAGAGTTGCTCGCCGCCGCCATTGCTGTAAAAGCCGTCGCCTGTCAGGTATTCCGGAAGGCGCCACAGAACCCGGTACTCCCCGAACCAATAGCGTTCGATACTGGCAAACGATACATTCTGATTGCCGGAGGGCAAGGCGATATCTGCTGTATCGCCGTCCAGATGGCGGAGCACAACAACCCCCCGGTTACCCGCCTCATCCTGCAACTGAAGCATCGCCGGGCGATCCAGAAACTCGAGGCTTCGGCGGCTACCCTGACGACTCAGGCATCCAAGACCCGCCTCGTTGGCCCAGTCGCAGGCAACGGGCGCTTCCGAAGGTTCATATTCGCGCCCCCAGATCCCGAAAAGTACCCGGAAGGCTTCCACGGAATCCAGAAGCTGGTCCGGCACGGCCAGTTCAACGGGTGCTGACGGCTCTCCGGGCCCGGTTTCTTCAATCTCTTGCAATGGTTCCGGTTCCTGCTCCTGGACTCGTTCAACAGCTCCCTGCAAGGGTTCTGCCGACGACGGTTCCGTGAGAAACGACCCGCCTGTGGACCAACGCTCGAACAGCCAGGCGGTGCCGATGATGGCGACCAGAATCGAAGCCGCAACGATAAGGTACTGCGATCTGTCTGGTGACTGGCGTGCCCGAGAGGGCGAGGGGCCGAGGGATTGTCCGCGTACTTCCTTTGCCGCCTGACGGATATGCTCGGGCGTGATCTCATGCTCCCCCTCGGCGTAGGCGCCCAACAGGGCGCGGTCACTGATCAGGTTAATCAGGCGGGGTATGCCCTGGCTCTCGCGGTAAAGGCGATTGACTGCCCGCTGGGAAAAGATGTCTCCCCGCATACCGGCAACACTAAGGCGGTAACGCAGGTAGGCCGCCAGTTCTTCCCGACCGATGGCGTCCAGGTGATAGCGTGCTGTAACCCGCTGGTTTAGCTGACGCAGTTCCGGAAGTGCCAGCATGTCCTGCAGTTCGGGCTGGCCAAGCAGCACAATCTGAAGCAGCTTCTTCTCTGCCGTCTCCAGATTGGTCAATAGCCTTAGCTGTTCCAGCACCTCGGCCGACAGGTTCTGGGCCTCATCGATCATCAGAACTTTGTGTCGCCCGGCCGCATGGGCCTTGAGCAAGTCCTGGTTAATCAGATCAACCAGCTCCTTGATGGTGGCACTGATATCGTGGGGGATTTCCAGCTCATCGCAGATGGAGGACAGCAACTCTCGCGCAGAGAGCCTAGGGTTCAGGATCAGTGCGATATCCACATGATCGGGAACATTCTCGATAAAACAGCGGGAAACAGTCGTTTTTCCGGTTCCCACTTCACCAGTGATTACGATGAAACCGCCCTGCCCCTGGACTCCGTACATCAGGTGCGCCAGCGCCTCCTTGTGGCGGTCGCTGAGATACAGGTACCGAGGGTCCGGGGCAATGGAAAACGGCGGTTCGCGAAAGCCGAAAAAGTCGTAATACATATCAGGACGTACCGGAATCCGCGTTGCTGACCAGCCTGAGCTCGGCCGTGCGCCGGTTCTGTTGCTTCAGCCTCCGCACGCAACGCTCCAGGGTTTTGGAAATGCGGGCGTGGGAGCGAATCATGGAAATCTTCGGCCAGGTCGCCCGCTCGCCAGCCAGAATCATCTGCCGCACGTAGGCAGGATCCGGATTCGCCAGCATCCTGCTGTAATCCTTGAAGGAATACGACGGAGCTATGGTCACGTCTCCCGAGTAGCGCTGCGCCATAATGGTGTACAACTGACCGGACATCTGCCGCAGAAGTTCCGGCCTTACCCGTTTTCGCAGGTAATCGAACACTCCCTGGCCATGAAACTGGATCTCGGATTTCAACAGATGCATGGGCAGATTTCCGAGGGACAGTTTTTCATCCCGCCCCCGCTGGCTCAGGAAAGGGACTACATGGGGATTGGTCTGGCTCACGATGGTGTAATTCACATCGTACAGGTGCACCAAACGCTCGATCGGCAGATCACTTACGACCGAGCCATCCACAAACTTCAGGCGCGGCATGTACGGTAGTGTATTACCCTGAATGTCTTTTTTCATCAGGGTAACCGGCGGGAAAATACCGGGAACCGCGGCACTGGCCAGCACCGCGCTCCACACCATCAAATAGGGCGAGGTGTATCCGCAAAGCAATCGGGCCTTCTGGTGCGCCTGCACTGGTGACACGCTAACGTTGATCGAACGTCCGGTGCGTTGATACGCCTCTTCGAAGGTGTATTCACCGACATTACCCCGCAGACAGTTCCGAAGCTCCTCCTGATCCATTAGCCCGTCGCCTCGGACCGCGCTGAGCAAACCACGCCACTTCCAGGCTTTCAGGTTGTGGTTTTCAGGGATCAGCATTTCCGGAATTTCGGCATCCGTGTGCACGCCAAGAATGCCAGCGATGATGGCGCCGATACTTGAGCCGGCAATAACCTGCGGCAGAAGCCCCTTTTCCCAGAGCGCCTTGATCACGCCAAAGTGAAACACACCAAGGGTGGCGCCGCCACTGAGCAATAGTGCCGGGCGACCGTAACTTGTGAGGGTGTCCCGGAAGAACTGGAGCTTATCTGCAACGGGAAACCCCGGAACCGGTTGATCACAAAGATAGTCCAGTGCTTCACAGACCTGCGTGATGTACTCCTCGATCAGATGCTTGGTGCCGACGCGCGATCGGGTATAAAGCGCGGGATTGCCCATGTTGCCCAGGTCATGGTGCAAGCCTTCACGGAGAGCGCGCTTGAGGCGTTCTACATCATTCTGCTGGCGATACTGTTTGAGGTTGCTCAGCCGGTCGTAGATGACTTCATAATGGTAGAGGTCGGAGGCAAAATCCTCTTTCCACTCGGCGTTGCCCTCCAGAAAGTCGAGTTCCAGTGCTGCCGCTTTCCACACCTCGTAGTTCGGCGCCTCGGCCAGCATTTTCCGGAACTTGGCTATTCTTGGATCCTTGAGCACCGTTGATCTCCTTTCAATCCGGCTGACGCTTAGAAATCATCAAGCATCAAATCCTCATCATCACCGCTGGCAAACGGATCATTAACCACCTTCCCGTCATTAATCAGGAATTCGCGACGTTGCAGAAAAGCATTCCGCACAAACACGTAGCTGTCGCCAGAGATGAAACTTTCAGCGGGAATCAGATCCGCCCGGCGGTCGACGATTTGCAGGGCCCTGGCGTAGTAAACTTCAGGACTTTCCACTTCGTCCCACGCGGAAGGCAACGCGAAGCCGTCGGTCACAAACCCGGTAAAGTGCCGCGGTGTGGAAGGGCCAAGGAAAGGCAGCATCAGATAAGGCCCTGAGCCCGCCCCCCAGTATCCCAGAGTCTGGGCAAAATCCTCAGGCCGTTCCGGCAGGTCAAAGGCGGTTGCCACATCGAACAAACCACCCAGTCCAAAGGTGGTGTTGTAGGTGAAGCGTCCCACGGCTACCACCGCAGACTCCCCTTTCAGCTGAAGGACACTGTTGGTGAAGTTCCGCAGTTCTGTCAGGTTGTTGAAAAAATTGGTAACGCCGCGGTCGACAATCTGCGGAGTAAAGGTCCGATAGGCCTGCGCTACCGGTTTCAGGAACCAGCGGTCGATGGTCTCGTTGAAGGTGTACACCTTGCGGTTCCAGTTTTCCCATGGATCTTTGGGATCAACCGGAACAGACCCCTCTGGAGCGGGTTCCTGCATGTTCTGGGCGGTAGCCTGGCCCGCTGGCAGAAATACAGCGAGGGACAACAACATGGCCAGGGTAAAAAGCCGGCGCCGGATAAAAAAGTATTTCATCATCTGCTCTTGGGTTGTTTAATTCGTTTCAATTCGTCGAAAATACCGGCGCTACTTTTTTATTATTAAACCGTTGTTCCGGAGAAACCGATGTCAGTACCGGGAAATCTTGTAAACACGATCACCATGCCCCTCCGGTGGGGAGACATGGATGCATACGGCCACGCCAATAATACAGTCTACTTCCGATTCTTTGAGGAAGCGCGCATTGTGTGGCTGGCTTCACTGGAGCTGGGCGGGCCTGACGAGCCGACCGGCCCCGTCATTATAAAGACCAGTGCCACCTTTCTAAAGGAATTGAACCACCCGGCAACGGTTGAGGTGAAAACATACGCTGACAAGGCAGGTAACACCAGTCTCGACACCTACCATTTGCTGACAGATGTCGATACCGGCGCCGTATATGCGGAAGGCTATGCAAAAATCGTCTGGTTCGACCGAAAGACGCGCTCATCGGCTCCACTGCCAGACACCCTCAGGGCACTGGCAACGTCTTGACCCAGCTCACTCCTATCGGCGGCGAACCACCACGCTGCCGATGGAATAACCTGCCCCGAACGAACAGATTACCCCCAGATCACCACTGACAAGGTCATCCTTGTTCTTGTGGAAGGCGATGATCGAACCGGCAGAGCTGGTGTTGGCGTATTCATCCAGAATGACCGGTGCCTCTTCCTCTGTGGCATCCCGGCCCAGCACCTTGCGCGCTATCAACTGGTTCATGTTCAGGTTGGCCTGGTGCAGCCACATGCGACGGAGATCATCCGGGGCCAGAGAAAGGCTTTGCAGCTGTTTCTGGATTGTCTCGGCAACCAGTGGCGAAACCTCTTTGAATACCTTACGGCCTTGCTGAACGAAGAGCTTGTCCGGTTTGCCGACACCGGAATCGTCGGCGCGGTTCAGAAACCCGAAATTGTTCCGGATGTTATTCGAGAATTTGGTTTTCAGACTGGTACCGAGGATCTCGAAGCCCTGGCCTTCGCGAGTATCCTCTTCGCGCTCAACCAGGATAGCCGTACAGGCGTCACCAAAGATGAAGTGACTGTCCCGGTCGCGGAAGTTCAGGTGGCCGGAACAGATTTCCGGGCTGACGACCAGAACGGAACGGGCACTGCCATTCTCTACAGAGTTGACGGCGGCCTGGAGGCCGAACGTAGCGGAGCTGCAGGCTACGTTCATATCATAGGCAAACCCGTCGATACCCAACGCCTCCTGGACCTCGATAGAAACGGCGGGGTAGGCTCGCTGCAGATTAGAGCAGGCAACAATCACCGCATCAACATCCTCAGCCGACTTGCCCGCTTGTTCCAACGCCTCACAGCAGGCTGTCACAGCCATATCACATTGCACTGAGGGCTCTTCGTTGCTGCGATCCGGGATGTAGGGTTTCATGCGCTTGGGATCGAGAATGCCATCCTTGTCGATTACGTGGCGGCGCTTGATGCCGGACGCTTTCTCGATGAACGAAGAGGAAGAAGGCTGCAGTGGCGTCACATCGCCGCTGGCGATGGCGTCTGCGTTCTCGGCGTTGAACAGTTCAACATACTGGTTAAAGGCTTCGACCAGTTCTTCATTACTAATGGTTGCTGGCGGTGTGTAGAGACCGGTCCCGCTAATAACGGCTTTAATCACGCTAACCCCACGTCATAATTGTGAAAACGGGACACCAGACATCCCGTTTTGTTAATTCGTTGACCTACTGCCGGAAATACTAACACAGTATCGGGGTTTTGCCCGTCGGGTATCAGTCATAGGCACCGGATTGGTGCGCCCCGTTCTCCCTCAGACCCGCGTTTTCTCCCACTGCCGGTCCAATCGTTTTACGGACACGGTCATCACCGTGCCCAGTTGCTGTGCAAAAAACGACACCCGGAATTCTTCCAGCATCCAGCGGTAAAGCACCAGCTCGGGGTCTCGAACGCCCTGCCGCTGCTGCTCGTCCCGCTTGACAGCATACCGAGACCAGAGCGGCTCAATGGCATGGAGAAATTCCCGTTCTCGGCCCATTTCCCGCGCCATCTTCTCCAGCCGAACCAGGGCTGCCTCAAAATAGCGCCCGAATTCCGCCAGCCATTCAGGCGGCGTCTCAACCAGGAAACCCGGATACACCAGGTTCTGTAGCTGAAACTTGAGATCCGCCATGCTGTTGGCCAGGGCCAGATTGATCTTACCTTTTAGCTGTTTCGCCACTTTCTGGTAACCGGACATGGCCTGATACAGCCGTTCGTCTGCCTGCTCCAGTGCCGGGATGAAATCACCCCGGTAAGCGTCAAATACCTTCTCGAAGCCCTCTGCCGTCCTTGGAATTTCGTCCGCAAGGAAGTGCTGCATGGCGGTCGCCAACAGCAGATCGTCCAGCAACACTTTCGACTGGCCCACCGGAGCAAACATCAGCGCAGACTGTTTGAAACGGGGCAGCTTGCGCTCAAGATCATCAAGGGTTCTACCAAACCGGTTGATGATCAATCGGGCGATAGCCTTTCGAGTCGTATCTTCAGCGGTCAGCCGATCCAGACAGCGTATCTGGCGCACCTGCTTGCCCAGATCCTCCAGGGCGGGATACACAGTAACCTGCATACCGCCTTTTTCTGTCTGAACCTGCTCGGGCAGTGCACCGAACTGCCATTCCGTGTACTCACCACTCGGTTCCGTTGCCGAATCATCCTGAGTTGCCGAGGCCAGCGCCTGCTCGGCCTGACCCTCAAGTTGGTGCTGAAGATCGGCCGTTTCTCTACTCTCGGCAATGGTGCGACCCCCGTCACCCATAACGCGAAGGTTCATCCGCAAGTGCTTTGGCAATTCGGTGTCTGACCAGGCATCAGGATCAATCTGCACGCCGGTCATGCGCCGCAACTGCTCGCCCAGCTGAAGCGTAAGCGGCTCGTTGGAAGGCTGAAGATTCTCGAGGGCCGCATCCACGAAATCCGGCACCGGTACGAAATTCCGGCGCAATGCTTTGGGCAAGGATTTCACCAGGGCAATACACTTCTCCCGCAACAGACCCGGCACCAGCCATTCCAGGCGACGGGACGGTATCTGCTTGAGCGCCATCAAAGGTACCTGCAGTGTGACACCATCTTCTTGACTGGTGGGTTCGAACTCATAGCTCAGCGGGTAACGAACGCCCTCCCACTCCAGATAGTCCGGGTACAGGTCAGCGGCCTGGGCATCGACCGGGCGCTGAAGAATGTCAGACTCAGTCAGCTCCAGTTCTTTCAGCTGCTCCGCCGGGAGCCCCTTCCACCAGGTCTCGAAATGCCGGCCACTGATGATGTCGGCTGGCAAGCGCTCCTCATAGAAGGCCACCAGCACTTCATCGTCAACAAGCAGGTCCCGCCGCCGGGTCTTCTTTTCCAAATTCTCAACCGTGTCGAGCATTTCCCGGTTACGGGTGATAAAGGGCGCCTTCGATCGGTAATCCCCCTCTACCAGGGCTCGCCGGATAAACAGATTTCGGCATTCCGCCGGATCCACTTTGGCGTAAGGAATACGGCGCTTGGCGACGATATCGAGGCCGTACAGGGTCACCTTCTCATAGCCCATTACCTGGGCGCGTTTCTGCTCCCAATGGGGCTCAAAATAGTGTTGCTTGACGATATGACCGGCCAGGGGTTCAATCCATTCCGGTTGAATGGAGGCCACCACCCGGGCAAACACCCGACTGGTTTCCACAATCTCGGTGGCCACAATCCACTTCGGGCCACTTTTGGCTACCTTTGAGCCGGGAAAGATCAGCACTTTCCGGTTTCGTGTTGCAAGGTATTCCTTTTTCTCCACTTTCACCGCCACCTGGCCCAGAAGACCGGCCAGTATCGCCTTGTGCAGGGCTTCGTAACTGGCGGCATCCTTGTTGACCGCCAATTTTTGTTCGCGGCAGATCAGAGTGAGCTGGCGATGGATGTCCCGCCATTCCCGCATCCTCATCCAACTCAGGAAACTCTTCTGACAGACCTTCTTGAGCTGATTCTGGGACAGTTCCTGGCGCTGTTCTTCGTAGAAATTCCAAACGTTCAACAGGGTGACGAAATCGGACTCCTTGTCATTGAACGGCGCATGGGCCTGATCTGCAGCCTGTTGTTTGTCCTGAGGCCGCTCCCGGGGGTCCTGAATACTCAACCCGGCAATGATGACCAATGTTTCCGAAAGACTGCCTAGCTCGGCGGCCGTGACCAGCATCCTGGCCAGGCGCGGGTCCAGTGGCAGCCGCGCCATGGTTCGACCCAGGCGGGTAACGCGGCGTTTGTCATCCACCGCCCCCAATTCTTCTAGGAGCTTGTAACCATCATTGACCTGCCGCTTGTCCGGTGCCTCCAGAAACGGGAACTGGCGAATTTCGCCAAGCCCCGAGGTCGCCATTTGCAGAATCACCGAGGCCAGGTTGGTGCGCAGAATTTCCGGATCGGTGTATTCCGGGCGGTTGATGAAGTCCGTCTCATCGTACAGGCGGAAACAGATACCCGGGGCAACACGGCCGCAACGACCTGCCCTCTGGTTGGCGCTCGCCTGGGAAATGGGCTCCACCGGCAAGCGCTGAATCTTCGAGCGCACGCTGTAACGGCTGATCCGGGCAACCCCGGTATCAATCACGTATCGAATACCCGGTACCGTCAGCGAGGTCTCTGCCACGTTGGTGGATAACACAATCCGTCGCCCCTTGTGGGACTGGAAAACCCGATTCTGCTCGGCGTTGCTCAATCGGGAATACAGCGGAAGCACTTCGGTATGCCGCAGGTCGACATGGCGAAGAACCTTGCTGAGATTGCGGATCTCGCGCTCGCCGGGCAGGAAAACCAGAACATCTCCCGGCGGCTGTTTCTGGCTGCGCTCGTGCTGCTCAATCTCATCAAGGGCACCCAGCACGCCATCCGTCCAGCCCTGATCCCGATCGTCTTCATCTCCGGCCAGCGGCCGGTAACGCACATCCACCGGATAGGTCCGGCCGCTCACCTCAATCACCGGCGCCTTGTCGAAGAACTCGCTAAAACGCTCAACCTCAATGGTGGCCGACGTAATGATGACCTTCAGATCCGGGCGCTTGGGCAAAAGCTGGCGCAGGTAGCCCAGCAGAAAATCGATGTTGAGACTACGCTCGTGAGCTTCGTCGATGATGATCGTGTCGTAGCGGTCCAGAAACCGGTCGTGCTGAACCTCTGCCAGCAGGATACCGTCGGTCATCACCTTTACACGGGACTGTTCGGAGGTATTATCGGTAAAACGAACCTGATACCCGATCTGCTGACCGGTCTGCTCCCCGATCTCCTCGGCAATGCGGGCAGCCACACTGCGGGCGGCAATCCGGCGGGGCTGGGTATGACCGATCAGGCCACGAATACCACGGCCACTGTTCATGCAGATTTTGGGTATCTGGGTGGTTTTGCCAGAACCGGTTTCACCCGCAATGATCACCACCTGATGGTTTTCGATGGCCTCACGGATATCATCCACACGCTCGGAAACCGGAAGGCCCTCGGGGAAACTGGCCGGCTTGTGCAGGGCATGGCGCTGCTGAACCTTTTCAAGCCCGCGCTCCAGCCAGTTGGCCATTTTCTCCAGTTCTTTCTGGCCCGGCTTTCCCTTCGTACGGGCAACCGTTTTCACAATGCGGGCGGCTTCCTGCTGATTGCAGGCGTCCAGCTGCTCCATCATCGCTTTAACGGCGGCTTCGCCATCGGGCTTGGGTTTCGGTGTGCTCGGAGTATCGGAACGGGTGTCTGTCATTGAATTGCCGGAATAGCGCTCACTCGGATTCGATTGGGCGACAGTCTATCGGGAAAGTCGGTTTCTTAAAAACGGAAAAACCCCGCCGAAGCAGGGTTTTCCTTGATCAACTGCCAGAAAGGCTTACTTGTTGTTCGCCTCGTCCCGCAGTTCACGGCGCAGGATCTTGCCGACATTGGTCTTGGGCAGCTCGTCCCGGAACTCAAACTTCTTGGGAACCTTGTAGGCGGTGAGCCGCTCGCGACAAAACTCCTTGAGCTCGTTTTCCGTCACGCCTTCAGCCGTCGGCACCAGGTAAACCTTGACCGCCTCACCGCTCTTGGCATCGGGCACGCCAACTGCGGCGCACTCGACCACTTTCGGATGGCTGCTGACCACATCTTCGATCTCATTCGGGAACACGTTAAAGCCAGAGACAATGATCATGTCTTTCTTGCGATCAACAATGCGGATATAGCCGTCTTCCTGGATCAGGGCGATATCGCCGGTGCGCAGGTAGCCATCGTCGGTGAAAGACTTCTGGGTGTCCTCAGGGCGCTGCCAGTAACCGCGCATAACCTGCGGCCCTTTTACGCACAGTTCGCCCGGCTCGCCCAGGGGCGTCTCATTGCCTTCTTCATCGAGGGTTATGACCTGGGTGGACGGAATCGGCAGGCCGATAGTACCAATCTGAATGGCGCTATGCGGATTGAAGGTGACCACCGGAGAGGTTTCAGTCATGCCGAAGCCTTCGCAGATCTCACAGCCGGTGACCCGCTCCCACATCTTGGCGGTGTCGCTGGTCAGCGCCATGCCGCCCGAGGACGTCAGCTTCAGGCTGCTAAAGTCCAGATCCTGGAAGTCTTCGTTGTTGCAAAGCGCAACAAAGAGCGTATTCAGGCCCAGGAACGCGGTGAATTTGTGGTTCTTCAGCTCTTTCACAAAGCCCGGGATATCCCGCGGGTTCGGAATCAACACGTTGTGCGCGCCGGCCTCGAGCATGATGCCGCAGTTCAGGGTAAAGGAATATATGTGGTACAGCGGCAGAGGCGCAATAACGACCTCCTGACCCTCAACCACCATGTCCTCCATCATCGGGCGGGTCTGCAGCAGATTGGCTACCAGGTTCCCGTGGGTCAGCATCGCACCTTTCGCCACACCGGTCGTTCCACCGGTGTACTGAAGCACGGCAATGTCGTCCTGCTTGCACTCTACCGGGGTGAATTTTTCACGGGCGCCGGCACTCAGAACGGCAGGCAGTTTGTGGGCCTGAGGCAGATTGAACGGCGGCACCATCTTTTTAACGTGCTTGACCACGGCATTCATCAGCGTGCGCTTGATTGGCGAGTGCATATCCGCGATTTCGGTAACAATCACGTGCTCAATGCCAGTGTGCGGCAACACCTTCTCGGCGTTCTCAGCCATATTGGCCAGAACCACCAGTGCCTTGGCTCCGGAGTCGTTGAACTGATGTTCCATTTCCCGCGTGGTATAGAGCGGGTTGGTATTCACCACAATCAGGCCAGCCCGCATCGCGCCAAACACAACAACCGGGTACTGGCTGACGTTAGGCAACTGCACCGCAATACGGTCGCCAGGTTTCAGGTCTGTCTTGTTTTGCAGCCAGGCTGCAAAGTTGCGGCTCTGGGTGTCGAGGTCACGGTAAGTGAGAGTTGCGCCAACAGCACTGAAAGCTGGACGGTCGGCAAATTTTTTGACCGACTGTTCGAACACATCCACCATGCTTTTGTACTTGGTCAGGTCCACCTCGCGAGGTACGCCGGCGGGGTATTTATCCTGATAGAACTGCTCAAAATCCATCACCATCTCCTGTTTGGCGCTTTTGATTGTAATGATTTACCGATGTCAGGTTGCTCAAAAAATCAACCCTACAAAAGTATCAGCCTCAAAAAAGTGGGGAGAGAATAGCAGTTTTGTAACCGATGAGGTAGTTTTCGAAACTCTTACCCGAACACCAACCAGAACACCTGTACTCAAATGACAACAGTGCGGAGCACGCGATGAGCGATACCCTTGATACCCTGGAAAATATCACCTACGACGAGCTGAACGAAGGCGACACCGCGACCTTCACACGTACCCTAACCGAGGACGAACTGGTGCTGTTTGCAGCGGTCTCCGGAGATGTAAACCCGGTACATCTGGACTCTGAATTTGCCGCAGGTTCCATGTTCAAGGAACGCATCGCCCACGGTATGTGGAGCGGCTCGCTGATTTCGGCAGCACTGGCAACAGTAATGCCAGGCCCCGGGACCATTTACCTGGAGCAGAGCCTGTCGTTCAAGCGGCCGGTCAAACTGGACGACACCCTGACCGTTCATCTCAAAGTCCTTCGCAAGGAGCCGAAAGGCCGGGTTGTTGTCGAGTGCGACGTACGCAATCAAAACGAACAGAAGGTGGTCACCGGGGAAGCGAAGGTGATCGCCCCGACGGAAAAAGTGTCTCTGCACAAACCCCAACTCCCGAAAATCGCCATTGAACACTGAGAGCTCCGAATCGGGCATCCATGGCTCCGGCCGCCCGATTGCACGCTTTAGCCGGGCAGGAAATCAATCGGGAACCTGACCTTGCGGGCCTCAACATTGTCAGCTCCGAAATTGAATAGCCTTACCCGCATGGCAATCCGTTGCTCAAGGGTGGCATGCCCAAGCTCCGAGCTGACCACCTCGCAGGCGGAAACCGAGCCATCCGGCTCTATGACCAGCTCCAGCAGAACCTTGCCCTCCAGGGTCGGGTCCTGCCGGAGTTCCCGCCGATACATGGAATAGAGCGCCGTTTTCTGGGCATCGAATACCTTCCGGATATTGCTCATTGCCCGTTCACCAGGGGACGGCGCTGTCTCTGCAGGCTTGGCAGCCACCTCCCGGGATTCTTCCACAGGGGCCTCAACTGTTTCGACCTCGTGCTGAGTCACAGCGACGGTTGTTTCAGGGGCAACAGTATCTTCAACACCGCCACTGCCAGCGAGGACTTCCGTCGATTCCTGAGTCGCACGAGGTCGATCCAGGGCGCTGGCTTCCGTGTTGACCGCAAATTTCCGGGCCGGTTCCGGTTCAGGGGATCTGAGTGACGCCAGCTTGTCCCTCATCGACAGCAGCCCCGATCGGGACGCTTTCTCCCTCGCCTGCTCAATGGTCTGCGTTGGCGTTGACTTCGGCTTTGGCTCCGAAGCCATCTGAGGTTTGACCTCTGGTTCCGGAGCCGCTTCAACCTCGGCAACTTCCGGCTCTGGCTTTTCAGGCTTTTCGGGCTGCACTTCTGGTTCCGGCTCGGGCTCGGGTTCCGCCTCGAGCTTCACCGGCTCCGGTGTCACCGCCGGTTGCGGCTTCTCCACCAGGCGAGCCAGCCTTGGGGGAATCTTCTCGGCTTCGCTGCGCTCGATCTCCGGCACATCCTGAATCGGAATTAGCAACGCAGGCGGCAAAAACAGCGCTGTCACCAACAATACGATACCTGTAAATCTTCGACTCTCGCCAAGATCACGACTCCATGGCAGCCCTGAATCGCCCATTCGTGACCATCCGCTGTCAGCCATTCCGGACCCCCCGTTCCACAGCAAGCCGCACCTGCCGGTATTGCTCATCAACACAGGTCTGCATGACCTTGCGAAGCAATCGGTAATCGGTGTCGCGACCCGCCATGATGGTTACATCAAGCCCCTCCTCGGGAATTTCAGACCAGCGACTGCGACGCCAGGAAAGCTCTTCCGACAGACCAGCGATATTGGTATCACCAGTCTCGATGCCCCCCAGCCTTGCCACTTCGCTGCCCTGGACCAGAATCGCATTGCCCGTTATCTGGACTGTCAGGCTCTCAACGGCCCCCTGTTGCGCCGTGGACTTTGGCAGTGGCACGTCCGAAGTGTTCTGCATCACTTTCACATCCGAGGAATTCACCATCAGGAAAAAAACGAGGATCGTGAAGATGTCCATCAGGGACACCAGGTTCAGCCCCCCAGGCCTCTTCATACGGCCGTAATGTCGACGGATTCTTTTGGCCTTACGCGAGGTCTTCATGCGCCCTCCCCGGATTCAAGCCTGGCATTCCCCGCAAGCTTCCTGTCTGCCGGCGCATCCATCAGCGAGACATCAGGAAACAGCTCACCCTCAACCACGCTGGCCGCAACCACCGCCGGATAAGAACGGACGGTATCCATGGCCGTGATCAGTGTCTGATAATCGATGTCTGGCCCGACTTCCAGAACCACGTCGGTCTTCTCCGGAACCCGGTTTTTTATCTGCCGAAGTACCTGACGAAGGCCTTCAAAGTCTTGAACTGCCTCGTCTGTCGGCAACACACGGATCAAGCCGCGATCACTGTCGGCGATTTCAATACCCTCAGGAATCAAGGTAATCACAAGACGGAACTGTTCGGGCGCTGGCGATTCCCCAGCGTCCATACCGGGAAAGTTCAGCTCGATCATTCGAACCTGACTGAACACCATGCCAAGCAACAGGACGGGAACCAGCACGATCATCAGATTGAGAAAGGCGGTGATATCCAGCTCCGGCGATGCGCTTAACCTGCGGTAACGGCGTCTCATGCCTCAGACACAATGTTCAGCAATTTCACCCCGGCCATTTCAAAACTGTCCACAATCTCGTTGGTCCGGGTCTGCAGTACCGCATGAAACATGAGCAACGGAATGGCCGACATCAGGCCGAAAGCCGTGGTATTCATGGCCACGGAAATACTTTCGGACAACAGACTGGCCTTCTGGGAAGGATCTGCCGCCGCCACTGCAGTAAACGCAGCAATCAGACCAATAATGGTTCCCAACAGGCCGAGCAACGTGGCAATGTTGGCCAGGGTTGCCAGATATTGGGTGCGCTTTTCCAGACGCGGCAGCACTTCCATCAAGCCTTCTTCCATGGCGTACTCAATATCCTCCCGGCGGCTGTTGCTCAGCAAACGGCCAATGCCGGCCCCCATGATTGAGGCAATCGCACTGTCTGAGTTGGTGGCAGCTTTCATGGCCCGCTGATAGTCCCGTTTCCTCAGCAGCGGCAGGATGCCCCGCTCAAAAGCAATCCGGTTTCGCCGCCGTACCGCAGAGAGATAGAAGAACCGCTCCAGAGTAATCGCCAACCCCAATGCCAAGACAATGGCGATGGGGTACATGAAGGGCCCACCTTCCTGGAAAAAACGTACGATCGTGTCCAGCATGATTGTTCTCCGGTTATTGCTCGGCCAGGCCTGAGTCTCCAACAGGGCTCAGGATCAGAGGATTGAGGTTTTCACGAAACAGACGGTGACGCTCCAGGGCTATTGGATCCACCGGCCGGACCAATTCCGGCGCCTCGTTATTCAGATCTGCCCTTGGTCGTTTTGGCAGGCTTGGCGCTTGCCAGGGCAGTATGTAGAGTACCCGCGGCTCGTCTTCGCCCAGGCTTGCAGATATACCCTCAACAGCCAGCCGGGTCGCTTCTTCCTCATCCGCCTGCGCCGGGATGAGGAGCAATGACTGAAGGCCAGCCAGCGCCAGCACGCGTAAAGTGACTTTGGCAGTTGTGCGGATATCAGCCATTTATTGCAGCCTCCGTTCCAGATCCGCTATCCAGCCAGCCACCTGCTGTTCTTCTTTATCCGTCAGCTCCCGGTAGCGGTTGTAATGCTCAAGGGCAGTCTGCAGATCCAGCAAATAGAGCTCGGCAATCACCGCCAGGTTAAAATGCAGCTCGGCCACATCTGGCGAATGGCTGATGCCCAGTTCCAATAGCCTGGCCGCTTCGGCGAATCGGTACTGGTCCTTTAACACGAGCGCCAGATTGTTCACTGTCACCGCCCTGGTCGGATTCAGCTCTACGGCTTTTTGCCATGCATCCACTGCCGCGCCTTTTCGACCTTCTTCGAAGGCTACCCGCCCCTGCTGTTCATAATTTGCTGCCAGCTCAGGATCCTTTCTGATCGGCTTCTCCGGCTGCCGGACTTCCTGCCCGGCGCAGCCGACGAGCAACACCAGAAGCGCCGCCAGTTGCAGGCCTGTTTTCCCCGTTGAATTACGCGCCATCCTTGATCTCCATATTCCAGCCAAGCCACTTAACACTCCGCTCGTAACGTCCCGGGTGCAGCTCCGCAAGAACGCCAAGGCTGCGTCCTATCCAGGGGTCATATCCCTCGGCCGTAATCCGGCGATGGTTCTCTGTGTGCAGTTGAATGGCTTTGTCTTCGAATGGGAAAGCTTCTTCTTCCAGCAACATCTGATACTGCATCGCCTCCAGCTCATTCAGATCCGCCGGAACGGTGGATGCCATCAGGTCTTTGGCCAGACCACGATAGAGTTCGGCTCGTCGGAACAGCGATTCAGACAGAACTCGTTCGCCGCCAAGCGCCTCGGCATCCAGGAATCTCTTTCGAGCCGATTCCAGCGCCTTTTGCTTGCGCGCCAGAGATTGTTCCAGCGGCTGACTCAGTCTGATGCTGGTAAACGCTGCAGCCGCACGGGCACCGAGCACCAGTGCAGGCCGGGAGGCCCACTCAAGGGTGTCAGCGGTGTGCCAGGTGCTGTCGAGCTCTGACTGGACCAGTGCTTCCCTCCAGGCATCGGGATTGTCGCCGGTTTCTACCAGGCGATGCCGGAAGGTCTGGAGCTGTTCATGTTCGGCCCCGCTCTCTGCCTTCGGAGCCGTTGCAAGGTAATCCAAGTAAAGGGCATTTCGTTCCGCTACATTCCCGGCTTGATTCAACAATTCCGCAGCCCGCAACTTCAGGTGCCATGGGTTAGCGTGATTATCGGCGGCCTGCAGTAATTCTGACGCCGCACGGGTGGGTTCATCAGACTGAATCCAGGCATGTACCAGCTTTTCACTGATGCCGGCAGTCAGCTCGTGCTGGGGAAAATCGGCGCGAAAACTCTGCAGGTCGCCGACGGCAGCGCTCCAGTCTGATGCTTTGAGTAAGGTGTTGGCCGCGTCGTAGCGCGCACGAATGGCAACGTCCGAACCTGGTAGCACCGAATCAACCCGTCGGAAGTGCCCAACGGCCTCTCCGAGCCTGCCACTGGATACTGCGAGCTCTGCCTGGCGATAGACGGACGTCGCCAGTTGCTTCCGAATGGCTGAGACCTGCTCTTCGGTCACGTTTGCGAGCCGTTCACTTTCGGCAAGATTCAGCGCCTGGCCCCAGGCACGTTCCGCCAGACCATAGTCGCCCTCTTCCTGGCGTATTCGGGCCATAACCTGCCATGCTGCGTATCGCTCTGCCGGAGACGCAGTGGGCACAGTCAATACTCGCGAACCATAATCCAGCGCCAGCTGATGATCGCCGGCGTTCAGCCACCGGGCGGCGAGATCTGCCATCAGGCCGGGAATCCGGCTATCCCCTTCAAAGCGTCCACTAAAGCGGTTGGCCTCCCTGGAAAGGTCCTTCAGGTCGGATTTGAACGCGGACGCAGTGGTCTGCTGGTCGAGACTGGTTCTCAACAGAGTAACAGCGGCCCAGGCAGCATCGGCGGCCTCGCTGTAACCGGGCGACTCATACGCTGCTCGGCGAAAATTCGTCAGCGCTTTCGGAAAATCCCTCGCCTGCAGCCAGGCATCGCCAGCAAGGCGAAGCATTTCGCCGCTCTGATCAATCCTCGGAGCCAGATCTGCGTAGTAAACGGCCGCCTCAGCAAAAGCGGATTCAGCCTTCGCCACCCGGCCCTGTTCCACCAATCGTGTGGCGAAGTCATAGTGGTAATCGGCCAGCCGTTTGCTGTAACTCAGCCATTTATTCTTCTGTTCACCAGTCAGAGCCGCGTAAGCGGAATCCTGGCTGTAGCTACCGACGAACTGGGCACGGGCATTGCGAACCTGCTCCGGATCACCAGCCGCTTGCCATACGTCCACTATCTGTAATCGGAAGGCAGGCACAGCACGGTGACTGGGCGAATAGTCAATAAAAGCCTGATTGGCAGCGACACTTGCGATGGTCTCGCCCCTCACCGCGTAGTAATCGGCCAGCCGATCGAACAGGAGGTGTTCCCAGTGGTGGGACCGATCCCTATCCAACCAGGCAATAAGAGTTTCCGTACCGCTGTTTCGGGCAGCCATCAGGGCAAGCACCCGAAACGTGTCATCGATGGTATCAACGCTCGAATCGCTGACTGACCCAAGGCTCTGTGCGCTCGGCAGGAACTCATCCAGAACTCTGATAAAGGTTGCTGCGGCCCTGCTCCACGCAGACGGCCCCTGTTTGAACTGGCTCCACCCGAGCATATATCTGGCCTTGATGCCCAGCTCTCCACTAGCGTCCGAATTAACCAAATGCAGATAGCCGTTTTCCGCTTCTGCGTAGCGGCCGGCTGCAAAGGCCGATTCGGCCAATCGGAACCGGGCCTCTGGCACAAGGGGAGATTTCGGATATAACCCGACCAGCTGTTTCAGCCTCTGGATTGAAGCATCCTGCTGGCCGGTCAGAGCATGGGCCTTGGCCATCTGATACAGCAGCTCGTCCAGCCTCCCGCCATAAGAACCTCGCTCGAGAATAGACTCATAGCTGCTTATAGCTTCGCTGTAGACCTGCTCTTCTTCCGCCGCAGATAAGCCAACATCTGATCCTGACCGGTCCCTGATGTTGCTCAGCCGGTTGAGGGCATCGATCCGAACCTCTGGCTCGTCCGATGTCCTGAATAGGCGATGGTAGCGGCGGGCCACTTCCGAAGGCGAGATCGCCGGCATAGGCCTGCTTTCAAAGGTAAGGAACACCGGTCGCATGTCCCCGATAGTCTCTCCATCCCGCCCGAGCTCTATGCGAAAGGATTCCTGGGCCGCAGCCGGCGCTACCAGCAGTAAGAAAAGGCAGAAGCTCTGAAACGGCCGGATCATGGCTGGGTCTCCTCCAGGTTCTGAAGGGCGAGATATTCATACAGGTGAGCAATCTGCTGTTCGGTTTTGTCCAGTGCGAAGGCCATCTGCTGGTCCCTGGCTTCGACATATTCGAGAGCCAGTTCGTCCAACGCCGTTTCAGATGCTTCAAGCAACTGACGGACAGACAGTAACAGCGCTTCGTTGCGCTCTGTCAGCGCAGCGGCAGAGCGACGCAACCGTTCCAGGATTTCCGGTTGCCCCGATGCATTGCTCCGGACCTGACTCAACCGGCTCTGGGCGTCTGATAGGGTTTTCCCAAGAGCCTGGATGCGAGGTTGCTGGCCGGGATCGGCGTTATCGGCGAGGCGCTGCAATCGTGTACCAAGCTCTTCACCCTGAACCGAAAGATCGGCGGTGCTTTGCCTGGTGTCCTGCTGATGGATGCCGACCAGCTGCTCTGTCAGAGCGCCCTGAAACACCTCAAGATCGTGACCGTGGCGTTCAAGTTTTACCGCCATCGAGCGCAGCGCTGCCACCCTCCCCGCAGCTTTCTGGACATTCGGGTCCTCCATGAACCCAAGAAGATAGGCCATGCGCGGCTGGGTCAGTGTACGGCTGTCGGCCAGAAACCAGTCAACCCCGGTTTCCCTGGCATCTTCCACCAGGGTTTTGTAAGCGCCCTGTTCGCGAATCTTTCCGGCAAGTTTACGAAGCGTGACCCGTTCACTCTCGAACGCAGCGTTGGCCGCAAGGTAGGCTTCTCCGGCCTGCCCGAGATAGCCGGAGAGATCGTAGCCGCGCCCCATCCCTATCGAGGCGTCGGCAACTCCCGGGTATGCCAAAGGGTATTTCCTGGCCCGATGCCAGCTCTGCATGGCGGCCCGATGATTGCCTTTTTCTGCCAGGGCCAGACCATGAATATAAAGGGCCCGTGGCGTGTTGAAGCTATCGAGATCGACCTTCTCCAGAAAGCTGATAGCTTTATCGAATTCACCGTGCTGGTATGCGAGGTAGCCCGCGCGGACCAGCAGATTATTCTTCAGATGCTGGCTACGCTTGGAATCGGCGTCACCGTCGGACATGGCTAAAGCCACCCGCAGCGCAACCAGCGCCCTGGCCGGGTTAATATCAGTTTTCGCGTAATCGCTGGCAAGATTGAGGTAACCCAGAGCCGCCCAGTAGCCTTCTTTCATACCGGCCAGGATTCGCCCGGCCTCATCAGTGCGGCCCGCGGTTCGTACTTTCTCAGCATCTTCATAGAGCGCCTGCTGTCTTCCATCCCCGAGATCGACGCCAACTTCTCCGGCGTGGCGGAACTGCTTGAGACCAGAAAGTACATCGTCCGGCATTGCCGGCGTAGCCGCCACGGAGAAACCGGAAACAGTCAGAGGCAACACAAGCAGAAGGAACCGGAGCATCATGGCGCCCTACTCCCACTCCATGAAAGAAACCCGAGGATCGTAATCGGGCGCCCGGGCTTCCAGGCTCATCTGTAAACGGAGCACGCCGGGGCGCTTTCTGAAGCGGTGAGTGGATTTCCGCCGTACAAAATCATCATCGGCAGAGCGGGCAGTAATAACCGTTTTCAACTCATGCTCGCCATTTTCCAGGTTCCCGGTGAACAACTGCTGGATACCGCCGCGCTCAAGCGACGCGCGCTCTCTGTCGGAATACAGGTGAGAAGCGACAGGCTGACCATTGACGAAGAGCTCGATGGAATCAAGATCGAGGGCATCCCGACTCTGAAGTGTCAGAAAAACTGCCAGTCGGGTATTGGCTGGGTGCAGGACCTTCTGTTCAAGGGCGAATACGCGCTCGGAATGGCTGGCGATTTCAGCATTCAGGCGTTCGAGTTCCTCGTCAAGCCCGTCGGCGACTGCAGCCGAGGCAGCCGGCAACGCCAGAACCAGTGCTCCGATGGCGACTACCCTTTGGTGTGCTATCCGGCGCCTTTGTGATTGTTGTGTGCCGAACATAAGCCTCCTGCCCTTTTAGCCTCTGTAACTCATGCAAACTTCTGTAACAGATCGGCAGGAAGCGTAACACTTGGTAACCGTCAAGAACGGTATACAGATCACCAAATGGAAAACGCACAGCGAAAGCTTAAACGGTCGGAGGAGTGGGAAGAGTGTCGAGTTATTTGACAGAGTCAGGAGGGATATCGGGGCCCTAGGAGGATTCAGCGGATAAGTTGAATTTTAAACGACTGTTTTGTGGTCCTTTCCTTCACTTGGCCCTGTATTTGCTGAACGGAAAGCGGCGGGAGTGCCTTCAGGCAACCCCGCTTGATATGCCGAGCTTTGCCGATGCCCTCAACCGCATCGGCTTTTTTTATTTACTCAGCTGCTTCATGGCCGATTCGAGGCCTTCGACGGTCAGCGGGTACATGTGATCGTTAACGAGCTGTTTGGTCATGCCCAACGAACCTCCGTTGCCCCAGTAACTCTCCGGGAGCGGATTAATCCAGACAACCTTTCGGAAGTGTTCGTTTATACGTTGAAACCAGGTAGCGCCGGCTTCCTCGTTCCAGTGCTCGATCGAGCCACCGGGATGAGAGATTTCGTAGGGCGCCATGGTAGCGTCGCCTACAAAGATGACTTTGTAGTCCGGCGTGTACTTGTGAAGAATGTCCCAGGTGCTGGTGGTTTCATTCATCCGGCGGATATTGTTCTTCCAGACACTCTCGTAGACGAAATTGTGGAAATAGAAATATTCCATGTGTTTGAATTCGAGCCGTGCGGCCGAGAACAGTTCCTCACAGACGCGTACGTGAGGGTCCATGGAGCCGCCCACGTCGAAGAAAATCAGCACCTTCACCGCATTGTGCCGTTCGGGCACCATTTTCAGGTCCAGGTATCCTGCATTACGAGCCGTGGAGCGGATCGTGTCGTCCATATCCAGCTGGTCCGCCGCACCCTGGCGGGCGAACTTACGCAGCCGGCGCAGCGCCACCTTGATGTTGCGGATGCCCAAGGTCACGCTGTCGTCCAGATCTTTGAACTCGCGCTTTTCCCAAACTTTTACGGCCCTGCCGTGACGACCGTTCTTCTGGCCGATCCGGAAACCCTCCGGGTTGTAGCCGTTGGCGCCGAATGGTGAGGTGCCGCCGGTTCCAATCCATTTATTGCCGCCGGCATGACGCTCTTCCTGCTCTTCCATTCGCTTCTTGAAGGTCTCGATCAGCTCCTCGAGGCCTCCAAGAGAATCGATTTTGGCCTTCTCTTCCTCAGACAAGTGCTTCTCAAACTCAGCTCTGAGCCAATCGTCCGGAATCAGGGCCTCCAGCAGCTCGTCAAGGTTCTCGATGCCTTCAAAGTACGCTTGGAAGGCACGGTCAAACTTGTCGAAGTGACGCTCGTCCTTGACCAGGCAAAGACGGGACAGGTAATAGAACTCTTCCATATCCGCAAAGGCGAGCCGCTTCTGCAGGGCTTCCAGAAGATCCAGAAACTCCCTCAGACTGGCAGGCACCTTCGCGCGCCGGACTTCAAGAAAAAAATCAATCAACATAAAACGTGACTCTTGCCAATGATCTTGCCGAGAATCAGCTACGACGACGGGCCATGAAGGCGAGTTTCTGCAACAGGTGCACATCCTGCTCATTCTTCACCAAGGCACCGTACAGAGGCGGCAACGCCGAACTGGAATCCTTCTCCTGCAACATTTTCGCCGACAGCTCATCAGCCATCAGCAGTTTCAGCCAGTCAATCAGCTCCGAGGTGGACGGTTTCTTCTTCAGGCCCGGGACCTTGCGCACATCAAAGAAGACTTCCAGAGCATCGCGAACGATTTCCTGCTGCAAGCCCGGGAAATGCACGTCCACGATATTCTGCATGGTGTCGTGGTCCGGGAAGCTGATGTAGTGGAAGAAGCAACGACGCAGAAACGCATCCGGCAGTTCTTTCTCGTTGTTACTGGTGATCACCACGATCGGGCGTTTCTTTGCCTTAACCAACTTCTGAGTCTCATAGACAAAGAACTCCATACGGTCGAGTTCCAGCAGGAGGTCGTTGGGAAACTCGATGTCCGCCTTGTCGATCTCATCGATCAGCAGAACCACTTGCTCGTCGGCCTCAAAAGCCTCCCAGAGCTTGCCCTTTACGATGTAGTTGCCGATATCCTTGACCTTTTCATCACCCAACTGCGAGTCCCGCAGACGGGAAACCGCATCGTACTCGTACAGCCCCTGCTGAGCCTTGGTAGTGGACTTGATGTGCCAGGGAATCAGCCTCATACCCAATCCGGCGGCCATTTCCTCCGCCAGCAGGGTTTTCCCGGTGCCCGGCTCGCCCTTGATCAACAGCGGGCGCTGAAGCGCAATCGCTGCGTTGACGGCCATTTGCAGGTCATCGGTGGCTACATACTTCTCGGTACCGGTAAACTTCATGCTCTGGTTCCTGTTGGTTACTTTTTCTGGTCTTTCTGATCAGGTTTCTTCTTCGGATCGTCTTCGGGCAACCCGGACTCATCCTGATCATAATCGGGTAAATCGTCGAACTCGGACAAATCGAAATCCTCAAGCCCGAACTCTTCCTCGTCATCGTCTTCCGGAGCATCAGCGTCGGAGGGATCTGCGACATCCTCTAGCTCCGGGATATCCTCGTCCAACCCTGCAGGCTCTTCGTCTACTGGAGTGTTCGCTACCGGAATATCCTCTTCCGGCTCTTCGACCGGCTCGGCATGGGGCTCCTCGAACGCTTCATCTTCCGCCTTCAGAGTGGCCTCATGTTCATCGATCACGGCCTCTAGTTCGGACATATCGTCCTCTGGCGCTTCCTCGGTGACCTCAGGAATCTCCTCGGCTTCGGGCTCATCCTGCAGATCCTCAAGCGTTTCGCGCTCTGCAGCTGCTTTCTCTTGCTCCTGCTGATGCTGCTTACGCTTGCGGATGGCAAACCAGACCAGGCCGCCAATCACTATCAGGCCCCCGCCTGCAGCGGCGACCATCCACAAAGGTACGGCAAAGCCGGTTTCAGTTTCTTCCGGCTCCTCAGGTAACGGTTCAGGCTCCTGGGCCGCCGGCTTCATCGGCTCCTCTGCCTGACTCACGTCGATGGGCGAAGCAATCGCCGGATCGGACTCAGGTTGCACTGGCTCGGATACTGGCGGCTCCGGCTCAGATTGCTCGGTCGCGGGCGCTGGCTCAGTCACCTCTGGCTCGACTTGTTCAGCTGGCTGATTGGCTGGCTCTGTCCCTTCGGGCACCGTAAACCCGACGGTAGCGCTGAACTTTCGGCTAAAGGTCTGGCCATCGGCGACCACATCAAAGGTGTAGAGGCCTGCAGCTGGCAAACCACTTACGGTATCCCGATAGGTGCCATCTTCCGGCGGCTGCTCACCGCGTAATACCTTGGTCCCGCTCCTGCCATCTTCCGAAGTGATACTAAGGCTGACTTCAATCACACCCAGAAAATCAGGATTGGTGATTTTCTCCCCTTCTTCGAAAAAGCCAACCCGGATGTTGAGTGGGTCGTCCGCGGTAAACGATGGTGGTAGTGGATTAACCACCATCCTGAGGTCGCTGACCACTGTTACCCGGCTACCCTCGCCCAGTTCGCCATTGATACGCCACTGCCCGGCCAACGGCTCATTGACCGTGATCAGGTCATAACCGGCTTCCCTTGCCCACCGGACGTTATCGGGGAATTCGGCGAGATTCACGGTCTGTTCGTCCGGGCGAATCAGTGCAAGATCCCGGGTGGCAGAGGTTTCAGACTCGCCCCAGAAAATCAGGGCGGTAAATTCACGAACGCCCTCGTCCACCGTAAAGCCATTGCCCTCAATAGGAATCTGCTCCTGCGGAACCGCGGTGTTCAATGCCTGAAGAAACGCCAGGTTCAGCGCATCTGCTGTATCCGCCACCTGGAAACGACCGCCGGAGTCTGTCGCCAACGCTTTCAGAAAGTCGGTATCCGCAGCCTCAGAGAGAGCCACGGGGTGAAAGGTAGCGCCCCTTTCGATGAGATCCGCGACAATTGTATCCAGAATACGAGTTTCCTCTGCGGTATTCTTTGCGGGATCGTCGGAGATATCGACCTTGCCGTCGGTCAGCAGTATGAAGTGAGTCCGGCTCAGATCGCCGTCCGTGAAATAATCATCGCTGGCTGTCTCAATAGCCGCGCCAAGGTTTGTTCTGAGTGCGACCGAGTTAATCTGAGCTGAGCGCTGAATGGCCATTTCCCGCCATGCGTTGGTTACCTCACGGTGCGGCACCAGCATGTTGACATACTGCCCGAAGGTCCAGACACCCGCCGAGGCCCCCTCTGGCAAAAGCCGGGCCAGCAGACGCACGGCGGGCTGTCGCAGGTTTTCCGGGTCGGTGTCTTTCATGGAGCCCGAGATATCGACAATGATCCGAACGTCCGACCGCTCGGGCAGTTGAACGTCGTCACTCTCCTGGGCATTCAACCCGGCTGGCAGGCTGAGCACGAAACAAAGTGCAACCAGCCCAAACCATCTCGATGTCATCTCTCTCAAGGCATCCATCCTTATCTTTTTTTCTTTTTCGCGCTATTTACGAACAAGACGGTAGCGAACCAGATCCAGCACCCAGACCAGCAGCATGACCAATCCGGCGAGGCCCAGATTAAACAGTGCCCGACCTGAAGCGTCCGCGTCGCCAAGAATCATTTCGTAGCCGCCGAACAGCCAGGCCGGAATCCACCAACCGGCCAGATCGGGCGATTCAACCGGGGTAAGCAGCAAAGCCACCAGAGCAGCGAGAATCAGGGTCCGCACTCCATAAAAAGGCAGAAAACGGATCAGGCTCTTCATCATATAAAAGAACACGACAAAAGCTATGGCGTAAGCGGCCCAGAAAATCCCGTAGGCCAGTTGTGCATCGGTATCAATCATTACAGGATCCAGTGAATGATATGTTCTTCCCAGTCTTCTTCCGGCACGCGGTCTTCCGAAATCACCTTGTGACGGATCGAAACGCCTGCTTCGTTCACCGAATCGGGATCCCCGCTTCGCAAGGGATGCCAATCGGCCAACGGCCGGTCTTCAGCCAGGGTCCGGTAAGCGCAGGTGTATGGCAGCCAATGGTAGTCGCTGACGGTGCCCGGTGTCAGTACCGTGCAACCCGGCACCTTCTGAAGCCGCTCTTTGTAAACGGTGCACTGGCAGGTTTCTTCGTCCATATAACGACACACCAGATCAGTGTGGTAGACCTCGCCGGTGTCTTCGTCTTCCAGTTTGTTCAGGCAACATTTTCCGCAACCGTCGCAAAGAGACTCCCATTCCTCAGGCGTCATCTCATGCAGGCGCTTGCGTTGCCAGAACGGCACCTGGGCAATCATGGATCGCGGCGATCCAGCGTGCGCTTGAAGTCCACCACGTAACCCTCCTGCTCTTCCGGCATTTGCAGAAAAAAGTCTTTCTCGCCGATGGCTTCCAGAACCTGCTTTCCGGTCGTTCTTGCCAGCTTGCGGTCGGGCGTCAGAACCAGATCCATGGAATGAACCGGCTGACCGAAAATACCCATGAGACTCTCCGGAAGCTCCTCCAACTTCTGTCCGCGCCGAACAAAAAGATAGGTGTCATTCTTTTTGCTGCTCCGGAAAACAGAGACAAATTCCCGCTCTTTCATGACTTCAGTAATTCCTCAATATCAGAGCGAACCGGAGCAAGAATCTGCGCCCGCCAGCCCTGGAAAAATTCGTGTTGCGCCAGGTCCGGTTGCTGTACAACCTTTTCCAAACGCTTTCTCGGCGCCAGCAACTCCATTGGAATATCAGCATCTTCCGCCGCCTTTTTGAAAAGGCGCTTTAATTGCTTGAAGAATCCCTGCTGATCCCGGGACAAAGGTGGCGCAACCCTCTCAAGGGACGAATTATCCGCGGTCGACCCCCGGCTAACAAGTTCAATGAGGGTATCGCCGTACCGACGGACTGCGCCGGATGGTACTCCCTGAATGTTGGAAAGCTCCTTTGGGGAAGCTGGCAGCCTTTCCGCAATGGCAATCAACAGTGTATCAGCCAGCACACGGTTCCTTGGCCGGTCCCGCCGCTGGCACTCAAGCTCACGCCAGCGCACAAGTTCCTTCAGGACACCCTGTTGCTGAGCCGAGAGGGTCCATCCGGCCCGCAGTTTCAGGTAATGGTTATCGGGATCTTCCTGCCCTGCCAGTTCATTGGCAAAGCGCGCCGATTCCTCTACCAGAGCCGCTTCCAGACCGCGATCGCGAAGTAATGCTCTGACCCACTGGTACATTGGCTCCAAAAAACGGATATCGTCAATCGCGTAACGTTGCTGAGCATCGCTCAGCGGTCTCGCCAGCCAGTCAGAGCGGGTGGCGGACTTGTCCAGAGTCTCACCGAACAGAGTTTCCACCAGTCTCGCGTAACCCAGGGAAAACCCGGCTCCAGCCATCGCGGCGCCGATTTGAAGATCGATCACACCGGCAGGCTGGAGATTGAGCCACTGGCGAAACAGTTCCAGGTCTTCGCTCATTGCGTAAAGGAGCTTTGGCGTATCCGGGTCCGCCAGGACTTCCCGGAAACGTCGGGATTGTTCGGCAACGGCAGGGTCCACCAGGCAAAAGTCACCATTAAGGCCCAGTTGAACCAGTCCGGGTATCGGGTAAAAGGTGTTTACCCGCTCAAATTCAGTGTCCAGAGCCAGAGGCTTGCCCGGTGCGCGATCCAGCCATTGGTCCAGCGCTTCCGGTTCCCGGATCCAGTCAATACTGGCCGGAGCCGGGGGAACGTCGATAGCCACAGCGGCCTGGGCAGAAATATCCATAAACGTGCCTGGTAGGTTTATTCGGTCAGATTCAATCGGACAGTGGTTTGCGACCACGGAATGCGTGGGTCAGGGTAAAGCCATCAACGTAGCCGAGTTCTCCACCCACCGGTATACCATGGGCCAGACGGGTTATCAGGATTCCCTGGCCATCAAGGCGATCGGCGATGTAGTGAGCCGTAGCTTCACCCTCCACGGTCGGGTTGGTCGCCAAAATCAGTTCAGTCACGCCCTCGTCGCGGATCCGCTTCAGCAGACGCTCGATGCCGATTTCCTCCGGCCCAACGCCGTCAATCGGTGAGAGGTGCCCCATCAGGACGAAATAGCCGCCGCGATAGTCTCCCGCCTGCTCGATGGCCAGAAGATCCGAAGGGCTTTCCACCACACACAGGGTACCAGTGCGCCGTTGGGGATTTTCACAGATCCCGCAGACCTCGGTGTCGGCAAAGTTCTGGCAGCTTTCACATCGCCGGACACCGTTCATGGCCTGGCTCAGTGCCTCGGAAAGACGAGTGCCGCCGGAACGACTACGTTCCAGCAAATGGAAAGCCATGCGCTGGGCCGTTTTCTGGCCAACTCCGGGAAGGCAACGAAGGGATTCTACAAGCTCATCAACCAGGGGGCTGAACGCCATGAAAGGTCCTCAAACGACTGCAGGATGAAATTCAGAACGGCATCTTGAAACCGGGCGGCAGGCCCATGCCGGACATCATACCGGACATTTTCTCTTTCTGGTTTTCCTCGACGCGCCGTACGGCATCGTTCACCGCAGCGGCCAGAAGATCTTCCAGAATATCCTTTTCCTCAGACATCAGGGAGGAGTCGATGTCCACTTTACGAACGTCGTGACGGCCATTCATGGTGACTTTGACCAGCCCGGCTCCAGCTTCGCCAGTCACTTCTGCCTTGGCGATTTCTTCCTGGGCCTTCTGCATCTCTTCCTGCATTTTCTGGGCTTTTTTCATCATGTCGCCCATATTATTCATCATAGCTTATCTCCTGCTTATCTCGGCCGGCCGGATACTGTCTTCAACTACCCGCGCCTCGAATCGTTCAACAATAGACTTTACGACCGGATCCCTGCGAATGGACGCCTCTGCGGCTTCCTGGCGCGCCTTTCTCTGGCGTTCCTCATAAGCCGCCGGGGTGTCTGGCCCGGGATTGCCCTGCTCTGTACGTAACTGAATGGAGTCGCCAAAGCGGTTTCTCAAGGCAGCGAGAATCTTTTCCTCGTGCCGGCTGTTCAACAGCCTGACGTGACCCTCATCAATGGTCAGGGTAATGACATCGCCGTCCCGCGACATGGCGCCGTGACTGGCGAGATTACCGGGCATGCCCACAATGCCAAGGCTCCGGAAATCGCGGTGCCAGACAAACTCTCCCTCAGGTTCAACTACAGGTTCGGCCGCTGGACCACGCTCTAGCTCAGGCTCTACAAACGCAGGTTCCTGAGCCGGCGCAGGCTGAACAACTGGCTCGGCAGAAACTTCAGGCGCGAGCTCTTCTGTAACAGGAGCCTCATCACTCAGGGGATAGTTCTCTTCATACTCTCCTGTCGCCTCGGCCTGAGCATCCAGACTGGCCAGCCAGGATGCATCCTCCTCCGCAACGGGCGGAGCGGCCGGCATCTCGGGCTCAGGCTCAGGCGTGGATTCGGGTTCCGGTTCCGGCTGTTTTTGCTCTACCTGTGGGGTCGGCGCCGGGTCGGGCTCATCCCGTGGCTCAGAGGCGGCGGGCTGGCCACCGGAGCTTATTGCGGGGGGCTCTCGCCGGTCAGCACCGGGCCGGAAGGCAAGCATCCGGAGCAGCGTCATTTCGAAACCCATTCGCGCGTCAGGCGTAATGGCGAGGTCTTTCCTCCCAATCAGCGCAGATTGATAGAAAAGCTGCGCGTCCTCGGCGCTAAGCTTGCGGGCCAGGGCCTGGACCTGCTCGGCATCACCAAGGGCGTTATCCGCGCTGCCCGGAACCACCTGTTCCATGGTGACCCGGTGAAAGAGCGATAGCAGATCGGCGAGGATCACACTGTAATCCGGTGCAAAGTCGGAAATCCGGCTGATTTCCGCCAAAAGTGCCGGGCCATCGCTCTCAACCAGCGCATTCACGATGCGCTCGATATCCCGCTGATCAATGGTGCCCAGCATATTGCTAACATCACTGGCCGACAGCTTCTGGTTGCCGAAGGCGATAGCCTGATCGGTCAGGCTCAAGGCATCGCGCATACTGCCATCGGCGGCGCGGGCCAGGAGCCACAGGGCCGGTTCCTCAAATGGAATTTCCTCGGCACCCAGTACATGCCTCAGATGGCCTGCGATGTGCTCCGGGGTCATGCGCTTGAGGTTGAATTGCAGGCACCGGGAGAGCACCGTGACCGGCAGTTTCTGGGGATCGGTCGTCGCCAGCAGGAACTTGACGTGTTCCGGCGGCTCTTCGAGGGTCTTCAGGAAGGCGTTGAACGACTGGTTGGTCAGCATGTGCACCTCGTCAATGAGGTACACCTTGTAGCGGCCACGGGTAGGCGAGTACTGGACGTTATCAGTCAGCTCACGCATATCATCAACGCCGGTCCGGGACGCGGCGTCGATTTCAATCAGATCCACAAACCGGCCTTCCTGAATCTCCTGGCAGCTGGAGCATTCGCCGCAGGGATTGGGGGTGACGCCCGTTTCGCAGTTAAGGCAGCGGGCGAGCAGCCGGCCAATGGTGGTCTTGCCTACCCCACGGGTCCCCGTGAACAGATAAGCGTGATGAAGACGCTGGCTTTCCAGGGCGTGAATCAACGCCTGGAGCACGTGTTCCTGGCCCACCATATCCTCGAAGGTGCGTGGGCGCCATTTACGGGCAAGTACCTGGTAGCTCATGTTCCGCCAACTGCAGTGAAAAACGGGTTTAACCTTAGCATGGACACAGATCTATAAGAAGCAGAGTTGATTCCGGAAACCGAAGGAAAAGGCCGTTAAAGCAGAGAGACTGCAAGAGAGATATCAGAGAAAAATCAGGGCAATAGCTTTGCGGAGAGAAAAACTGGGGGTGACTCCATCAGCGACACCCCGGCACACAATTCCACCGCTTCGGCTGCTCCCTTCCGGGCCTGACCGGGTTCACGGTTTCATGTTGCGGAGGCACCAATGGAGCCACCATAACGGCGTTTCAGGACAAATCCCTGAAAGCGGCGCGCATATTAGCAAAAGGGTTTACACACTACAATGACAAATCAGCATGCTCTCCGGCATCATGCTTAAAGAGGCAGCAGCACCTCATCCTGGCGGAACCAGCAGGCCAGACTGTAGCGAGTGCGGTTTGCCGGCAACACCTCGTGGGGAATCTCTTCGCTCATGAACAACGCCATGCGGCCCGCCTCGGGCAACACGGTTCCGCACACTTCCTGATCATTGTCGCGGTTGAACACCTGAAGGGCACCGCCGTCGGCTGCCTGCCACTCTTCGTTGAGATAAAGCACCAAGCTCACCACCCGGGACGCCCTGCCCTTAAAACTGTCCAGGTGCTGCTTGTAGAAATCACCGGAGTGGTAGGTAGAGTAATGGGTCTCGAACCGCTTCAGCCCCAGAAACAGCCTCTGGTTAAGGCCCTGACGAATCATTTCAAAGAATTCGAACAACGCAGCCTGGGGCGCAGTAACACCCTGCAACCAGGCGATCTTATCGCGGCGCACCGAACGGTCACGTACCAGATCATTACCGCGGCCGATGCCGGCTTTTTTCATGGCATCGGTACGATCCAGAATCTGCACTTCCTGTTTCAGCGCCCCCAACAAGTTGGAGCCCAGCCGCGACCTCACATCCAGCGACATCCAGCCGTGCTCGCTAAGCCCCAAAGCCAGTTCATCCAGCCATTCCTCAGACAACGGCTCACGTTGATCCGGCGTGAGGTCCATCGACTGGACATCACTGCCTGCCACCGCATCCTGGGCGCTGTGCAAAGGTGTGATAAGGGGATCATGGATCGGGATGATTACCGGCGTTTCCATCGGCAGGCCTCGTACTAGATTTGAGCGTATTTTAGGCGCAATTCTCGCCGGAGCGGCAGTTTTAATTTACTCTCTGTGTAGGCAAATACACTTAACCGGTTTCACTCAGTAGATAACCATGTCAGAAAGCAGTAACAGGCCACCGCTCTCACTCTCTCCGGGCCAATGGTCCTTCACGCGCTGGAAAACGATCGGGCAACTGGAAGCCCTTGAGGTACACCACCCCTTGTTCCAGGCCACCCTGTTTCTCCAGGGCGCGCACCTCGCAAGCTTCAAGCCCCAGGACGAATCTGACTGGTTGTGGATGAGCCCAACCGCCCGATACGAACCTGGCCGTGCCATTCGTGGAGGCATTCCGGTCTGCTGGCCCTGGTTCGGCGATCCGGTCCGCAACGCGCCAGAAGTTCGCAAGCGCATCCAGACCGACAAAGCCCACGGATTTGCCCGTACCGCACTGTGGAAACTGGAGGATGTCCGGGAGAACGCACACGAGGTGGAAATCAGCCTGTCCCTGGATGGCAATGAAGATTTCAACGATATCTGGATCGGGCATGCGCTCGCCCTGCTCACGTTCAGCTTTTCCATCCGCGGCTGCCAACTGGCTTTGACGACCACAAATCTGGGGAACGATCTCCTGGCCTTTACCCAGGCGCTTCACACTTATTTGCCGACCAGCGACATAACCCGCTCTCGAGTGTTGGGCCTCGGAAACAGCCAGTACATCGACACCCTGGATAGCTGGGAATACCGCAACCAGGAAGGCCCTGTGTATTTTGACGGCGAAACGGACCGCATCTATGAGAGCGGCGACACACTGACGATCGTGACACCCCGAACTGGCCGAAAGCTCTCAGCCGTAGGCAGCGACTCAACCGTGGTCTGGAACCCCGGTCCGGCCAAGGCGGCCAAGCTATCGGATTTTCCCGATACGGCCTGGCAGTCCATGCTGTGCGTCGAAACCGCCAATGCAGCCAGCGACTATCGGGTGCTTAATAACGGACAAAGCCACACATTAGGCGTATTCATTGGAAGGAAATCATGAGCCTGGCATCGTTTCTGAAGTCCCGACTGGTTCCCGCGGAACTGGACAAACATATCAACCGCATCCGCAAACCCATCGGGAGCCTGGGCTACGACCCCTGGGGATACAACAACGAAGCCATGAAATACGGGCTTTCGCTCACCAAACAGATCTACGAGAAGTACTTCCGGGTTCAGGCCCACGGCGTGGAAAACATTCCCGCGGATGGGCCGGTGCTCATTATTGCCAATCACAGTGGTCAGCTTCCTATCGACGGCCTGCTGATCGGCTATGCCCTCGCCTCCCGGGAAAAAGATGCCCGCATTCCAAGGGCGATGATCGAACGCTTTTTCCCGACTGTGCCCTGGCTCGGCAACCTTTTAAATGAAGTGGGCGCCGTGCTCGGCGACCCGGTGAACTGCGCCAAGATGCTCGCTAACGACGAGGCCGTCATCGTGTTCCCCGAGGGCATACGCGGTTCCGGAAAACTCTACCACGAACGCTACCAGCTCAAACGGTTTGGCAACGGCTTCATGCACTTGGCGATGAAGTACAAGGCGCCGATCGTGCCTGTGGGCGTGGTGGGCTGCGAGGAGACCATCCCGGCCATCGCCAACATAAAGCCCCTGGCAAAAGCCCTGGGCATCCCCTACGCCCCCGTCGCCATGCCCGTGGTGCTGCCGGCGAAAGTACACCTGAACTTCGGAGCCCCGATGTACTTTGACGATCTGGAAATTCCCGAAGAACAGGTCACCGACCGGGTGGAGAAGGTCAAGTCGGAGATCAGCCGGCTGATCGACAAGGGACTGAGCGAACGGAAAAGGCTTTTCTGATGACCGAACAACGCAGACCACACATCCTGATTACCGGCGCCGCCGGCGCCCTCGCCCAACAGGTCATCGAACAGCTTCGGGATACCTGCGACCTGGTCGCTGTGGATTTCCGTGAACAGGTCTACCTGGGCGACGACATCCCGAGCTACTGTATCGATTTCAACAAGCGGGTATTCGAGGATCTGTTCCGGCGCTATGAGTTTGATGGCGTAATCCACATGGGCCGGATCATGTCCAGCCAGCTCACCCGCATGCGGCGCTACAATGCCAACGTGCTCGGCACCCAGAAGCTTCTGGATCTGAGCCACAAGTACGGCATCAAACGAGTGGTCGTGCTTTCAACGTTCCATGTATACGGAGCGGTTGCCTACAATCCCGCCCTTATCGATGAAGCAGCCCCCCTCAAGAGCGCAGGGCTCAGCGCCGACCTGATTGACTCCGTTGAGCTGGAGAACCTGGCCAACATTTACCTTTGGCGCTACCCGGAACTGAACATCACTATCCTGCGACCCTGCAATATCGTGGGGCCAGGCGTGCGCAACACCATTAGCACCCTGCTGGGCAGCGAGCGGGCTCCGGTGTTGGCGGGCTTTTCACCCATGATGCAGTTTATCCACATCGATGACATGGCTGATGCCATTGTACTGGCGTATAAAAAACCGACACGTGGCGTTTACAACGTCGCCCCGCAGGATTGGGTGGCCTATCAGCACGCACTCAAGCTCTGTGGCTGCAAACGGATTCAGGTGCCTTCCGTCCCGCCGATGGTGCCGAAGATGATACTCGGCACCTTGAAACTAAAGAGTTTCCCGTCCTACCTGATGGCGTTCTTCAAATATCCCGTAGTGATTGATGGACGGGCGTTTGTTAACGAGTTCGGGTTTGAGCCGAAGCGGCCGCTGAAGGAAATTTTCCGGTTTTATCGGGAAAATAAGAGGCCTGTTTAGTAAACATTGGCTACATAAGTTATTCTCATCTAAAAAGAGCTATTCTTTTTAAAGGACTTACTTTGCGGGGCACTCTGGCATGTTCAGCAACATGGACGTACTCAGCTATTCACTTGCTGCGATTACGTTCGGACTTCTGGCGATTTTGGTGGCGGCACGATACCTTCGCCGCGGAGTCGACCGTGCCCTTGCGCTTGCCTCAACCGTAACGGCCGTTTGGGCATGTTCGCTCGTAAGTCAGAGCATCTGGGGCTATCCGGGCTTTAACCTTAGATATCTGATTGAACTGCTTCGGGATGCTGCCTGGATTTACCTGCTATTTGCGTTGCTGAAAGACGGACTAAGGGAAAACAAGCTCACCGGAAAAGTAAAGCAGATCCTGGGCGCAAGCGCAGGCCTTCTACTTTTGGTTCTGCTCGCAATCGGGCTCATCGAAAATTTTACCGATCTGGCTTTGGCTAGCGGGAAAATCAAACTTCTCGGCCAAATCGGGCTTTCCCTGCTGGGCCTGTCTCTCGTCGAGCAAATCTGGCGCAATTCCCCCAGTTTCGGAAGGTCAAGTATAAAATACATGTGCATTGGCGCGGGGACTATATTCGCCTTCGATTTCTTTATGTACTCCGATGCCCTTCTCTTTGGGCATGTTGCAGACTCCTTCTGGAACGCCCGCGGTTTTGTAAATGCTCTCCTTACACCGCTATTCGCTGTCAATGTCATCAACACCCGCAGGCAGCCCGTTGATTTTCATTTGTCCCGTTCGGCAGTTTTTCATGGTGGAACACTGATATTTGCCGGTGGCTATCTGCTGTTTCTTGCCCTCGGTGGCTACTATGTTCGAACACTGGGTGGGCAATGGGGCGACGCACTTCAGGTTCTATTTTTCACGATTTCACTTGTTTTCCTGACTACGCTGCTTCTTTCGAGGCGCATCCGCTCAAAACTGATGGTAGTGATCAGCCAGAACTTTTTTGACTACAAATATGACTACCGCGAAGAGTGGCTAAAAATGACGCGGGAGCTTGCCGATCTCAGTGACGACCCCCCTCTACCCCAGCGCGTGATAAGGATACTTGCGGGACTAGTCGAGAGTAACGCAGGTGCGATTTGGCTCATTGGCGAGCAGGATGCTTACGTTCTCAAAGCTTCAGTCAATCTCTCAACACCCAAATACACCATGATCGAGGGCAACTCCGAACTGGTTCGCTTTTTTCGGGATCGTGAGTGGATTGTCGACCTACATGAATACAAGGCAGATCCGGTCAGCTACAACCTTTTGGAAATTCCTGACGTAATAGCAAAAACTCCTGACTGCTGGCTGATCATTCCACTCTATCTGGGTAATGAACTCTATGGGATGGCTCTTGTCGGCAACCCATACGCCCGCGTGGAACTCAATTGGGAAAACTTTGACCTCATTAAGGTCGTGGCTCGGCAGACCTGTAACCTGCTCGCCCAAGCCGATGCTCAATACAGATTATCCCGTGCGATGCAGTTTGAAGCCGTGAGCAAGGCGTCCTCTTTTATGGTTCATGACCTGAAAACCGTTATTGCCCAGTTGTCACTGCTGGTGAAAAATGCGCCAAAACATCGCAATAACCCTGCGTTCATTGACGACATGATCAATACGACTGAACACGCTGTGAGGAAAATGTCGAATCTGGTAGATCACATTCGAAAACCTCACACAGAAGAAAAGGTCAATCTTGAGCCGATCAACCTGACACAATTGGTTCAGCAGTTGGTGACGCATTATCAGCACCGGACGCCAGCGCCGCATGTAGTCGGCTCTCCACCAGAAGCGATCATTAAGGCTGACACAGAACATCTCCGCAGCGTATTGGGCCATCTGATTCAGAACGCACAGGACGCGACACCGCCCACAGGGGAAATCACTCTTACAATCAAGACCTCCAAAGGCTCCGTAGTTCTGTTCATTCAAGACACGGGGTCAGGAATGACAGAAGAATTCATCAGCGACCAATTGTTCAAACCTTTTGAAAGCACCAAAGGTCTGACGGGCATGGGTATTGGTGCTTATCAGGCACGGGAATACATACGGAAAATTGGGGGTACTATCGATGTTACAAGCGAGCCCGGGATTGGGTCATGTTTCTCTGTGTGGATTCCCCTTGCATTTGAAAAGACGGCGCCACTGACTGAACTAACATATCGACCAGATCATGACGCGGACCACACGAAAGAGAGCGTCAATTAATCGGCGATCACCCCAATAAATTCCATCGAGCATTGCAAAGTGTCAACGTTCGGTTAAGAATCTTTGCAAGGGAAACTCTCAAAAAGGATTTAATGCTGTTGTGACTAGACGACTCTTGATCGTAGAAGACGACCCGGGACTCCAAAGCCAAATGCGCTGGTGCTTCAGCGATGATCTGGAAGTAAGCCTCGCGTCGGATCGTGAATCCGCATTGGCACTCCTGCGACGAGAAGAGCCCAATGTAGTGACCTTGGATTTAGGCCTCCCCCCCGACCCAGGTGGAGCCTCTGAGGGTTTCAGTCTTCTGGAAGAAATTCTCAGGCTCGCGCCACTAACCAAAGTCATCGTCGTTACCGGCCGCGAAGACAAGGAGAATGCTGTCAAGGCTGTTGGAATGGGCGCATCGGACTTTTACCAAAAGCCTCTGGATGCAGATATCCTGACTTTTGTCGTTGACAGAGCTTTTCGGCTTTATGAACTTGAGCGCGAGAATCGTGAACTGGCGAACCAGCAGAACGCCACCAATATTAAAGGCATTGTCGCGGCCAGCCCACAAATGCTTCAGGTTTGCCGAACGCTAGAAAAGATTGCGCCGACTGACGTGACCACGCTGATCAACGGTGAAACCGGAACCGGCAAGGAGCTGGTTGCGCGTGCACTCCACGACCTCAGCCCTAGAGCCTCCAAGCCCTTCGCGGCCATTAACTGTGCAGCAATCCCAGAAGCCCTTTTGGAAAGCGAGCTGTTCGGCTACGAAAAAGGCGCTTTTACCGGCGCAACACAGAACAAAAAGGGCAAAATCGAATCTGCCAACGGTGGCACGCTTTTCCTGGACGAGATTGGGGACATGCCTTTCGCGCTGCAGGCGAAACTGCTCAGATTTCTCCAGGAACGGATGATTGATCGCGTTGGCGCGATCGAACCGATTTCAGTTGATGTACGGGTTATCTGCGCGACCCACCGGAATCTGAACCAGCTCATTGAGAGCGGCGAATTTCGCGAGGATCTGTACTACCGCATTAGCGAAATTACGCTTGACGTCCCTGCTCTCAGAGATCGTGATGGCGATGCTCTGGTTCTCGCGCAATCACTCCTGAAAAGTATCGGGAAAGAGCTCGACCGCCCAAACCTGTCCTTCGCCGATGACGCCATAAGCGCTGTTAATAACTATCCTTGGCCAGGCAACGTTCGGGAGATGATCAACAAGGTTAAGCGGGCGATTATAATGGCCGAGGGCAAAAGAGTGACCGCCGAAGACCTGTCACTTCAACAAACGTCAACGCAAGACGAGAAATGCCTGAACCTTCGCCAGATTCGTGAAACCGCAGAGCGGCGTGCGCTTAACCAGGCACTCCAGGTCAGCGGATTCAATATGGCGAAGGCGGCTCGATTACTTGGCATAACACGCCCCACCATTTATAGCCTTACCGATAAATACAACATCGAAACCTCCGAAGCTTCACCAGAAAGCTAGAGAGCCAGGCAGGAATACTATGACCGACGCACCAAGATTCCCCATGTTCAAGCGACACCGCCAGAATGATCCCATGATTACCTTTTTCAAAGGCCTCTATATCTGCACCGGCCTGGTGGTAGCGCTAGTTTTGCCCGGATGCGGCGGAGGCTCAACAGAGCCGGAAGGTCTATCCCACATTAATCGAAGTGAAACCTACGCGGAGCAGGGACAGTACAGGTCCGCCATGCTGGAAATAAGAAACGCCATCCAGCAGGAACCTGACAATCTGAATTACGTCCTACGCCTTTCCGATCTCTATCTGCGTGTAGGTGCCTATCCGGAAGTCGAGACTCTCCTGGTTCCACGGCTGAATGAACAGCCTGGCGAGGTCGCCCTTGCCCTCGCAGAATCCTACATTGGGCAAGGCAAACACTTATCAGCGCGTGAAACATTGCAACTGGCCGACGTTGATACTCCTGAAGAAAAAGGGCGTGCCGCCATTGTGCGAGGCGAAGCGCTGAGACTATCTGGTAACTACCAGGCAGCCATTGAGCAATTCGAAAAGGCAGTTGCTGAGGGGTGGCAAGTGGAAACGGCCACCGCCGGCATCCTGAAGACCTATCTGCATCTGAACAATCCTCAGAAAGCAGTAACTGAGGCCGATTCTTATCTCGCAGAACACCCTGAAAGCTCCGAAGTCCTGATGTTAAAGGGGCGCGCACTGTATACGCTGAACCGCCTTGAGCCGGCTGTGGAGGCTCTAACGGCAGCTGTGGGCGCCCTCCCCACCTCTGACTTTTTTCTGCCGGTGCGAAGACAAACACTGACACTGCTTTCTCGAGTGCTCACGGAACAGGGCCGTATTACCGAGGCACAGGTATATAACCGGGTTCTTGCAGAGAATACCGATTCAGATCTTGAGAATCAGGCAAAGTCAGCGATTTCTGCAATTAAGGACGGGCGTTTCGACGAAGCCTCTGAAACCCTCCAGGACCTGCTCCAGTTAAACCCAGATAACGAAAGAATCGCTCTTACCCTTGGCGCGCTGAATCTGCAACAAGGCAGGCTTCAAGAGGGCCTTGATCTGCTTTCTCAGAATATTGATCCGGAAACATCTCCCACCCGCTTCATTCGGCTTACAACAATGGCTCGAATCGACAAGGGTGAGCGCCGGGAAGCCTATACAACGCTGGCTCGAGCAATCGAGGCCCGCCCCGACGACACGGAACTGCTGGCCATGCACGGCATGGTGGCGCTGAGTCTCGAAGACACTCAGTCCGAGGGTGTCGCCAGTCTGAGCCGGGCCTTAAGCCTCAATCCCGAGAACGTTCGTCTTCGACTGGCCCTATCCAATTATTACGAACGTCAGGGAATGCCCGAGCAAGCTCTTGGACAACTTCGGATTGCCTTTGCAAACAAACCGGACGACTGGCCCACCACAGCGGCCTACGTGCGTTTACTAATCCGCGAGGGCCAAACCGGGGAACTTAGAGAGTTGCAACAATCCCTTGAGAACGGCTATCCCCAGGACCGCTCTGCGCAGCTTCTTGCAGCGATCTCATCAGCAGGAACTGGCAATACCGAAGACGCAATCAATAAGCTGGAAGGCCTTCGTGCCACCAACCCTGCAAGCATTGAAATAAACATTACGCTGGCCCAGCTTTACCAGGAGACGGGTCAACCAGCGAAAGCCGTCAGCAGCTTTGTCGCGGCCGCCAAACAAACCGAGCCAAAACTACCGCTGTTGTTCAGGGCAGCCCGGCTCCATGCCGCCAATAATCAGAGCGAGTCCGCCGTATCCGATTGGACCAAGTCGGTCGGTCAGGCTGAGCCCGAATTGGCCAATGCGCTGGCCGCTACGGAGATTCTTTGGCTGGTATCCGAAGAGCAACTGGAGACAGCCCGTTCCCGGCTAGCGGAAGCCGGCAAAGGAATCGAATCAGCGTCTCTCAAGACCGCTGAAGCCAATCTGCTTGCTGCGGAAGCACAACAACTAACACTCTCAGAACAATGGGATGCAGCGGTCAACAAGGCTCAGCAGGCTTTTGCACTGAACCCCGAAAATCAGGCGTTTGCTCTGCTGCCAGCACGAATCCGCACCCTACAGGGTGATATCGACGCAGCTCAAGCTGCAGTATTGGAGGTCGAGCAGGTTTTCGGAGCAACGGCCGGGGTGACCATTGCACGGGCTGCTATCCTGCAGGCGGATAATCACGCTGAAGAAGCTTTTCAGGCCCTCTATGCATTTTGGGGTGAGACCAGTAATCCTGCGGTACTTCCCGCGCTCGTTCAGTTGTCCAATCTGGTCGCAAAAGAAAAGACCAACGAACTTACGGCAGAATGGATTGATCTCGCTCCTGATAGCCTTCCGGCCAACCTCTCCCGCGGAAATCAATTGATGACCGAAGGGAACATCATGGCTGCTGCCAATCACTACCAAAAAGTTTTAGAGCAGGACCCATTTCATACAACAGCCCTGAACAATCTTGCCTGGGCACTGAGGGACACAGACACCCCCCGTGCACTTGAATTCGCGGCTCGTGCTGCAGAGATTGAGCCGGAGAATCCTGCGATTCTCGATACCTATGGCTGGATTCTACACCTAGATGGTCAACACCGTGCAGCAATGGATCAACTGCAACGAGCGCTCGCAATGGCCCCTGATAACGAAGAATTCAAAAACCACCTCGACGAGATTCGCAGGGCGCTGTAACCATAGCTGTTTAGTCTTATCGATAAAACCAGACTCGAAAGCGTGTCTGGTTTTTTTACATCTCATGCATAGCCGCTTTACACAACCCATCGGATGGACTTCCTACCTAGCTGTTTTATCGATGTTTTTCGTTTCTGGCACGGATTTCGTATATTAAGAAGAGTGGGGATAGTTCCCCCGACGCCAAACCTCTCGCGAGAGAGGGACGGAAAGCCACGGATCTCTCTGAGATAGCCGGGTTGCACGGAACGCACTACACCTTGACGGAGTATCAGTACAATGAAATTGGCCAGAACGACTTTAGCTGTAGCGTGTCTGAGCGCCATGTCTGCTCAAGCAGCATTCATTAACAACGGTTCTGAGGCGAACCTCAGTGAGATTATCAACGACAATCTCATTGTCTCGGGAACCAGCGTTAATGTGCTCGGCGATACCAAAAACAATGATGTAAGCACCGAACCGTTTTTTACCTCTTCCCCAGACGGAAGCAACAGCACAGCAACCTTTCTGATTGAAATCACGTCTATGCTGTCCAAACAGTCTTTCGGCATCTACAACGGCGATAACTACGTCGAGTTGTTTAACGGTGCGGACGAAGGCAGCTTCACGACCAGTGGCGGCTTCAACGGGCCCGTAACTGACAACGCCAACCGCGCCCAAGTCAGTTTCGACATCTCGGGTGGTAGCTACAGCGTCTACGTCAACAACCAGAAAAAGGGTACCTTCGCTAGCGAGGAATTCGGTTTCTACCTGGGTCGCGGTGGCGCTCCGGTAATCTATTCCGATGCCGAACGTAATGGCGGCGTTGAGCGTTTTGTTGCCATTAAAGGAAAGGGGCAGCAGATCAATCTTGGCAGCGAAATAACCTACGGCTGCAGTGAAGATACTCCTGAGAAATGCGTACTCTGGGAGAGCGATGACTACATCCTCGGTTTCGAGGACGGATCAGATATGGACTACAACGACATGCTGGTCTACGTAGAGGACATCGTCCCGGTTCCAGAACCTGGAACGCTTGCACTTCTTGGCATGGGCCTTTTCGGCCTCGGTGTCATTCGGCGCCGCAAAGCCTAAGGCCCGCTAGCACTATCCAGAAACCCCACCGCCCATGCGGTGGGGTATTTTCCTGGCCAGACCTGATGACGAGAGAAGAATAAGGCGATACTCTTTGCAGTAAATCAATAACAGGATTCTCAGGTTACGGATGACTTTGGCTCCCCGGCTTTCTCGTGCTTGGCCCTTTCTCTTGGCCACCTTCGCATCCGTTGTGGTTTTCTATCCCTCATGGGCCAGGCTCGCTGAAATCTGGCTTAAGTGGGAGCAGACCATGTCACACGGCCTACCCACAGCTATTGCCTATCTGGCCCTCCTTATTGTTCACCCACCTCTGGATAGCAGCTGGCCTGAAAAAAGGTTCTGTAGTCGTCTTGTTGGAGGAATACTGCTCATTCTTATCACTTTCGCGTGGGCAGCACTTGAACTGGTTCGAATCGATACGCTGGCCTATCTCACCTTGCCAGTCAGCCTTTTCGCAATCACGTGGACTCTACTAGGGCTCGGGGGCGCGCTGAAGCTCATTCCATACCTTCTTCTGCTCGGCCTATCCCTACCTATATGGGCTGACCTCATTCCGATACTGGTGGACGTGGCCACCGTCGTCGTCGGGAGCGCTGTCAGCGCCATGGGAATAACCGCACTGATTGAAGGCAGCAACATTACGCTCGCCTACGGCAGACTCGTTATTGCAGACGGTTGTTCAGGCATCGGCTTCCTCGCGATTGCAATGGTGCTTGGAGCATTCACGGCAATCCTGAACGACTATCGGTGGCGAGGCTGGGCAATGATAATGTCCTGCTCTATCGTCCTGGCCCTGGTTATTAACTGGGTCCGCATCATTGCATTGGTGCTGATAGCTGACTGGACAAATATGGAAAGTTCCCTGGTTCGTGAACACGAGTTGTTCGGGTGGATAGTGTTTGCGGCTTTTATACTACCAGCGCTTGCTCTGGCTCCAGTGAGGCGCCGAAAAACTTTACAGATCGGTAATGATCACGTGATCAGCTACCCCGCCTTTGGTTTTATTTTTATCGCACTGGTGGCTGGGACAGGGGCGGTTTTCATGGTTCAGGCGAGGGAGATAGAGGAGCCTCCACTCTCGATCACAGGCGCTGACTTCCGCGAAATAAGTGCGCCGGCCCTTCCCTTATTTCTCCAGGTGCCTGATCAACTTGAACAAAAATTCTTCATGGAGGAAGGCACGGAGGTTTTCGTAGCTCTGGCACAGATCCAACGTCATTCTGTGGATGAAAAGATCGTCCCCTACCTACCGCCACTCGTGGATCGCGATATGTGGTTCAGGGAAGCGACACCAGCTCCAGGCAAGGAAATATGGAGGCGTATCAGCACACCTCGGAGGGTAGTTGTCTCACATATTTACGCTGTTGGCGCCTACCGCACAGACACCTACGTTAAAGCCAAGTTATTGCAGCTGCCAGCGATCTACAGCGGAAGAACGCGGTTTGCACTGATTTCACTGCAGGCCGCGTGCAAAACCTCAAACTGTGAAGAGGCTTTGGACCGCATTGCTGCCTTTGAGGCCGAGACTGATATCTGAAGCTAATTCTGGCCTGTCGACCCGTTTTACACCTGACCAGTTGCCGCTGCACTCTCAAGCTCCTTACTTATTGTTTTAAAAGACTTTACCCATGTTGGCCCCGCCATTGCTTTATTAATCAGTGCAACACGACACTAAACACAGGAAGGTGATGCTATGTATAAGGCAATTGGAGGGGTATTAGCGGGTACACTTTTGGCTGTATCTGGCGCAAATGCTGGTATGATCACGGACACCTTTAATCAGAATCAATACGTTGGTTGGTGGGGTAGCCACTCATACACGCACAACATAAACGACGACGGTTTCGCCCTAGGCAGTGCTGTGAGCGGTACTCTCGAGATTAATATCTCGGATGACGGAGGCTTTTTTGACTTGGGAGAAAAGATTCTGTTTGTCATTGAAGCCTTCGATTTTGATACCGATAGCATTCAGTTCGGTACAGCAAATTTCGGCAATAATCTCGAAGCGCAGGCACTTGGCGCGCTGAATGCTGATGGCTACCTGGACGTTACCGTGACATCGCTCTACGGCGACTTCTACGTTGGCAAATCAGTACTGACAGTCATTACCGAAGCCGTTCCCGAGCCAGGCACACTAGCCCTTTTGGGTCTTGGTCTCGCCGGTCTGGGCGCTGCCCGCCGCCGTAAAGCCTGATTACGCCTAGTTCTCAGGTAGAAAAAAGCCAGCTTGCGCTGGCTTTTTTTGTGCCTATAGTAAACGCCAAACCCTCTACCGAATTGCATAACCTTTATGTCCGCCAGCCTGAAAGTCATCAAAAGTGCTGCTTTGCTGCTGGGTATGCAGGTCGTTCAGCGCGGACTGGGTATCATTAGCACGCTGATCCTCGCTCGACTATTGACGCCTGATGATTTCGGGATCATCGCGTTGATCACCATCGTCCTCCAGTTTTTTGAGCTGCTGGCGGAGATCGGTAACCAACAGTACATTGTCCAGAAAGAAACACTCCACGACAGCGATCTTAATACTGCCTGGACAATGGACATTCTGATCAAGTCGTTCGTTGCTCTCGCCGTCATTTGTTCAGCACCGCTATTGTCTGTTTTCTTCGAAACGCCAGAATTGGCACTTGCTCTGGCCATAGCCACCCTTGCCCTTCCCCTCCGAGCACTTCGTACCCCGGGAATGATGCAGGCCGTCAGGGAGATAGACTACCGCCCTCTATTTAGACTCACCCTCTGGCAAAAGGGACTATCGTTTATTGCTGTGATCACCATCGCCTGGCTATACCAGAGTTATTGGGCAATCGTTCTGGGAAGCCTGCTCTCTGCAGCCGTGTTTGCCATCGGTTCTTATCGGGTTCATCCATACCGACCCAAATGGAGCCTTGAGAATGCGCGGGAACAATGGAATTTTTCTCAGTGGCTTTTGCTGCGGGGCATTGTCGGTTTTACGCGTTCGCAAATAGACAACCTGATCGTTTCCAAGCAGTTCAGCACTTCTGCACTAGGCGGTTACAACCTGGTCCGTGAAATCAGCCTGTTGCCAGCCCTCTCCGCAATCATTCCAATGAGCGAGCCGCTTCTGGCGTCGATTGCCCGGGTAAAAGACGATCCTGACTCACTGGCCTATCGGGTTAGATTCAGCCTGGCAATCATGGTGACCGTTCTCACCCCCCTCACAACCTTTCTGATGCTGTACCCCGACCTGATTGTACTGACTCTTCTCGGCGAACAATGGCAGGCGTACAGCCACCTGTTGCGACCGTTCGCACTCTTTTTCCTGACCTTTTGTCTTTTCGCGCTGATCAGTGATGCCATTATTGCGCTTGGGCGAGTGCGGGCACTGTTTACCTTCGATCTGATTTCGACGGCCATCATTATCATTGTCTTGCTTGTCTTTGCGACAGACTCTTTGACAAACATGGCCTGGTTTCGCGGGGGGCTGGCTATAGCAACCACCATCGCATTATTGATACTTCTTAACCACTGGACTGGATTCAGCCAAACGAAGCTCCTATTCCTAATAATACCCGGAGCAGTGGGATCGACCGCAGGTACGGGCCTGATGATGGTTATGCATCTCGGAGAGATTCAAGGATTTTGGGAATTGGCTATTCGTGGGTGTTTATTCATTATCACGTCGGCACTCACCGCAATTTGCGCAGCCATATTGCTACTCAGGAAAACCGAAGAGTGGCACCAGGTTCGATACATACTTAAAGAGTTCAGGCGCTAGTCAGAGGCTGCTCCATAAGCATTGACACTTTCGTAAACAATTATTTTGTGATGCCCCCAACCGATCGAAACAACATCCTGATCGCCGTCGGCATCCAAATCCACGACCAGTGCGCCATCGTGGTGTTCGTCACCCTGGTGTATCAATCGCGGCAACCACGATTCTCCATTGTTTCGGTTTTCGAACCACAGGATTCTTGCCCGCTCAGGATTCCGGAGGTCATGCTCTCCGACGATCACATCCTGATCGCGGTCGTCATCCATATCCGCCACGCCGAGACTCATAGGCCCTGTCAATCGAGCAATCAAATGCTTTGTCCAACTGCCTTCCTCAGACAATTGCTGGTACCAGACCAAATCCCCTGTTTCACTCACGGCTTCAAATCCCACGACAATATCTGGAAGGCCGTCACCGTTCAAATCTGAAACCACATTCCGGTCGGGCTTTAGTCCTTCTTCGTCGATCCAAACTGTTTCCCGGTCACCAGCCCCTCTCCCATACAATATGACCGTCCCGAGAACCACGTCGGGGTTTTGATCCGCGTCCAGGTCCGCGACGGTAATAGCCTCATCCAATGAAAGGGAACTGAACTCGTTCCACGCCCATTCCTTGTCTCGAGCCTCTTTCGGAACAGTAATCGATTGAAGACCCTCTCCTGCAGCATGCCAGGACAGGAGCACACGTTCCTCATTGTTATCCTCTACAGGAAACACTGCGCTACCCTGCAGAAGATCTCCGCTTGCCGTCTGAATGTTCTCGATAATTTCGAATTCGCCAGCGCCAAGGTTCCTTGCCCAGACAAGTCGCTCTCCGTGATTACCTTCTTTAGCCCGGGAACCAGCAACCCAGTTCGCCAGCTTTTCCCAAAAGGGTGTCTGATAACCATAGGCACGCCACCCCGTGGCAAGAACATCAGGCCTCCCATCCCGATCGAAATCATGAACAAGAGCTGCGTCAGTTGCACCAGCCCCTAACTCCGAACGCTCCCATTGATCACCCAACGCGCCCGGGTTTCGATACCAGGATCCACCGCTCACCAGGTCTTTTCTGCCGTCACCGTCGAAATCTTCGGCGAAAACGGCCGTTGCCTGCCCCGGGCGGTTATCGTCGATCACATGTCGCACCCATCCTTGTTGCAAATCCAATTTGTTGCGCCATAACCAGACAGAGTACTCGCCTTGAAAGTTTTCAATCTGCCAGTTCGTTCCGATCAGATCGACATCAAAATCATTGTCAATATCCACGGCTCTGAGACTATGGCCACCTCCGAGAGACAATATTTTTTGAACCCAACCGCCCGGTTCGTTCAGGTAAACAGAAACCGGGTTTTCACCTTCCCCCTGATTCATCTCGGCAGTAAGCACGTCCATGTCGCCATCAAGATCCACATCCCTAGCTGCCACAAAGTGATGAACGGTTTCGACGTTCTCCACCACCACGTGTTTCTCCCAGTATTGGCCAGTTTCCCCGCCCGGATTTTCGAGCCACGCGATTTCATAGAAGGCCCCAACCGGTTCTGATGGGGAAAGCAAGATATCCGGCCAACCGTCGCCATTGAAATCACCGGTATCGATGTAGACATCATGCCAGTGCCAGCCTCCTTCACCGGCACCGGTGTACTGGATTTTTTCCCACGGATTCCGGGATTCGCCCGGATTGCTGAGCCATACATCACTCGCTACGATGTCCCGGAAACCGTCCTTATCCAAATCTTCCAGCGTAAGCCCCTCTCCATGCGGAACAGACAGATCTTCATAGCTCCATTGAGCACTAGTTGCCTGTCTGAAGATCCTTATGAAATTTCCGTTCTCATAGCCGAACAGGGACTGATTGCGAACGATCACTTCGGTTGCCCCGTCGTGATCCAGGTCGGCCACCTCAACATCGTGATACTTTCCCTCACCAATCAAATGCGTACTCCAGTCACCGTTCTTCAACCACACGATGCCGCTGTCGGAAACAAGGACAATATCGTTGGCGCCGTCGCCATCAATGTCAGAAACTTCAATATCTGTCCTGATTGCCAGTGACTCGGTAATCGTGTGGCGTTTCCACGTCGGGTTCTCATACCACACCAGCTCGCCCAAGCGATCAGAAAATTCAGAAATACCGAGTTTGCGCGCGACCTTCTCAAAAAGGGTAAGGTGCCTGGGCCGATGCCCTCCGATAATAATGTCCAAGAGCCCGTCACCATTGATGTCTCCGATTGTTTTGCCCCAGGGAGCATTTGGCCCGTTCGGATCGATGGTTTCACGTTCGAAGAAAGAACTCGCGGGTTCTGAATCGGTGGGCTGGGGTGAGTCGCACCCGGTTAATGCGACGCAGATTGCCAGTGCCACAATGCGTAAAGGCTGCATATTACTTGGTCCCAGAAACGTCCGTGTGATGACAGGAAGCGGGCCCCGCAGAGGCGGAAAACTTGGGAGCGCTCGCTACACTTCGTTACAATAATGTACTAATATTAACATTAAGTTGAAGTTATTGGTTCGGCGAAGGATAGCACCATGAATCAGCAGTACGACGAAACCAGTCCGGTGGCCATTGGCATGCCTGTCTACAATGGCGAACGCTATCTGGAAGACACTCTTCGTTCCGTACTGAACCAGACTTTCGACAACTTTGACCTCTTCATCGCCGACAACGCCTCCACAGACCGTACCGAAGAAATCTGCCGAGATTACGCCGGGCGAGATTCGCGAATCCGGTATATTCGTAATTCGGTCAACCTGGGTGCGTCGAAAAACTACACAGTCTGTTTTGAGCCGGCCCAATCCAGATATTTTCGATGGCAGAACGCCGATGACCCGATTGAACCCACGTTGATTGAAAAGTGTTTTGAGGTTTTAGAGGCCGATCACGATGTAGTTCTTGCCTACGGTAAGACCCACATAATTGATGAATACGGCGCTTTTACAGAAGCTTACGAAGATAAGCTGAATCTCACTTCGGAGTCTGCCTCCCAGCGGTTTAAAGACTGCCTTCAGAATCTGGGGCTGCAAAACGTAATTTACGGACTTATGCGGCGTGATGCCCTTGCACGCACTGCGCTACTCGGCAACTACGTGGCAGCAGATATCAATCTGGTTGTAGAGCTGTCTCTCTATGGGAAGTTCAGAGAAGTGCCTGTTCACCTCTTCAATCGCCGCATGCATCCGCAGGCCAGCAGTTGGAAACGTGATGATAGCGAGCGCCAGAAGAATTTCTGGGATCCGGCAAAGCGAAAGCTGGTGATGCAGACCTGGCGAAGCATTAAGGAGTACTACAAAGCCGTCTGGAGAGCGCCTATATCGCTTGAGGACAAACGGGTGCTGTCTATGTTTCTTCTCAAACGGGCCTATTGGTATAAAGATCCGATGAAGAATGAACTGATGGACGTCATCAAATACGGGCTCATCAAGCGCCCCTGAATCAGCAAGGAGAGATTATGAAGGTATTAGTTACAGGCCACAGAGGTTTTATTGGCACGGTTATGGTGCCGATGCTGCTTGAGGAAGGATTCGATGTCACCGGCCTGGATACCGATCTCTATCGCTACTGCACGTATGGCGACGAGCCCATGGACGTGCCCTCCATCTACAAAGATGTACGCGACGTTACAGCCGAAGACCTTGAGGGCTTTGACGCTATTGTCCATCTGGCAGCACTTTCAAACGATCCGCTCGGGAATATCAATCCCGATCTGACATATGACATCAACTATCACGCTTCCGTAAAAATCGCAGAGCTGGCACGTTCTGTTGGCGTGCAACGTTTCCTGTTCGCTTCCTCCTGCAGCATGTACGGAAAAGCGGGACAAGACGTTCTTGATGAAACGGCCCAGTTCAACCCGGTTACTCCGTACGCCAAATCCAAGGTGCTGGTAGAAGAAGACGTTTCCAAACTGGCCAGTGAAACTTTCAGCCCGGTGTTTCTTCGCAATGCAACCGCCTACGGAGTTTCGCCGCGGATCCGGTTCGATCTGGTTATCAACAACCTGGTGGCCTGGGCCCACACAACCGGCAAGATTCTTCTGAAGAGCGATGGCACACCCTGGCGCCCTCTTGTTCATATTGAAGATATCACCCAGGCAGTGATCTGTGCCCTCAAGGCCGAACGCGATGTGATACATAACCTCGCCGTCAATGTCGGTAGTAACGAAGAAAACTACCAGATGCGGGACCTAGCGCAGTTCGTCAAGGAAACCGTGCCAAACTGTGAGGTTGAATACGCAGAGGACGCTGGCCCGGACCCACGCTCTTACCGCGTCAATTTTGACAAGATTCATCGGGTGTTTCCGGATTTCAAAACCAGGTGGACGGCGCGCAAGGGTGTCGAGCAGTGCTACGAATCCTATCTGCGATTCGGACTCAGTAAAGACGACTACGAAGGCATCCGCTACAAACGTATTGCTCATATCATGAATTTGATTGAGGAAGGCAAACTCGATCGCAACCTGGTCTGGCAGATCTAAGGGTCGAACAGATGATATTTACTGAAACGGAAATTTCGGGCTCCTACCTGATCGACGTCAAGCGAATTGGCGATGAGAGAGGCTTCTTTGGTCGCCTCTGGTGCGAGAAAGAAATGGAAGAGATGGGACTCGTGTCCACGATCAAACAATCCAACATCGGAGTGAGCCCGCTGAAAGGCACCCTCCGAGGACTCCACTATCAAACGGCCCCGCACCAGGAAGTGAAAATCATCCGATGCCCGCGTGGTGCCATTTATGATGTAATTGTAGATCTGCGCCCTGACTCGCCCACCTTCAAAAAGTGGTTTGCAGTCGAACTGACAGCGGAAAATAGCCGAATGCTCTACGTTCCCGAAGGCTGCGCAACGGGTTACCAGACGCTGGTGGACGACACCGAGATCTATTACCACACGAGTGAGTTCTACCATCCGGAATCCGCAACAGGCGTTCGCCACGATGACCCTGCGTTTAGCATCGAATGGCCGCTGCCCATCACAGCGATCTCGGATAACGACAAGAGCTGGAATAATTTCTGACAATAAATAAAAAGACAGGGATTCGAAATGATCATAGTCGACACAGAGATTGCAAAGCGGGTAAAGGAAGACCGTCCGATCAGGCTAGCCATGGTCGGAGCGGGGTACAGCGCGAAACACATAGCCGCACAGATTGAGAGTTCATTCCCGGCGATTCAGTTGGCGGTAATCGTCAACCGAACCCCCGAGAACGCCGAAGCGGTTTTTCGCAATGCCGGCGTGGAGAACGCTCGGTTTATATCCACCAGTACTGAACTGGAAAAAGCAATCCAGTCCCATACGCCTTGTATTACAAACGACGCCAGAGTTGCATTCGACGCTGCTTCCATTGACGCCGTTCTGGAGACCACGGGCGAGGTCGAGTACGGCGCCTGGGTCGCTCTGGAATCCATCAAGGCCGGCAAGCATACCTTCGTACTGAACTGCGAAATGGACGCAACCGTGGGTCCATTGATGAAGCACTATGCCAAAGAGAATGGCGTGGTCTATTCAAACTCAGACGGTGACGAACCCGGTGTAGCTTCCAACCTCGCACGCCACGTTCGCACCATGGGTCTCGAGGTTGTGGGTGCCGGCAACCTCAAGGGTTTCTACGACGTTCACAGGACGCCTGAAACCCAAAAGGCTTTTGCAGAAGCAAACAACCAGAAGCCGCACATGATGACGTCTTTCGTGGACGGCACCAAATTGTCCATGGAGCTTACGGTTACTGCGAACGCACTTGGCTTTGGCGTTGGCAAGCGCGGCATGTACGGGCCAGCATGTGACGATGTTCGTACCTGCCTTAGCCACTTCCCCGAGGATGCCTTCTTACCGGGCAAAGGTATCGTGGATTTTCTTCTTGGCGCCTCTCCCTACACTGGCGCATTCATTGTCGGTTACACCGACAACCCGATGAAGCAGGAATACCTGAAGTACCTGAAAATGGGCGATGGTCCCTTCTACGTGTTCTACACCCCCTTTCATCTTCCGCAGCTGGAAATACCCATCACGGTTTGTCGGGGCGTTCTTTGTAATGACGCTGCCGTTACACCTCTTGGAAAGCCCTATTGCGAAGCAGTCGCAATCGCCAAAAAGGACCTCAATGAAGGCGACATTCTCGATGGCATAGGAGGCTTTACCAACTACGCCCTGATCGACAACTTTGAGACCAGCCTGAGGGACAACCTGTTGCCAATGGGCGTGGCCCAGAACTGCAAAGTAAAGCGCCACGTGCCTATGGACCAGGCACTTACCTATGATGATGTTGAGTTGCCCGGCGGTCGCCTGATTGACCAACTCAGAGAAGAAATGATTGCTACACTTTGCTCATAGAGGCAGTTGAAGGGAGTCAGTGTTATGAAGGTAGTACTCTTTTGTGGCGGACTTGGAATGCGCCTGCGTGAATTCTCAGAAAACATACCCAAGCCCATGGTTCCCATTGGCCACCGGCCGATTGTCTGGAACCTGATGAAGTTCTACTCCCATTATGGGCATAAAGATTTCATTATTTGCCTTGGGCACAACGCGCACGTAATCAAAAGGTATTTCCTGAAGTATGACGAGTGCCTAACCAACGATTTCGTGCTTGAAGCCGGCAAACCGCACCTGACCAAAACCGACATCCACGACTGGAAGATCACCTTCGCCGATACCGGGCTCCAATCGAACATCGGCATGCGCCTTAAGGCAGTCGAGAAGTATCTGGACGATCTCGGCCCCGACGATATGTTCATGGCCAACTACGCTGATGGTCTTTCGGATGTACCTCTTGACGAGATGCTCGAGTTCTTCAAGAAGAGCGGAAAAACAGCCTGCTTTCTTTGCGTGCAACCGCAACAGTCATTCCATTATGTTCGGCTCAACGACGACGGTACCGTGCACAGTATTCAGGACACAACGAATACCGGCCTGACGGTCAACGGCGGCTTTTTTATTTTCAAGAAAAGAATCTATGAGTATCTACAGGATGGCGAAGAGCTCGTTCACGAGCCATTCGAGCGACTGATAGCCGAAAATGAGCTGGTAGCTTACCGATACGATGGTTTCTGGAAATGCATGGACACGTTCAAGGATAAGCAGGCCTTTGATGAGCTTAATGCCAGCGGGGAATGCCCCTGGCAGGTTTGGCGGGAGAAGGTTTAAACACCATGCTCCAAACTTTGCTGAACCCAGAACAATCGCCTTTTAGGGTCCTTTGCCTTGGTGCGCACTGTGACGACATCGAGATCGGCTGTGGAGGATCCTTGCTGGCCCTTTTGGAAGGTCGCAATGATATCGAGATAACCTGGGTGGTCTTCGCGTCCAATGACGAACGGCGGGAAGAAGCCAAGGCGGGAGCTGAGCTGTTTTGTGAAGGCGCAGACTCTCTTGATGTCCGAATTCTAGACTTTCGGGATGGTTTTTTGCCAGCCGAACCTGTTCGCCTCAAGGAAACTTTCGAGTCAATCAAGGCCAGTATTCCCTCACCTGACCTGATCTTTACCCACTACCGGAAAGACTTGCACCAGGATCACCGGGCGGTATCCGATCTGACCTGGAACACGTTCAGAAACAACCTCATTCTGGAGTACGAAATCCCAAAATGGGATGGCGATATTGGGCAACCGAATCTCTTTGTACCACTGGCAAAACACAATGGGGACAAAAAGATCCGTCACCTGCAGCAGGCCTATCCTTCTCAGGCCGAAAAGCCTTGGTTCAGCCATGATCTTTTCTGGAGTTTAATGCGCATTCGGGGAATGGAGTGCAACGCAGATGAGACGATCGCCGAGGCATTTTACAGCCGAAAAATGATCGTGGCCGTTTAATGTCATTTGGTGCTACTGAAATGAATACACAGAGGTCAGCAAAAAGCTCCAAAGCAGCGCGAAGGCGCCCTCGTATCGCAGTTTTCGGGCATTACGGTAACAAGAATCTCGGTGATGAGGCGATCATAGAGGCCGCAATCAACAATCTCCGTCATCACTTGGGCGATCCAGAAATCTATTGCTTTTCGATTGATCCGTTTGATAGTGCTCGACGGCATGGCGTGAAGGCCTTTCCTATCCGTTATCGGCAAGACTTTTTCGCAGAGAACCTGAGCTACATCGAGCCCGGGAGCGCTACAGATCAGGCGCTAGCAACCGATAGAGGGCCAAACCATGCACCTCCCAATACCTCCTCATCGCGAATTCAGAAATCCTGGAAGCAACAACTTAAATCCCTACCACTGTTGGGCCCACTCCTGAAGGGTACCCAAGCCCTACTCGACTTCCGTCACACAGCAAAACAAGAGATTCGATTTCTGAAGATTGCCAAGGCCCATCTCCGGGGTATTGATCTGTTGTTGGTTACTGGGTCCAACCAGTTCCTGGACAACTTTGGGGGACCATGGGGGTTTCCCTACACATTGATGAAGTGGACATTTATAGCGAAACAGACCGCTACTAAAGTTGCGTTTATCAGCGTGGGCGCAGGGCCACTCGAAAACCGTCTTAGTTTCCGTTTTCTTAAATGGACGTTGGGCAAGGCGGACTATGTTTCAGTGCGGGATGAAGGTTCAAAATCGCTTCTTCACTCGAAAATTGGTATGGCGCCTGATGTTTTCCCAGACATTGCACACAAATTAAATGGTAAACAATCGTTCCCAAATCAGAGGCGACAAGAGGACAAACCCAGTATCGTCGCAGTGAACCCGATGCCAGTTTATGACAAACGTTACTGGTATAAAGCAGACGATGATAAGTTTACGGCCTACGTTGATAAACTCAGTGAACTCTGCTCGACGATCCTTGGGGACGGACATATCCTGGAGCTATTCAGTACTCAGGAGAAAGATGAAAATGTGATAGATGATATCGTCGAGCGGCTCCAGAAAAATCCGGATTTCAGTGACTGCCAGACCCGCGTTCGTATAACCCGAAGCTCGAAAGTGGTTGAGTTGATGTCCGCATTGGAGCGCGCAGACATCGTAGTGGCAACGCGTTTTCACGCTACTGTACTTCCTCTCCAATTGGGAAAGCCTGTTCTGGGGATTTGCTACTATCGTAAAGCTGCGGAGCTTTTGGATGATGTAGGCTTGAGCGAGTATTGGGTTGATTTGGACGATTTCACAAGCGAAACGCTGATCCATAAATACCGAACCTTGCTGAAAAATCGCCACGCGAAAGCGGAAGAGCTTGGAGAACATCTACACCGGTATGGTCAGAACCTGGATCGTCAATATCTGGCCCTGTGCCGACTTCTGAAACAGAAAGATGAGTCCAACGAATGATATTTCTTAGCTACTAAAAGCTGAACAAGAACAAGATGCCGCCTGTTTTCCGAGATAATTGCTTTTTCAATCGTAGCACGGAGCTTTACTACGCAAATGGATATGGAACCCATTAACATTCACCTAAATGAATACGCTGGTATTGCACGTTTCGGCGAACCGATTCAGCTGGGCATCCCCATATCCAAAGGGGCCCTACAGACACATGAAAAACTCCAACTGACCAACAGCAGTGACAATGAATTAATTCAATGCCAGTCAGAACCAATGGTGTTTTGGCCCGATGGAAGTGTTCGGTGGCTCAAGCTCAGCTTTCTTGTTTCACAAGCACCATCAACAGGTTTGACGCTTCACTTGAATAAAGTCGATCCGGAAACTGGCCAACAGCCCTCTCCTCTTCAATATCTATTTGAAGGTGACACTCTCCGCGTATTTACGGGTCTTTCCGAATTCCGTTTCCCCAAGGGAAAACTGAGCTGGGATGCGAGCCACGGGACTCAAGATTCAGCAATACCCCACGAACTTACGGTGACAACAACGTCTGGCGCACCCTGTTCAGCGGTTATGGACTCGAATTGGCATGTGACCGAAGCGGGGCCTGTATCCATTACCGTGTCAGCCCAAGGATCGTGGCGAACTCATGATCACTCCATTTTGGCACGATTTCGATTCAGCCTACGTGTATTTGCGAACACCCCTACCGTAGAACTCCAAACCTGTATCCACAATCCTCGAAGAGCTCAGCACCCTGGAGGCCTCTGGGACCTCGGCGATCCCGGATCCGTGCACTTTCGAGCGCTGACCGTGCGTGCCAAACTTCCCACCGCGAGCAAAACGTGGCTGACTCCCGACTTAGATCAGTCGGCGTTTGAATCCAACGCCGAGGAGCGGCTTTATCTCTACCAGGATTCCAGCGGAGGGGACCAGTGGCATAGCAGAAACCATATGGATGCCGAAGGTAGGATAACCACCAGTTTTCGCGGTTACCGAGTGCACAGCGGTGAAGAACTGGTCCAAGCATGTAACCGCGCGTCCCCTATTGCTGGCCTAAGCAACCAGAATGGGAGTTCCGTTCAGGGCAGTATCAAACACTTTTGGCAAAACTTCCCTTCTGCTATTGGAAGTGAAGAAAATGTTTTGATACTCGGGCTATTTCCGCCTGACACGTCTTTCCCCTACGAACTCCAAGGTGGAGAGAGAAAAACGCAGACTGCGTGGCTCTGTTACGGAGAAGACAGCACTGCACTGTGTTGGACGCACGCGCCGCTGATACCAACCCTTGATCCAGGGCACTTTGAAAAGACCGAAGCGTTCGATTGGTTTGAATCGAACAGACCGCGAGATTTACTGGACGACCTGATCCTAGAAGGACTGGAAGGCGAAAGTAACTTTTTCGCAAAACGCGAAGTTATTGACGAGTATGGGTGGCGCAATTTCGGGGATATTTTCGCCGATCACGAAACCCTCTACCAGGCCGACGGCGAGCCTCCATACATCTCTCATTACAATAACCAATACGACGCTATTTACGGATTTGCGCGCCAGTTCGCCCTGAGCGGAGATCGCCGCTGGTTTGAACTGATGGATGACCTGGCAAGACACGTGTCCGACATCGATATCTATCACACCGAGGAGGACCGTAGCGAATACAACAATGGCCTTTTCTGGCACACAGATCACTACCTTGATGCGCATACTTCCACACACAGAACCTTCTCCAAGCATAACGAAACCAGTTCGACTCCGGGACAGACCGGTGGAGGTCCAGCCGCGGAGCACTGTTACACAACAGGGTTGCTATACCACTACCTCATTACAGGCGACGAAGGTTCAAGAGAAGCCGTTCTCGATCTGGTCAGTTGGATGGTAACCCTACATGAGGGCGAGGGTGGCTTTTTGGAACAGTGCCTGGCACTGAAAAAGTATGAGTTCCCAAAATTGAAAGCTTTTCTCACAGGCAAATCCCCTACTCTTCACCGATATCCATTCACAAGAGGAACCGGAAATTACCTTAATGCCTTGATGGATGCGTGGTTTTTGAACCTGTCGGGACCGTGGTTATCAAAGGCCGAAAATGTCCTGGACAATACAATCCATCCTTCAGACGATATTCCAAAACGAGAACTTCTAAGCGTCGAAACGGGATGGTCCTACCTGGTTCTTTTAACATCATTGGCGAGATATCTGAGGCTAAGACAGTTGCTCATAGGGAGAGACGAACACTGGAGCTATATGCATTCAGCATTCCTTCACTATGTTGAATGGATGGAGAAGCACGAAACCCTATTTCTCTTGGCAAGCGAACGTCTAGAGTTTCCGAATGCCACATGGGCGGCGCAAGACATCCGAAAATCTTCGATAATCTTCCAAGGAGCACACTGTTGCCCGGAAAGGTATGAAAATTATTCTGAAAAAGGGAACAAATGGCTTGATAGTACGCTAACCTATCTCGCGAAAAGCCATGAAAGACATTACTCACGGGTACAAATTATTTTACTTCAGAATTATGGGTTTCACAGATTAAGAGATATTGACACGCTTAGTGATGCCCAAGACCGAATTGGAAGACAATCGTTTGGCTCTCCTAACTTGAAGTGGTCGATTTTAGTTCGTCGCGTTTTTTCCCGCCTAACTCGAGCATTAATAACGTTTCGCCCGTCGCGGGAAGTCGCATGGCTCAAGACGAGGCTCAAACAGCGATGAAGAGTAAAAAAATAAAGAAAAGGATAGTAAAAGGCTTATTCTTAGCGTTTTCTTTCCCAATTTACGCTATCTATGTCGCCCTGACACCACTTTCGAAATCCGAAAGCGTTTTCCAGGGATTTTCACAATTACTCAGTCTCGCACCAGGGAAGGTGGGAATATACATTAGGGCATCTTTCTATAGCTTGGCATGCCCAAATACATCTGATGAAATATCGATTGGTTTCTTAACTATATTATCTCATAGAAATACTACGATAGGTCCTGGTGTATACATTGGACCACAGTGCAATATTGGCAAATGTTTTATAGGTCAGAATACACTTATCGGTAGTGGCGTTCATATATTAAGCGGCGCACAACAACATAACTTTGAGGATTTATCCACGCCTATTCAAGAGCAAGGTGGAACCTACACAAAAATAGCCATAGGCGAGGATTGCTGGCTAGGAAATCAGGCATTAATAATGGCAAACCTTGAGGAGAAAACCGTGGTCGCTGCTGGTAGCGTTGTTACAAAATCTTTTGAAAAGGGTGCCATTGTTGCCGGAAATCCCGCTCGAGTGATCTCAAACCGCTTTAATAATAAGAAAGAGCAATTTAGCAAAAAATTTAAGGAAGAGAGAAGCGATACATGACATCTATATCCGAAAAATTTTATTTCGGCTCTCCTGTGTGGCTACAAAACACATTAGTATCCGCTTATGGATATAAACTATACAAAAAACGTTATACGGGAATTTATAACAATATACTCCAGGCAGTCAGGGATTCACGAGATTGGAATCAAGATCAAATCAACGCTTACCAAAATGAAAGACTTTTTTCTATAGTAAGGCACTGTCGAAATAACATCCCGTATTACCAGAAATTGTTTTCTGAGTATGGATACCATGAAAATAGCTTTACTGACCTGAGCGCTTTAAATCGCCTCCCCATCCTTGACAAACAAACACTTCAAAGCAATATACAGTTATTTCGTTTGCCTGGAGAAAAAGCTTATATAACGCAGAATACTAGTGGAAGCACAGGAACTCCTCTTAGCCTAGATTTGGATGAATATACATATAAGCTTGCTATGGCTTTAGTTGTCGAGCATGAGGAATACCATGGAGTACCATTTGGTGCCCGCCGTGCCACTTTTGCTGGTCGCATGATTCAGAATTCAGACGACCTTAATCCGCCTTATGCCCGCATGAATTTGGCCGAGAACCAGCTGATATTTTCTAGCTATCACCTTAATGCAAACAGCTTTAAATGGTACTATGAAAGGCTAAACAAGTTTGCCCCCTTAGAAATAATTGGTTACCCATCAGCAATAGCTGATCTAGCAACCCATTACCAACTAGCCGATGTCAAACCCCGGTTCAAGCCAAAGGCAATTGTCACCAACTCTGAAACACTTCTGAGCTGGCAGCGTCAGGTAATTGAAGACGTATTTGGGTGCAAAGTGTTTGATTACTATGGTACTGCTGAATATCTGATATTTGCTGGTCAAGACAACGAGGGCCTCTATCGTCTTAACCCTTTAATTGGAATTACAGAACTGAACTCGAGTAAGTCTTCCGAGAAACAGAATAGGATTATTGCAACATCTCTAACGAATTATCATATGCCTCTTCTTCGTTACGATTTACGTGACACAGCAACAGCAAACAACAATAAAACAGCAGATTCAGCCATCTCATACTTAGAAGAAATTTTTGGCCGCGTAGACGACTACATTGAAACCCCTGACGGTCGAAAAATCGGCCGAATTGACCATATATTCAAGGGAGTTTATGGAATTAAAGAGGCGCAGGTCGTACAAGATAGCTTGAACATGTGCACAATCAACATTGTTCCACGAGATAACCTCTCAAACATTGACACTGACCAACTAAAACGCAATCTAATTAGTCGAACCTGTTCAGAAATGCACGTTGTTATTCAAGAAAAGAGCAGCATTATCAGGGGCGCTAACGGGAAGTTCAAATCAGTTGTGAACAAATTAATTGATAGATCTTAAATGCCCACTTATTAGGTGACAGAGTGAATCGCAGCTTAGAGCCAATACCTTTTGTAAGTGTAGTTTTACCCGCCCATAATGAGGAAACCTATATAGACACCTGTCTAAGTGCCCTGAAATCGCAGAACTATCCAGAAGATAGATTCGAAGTAATAGTCGTCGATAATAAATCGAAAGATAGAACTGTCGAGATCGCAAAATCCTATGGAGTGAAAGTTCTTCATAAAGACCAAGGCCCAGTTGGAGCAGTCAGGAATTTTGGCGCAAGGCATGCAAAAGGAGACATAATAGGTTTTTTAGATAGTGATTGTGTTGCACCACCAGATTGGCTTGGAAACGGGGCTCAGCTAATTTTAAGTGAACCAAATACTATCTTTGGTGGACCCTACATATTGAGGAAGGACCCGTACTGGCTTGAAAAATTCTGGCTGCTAGAAGATCGCGATCTACCAAAAAGTCTTCTTGGCGGCGCTATCTTTATAAACAAAAATCATTTCTTCAGCGTAGGGGCTTTTAGCGAATCAATTACCTCTGGAGAGGACAGCCAGCTAACTCATGATCTTATGGCTGCTAATTACAATGTCATTGTCAGAAAGGAGCTTGCTGTAGTTCATCTAGGCAATCCTACGGATATCAAAACCTTTTTTTGGAGGCAAGTATGGCATTCTGAAAACTACATACAGAACATTAAATCATCTGTTACTGATCCAACTTTTTACATTATTCTCTTATATATTTCATCTATTTCAATATCGGCCTTTTTTTTAGCTTCAGGAAAATTTACGCACACTTTACCTTCACTTTCGTTTGCGCTTTTTTTACCTTTTATACTTTCGGCAAAGCGAATAAAGCGCTCTAGACGCCGCATACAGAATACCATAAATATTTTGCCTATCTACGCACTAGACTGGCTCTATCTAACTGGAAGAGCTATGGGCTTATTCAAAAGCATAGGGAAATGGTTACGAATTTTAGAATAAAAATTCACAACCCACCTCCCTTTTTAATAGAAAATTTATTGGACCTGCACTGACGGGGGGTTAGGTGGTGCCATTGCCCCATCGACTATATCACCTCCCAAATCCTGCGGAATATCATTTCTAATTACTAAATCATCGATTGAATACCACTCTTCATGTCTTTCAGAGTTTGGATAAGACTGAAAAAAGTCGTTCCCTCCAATAGCTACCAAATTCCATTTCGCATTTTCACTTTCAGAAGCAGAAGAACGTATCCAAGGAACTGTTGTGACATTAAAAATTTGCTCACCATTTAACCATTGACGAAATACTCCATCTTTCGCATCGGGAGCCGAGTTCATCTTTACGAATATGGCTATTTTAGTCCAGGAATCACCGGGCCCGAATATTTGATCGTGCGTTATGGTCGCATTTGAATTCACGTCGATGTAGCCGCCTTTCACCCTATCCTCAATACGCGGATCGCTTCCATCGACACCCATACCTTGCACGTCTGCAGTGAAATTCATACTCAAGTCCCCACTACCCACTAAAGACCTCGGTAGGCCGGAGATATCACCGCTATCAAATCCATAATTGTCGCCATGGGGGCCACCTCTAAGGCTTATTCGGTTACGAACTCCATAGGAATTTACTGTATAGTCCCAAAGTGCGATGGGCCCAAGATCACCACCACCGAATGCTTGATATTCGCTCCCATCTCCTCGCCAACTGGAGATTCGGAATAGTTTGGATGTCGGATCAGGCGTTCCCGAAATGGGTTTTCTGGTCCAATTCCTGTCGAATCTAATCCAAAACTCTACATAGAGCTGGTCATATCCGTCGGGAAAATATTTGACCATCATGGATTCTGAGTTCCATCGTTTCCACCCTGGGTCATGAGAGTCCCTGTAGCTCACCATCGATTTACCACTGCCACCTCTCGCTTTGTCCGCGTTCGAGGCCAATATCTCAATTGTCTCATGCCTATCAGGATGACCAGTAGAGGGTGCCCACGTAGGGTCATGCCGAATAGAGTACCACCCTTCAGGAATTACATGAGTTGTTGCCCTCTGCGTGCCGTCGGTACTGCCATGCATGACCGGAGTCCAATCAGGCTGATCATTAAAGTCCTCTTCAAACAGTATCTCTGCCCGCAAACTGGCGGCGGTGAACGCAATGGACGCAGCGAATAGGCACTTCGAAACAGGGCCTTTACAAAGTTTCATACACACACCCTTCAATGAGTAACGCTCTGATAAATGACAGTAAGACACTACGTGCAAAGTCGATGTGAATTAGTCACAATTTCTTGGCAACACTTTGTAATTACGCGCTTTCATTTGTAACAGTATTTTCAGTCTAGCACTGATCATTCACTCTTACACAAAAGGAAATAGACGTAATTCTCCCCAAAAAAACTGTTATATCCTGTAGAGTTATTAAAACCTTCCTCAGCGGAAGAATGATTGGCGTCGGTTAAGCTTGATAGTTAGTGAACTCCAATGGTACCTCTGGTCTCCTCTTCTCAGAGTGTACGCTCTATTACGAGTTCGTTAGGAGCCTTCGACAGGGCGAAGGCAAAGTCACGCGTACCAAATCATCATATTGACAAGGGTTTCCGAGGATCGGCCCTTCTTTAACTAAGGGAATTTTATGACGAAGAGTGTCTCAGACCTTCAGAAAAACAAAGTTTTATTCATCGCCTATTTTTACCCTCCATGCTCTAGTACGGAGGTTCCCGGCAGCCTGCGCACAGTCAAATTCGTGCGAAATCTAAACAACGGACAATGCCATATATTGACCACCCGTCCCGCTGTGGGCCCAGACAATGATGCCTTAGGACATATCCAACTACCCGTTAAAGCAGAGATCATTCATCGCGTTCGCAGTTGGGACGTGTTCAAGGTGATGCTTTGGCTTCGACAATCGGTGCGAAAAGCACTGGGTAAAGGCGCCAAGTCCGGCGCATCAAAGAACGATAGCCCAACAAGCAAAAAAGTCTTTGAAGGTAGCGCTTCGCAAACAGAGTCAGAGCGAGGCAAATTCCAGCATTTAAAGGATTTCATCTACAACCTCTGCTACTTCCCGGACCAGGCAGGTCCCTGGATAATCCCAGCGTTCATAAAGGGATTCAGGGTGGTCCAGAAGAATAGACTGAACGTCATTTTCGCTACGGGGTCGCCTTGGTCTGGTTTAATAGTGGGTTATTTGATCAGCAAGGCCACAGGAAAACCGCTCATTATTGATTTTCGAGACCCATGGATGAACAACCCTTTTCACCAGTCCAAGGGACAGGTTCTGGACAAATTCAGTTATAGCCTGGAGCGACGGGTGGTTCGTCATGCTGTTGCGGTGTCACTCAACACCGAGCCACTAATGCAAGATTTTGTTGCCCGGTATCAGGATATCCCTGCCGAAAAGTTCTTTGTTATGCCAAATGGCTTCGATTCCGCTGACTTCGATAAAATTAAGGCCGAACCAAGAATTCACGACCAAGACACTCTCTTGTTATGCCATGCTGGTTTTCTTTATGGTGTGAGAGACCCCGACGTGCTACTCAAGGCTATCCGGCTTGCCAACGAAACCCTGGCGGAAAGCGGTAAAAGAGTTGTTTTCCGTCAGATCGGTGATGTGCAATTAAATTACAATCTCGAAGAGCGCTATGCCGATCTGCTTGAAAGTGAATCCCTGATTCTCGAGTCATCCCGCCCGTACCAGGAATGCCTCTCGGCCCTGGCATCAGCCGACGCAGTTGTGAACATACAGCCGGCGACGCAGACTCAGGTTCCTTCCAAACTTTACGATTACCTTGGCATCAATCGTCCCATCATTCACATCACCTCCAAAGACGGAGCTTTAGGCCGACTGGTAGCCGAGAAACAGATTGGCACTGTTGTGGAATTTGATGACGATTCGACCTTAGCCGACCTCCTTGTCAGCCTTGCCGAGGATATGCACTCTAACAACTTTTCCGGATACGATAGTCGCGACGACTTCGATATCCAGCGTATCTCCGCGGTCCTCGCGGAGAAGTGTATTCAGCATGCCAAATAACGACCTACTGAATAGTCTCGGAAACAACTTCGGACGGCGCACTCAATAACCCCGTGCTGTCTCGCACACTTACCGAGAAATACCAGACGCCTGGTTCGAGTTGGTCAAAAGTATAGGATGTCTCTTCGCCCGAGACTGTCACAGTCTGAGTGAGGTTACCCGCTGACTGGCCGAAGTTAATCTGGTAGGAATCTATCTCACTCAGAGCGATAGATGTCCCATCAACTCGGGTGCCGGGCGCTGTCCAAGACAGCGTCACTTGGTCGACGGTCGGCGGCGGGACCGGTTCGGGATCGGTGGTAGTTGGTGGTTCGGTGGTGGTGGTTCCGTCGCTGCCACTATCATCGACAACTTCGACCATCGCCGCTTCCTCCAACGTCCATGGGTTAACGCCGGACTCATATGCTTCAATGCCGGATAGGCCTTGACTGTTATAGACGGTTTCTGCATCAGCAACCCAGGCATTCAAGCCGTTCTGCATTTCCCAGATATCCGGAATGGAATCGCCATCGCTGTCGGCAGAAGCGTTTGCATCCATCGGAACGATGAAATAGGTAGATGCAGGATCAACAGTTTCACCAGTGTTTAGATCCACCAAATCGAGAGATAGGCGTGCCCCACCGTACCCTTCAGTAAACTCAACTCTCATCTCATGTTCTGTGACTGCTGAGAGTGTTACCCGTCCTGTATACTCACGTGTGGTCACGCCTGCCCATGCGTCTAATACCAATTCCCCATCAATGTAGACGCGGACGCCATCGTCCCGCACCGCACGAAACTCGTATTCCCTTTGGCCGCTTTCATGTGGTGGGATCAATCTGGTAAACCAACGGGCACTGAAAGTATTATCGGGTATTCCCTCCGCAGGTGAACCGTTCCCCCAATCGTTGGAAATTTCCGGTTCCTGCCGCGCAAGTACAAACTGGTCAAGATTCCGACCACTGAAATACTGGGCAGCCACACCCGCCACCAGTGCCGGTGAAACGCTTGGTTCCTCAACTACCGGTCGGTCTTCGGGATCGGAAAGGTCTGTATTCGCGAGGTACTCTTCCAGATTAGTAGAGCCATCACCGTCAAGGTCAATTTCCGCGTCTGTCGGATCAAGTGGATCAATACCGAAGGCGTATTCCGCACCATCAGGAATTCCATCCCCGTCGGTGTCAACAAGGGTTGGGCTTGACCCAATTAAATATTCATCGGTGGCTGTTAATAGGTCATCATCTTGATCAGAGCTCGCATCGGTGGCGTTTGACGGATCGAGCCCAGCCTGCACTTCCCAGTTATCGTATAGGCCATCCCGATCCTCATCTAAAGGCGGATAACCGGGGCTAAATGCTAAACCCTGTTTACCATCGAAAAAACCGGCTCTGTACCCGCGCCCGTACGCCTCTACAGCCATTATGTCGTCAGGATATAACTCACTGGATTTCGCGACAGAATATAGGTATTCCCCCTCAACAACCGAACGAGCAAATCCGGGCCCTTCCCAAGCAACGCTGAAGTGATCACCTAGTACTCCTTCCTTGTGGATTAGCTGGAAGAAATAGCGTTTTCCTGCCTCCAGTTCAATCACAGGCGAAGACTGTGAGCTGAACTTGTCATACTCGCCCTGTGGACTCCAGGAGGGTACCGTCGCTACAAGGGAGGCATTCGCAACCGATTGGTTAGTGCTGAGAAAAAACTGGGTTTCATCGTCACCGGAGAGGAAGAAACGATAGAAACCGTCTGCAGGCGGCTCAATATAACCTCGAACCAAACTGCCGTAGTTGTCTCCACGGCCACCTGGGACCTCAAGTCGGTTGAGCTGAACAATCTCATCGGGGTTGTTGGGGAAGCGGGCTAAGCCAGTCAAGGCATTAATATCGGTTCCCTCAACATCGTTAAAATAGCGCAAATCTACGGTGCCCTGCTCGCTCTCATCAGGCAAAGCAGCAGTAGGCGGAAGTGAATCGATATCTCTTACAGACCGAGACTGACAACCAGACATCAAGATACCGGACAACGATAAGACAACTAGCATTCCCTTTGTCATATCAAGCTCCAGAACACGAGAAGATAGCAGTGGGCAAAAATTGTCACTTGGCTAAGTATCGTATCGGGCTTGCGGAAGCGCCAACTTCGCAATGTATCGTTTAGCAATAAGAAAGGGTTAGAAAGAGGTACCTGATCTAACTACGTGGACGAGGCCAATGATTTGCAAACCACCTCAGGAACAAAATCACCTCTTGCTTCAGGGGGTGTCGAACCATAAAGATCACCATCAGCCAAACCAGAGGAAGAATTGCAGCGACGGCCCAGAATGTATTAGGAACGCCCTTGGAAACAAAATCGCCGTTGTTAAAGATCAACCAGGCCGCGCCCCAGCAAAGAGCCGTAACCGCGAGATTGGGGAGCCACGACCTTGCCATTCTTAGAGGCTGGAGGCCGACAAATCGGGTTAAAAGCCAGGTCGTCAACACCAGATCAACTAAGCCGGCAACTGTGAAAACGCCCGCTACCGCCATGAGCCCTGAAGGGAAAGCCAATGCAATGCCAGAGATATAGAAGGCGAACATTCCGCCCTCTTTAAGAACCATTAGTTTTTCTTTCCCCTTTGCCACTAGCAGGTCGCTGGAGAACCAATGTACCGAGCGAAACATAGCCCAGTATGCGATGAGTGTCGCGTAAGGGGCAGCGGCGTCCCACTGATCTCCGAAAAACAGCCGGATCGCTGGCAAGCTGACAACACTAGCAACGGCAAGAATAGGCCAGATGATGCCGCCTAGCAGCACAGTTGCAGCAATGTACGCATCATTGACATTGTCTCCAGAACGCTGAACCTGTGAGAGGTACGGCAGGACAACTGGCTTCACGCCCATCATCAGAGTCTGCGATACGAACTCTATAAACCCCAGCCCCCGCGAAAAGAGCCCGACCTGCGTTGTAGTCCCCATTTTCCCTATGATCATGTCCGGCGCAGTGACCACCCCCCGGCGGAAAAATCCAGCCAGCGAATTGTAAATTCCAAATCTTGCGATCGGCCCAAGATTCTTAAAGTTAGGCGTCCAAGGCATTCCTTGAGGTCGAAAAAAGAAAATCAGGAAAAACTCAGCGATGACGGCCAACGTGTAGCCCCACGCTAATGCATAAAAGCTGTAGCCCAGCATGATGAAGCCAATCGTAGAGGTCAGATTGATTAGTGATGTGCAAATCCGGACGATAAATAGCTGGCGAAATTGGAAATCTCGAGTTAGCAATGCGGTTGGAATGCTGATAGCAGGTGCGAGGAAAAAACTAATGGAGAGAATCCGAAAAATAACCTTAATGGGCTCGAGTTCATAGAATGCAGCGATTGCAGGGGCTGCGGTCCATATTCCAAGACCCATACCCCAGGAGATCAAGATAGTTAGACCGGTCGCAGACCTGATTTTTGCATGCGTCAGTTCATTCTCTCTAACCAGATACATGCCCGCGCCCAGCAGGCGAAACTCGCTCATCACCATAACTATCGCACTGGCAATCGCGAAAGTACCTATCTCATCCGGGGTGAGCAATCGTGCCACAACCATAGCGGACACAAGGCCAACTATCATGGCGCTGTAGCGCGTTGCGAAAGAAAAGAGAACTGCCTGGCGGACGTTCGACATTGATCGCCTCAGGATTCCAGGATATGCAAATAGAGATTTTGATACTGCTCTGCCATACGAGACACGGTAAAGCGCTCATGAAAGCGGTCTTTGCTGTTCCGCGATAACCGTTTTCTCAACTCATGATCGGTACACAGTGTTTCCATCGCTTTGGCAAACCCTTTCTCGTCATCGTTTTCTGCCAACAGACCGGTCACACCATCAATGACAATCTCCGGGTTTCCTCCAACCCGCGTTACCACGGATGGAATCCCGAGACTCATGGCCTCAAGCAAGGTCATAGACGTCCCTTCAGTGAAAGAAGACAACAAGAAACCATCCATCGCTCCCAGATAACTGATGGGTTGTTCTAGGTAACCGGTGAACAGAATTCTGTCGGCAAATCCGGTCGTTGCTGCCTGCTCGACCAGACGTTGTCGTTCAGGCCCGTCGCCAACAATTAACAGATAGGAGTCTGGGCAATGTTCGATCGATCGCACGAACGCGCGAATCATCATGCTTTGATTTTTTACCGAATCTAGGCGGGAAACGGTGCCCCAAAGAAAGGAACATTCCGGAATACCTAGCTTGGCCCGAACCTCTGTTTCCTGTTCCATGTCACGGACCAATCCCTCAATGCCGTTGTAAATGACACCAATTTTACGAGCTGGAAAAAACTCGAAACGTGACAGCGCATCTTTAGTAGCCGAGGAAATTGCTACGATCGCTGGAGTAACCATCGCAAGCAGCCAATTCACAAGTGCCGCCTTGTAACGATAGCGATCCGGATGAAATCGTCCATGCTCGGTTAAAACAACACGCGCACCAGTGCCCAATGCAGCAATCCTTCCGTAGACAAACGGTGTATACTGATGACAGTGCAGTACATCGAATTTCCCCTCCCGAATGCGGTCGCGGATTTTACGGACAAGTTCGAAATCAAAACCAGGGGATCGACTGACGGAATGTACGTTAACCCCCTCTCTTTGCAGCGACTGTCCAATTGGCCCAACGCTACCGTCAATGCATAAGATCGAATTGGCGAATTCCGATTTCGGCATTTGCCTCACCAATTGACGTATTACCTGCTCTGTGCCACCAAACCCCATGTTGAATGTTATGTGCAAAACGTGAATTGGGGATCTCGAACCTTCCATAGTAAACCTTGAATTATCAGTGGCTTCCGCGACGTCGAACTCTATAAACACAAATAATCGGGAAAAGGATTAGCACTACTGGCAATAGCCACTTCAGAAAGTAGCTCACTTTCTCAAAAAGATAACGTTGGGTCATAAAATGATACGTATCGTCGAAGACTAGGTACTTCTGGTCGTAGGCCTCGAATAAGTAGGCAACTTCTCGCTCGCTATAACCAGCCGCAAGGTACCGTTCTCTAACCTGGTCTGTGTCCCGTTCCAGATTCTGTAGCGACGTGCCCAGCGACACGCCAAAGTCTGGGTCCATTAGCGCGCGAATACCATCTTCAGTCTCGTATTCGACAATTACATGCCCGTCAAACGAAACGATCTCGTTCGGAACATTGAAGCGATCCATTACCGAAGACAGTGCCGTAGAGGCGTCCCCGCAAATCCCAATACCTCGCTTGATGCTCCTACGGTAGTCTGCATAGTGATAACGATTAAACTGCGGGAGATCTGCGAACCGGCCAATTGCCCAAAGAAAGTAGTTTTCCCAGAATGGAACCAACTGACGGTATTCTCTCGGGTCTACTCTTTCCCAATCAACATGAATCAGGCTACGATTGATTATCATATTGGCATGCTCTGCGAGCTCTCTCCGACCATCTAGATATTCAAGCTCCTCAATTTTCTCGAGGCTCTTGGAATAACTCCACACCTCTTCAGGGATGAATCTCAATTGGTCACGGTCCGTTACCCCAAGACCGGGCTTTCGCAGACTCTGAGTCAACCCGAAAATATTGGCGCCAAGGAGGATGCTTCCAGTCAGCAAGCTAACAAGCAGTGCCGCCGTGACACAATACACCCATATTTTCGGATAATTTTTTTTTGCACGCATGTCTAAAACACATTCTCCCCGCCCTGTCCATAGGCCTGCCACCAAAGCTCAAAGTTCAGCATGCTCCACAGCTCTTGGCTAAGATGACTCTCTCCCTGTAAATGGCGTTGCCAGATAGATCTCACTACATCCATGTCGAAAAAGTGTGCCAAACCAGCTTCATCATTGTAAAAAGCGGCATCTGCGAGGGTGCGGATCTCGCTGCGAAGCCAATCTGCAAGTGGCACTGAAAAGCCCATCTTCTTCCGATAAAGAATCTCTTTTGACAGGAGCCGGGAAAAGGTACTTTTGAGTACGCGCTTCTTTTCGTTGCCTCTCATTTTCAATGCGGATGGAATACCAGCAGCATACTCAACTACGCGATAATCAAGCAGCGGTGCGCGTGTTTCAAGAGAATTTGCCATGCTCATCCTGTCAACTTTTACAAGGATATCGCCAGGGAGATAAGTCTTGATATCCGTGTACAGAATACGCGACAGGTGGTCTTCCGCACCGGCATTTCGATAATGATGCCTGGTGATATCCGCCGGATCATAACCTTCGGTATCGCGCCGAAAATCATCCCGCACGACTTCGTTCCATAAGGAGCGCCGAAAAAAACTGTTGGTTATGGCAAAGGCTTCGTCTGGGTCCAAGGCAAGGGTGCCGAGTAAAGACTGAGCCTTTCTCGCAATGGGTACGTTCAGCAATCCGGCAAGTTGAGCCAAACGGGGAAATAAACCGTGTCGGATAGGACCGGGAAAAAGGGCCCGCAACCGGTTTTCGACATAATCTGTGTAATATTTACTATAACCAGCAAAGTTTTCGTCACCACCGTCACCAGCAAGCGCTACCGTAACTTTCTGTCGAGCGAGTTGCGAGACGAAAAAGGTTGGGACAAACGAGGGGTCCGCGAACGGTTCATCAAAAAAACGGGCAATGCTGGCCAGGTTACCTGCTACATTTTCCCGTACCGTAAACTCGTGGTGATCCGTCTGGAACTGCTCGGCTACCTGACGTGCATATTTCACTTCGTCAAATCGCTCGGAATCAAAACCGATAGAGCAAGTTGTTACTGGCCGATCAGACAACCCTGCCATCAATCCAACAATAGCGCTTGAATCAACTCCACCACTGAGAAAGGCTCCCAGAGGAACATCACTGACCATGCGAAGTCTAACTGAATCTTCAATCAGGCAATAAAGATCATCTTCTATCTCGGACAAGGTTTTGCCAGTAACCCGAGAAAAAGAAACATCCCAGTATTTGTGTTGCTCCATCCGGACCCCGTCAGTGATGAGCCAGTGGCCGGGTGGCAACTTGTGAATGTTCTTATAAATGGTCTTGGGATCCGGAACATATTGATAGGCAAAAAAATCCTTAACTGCATCAGGGCGAACTGTTCGTGCTATGAAGGGAAGCTTTAAGAGCGCTTTCAGCTCCGAAGCAAATGCAAAACGCCCCGCTTCCTCGTAATAATATAGAGGCTTCTTCCCGAGCCGGTCTCGAGCCAAAAAAACCTGTTTAGCCTCTGTATCCCAGATCGCAAATGCGAACATTCCATTGAGTTCGTCCAGACATCTGTAGCCTTTTTGCTCAAACAGTGCGAGCAAAACCTCGGTATCAGTGCCCGTCCTGAAAATATAGCCATCGGCCTCAAGGTTCTTCCTGAGCGAGCGGTAGTTATATATTTCTCCATTGAACGAAATAAAGTAACGTCCGCTCGGGGACCTCATAGGCTGTTTACCAGACTCACTTAGATCCAAAATGCTAAGTCTGCGATGGGTCAGTCCCACATTATCGTCCAGGAAATGTCCACTGGCGTCTGGGCCGCGGTGCACAATGGCCAACCCCATCGCCTCCAGCCATTGCCTGTGGGCATCCCTGTTAGGGGTTGATTCTGTCCTTAAAAAGCCCGCTAGCCCGCACATACTTAACCTACCTCTCGGCTTTCGGCGTTAGCGAGACCTTTGTCATTCAGTACTTGATCGAATAGCTTTTCATACTCATCAGCCATTCGTGCTGCCGAGTACTTTGCTTCAATTTTTTGTCGACCAGCAGCTCCCAGTTTCTCAGCCAAATTTGGATCATTGAGAACTTTTCGACATTGCTGCGTTAAATTATCGATATCACCATGCGGCGCCAAAAAGCCGGTTTTCCCATGTTCTACTAACTGATCAACCCCCGGTATATCATATGCAACAACCGGTACACGAAGGGCCAATGCTTCCATAAGGCACCGGGGAATGCCCTCCAGCGATGAGGTCATAACGAAGAGGTCAAACTGGACAAGTCGTTCGAGGCGATCAGTCCGAAATCCCATGAACTGAATAGCCCGACCACTCGGAAGGGAAGCTGCGATTTGTTCAAGTTCCTCACGCTGACTTCCATCGCCTAATAGCTCAAGACGTAAACTGGGATCATCTTGATAAAGCTTATCGAATACCTTCAGTAAGTCCGTAAGCCCCTTGCGGGGTATCATCTGACCGATAAACCCGATGGTTCGCGTTACTACGGAATCGGTCTGTGGTGAAGGTATTGATGCAGTCACCCGATCGATATCAGAAATGTCTACGCCATTCCTTATGAAGTGAGTCTTTTTCGCTGGGACTCTGAAACGCCCCATATCCTCTACCAGTTCCTCAGACAACGGCGCGATAGCGTCGAACTTTCTGAGTACATAGATACCGAACCTGGTGAACAGAGCGAGCTTAAATCCGGCATTGCAAGGGAAGCCATGAGGCGTGCTTACACACCGAATTCCTGTTCTTTTGGCGGCCAGCCAGCCAAGAATATCTGATTTATAACCATGCGTATGGATAACATCGATTTTACGTTCACGGATAATCTTGGCCAGCCTTGAGACCACCCTGGTGTCGAAGCGCCCTTTCATTGGGAGGTAATGAACTTCACCAGCATGCTTGGGGAAGTATTCGGCCACAGAGAGGTCTTGCGCGCCCCCTTCCTCAGTCACCGCAAGATCACATAACATCCGACCGGGATCGGCGTTGTTGGCAAGGGCGATTATCCATCGTTCAGCACCATAAAAACCTGCAGGTGTAATGAACTGAAGCACACGAATGGGCATCATATTACTTTTGCCTTCCTGACATTATTTCGCATTCCTTTGTGGCTGGGGTCCACTAATTGTGCGCTGCTTTCTTTCTGTTGGAGGTAATAGACGTTAACGGCAGCGGCAATCAATAGTAGCATCCAATAGAGAATCTCGGCTCGAAACTGGTTTATGAAAGTCCCCGCTACCAGGTAACTGATGAGGGCGCACTCAAGCGCCAATATCTTGAAGTAGCGAGCATTGTTGCCATCAGCCAAAACCTTTTGTTTTGTCTTTTGCGTTATCCGATAGAGCGATATCAATGCAGCGATGAAAAACAAAAAGCCAATGGGCCCAACCTCAGACAGTCCCTGAAACCAAAGCGAGTGGACACTTCGATTCGCCACACCTCCTCGAGTTTCATCGTCCATATAGATTGATGCCAGTTGATTGTACCCCTGAATCCCCATTCCCATCGGGTGGTCCTCAAGCATATCGAACGTTGTGAGCCAAAACGTAACCCTTCCAGCCCCACTTTCTTTGGATTCGAGGTCTTGCAGTGTCTGCATACGTTCCCAGAATTGCGCATCAGTCACATACAGCGCCCCACCAAGACCCATGACTGCAATAATTACAGCCATGCCTCGCTGCCCTTTTCGCCGATACTTGGAAAACATCATGTACAAAAGGTACAAACCTGATCCAACGACCACGCCCAGGAACGAGCCTCGACTGTTTATCAGCACAAGGCCATTGGCAATCAGAGCACCGCAGGCGACACACAACAACTTTACCTTCCAGTTCCCCATCCAGGCGTAGTACATGAGCAAGGCACCTGCAGGCACAAGCGCAGCTGCAACTCCATTCGCATCAGGCGAATCTGCCATCCCGATTCCTTCCACACGATCACCGGAATTACGTCCTGTGATGGTCGCCAGATATCCTATGTAGGTAGATCCAATGATGTATGCCCAGATGGAAGCATCAAGAACTCGTTCGGTGTGGAGCAGCTTATAGGCCACCATGATGATAACCACCATCTTCACGTAGTAGATGGTGAACTGATCGTGAGCGTTCGGGTTTAGGGCCCAGGAATAGGCAACAAAATACGTAATGACTAGAGCAATCAGCCACTTGAACATTGGCTGACGACTCCATGGACTGATCGCGGTGAGTCTTTTATAGCTTAAACCGCACATTGCAAGCATCAGTAATGCAGCAATGAGCGAATAACTAATGCCCGGGATGAAGGCTGACCACCAACGATGGTCGGGGTTTAGAAAATACACCAGTTGGTAGAGTATAAATGCCGCCGAACCACTGTAGAAAAGTGTAACGGCAATCCCACCAAAAAAAATAAGAAGGAACAAAAGCGCAAACATGGACATCAGCGCTGCTCCTGATGTGACCGGGCACTGTTCCAGGTAACCTGGGTTTCACCACGTAGCGCGCGGAAGGTTCCCCGCACGGCATACAGGTTAACCATCACAAAATAGTAGGGAACAGAAATCCATACAGCCAAGTGTTGCTTTTCCTGGGTACAATGCCCAGCAAACGCAAGTAACAAAATAGCCGCACTTGCCATACTCACCAACTGGAAAAAGTGGAACCCACCGATAGCGAGTATTGCGCTACCAATTATACTTGCCGCGAAAAAGAGGGGAATGATCCAGCGCAGCAATTTATGAGAGACGACCAACAGTGAAAAGACGCCGGTTCGAAAAGGGTTCATCACCGAGCGAACCCGGAACAGCCCCCGTATACTTCGATTGACGATGCGCTCTTTCCTGGCGACTTCTCTATCAAAATCTCCCGCCGTTTCTTCGAAACATCGCGCCTCACTATCAAAGATTCCTCGGTAACCCTTGGACACTATTTGAAGAGGGTTAACAAAGTCATTGATATCCTGTCTCTGTAGGGGCTCCCAAAGCTCTGAACGGATCGCGTATATCGCTCCATCGCCTCCAACGACTGAGTGAAGCCGGGACTCCATGGCCTTTATTGCAAGCTCATATCGCCAGTAGAGGTTTTCATTCTGGGCGCTTGCTCCCTGATCGCTATCGGTGTAAAGGGCCGCGCCCACTGCATAGCCTACCTCAGGGTCTGCGAAATTCCGTACAAGTTTGGCGATAGCGTCGGAGGCGTATATTGCGTTGGCGTCACTAAAAACCGTAATTTCAGATTCAACCTCAGCCATAGCAAGATTGAGTCCCATAGTCTTGCCTAACCGACCTTCCTGTCGGATCAGAGTAACTCCGCCACCCGAGAATTCTCTAACCAACTCATCCGTTCCGTCATCGGAACCATCAGAAACCACAACGACCGTTAGTAAGTCTTTCGGATAGTCAAGCTCGAGCGAGTTTTTCAGTTTCTCTCGGATCACTGCCACTTCGTTGTAACAAGAAATAACCAGGGTTACGGAAGGAAAAGCCTCTTTGCGAGTATGGGTAATGGTCGGTTTGCCAAAGGTGAGAATCCATAGCAGCGCTGGATACCCAGCGTAGACATAAACCGGTAGGGAGAGGCAGAGGATTGTAAGTGCAAGTACGAAAGTCATAGTGTTATGTAACGTCTCAGTTTGGGACCGATCCAGTTTGCCACCGCCAGAGGCAAGCGCCGCCAAATTCCCTCCAAAACCGGCCTCAAGCGCGAAACAGGACCTTGCTGTCCCGCCCTTTCAGATTCACTCTTTACGCTTTCTTCAATTTGCCACCGTGTCCAGACAAGCTCGTAAGGTTTAGCACCCCATTGTTTTTTGAATCTGTAGGTTCCCTCGCCAAGAGTAGACCTGCCATAGTCAAAAGAAGTGCAGCCGTGTTCACATACATAGCCAAGCAGCGCCCAGTAAAGGAGCATGTTTGGCGCGAGGCGGTTGTACTTTTCAAGTGTAGAGGCCCACGGAATACAGGCCTTCTTGCCTGTCATGAGGACAATCCCCGCACCTACTGGCTGATCATTCAGGAAAACCAATCCTACAAGCATCTGATCACCATATGCCTGTTTCAGTTCACGGAACCAATCTCGGCTGTGTACCGGCGAACCGAGCCGTCGCATATTCCAGGCGAAAACATCATAGAAATACTCAACAGCAGCAAAGTCCTTGCGTACCTCGGAGGTAAGGCCGTTTTTTTCTGCCTTGCGTATCTGGCTCCGTAACTTTGGTTTGAAGCTCTGGAACAGCGCATTCGCATCATTTGGCAAACTGGAGAGCATACGCACTTTCGGGCTCCCTGAGCCCGATGCCAAATCTAACTCTTCAAGCGCCGCCCCACCTTCGCGGATTTCCAATTCCCGCACTTTGTTGGTAGCAGCAAGCGTGTGCGCCTCAGTCAACAAAAGGTTCCTCACATCCCAGTCATCGGCCAGCGCGCCGGCCAGATCGCAGAATGGTAAAGAAACCAAAGTCGACCGCCCAACTGGTGGTTTTATTTCGATTAACGGCAACACCCCACATAGGTTGCTGCCACGATGTACCGTTACCAGCCAACCTGTATGGCGATAGGCACGCTCTACGGTCGTTAGCCAGCAGCTGTAATGGTAGGGCGTAGCCAACGGATGGTTGGCGACATAAGCGTCGTATTCCTCAACCGGATAAACAGATGCCCGCGAAACTCGAGCTTGCAGTTCACCCATCATAATCGCCACCCGATTCTTTGACCCACCGGTTTCTTGCCCGCCGGGCCACATCCTCTAGCTTTAGCTTAAACCGGGGCCGCTGAAGCGAAATCTGAACAAGGTGACGATGCAACTGCCCAAGGTTCGCTTTATAGCGCTCGTTACCACCCATAAAATCGTAATAGTGGAAGCCATGATGACGATAGTCTTCTATGCAAAGGCTGTGCCCCAAGAGACCAGGTTTCAGCCGGTTATCGGCCTCAACAACCATTCCACCCAGATAGAAATAAACCACTTGGTTGTAGACGAGGTTATAGAAAGATGCGACTTCTTTATCGCCAGCCATTACAGCCACCAAATCCACTCCACCGTCAGGCCACTGAAAACGGATCAACTCGCGGTGAAAACGGACAAAATCCGGATTGGCAAATCCGCTTTGGTCAGGGCCCGCGCCCCATCGCTCCAGGTGCCTTGGCCCAATACGATCGAACATTGCCAAAGCTTCCTCTACCGAATCTGGCCTGACAAGGTTCACCTCTCCTTGTTTTCGATACAGTCGATGGGAGCGTTTAATCTGATAACGGGTATTGCGTGAGAGATTGTCAAGATAATGCGCCCCGGTTCTCCTCAACTCGTTCAGGTCAACACCAAAACACGGCGCCTCCCAGCGGAGGTGTTTATGCAGCCCCGTAACTCGGGCAAAACTATCCGCTTCATCGGCATCAATCGCACCGATTACGAATTCATCCCAATCTGTCATCGAACTGCAAAGATATTCAAGGCAGGCATTTGCAACCGACCTCTCTTTACCATGTTCAGCCAGAAACCCATTGTACTCAATCCAGATCTGATCGAGCAGCTTATGGCCGGTCTGATGCAATCTAAGGCATTGCGATTTCATCACGCCATGCCGCCGCTCCTCTGTCTGCACCACCAAACCAAGCCCCACCAGGCGGGAACCCTCCTCCACCCGCAGTACCCAGGCTCTTGGTTGATATACGTGTAGCCAATGCCCAAGCCACTGCCACGAGAGAAAAACCGTTGGGGAAGCACGGTTCTCCAGATCGAGCCAATCATCACGGAGTCTGGCGCTTTCAGTGACTGACTCTTTTTTAACCGTCAGCAATCCTGCTGTCATGGCTTCCTTCCGTTCGCCTGAGGTCAGCGCTGGGGGCTGGGATGCTTTACCAGAAACGGCCCGATCGCCAGATAATCCAGAGTTCCCTGGAGGAACGCTCTGACCGCATCCTCAGGAGAATCAACAATCGGCTCCTCATGCATATTGAAGCTGGTATTGATAAGACTGGGTATGCCGCTCAGCTTTTCGTATTCCTTCACGATATCGTAGTAACCCGGGTTCACTTCCCGCTTGATCAACTGGGGGCGTGCTGTGCCATCTACGTGGACTGCCGCAGGGCAACTTTCCCGCATGAATTCGGTGCAGTCGAAAGTAATGGTCATGAATTCAGCTGCATGCTCCGCACCTCTGATATTGTGATAGCACTTTTCTCTCGCTTCATAGAGGGTCACCGGCGCAAAGGGCATGAATTCTGTTCGTCCAAGGCGTTTGTTGAGCCACTGATTTACCTCTGGCTCTCTGGCGTGGTACATGATCGAGCGGTTTCCAAGTGCTCGTGGGCCGTATTCCATGCGACCATCGAAGCGGGCAACGACCTCCCCGCCGTGGATCAGGGCTGCCACGTCCGCTGCCAAATCCTGAGGGCGATGATACTCAAGTCCTTCAGACTGTAATGCTCTTTCGATTTCTTGTTCTGAATAGTCAGGGCCCATATAGGCATTCGAGATTGACGGTTTAACCCCGCCCGGCCAGCTGTGATACAAAGCTGCCCCAGTGCCGCACCCTCCGTCACCCATGTTCGGGTACACGAAAATTTGGTTGACGCCTTCAATCTCAAAGATTCTTTGATTCAGTTTTACGTTTGCCGTTACGCCCCCGGAGAGGACAATTGTGCCGATGCCAGTTTTCTTGACCCAGTAACGAATATAGTGGGTCGCCACTTGCTCAAGGACGTACTGGTAAGCAGCTGCAACATCGATTTTCGGAAACTTGGATGCAAGATACCTTGAGAAATAGACGTTATTAGCTTCGTAAATGCGAAAATCACCCGGAGACTGGTCTATGCGTGATAGTAGAACGTCCCCAAGGATCGCAGGATCCCCGTAAGAAGCTAATCCAACAATTTTTCCCTCATGGCGACTGGGTTTAAAGCCAAGACTGGAGGTCACATGCTCATAAAGCGTACCTAAGGAATTGGGGAATGGCAGGCCGTGCAACCGTTGGATTTTGCCATCTCGCCCTTCACTGACAGAACCAGCAAGCCCTGAACCGTACCCATCCAGAGTTACGCACAGAGCGTGGTCAAAACCACTGCAGAGGAAGCTGTTGGCTGCATGGGATAAATGGTGATCCATTCGTTTAATGGGCTTGGTCCATCCCATCTTCGCGAGGCCATCCGTAAGATCCTTCTCCCAATGCTGGAAGGACGCAGTGGCATCCTCTCCCCATTGCCGGGATGACTTTAACGCAGCGTTATTTGAGGCCAGTTTTTGAGCACCAGCCATGCTGTAATAGGAGCTATGAAGGAACCCTTTTTCCATGATCGCGTTGGGGTGTTCCAACCCGTGAATTGGCTCTGATCGGTCCGGAACTCGGGTAAGAGCTTCCTTGATCTGCGGTCCCAGATCTGCCGGGTGGAACTGTTTAATAAAAGCCTTCTCATCTTCGAGATTCTTTGAAAAAAGCTTTTGTTCATTCTCCCAGGTAAGAAATGGGTAACAGATCAGGTCGAAATCTTCTATGGAGAGTCCGGTGTAGGCCAACGCCTTTTCCAGGGCCAGTTTTGGAAAGCCGTCTTGCTGCTTGACTCTGGAGAAACGTTCCTCACCTGCAGCGAAGAGAACATTTCCATCTTCAACAATTGAAACCGTTGAGTCCTTGTCTAACGGGGAAATCCCGAGCACCTTCATGCCATACTCTCCATAAAATCGCGAATGCGGGTCGGCGTAGAAGCCTCACCGCCCAACTCATTGAAAAAGAAGTCAAAGTAACGACGGAAGCTGTCCAGAAATTCCCTCAACTGGGCGTCATCCTGAACATAGTTTGTGTTCCCTGGCACTACACTGGGGCTGTGAAAACTCCACGTAAAAGTCCGAACGCCCTGACTATAGAGCGCTCGGGTCAGTTTAATGTGCTCAGCCGAGCTGAACCCCTCAGGAGAGAGCATTAGCCTGTCCACCGCTCCAAGCCTTGAAAGAATTCCCGGCGCCTTGAATTTCCGGAATACCTGGGCAACTTGAAATAACGGAAGCGCTGCGCCACCAGCCCAGCCTACAAACCCTCCTGTGCACGGCAGTTCAAGGATTGAACAGTCGCTGCCGCCAAACCAAAATGGGCGGGCGTCAAAGCGGCGATAGTCCGGACCTCCGTCAGCCCGGGAGTCGAGGGGAGGACAAACTGATAAATCAATGTTGAACCCGAGCTCTTGCATGATAGTGGCTGTATTAGGCCCAAACCCATAGCGACCTGCCTTGTAGGCAATCGGTGTCAATCCAAAGTTCTCGGTGATCTTGTCACGCAGAATAAGGAGCTTTTCTCGTTCTAGTGCGTATGGGAGATTACCGGGGTAAGTATTTGGCTTGGATAGCTCCTCTTTAAAAGGAGGATTTACCCAAGGATGAAGATGAGCTCCTATCTCGCACTGCCCATTTTCAGCGAATTGCTTCAGCAGACGGTATCCTTCGGGCTGACTGGCTATAGGATAGTCAATCACGTAACAAGGATGGATCCCATACTCGTTGAAAATATTTTGTACGCGATCAATATGGGCCATGGCGGAGACATGGTTTGCCTCAGAGTCTGGCTCAGCACTCCAATCAAACTCTTCCTCAGTATCGATCACAACAATAAGCTTTGGCGGTGAGTCGGCCGGTAGTCCTATATATTTCCTTTTATCAAACATGATTCCGTTCCTGATTTAATCCCGTGCCTTTATCGTGGCTGGCCGACAAGGGAGAATCCCTTCGACAATCGAAAACGAAGCACAAACTGTTCTTCATCGTTTCTCGCGAGTCGACTCCGCAGATAGGCTTGATCGAACTCCACGCTAAAAGAAGTTTCTTCAGCCAACTGACGTATCCAGCTGATATTGAATCGGTGGATCTGGTCAATCACTGTGCCAGCGTCTTCACCGGCATCTCCCTGCCATCGATATGCGAAAGCCAGCCGCTGCAGTGACGTCAACTGATAGCCCAGATCAACCCTTGTAAAGTATTCATGAGTCGTAGCGCCCGTAACCTCCGATTCCAGAATCGCACCTTCCACCGCAAGCCCCAGATTGCAGGCATTGCAAATTCGAGACGTATTGTGCGAGATCAGAACCGAATCACTTACGACAAGATCCCGAATACGAATGGTATCCGGAACGAAATCGATTTCTGGTGGCTGTTCAAGAGACAAGTCGGTTGCACTATCAGACAGTCTTCGGTTGTATTCGACAGAGGTCTGCCAGTCAGCTGCAAGCCAAGTCCTTTGCAAAAAACCGGTAACCGCCTCACTCTCCGTTACCAGGCCATCTGGATATTCGGTGTCTGCCTGACTACCTCCCGCCCCAATGCGGAAGGATCCATTCTCCAGCAAGTTGCTGTAAACGAGCTGAGCCGAATCAATCGTAATGTCGATGTCGTCATCGTTCGACCAACTCCGACTGATGTTGATACCGCCGGAAGACCTTTGACTAAGCCTTCGGGAAAACTCACTAGCAGCAGCGAAAGACTCCAGGTCGTTCAACTCTCCACTTCCAAAGCTTTTACCTGCTTCACCTGAAAATCGAAGAGTTGAGAGATCCCCTGGGAAAAAGCGAATACCCGCCCCCGCATTTAACGTATTCTGCGTATCATAATCCGAGGGGTTTACAACGAATCCCGTGTCATTCCTGACAGAGCTAATCGTATGCCCGAGGTTAAAATCAACTCTGCTGCCAGGATCAAAGTGAGAAAATCGAGATAAACCGACAATTGAGCTGTTTTCCGTCTGTTCACCATTGCCTAAGTCGCGCTCTGTTTCAAACGTCCCACCATATTGAAGCGCCAAGGAGTTGGCGCCACTCTGGAGTTGACCACCAACATTGCCCGATAAACCAAGGCTAGGCTCAGTGTTCGTGTCCGTGCTCGTTCCTTGGTCGATCCGCGTATGTGTCAATGCGGTAAACAAAGACCCAGCCCCTGAAATCTCCGTTACGTTATCGCCCAAATCTTGCGCTGCTGCCGGCAAAGGACACAGGCAAGCTCCGAATAGACCTAAAGCGAACATTGCATTCGATTTCACAGACCTAGGTTCCATTCGCTTACTCCTGAAAAACCACGCCTGAGAATTTATTGGATCCCAGCGCATCTACGGATTCAGCGATCACTTCAGCTGTTACATCGCCAAACGGAACACCAAAAACTATCTGGTCGGCAAATCTTTCCAGGATCCTCGCCTCGGTCGTCTCCTGAAAAGGCGGCGCGTTCAATACGATGCAGCGATCCGGGTAGCGAGATTTCAATTCAGATAGCAACTCACGCATCCGAACAGACGAAAACAGCTCCACGGCGGAAGACACCTGGGTACCTGCGGGGATTACACTCAAACGGGAAACACCGCTTGGGTATAGAATATCTCCGATCGAGAGGGATTTATCTGCGACATAATCGGTGACACCAGCCTCCATCTCGACTGACACCAACTTCGATAGGTCTTGATTGTATGGGTCACAATCCACCAGTAGCGCTGAAGTTTGCGAATCCATCGCAAAAGATGCTGCAAGATTGAACGCTGTTAATACAGAGTTCCCTTTGTTCCCCAGGCTACTAAACATAACCGCAAAGTTTCTATCGCCAGCTCGGTTCCTCAGCTGGATTCGCAACTCCCGGTATGCGTCCATTACCGCCTTATCTGGCATACCGGGATAAATAATCTTCCTTTCGCGTAGTTGGTCGCGACTCCATGGCCTGGGATTTCCAATCAACTCCAGAGATATCGAGGAGTCGTAGACTGTTGGCGGATATTCGCTCTGCTCCATATCCACCTTGACCCAGTTTGGTCTTACCCTGTCTGACCCAGCAAAGGGGCGCTCCGTGCGAAAGTTATCTTCAGGCTTCGCTTCTCCCTCCGATTGCCGTCGGCGCTCACCCTGGCTCTTCAAAAGTGCGTTGTAGAGCTTGTTATCGTCCATCAGTTGCCCCCGAGCCCTGTTAGCTCTGCAATCTTATTGATCAATTGCTCAGGCGTAATCCCCATCACACTAAACACAAGGACTGATAAATACCCCACCATAAAAACCATCAACACAAACAGGATGGCCAGAGTATCCTTCCTGAAGAGACGATCTTTCCACGTGCTCTTATAATGAGGAATAGTCGTGAGGACCGGAATGCTTTCCGGTAGCGCTAACTGCAGCCCTCTCGCAGAACGAAGGCGTTGATCAAACATCACCAGTAGCGTTACCAATCCGAGCACCAACGCACTTCCGAGAAAGGGGCCTGCTAGGCCGACCTGATATAGCTGTAGTCCATCCCAGCGGGTCGGATAGGACGCCGGTTCCTGAATTTTGTAGCTAACACCCTCTCCCTGCACATCCAGGGTCATTGATAACCTAGCCCTTTCTCGGCGCTGCAACATGTCTTCGTAGACACCCCTGGTTACATCGTAGTCCCGGGTGAGTTCTGATAGCTCAGCCTGGTTTTCTGCAACCCGTTGAGAACGCTCAAATGCTTCTTCCAATAGGCGCTGTAGCGATGTAAGCCTATTTTTTCGAACCTCAAGCCGTGTGGAACTCTCCGAAAGCTGAATCTTCAGATTTTCATAAACTGGGTTTTCCATTACTTCAGTGACGCTTCCCTCCCGGCTGTCGTCACTTTGAGTGGAAACCTGGTTTTCCAGATCGGCTATCTGATCCTTAATGCTCACAACATCGGGGTGTTTCTCATGAAAACGCAAGAGAAGGGAGTCCATTTCCTGTCTGAGCGCTGCCAGACGGCGCTCAGCGGAGGATCTGCCGGGATCAACGGTAATTCTGCGTACCGGCTCCTCTCTCTCCAGCTGGGATCGGGTTAACCGAACCTCGGACTCAGTCTGCTGTATTTCGAGCTTAAGGTTCTCAATCTCTCTTCGCAGGTTCTCAATTCGCGCGAGAACGTTACCCTCTGTTCCCTCCTGATTGTCGGATTTGAATTCCTTGAGTCGCTGCTCTGCTTCCTCAAGCTGCCGCTGATAGGACTTGACTTGAGAATCGATGAATTCAAAGGCATTCCGACTTTCCGATTGCTTTTTACTGACTGTGCGCTCCAAAAAACGGTCCAAAACAGAGCTTAAAACCTCAAACGACTGATTTGGATCCCCGCTGGTATACTTGAGCTCCAGGAAATTGCGATTGGAGATCTTCAGGGTTACTTGTTCTCGGAGTCGGGATATGGCTGTGTTACGTATCTGATCAGCCTCCTTCCCGGAAATCAGACCAGAATCAAGGGCGACCTGCTCCAGGAAAGAACGACTCTGAAGCATTTCTCTTGCCTCGTTTATGCGATCTATCTGGGTTACTTCTGCTTGGCCTCTTAACAGCGGTTGCAAAATATTGGATTGGTCGGCGTATAACAAAGCCTCAGATGTGTATTTCTTAGGGGTCACATACCCGAAAGCCAATACTCCAGCCGTGACCACCATAAAAATAATTACGGCGGCAACACGTTTTCTGTACAGCTCAAGCTTAACTGCTCGTAAAACTTCCAGAATGAACTGGATGTCCATTACAGCTCACCTCTGAAAAGCTGCTTGCGGGGTACACTGATAACATCGCCTGGCTGGAGTGCGTGGTTAGTCCGCATGTCACCATCCGTGAGGATGGCATCGAGATCTAATTGAAAACTTTGGTACTCACCCTCAATCTGGCGATGCAACGTAGCCCGACCATCTGCGGCGAAATCAGTCACTCCGCCCGCAATCAGAACGATGTCCAAGACAGTCATCCCGGGCTGGAAAGCAACGGACTGAGGCTGATCTACTTGTCCAGTAATTCTGATGCGGTTCCGGAACTCTTTACTGGCTGGGTTGGTTACCATGATCGTGACCTCAGGGGTTCTGATGTATTCCCCCAGAGCCACGCTGATTTCTGAAGCTAGACCTTCAGGCTGTTTACCCTCTGCTTTCACGTCACCCATGAGCGGCATCGATATAAAACCATCTGGTCGAACCACAATAGTCTGCCCAAGTTCCGGGTTACGCCAGACATGAATCGAGATGGTATCTCCTACACCAATCTGGTAAGGCTCAGATTCCAGTTCGGAAACAGGGGGCATCTCCGTAGAGGAAGGAAGACCGGAGCAACCTCCGAGAATCAGAGCCAGCAAAACGGCCAGTCCGGTCCGAATGTTAGTGCAAGTGCCCATAAATGCTCTCCAAATTCCTGTTGTTTCGTTAGTCATCTCTAGCGCACACCTTTCCCAAGAAGAATCACTTCGACCGTTTGAATCATGATCAGCAGATCCATTACAAAGCTGTGATTCTTCGAGTAATAAAGATCATACTCAAGCTTTCCTCTGGCATCTTCGACCGATGCACCATACGGATATTTAAGCTGGGCCCAACCCATTAATCCAGGCTTTACGTAATGGCGGGTGTCGTAAAAGGGAATCTTTTCTTTCAGTTCAGAGACAAACTCCGGCCGCTCGGGACGAGGACCAACGATGCTCATTTCGCCCTTGATGACATTGTAGATCTGGGGAAGCTCGTCTAGCCGGGTATTTCGGATAAAGGCTCCAACGCGCGTAACCCGATCGTCATTGGCGCTAGCCCACCTGGCCTTGCCGTCCTTTTCAGCATCCTGACGCATACTACGAAACTTGTAGATTCGAAACTCCTTGCCAAGCATCCCCACCCTTTTCTGGCTATATAGGACTGGGCGTCCCGTTTCAAAAAATACTGCTAGCGCTGTCAAAACGATAAACGGCAGCATAACAATGAGAAGTGTCAGACTAATTGAGAGGTCAACCATGCGCTTGGCAAGCGCCCTACTCTTTGAAGCTTTGAACCCTTCAGAGAATACGATCCACGAGGGGTGCACCATATCGAGCTTCGCTTTCTTTAGCTCACGTTCATAAAAATCAAGGCCACTGGTTACGGCAATCCCGCGAAGCTTGCATTCCATCAGTTCAGGAACCGGAAGCCACCCCCCCTCTTTGCGACGTCGCTCCTGTTGCGCAACAACTATTTCAGAAACCTTGTTCTGACGGCAGAACTGATAGAAGTCGTAAGGAGTTGGCAAAATTTTATCTTCTGCAATTGCCCTTGTCGGGCTGTCGGCTATGCACCCAATGATCCGAATGCCCAACGCACGCATATTCCGCTCGTACTCATCCAGCATGGAGGCGGCAAAGTCCCCGGCCCCAAATATGACCACACGCCGAACTACCTGTTCCGAGTCCACGATACGCAGAAATATAAGTCGGAGCGCGATTACCACGAACGACGCCAGCATTACGACTCCGAAGAGGTTTCCGCTTCCAGGATCAGCCGAGGGCATCACTGAATAGAGAACTGTAAGGCCAATTCCACCTACAAAACAGTAAGCCACGAGGGTCCTGAAAAAGAGCGATGTCAGGCTCTCGTGCACCATTGCAAGATAGCCGCCCATCGCAAGTGTGCCGCAACTGAGAATTAGGGCGAACAGAAATCCTGAGACAATATCTGTGCTCATGGGGGCGTGATCTACCCCAAGAAACGAAAGGAAGAGAGTAAAGAGGGAAAAAACTGCAAAGAGAACCGTAAATTCCAGTACTCCCAGTACCAGATACGGCAGATGCAAATAATGTTTTCGGAAACGTATGTACGACACGCTGAACTTCCTTGTCGTCTGTTCGACACTCAGCGACAGACCAACATCAAATTCTGCCGGCAGCGAACAACCCTTGCCGCCGGATCCATTTCCTCTACCACTATTCTGCGCCGAGGACCCCACAATCTCAACTCTATTGTATCTTTATGTAACAATATTTTGCATTCTTTTATATTTCAGTCTGTTTTCTAGGTTTTCAGTAATTGTATTTATCAAGCGGCTGGGTGAGAATCAAAACTGGAGTAAATTGGGAAGGAGTACCCATGGCGAGCCCGGATCCAAAATCACCTCTTCATGCGATGAGTATCGACGTGGAAGATTACTTTCACGTTGCCGCCCTTTCCAATGTTATTCGCCCGGAACAGTGGGATTCTCTGCCCAGCCGAGTTGAGCGAAACACGGAGTTGTTGCTGGAGCTGTTTGAACGTCACGGCGTAAAAGCTACCTTTTTTGTGTTGGGTTGGGTGGCCGAAAGGTTTCCGCAACTGATTCGAAAACTCGCCAGTCACGGCCATGAGATCGCATCACATGGATACAGTCACCAACTGATTTATAATCAATCGGTTGAGACTTTTCGGGAAGAGACGCTGCGCTCGAAAGGTTTGCTCGAAAACATCATTGGCACAGAGGTTTGCGGATATCGAGCCGCAAGCTATTCCATCACTCGAGAGTCGCTTTGGGCTCTGGATATTCTCAGCGAGGCCGGGTTTACTTGGGACTCAAGTATTTTCCCGATCAGGCATGACCGGTACGGCATCCCCGATTCGCCCTCGGCCCCCTATTCTATCGAAACCGCCAGCGGAAATATCATTCGAGAATTCCCGCTCACTACCGCCCACATTATGGGTCTTGCGATACCAGCTGCGGGCGGAGGCTACTTCCGGCAGTTCCCGTACCCTGTTTTCCGCTATCTGTTCCGTAACGCCTCTGGATTTGGAGACCGCCCTCAGATGTTTTACTTGCATCCTTGGGAAATTGATCCAGACCAACCTCGGTACAATAATGCAAGCTGGCTCTCCAGATTCCGTCATTACACGAATCTTGACAAGTGCTATGGACGCCTTGAGCAACTACTGCAGGAGTTCCGGTTTGGGACAGTAAGCGAAAGCTATAATGCCTATGAGCCCGATAAGGCGCTCGTGCGCAGCAATCAAATGATCCGCCTAGCCTAGGCGAAGGACGAGAGCAGACAATGTATCTGGAATTTTTCGGCCTGCACAGACACCCGTTTCGCATTACTCCGGAAGATGACTTCATCTACATGAGTCAGCAGCATTCACGGGCATACGTCTACATGTCATCTGCAATCTGGAGTTCCGAAGGATTTGTCGTCATTAGCGGGGAAATCGGATCGGGAAAAACAACGCTGCTCAAGAAGACCATAAGAAACCTTGAGGGCGACCTTAAACTACTCAACATTTCCTACACCAACCTTGAGTCCAAAGATCTGTTCGGACTGATCTTACGGAAGGCGGGCATCAAAGTTGAGGATGACAGCAAAGTTGCCATGCTTTTCCAGATAACAGACTACCTGGAGCGAATGGCTTCTGAGGGTACCCCTGTGGTCCTCACTATCGATGAAGCTCAGAATTTGACGCGCGAGAACCTCGAAGACATCCGCATGCTTACCGGTATGGAAAGTATGGGAGGCCCCTCCATGCGGGTTATCCTGCTCGGGCAGCCCGAGTTGAAACAGTCTGTAGCAGCGATCCCCCAGCTTTCTCAGAGAGTAAAGCTATTCTTTCATCTGGAAGGTCTTACAGCCGCAGAGACCGCCGAGTACATCGACTATCGCCTGCTGGTATCAGGGCATGGAGGAAACAAACTGTTTGATGATGAGACCGTTCGGGAAATCCATAACCTGAGCAAAGGCATCCCTAGGCTTATTAACAAGCTCTGTGATGGAATGATGATGTGTGCATACTCCGAGGATCGCCCTTTCATCGATCCTTTTGATTTAAAGGGCATTAGGAAGGATTTGCTTGGAGAGGACGCTACCGAAAGTAGTCACAAGACCCCACTTAGAAAACGGAAAGAATCTTCTCTTGCGAGTTCCAGTGTAAGTGGAGCTGGCGAGTGGTCCGGTTCTTCCAAAACTTTGCTTCGCATCGCTGAAGCTCTAGAGAGCATTGATCAACGCCTTTCCCAAATTGTTCCGGAAGAAAAGCACCGCAATAATCATCACTCTTCTGGAGATAACGTGAAGCCGCTATCCCCCGGGCGGAAATAGAGAAGCTTTAGCTTTGCTCCATTCAGCCTCCAGTAGCTGTAGGCATCGCACCTCACCCAAGTCTCCAAAGGCTATGGCTCGGGCGTAGGCTTCTGCGCCGGCCAGCGTTGTGGCCATAGGAACCTTCACGCGTAGTGCGAGCCTCCGGAGTTCGGCTGAAGCAGCAATAGTTGCCCGCCCATCGGTAGTATTAATTATCAGCTGTATGTCGTGATTTTTGATTATATCCAACACGTGTGGCCGACCTTCCTCAATCTTGTTGACCCGCGCTACCGGAATTCCTTGCCCTTGGAGATATAAGGCTGTCCCCTTCGTTGCTACCAATTCAAAACCTAGGTTTACGAACCAACTTGCTACTGTGGCAGCACCAGCCTTGTCTTCGTCCCGAACAGAAAAAAATACCCGTCCTTTCTGCGGTAATACTTCGCCCGCTGCCAATTCAGCCTTGGCAAAGGCCTCATCAAAGCTGCCACCCAGGCCCATGACCTCACCGGTAGACTTCATTTCCGGCCCCAGGATCGGATCTACTGCCGGGAACTTGTTGAACGGGAACACCGACTCTTTTACCGCGTAGTATCGCGGAATGATTTCCTGGGT